>JAFRPW010000038.1 GCA_017428945.1 Bacteroidales bacterium | reverse complement strand
TGGAGACGCCCTTCTCCCGGCTCTCCGTCTGGATCTCTTCGATTTGCTCGCGTGTTATCATAATAATGTCAGTTTGTATTAGTGGGGCAAAGTTACACCGCACTTATACAAACTGACAGACGTACTTGTTCGGATGCTTACAAATAAAACACAAATGATAATGCACTGTTTCTAGCGGGAATACCTATCTCCGGATATCTCATAGACACTCATCAACATCTTGAAGAACACGTACCACAACACAGGCATTTACATCCTGGTCCTCATCCTCAACAATTAACTGTGCACGGCCGTTGAAGGCGAGGGTGTGAGAACAGAGTGTTATCAAAAGATACTACCAAATAAGTTGCTGAATCAATTCATCCTGTTTTCTCTGCTTTTCTTCATTAAACATATCTCCTGCATATTCAATATGGACATCGCCTTTGCATAAGCCCGGAATATCAATGATAAAGGTAGGTCGATTCAAAAAATCAAGAATAATAAGCTTATCTCCTATAACTTGAAGATTTTTAATAACATGTGCATAGAAAACGTCATCCGGCGCAGTCCTGAACACCGTTCCTTCTGCCAGCATTACTCCGGTATTTCTGTCATATGCGTTTATAGCTAAGTGAAACTCTGATGTTGTGAGAACTTTAGTAAAGACCACTTTAATACCTAAAGGCTTATAACACAATTGCTTAAAAAGAATCTCGTTTTTGTACCCGTTTTTCCTAAATTCGTCATGAAGACTGAGGAGCAAATCCACGGGAATCTCTTTATTATTATTAATGTAAAGATAGCCTCTTTGAAGCCACTCTAAATAATACTCATTTCTTATTCTTATGATAGGCTCATGCAAGTATTGCTCAAACTCTTCTTTACTAACAATTATACTACAATGGAGGCAACCGAATTGATTCATTGCAACCACGTTGTGATTCATCAATTGATCTGTCAAAGAAATATTCACGCCTATAGAACTGTATGTCCCATCTGTTTGATAATTCTTCTTTCTTATCTGCATTGACAGATAGTGCATAACAAAATAACTATTGTAATCAAAACGTTTCAACAATAGCTCATCATACTCTTTCCAAGAATGATTATCTTTTTTTAACTGAAATATAATTCTTCTTAAAAACATTATAATTTGGTTTTATGGCCTTGCGTGTAGGTTTCTGTCATCCAAATGACCTTTTGCTCTTAATTCATTGGCACGATTCCTTTCATACTCATAAATATTTCCCCGTGCATTTGGACCTTGAGGTTCTTTGTGAGTTATCACAGATTTATATCGTTCATATTCTGCTTCTTTATTCCATTTACGAACTTGAGACTCTGCCCGATATGACTTACCATCGACCTTTCTAATTGGGCCTCCACTTACACCTGTCTTTACAACTTTGTTCGTTTCTTTATCTATTATGTCATATGCATGCTGTGCTTTTGAACTTGTGGCCGCATTCCCGTGAACCGTTTTAACAGTATTAACGGCACCATCTACTCTATTAATTGATTTAGATGCGTCAATAGTTCCATCAATGGCCTTCGTAGCGTCTATCGCTTTATCTGTAACTTTTGCCGCCTTAATAACACTACCAGCGCCTCCAGGAACAAAAGGTAATGCTACTGCAGCCATATCCAATACCAGACCACCAGCATCCAATGCAGCGGCTTTCCATTTTCGGTTTTTGATATTCTCCACCAAACTGGACACGTCCATTACAGCATTTGCAATATCCCATATTGTTTCCGGGAACTGTCCCTCATTATCCACATGATTCACTGGATCTCCAGCACAATAGGAATACGGACTTAACCTATAGTAATCCTCTGCCATCGAGTCTTGTGTGCCCCATCTGGCCAGTGCCTGGCTATAGTATCTTGCCCCAAAATCATATGAAGCGATATGTGAATCCCACTCCTTTCCTATGAATTTGTATTGATTGAAGTCGCTATTGAGAACTCTAAACGGCAACGATTGGAGACTGTCTTCAAGCAATTCTCCGTAGGGCCCGTAATGATTTACCTGTTCGATGTTTCCGTTAGCATCAGTCACTGCACGCACACTGCTAAGATGGTCTGTAACAAAGAAATGATATGTGCTATCGGATGCGTCAATGTATCCTCCGTCTATCATTATCCGGTCAAGAACAGGAACTGACGAGTTTGAAAATGTGTATTCTACACTTCCCTCGTAACTCCGTACAGGGCTATATCTAATAACTGGTTGATTAATGATATGCCTTATGATTCTTTTTCCAGTCTCAACTTTTCTTCCGCCCGAGGTATAGGAATAATAATATGCTGTAGTGCCTTTATTAACCAAATCCGGCATGTCGTAATCATTGTACTGGATAAGACTGATTCCATTCGTTATATCCTTTGTCATACGACCGGTACGATCATATTCTCCCAGAAGGGATGTGAGTTGATTGCCAGTATGAGGGAAGGTCATTGAGAATTGCTCTTCGCTAAGTTGTAGAGAAGATTTATTTTTCCCCGATATTGATGTCACATTCCCATTAGAATCATAAGTATACGCACGGCTAAAGTCGGAATCTCCCCAAGATGCCTGATAATCTGCCGATATCAGTCTGGACGCATCATCGTAACTATATACATAGCTGCGCGTCATGCTATCTTCTCCAACTCTCCAGTCCATTCTACTAATCCTTCCATTCCACAACGGAGTATTGACGGGACCAGTGGGAGGGATAGTCTGATAGTAAAGTTCTTCTAAGAAAGTCTGTCCTTGGAGACCTGTCATAATCTGGCTTCTTCCACCACGTATTGTAGTCTTAAATGTAGTATTTAATCCGGCAACGCCATTTCGGCTATCACTTGTAATCCGACCTATGGAATCATAAGTCCACTGATGAAGAGCAACCGGATTCCGCCCGTCCAATTGATGCTGAACGGAAGATGGGCGAAGCCAAGTATCGTAACTATATGAATAATGCTCTGTCATAGGATTGGCGGCCCCCACATCGTGTACAATAATCTTGCCCGTCAAATCGTCCGTAAAGGAATACGAATACTCTTCCCTGTCGGCCCCGCCGTCCATCCTTTCCCTGTTGTATTGAACAACTCTGCCGCGAGAATCATAGTACCAAACACTCCATAGATCGTTGTTAATGCTTCTTCCGCCAAGAACGGTCTCGAGTCGGCCGGTGAGAAGACCACGGCTGCTTGCTCCGGTCGCTCCCGGAGCGGGCACAGAGGAGCCATCCCCAGCGCCTACTGTCCTTTCAATACGTGCGTCATCGCCATCGGGGACACCCCAACTCCCACGGAATCCGTAATCATCATACCAGCTCACTTCATGCACTGTATGATTGTTTAAAGGGAAGTTCAGCAGATCATAGCCGTAAGTGGACGATGAAGAAGATGAGCGTTGAACTATGACGTCAGTATTTATCAATGGCGCGGAGAAAACATCCAATGTCCCGTTGGATGTTCCTTGTAAGCAAATCCGCCCCAGGTCATCATTTAAAGCAAACAGCCAGGTGTTTGTTTTTCGCTGTTCTGCATCTTGTGACAAAACCATTTGGTTCCGCTTGTTATAGACCATATAAGTCCAGCCGCAGCCGGGAAGCTTTTTTGCAATGCAATTACCACGAGAATCATATTTGTATAGGTACGCAAAATGATTCATCTTAATGCTTGCCCCACCTGACGGTGATACTACTTGCCCCAGGTTCCCTTCTATGTAATTGATCAATTCAGGGGGCAAAACAGCCTGCAGCCGCCCGAAGCCATCATATATATAATAAGTGTCTAAATACTCGTTGCCATTAACAACTCTTGTCAGAATAATCCTGTCTTCAAAGTCACGGAATTCAAAACTACTCAAACCGTCCTCATCAATTGTTTTTACGACACTTAAGGTCCCACTAACATGTATTCCGGTAAAATGGAGATTCCATAAAGTATCATTTTGTGGAATCACCTCATATCTCCGGCACGTCAGGTCTCCTCCGGTCGATTGGTTTGCAAAATAGGAATACGCTGTTTTCTTTCCTGAATTGCGCCACTGTTTACCAGGGCCCCACTTTTCGCGTATTCGCTCAAGAGGTGAGTTATCATATATGGTTGTTGCGTATAATACAGTATCGGCATATTGGGTAGTACCGGATCCTTGATTCACTATCGTACTGCGAGAATATGGCGTAAAACCATTCATCCCGGTACCGACCGGGAGCCATGAATTCGAGACCCTTCCGGACGAGTCATATTCAGTAAGGGTGACCAGGCTGGACATGTTGGTGCCGCGCTGGACATTCTGAGTGTCCCTGCCAAGACCGTCATAATACTCTATTTCTGTCAGATGCGGGGCTGTGGCACCAGAGTTTGTTGTGGTGTACCTCTGGCGCACCCTCCTATTGTTTTGATTACCCCCTGTAACATATCTGTAGTCGTAATCTTCAATAGTAGCGCCCTCTGTATCCTTGATGCGGAGAAGCCGTCCCAGATTATCGTACTCATAGGAAAACACTTTACCTCTGACGTCGACTATACTACGAAGATTACCTTTAGAATCCCAAGTATAGCTATCGACATCTGCAAGTGCAGGATATACCCTGACTTGGTCGATACAAGCTCCCGTTTGCGTTGTCAGAACAATGTTCCCACCGGGGTAGGTCCTTTTATAATAATGCCACCCGGAACCGGTATTCAACCAGTAGTCACAATAATAATCTACGCCAAAATCGATTGTACAGTTCAAGACAAACGGGCCCACGTGACAGTGGTCGCTATTGAATCCGGCTGGAGATGTATAATTATTCTCAAAATCATAATAATACATATTGTTATTGCCGTGCCCCTTCATACAAAGCTTGTTTCCGTCAGAATTCCAAACCAAGGTCTGATATCCATCTTCCATGGTATATACCGTCTTCGGATTACCATATGAATCCCTGCTTTGCACTGTCATATCAGGCGTTGAGGGATAATGACTGTCACGAGAAGCTGGGACACCTTGATAATTTGTAAAAGTGGCCAGAGGGGTATCAATCTCCGCCGCGTAATGGCTCTCAAAAAGGCCAATGGTGTTATAATCAGTAATTTCCGCAGCTATGAAACTACCATTTAAAAGCGTCTTCTTTTCAACCGGCAAACCTGTAATTCCTTTAGGAATAAGATAGTGGCTGTAATTACCCCACCCCATTGTGCCGCTGTAGCTGGTTCTGATTTCTTTTGTTTGATTACCGACAGTTTTGCTGAACAAGGTAAGGTTACGGTATTTATCGTACCCGAAGTTATTTGATTCAGTTATCGCAGTATTACTATCGAAATAGGTTTGTGTTGTTTGGTAAGTTGGGTGCGGGAAATAACAATATATTCGGTTATAATTAAGTCTGATAAAAGGTTCATGAGTCCCACATAAAGATATCCTTGACACAGAAGGGACAAACTCATTGGGCTCTAAGGAGTATGAATAGATATCTTTCCTAACAAGTACCCCGGAGGATGAGTACTCTTTTTTTGACAAGAGAAGGCCGCGACAAAGCTCTTTTGATATATAAGAATCACCAATCATTCTCCCCGTGATGGATCCGGCAGTATTTGCTGAAAGGGAATCCCTATATTCTGCTTCATCATGATTTGAATAATGATAGTATATGTAAGATCCATCTTCCAAGACTTCTTTTACGTAAGAATAAGTTATATGGCAACCGCTGGTCAAGGATAATGGTGTGATAGACGCATCTTGATAAATAGAATAATCATCTTCAACAGTTACGGTGGGGAATAGCCCTGCCGTTCTTTTTAAAGTCCCGGAAACCGAGCACCTTGGTATACCCGAGAGTATCCCACTGTTATGGCCGGATTCGTCCACATAGTAGAATTGTCTCGTTCCATTATTCTGCCCGGAACTATCTGTTATCTTTTTTATTCTTAAGCCGCCAACCACCCCCGAACTCGAATAAACAGAAAAAGGGAACTGTCCCGCAATCTTGCCATATGAATGAGGCTCATATTCAAAAGTGGTATGACCGCCCGTAGGATAAGTAATCTTAGTCAGAATCCCGGCCTGCAGTGAATCCGGATTAACATAAAGACAGTTGATATTGATTCCAACAGTATCGGCATGGGACGCGGGTTGTGCCTGGCCGTTATAATAGCCAAACACATCTGAGACTCTGGCATTATAATGCGGCTGTGGGGCGTTGTTATACTCGAAAGAATACTTTCCTAAAACGGTATTATTGTTTTTAATGTCAACGGATTCCAGTCGTAACCGTTCAGAAGAAGAGTTGTTATAAACAAACGTAAACGTTCCACGCCGGCCGCGAATATTTGTTAGTTTTTTATAAGTACTATGTGATTTTAGATATGCTGGCGGGAATGGTTTGGAAGGTTCGTTGAAGGTACCTACAAGATAATCTATTTCAAGAGGATTGAATTCATATTCTAATTCAGTTGAGTTGGTTTTTTCAAAAACAAGATAATCCCCAGTACGGTTGGATGAAATATTAGTTAGGTAGCAGGGCATAAGAAAATGATATCCTATACCTAAATATGGTTTCGTCTGACCATTCAATGTCCCCGCAAAAGTGTCAATGGCAACATAATGGGCCATATTGCTCTGGTTAGCTCCGACAACTTCATTAAAACCGAACACCTCATGTGAAACACTTCTTACAATCGGGATTCCATTATGATTATAAGATAATGTGATTTCTTCTCCCTCCGGTCTTTCTATCTTGGTTAACATCCATGTATTTGCAGTTCCGACAGCATTCCATTTATGCTCGGAAGGATGAAGTTGGGCATACTCTTTACTGTATCGTTGTCTAATACTGAACTCAATTGATTCTCTGTCTCCGCCGAAATGGTACTTGGTTCCGTCTTTCGAGGTAATTGTTATCTTGTCGATGTATCTGTATAAATGAGCCTTGAATGTAATGCTCGTATCAATAGCGTCACGATACATTACCAAGGAACCGTCATAATCATTTGGCCCCGAGGATAGAGCTAATTCGCCATCATTCATATGGCACTCGACCTTGAAGTCAACGTTGCTCTGAGACACAATTCGAATATCATTCTCTCCGACAAAGTAGAAAGATGCCTGTATATCATCTAAGTTTACCTGAAACTCGTCAGGCATCCTATCAATAGGGCAATAAACATTATACGACTGTTTTAAAACAGTTGTGTCCATCCAATTCATTATAGACATATCTGCCATATTGTCAAAATAACCCGGCTGATATATTATTGCTGATTCTGGATAATTGGACTTAAACTCAATATAACTTAACTCGTCCTTCCATCCATTAATGATTCTGTTTATACATCCACCGGCATGAAGAGTCCACCCCTGTCCGACCCATCCTGGGTGCTGCTCCGGCTTGTTGCCATCGGCGTGATATGTAAGATGAACGGGGAGCGTCAGGTTCTTCCCTTGAACTTCGGTGAGGGGAATTCTTATATTAGGGAGGCCGGTGAAATAACTTACGGGTATTTTGCCATATTTACCCAATTCGGCAGCGTTCGGGGAGAATACCTGGCTTATCGGATCACTCTGTGCGGCGACCGTCAGGAATGATACCAATAATATGAAAACCGCAGTTATATAACGTTTTAAATGCATATCTCTTACCCGTTTATTTCTCCTTTCCAAAATTAATAAAAAATGACATAAGAACCAAGTAAGAGCATTCTTATGCTCGCGAAATCCAAAAAAGACCATGAGTTTGTACCTCGCGGACAGATTATGCCAGTTTTTGTCTAAAAACAACCCGCGAAGTACAAATATCGGCCAAGATTTGTACTTCGCGGGTCTTAAAAACTTAGCTGGAGCTAGTCAATGCGGTCGAAGCCGGTGTAAGGCCTGAGGCACTCGGGGATCTCGATGTAGCCGTCTTTCTGGTTGTCCTCAAGGAGAGCTGCAACTACACGCGGAAGGGCAAGGGAGCTGCCGTTGAGGGTGTGCGCAAGCTGCATCTTGCCGTCCTGGTCCTTGTAGCGGAGGTGCAGGCGGTTGGCCTGGTAGCTCTCGAAGTTGGAGACGGAAGAAATCTCGAGCCAGCGGCCCTGGGCTGCGCTATAGAGCTCGAAGTCATAGGTGATGGCGCTGGTGAAGCTCATGTCTCCGCCGCAAAGACGGAGGATGCGGTACTTGAGGCCAAGTTCATTAACCAGGCTCTCTACGTGTGCAATCATCTCATCCAGAGCAGCATAGCTGTTCTCCGGCTTTTCCACACGGACGATTTCCACCTTGTCAAACTGGTGCAGGCGGTTGAGGCCGCGGACATCCTTGCCATAGGAACCTGCCTCCCTGCGGAAGCAAGGGGTGTAGGCGGTGAGTTTCTGAGGGAACTCGTCGGCACCCAGGATGACGTCGCGGAAAATATTGGTCACAGGCACCTCTGCGGTGGGGACCATGTAGAAATTGTCGATGGTGGCGTGGTACATCTGGCCTTCCTTGTCCGGAAGCTGGCCGGTGCCGAAGCCCGATGCCGCATTCACCATCACGGGAGGCTCAACCTCTTTGTAACCGGCAGCAGTGTTGCGGTCCAGGAAGAAGTTGATGAGGGCCCTCTGGAGCTTTGCACCCTTACCCTTGTACACGGGGAAACCCGCGCCGGTAATCTTTACGCCAAGGTCGAAGTCGATGATATCGTACTTCTTTGCAAGTTCCCAGTGAGGGAGAGCGCCTTCCGGGAGGTTGGGCTCCGGTCCGCCCATCTTCACTACCAGGTTGTCCTCTGCGCCGGAGCCTTCCGGTACGAGGTCGTACGGGAGGTTGGGGAGAAGGACAAGCTTGTCCTGGAGTGCGGCGGCGTTGGAATCGGCCTCTGCAAGGAGCTCCTGGGAGCGGGCCTTGAGGGCTGCGACCTGTGCCTTTGCGGCCTCTGCCTCTTCCTTCTTGCCGGCCTTCATGAGGGCGCCGATTTCCGCGGCTGCCTTCTTCTGCTGGCCAAGGAGGGCGTCGGATTCCTGCTGTATGGCTTTGCGCCTGTCGTCCATGGCGATTACGTCCATGACTATCTCACGGGCGTCGAAATGCTTCTTTGCAAGTTTGCGGATGACCATCTCCGGGTCTTCGCGCAGGGTTTTGAGTGTAAGCATAAATGTGGGGAATTAAAAAGGAGGACGGCGAGGTCCTCCTTGATTCTGTTGCGTCCTGCCGTTTAGTTCTCGAAGGGAACTACTGAGACATAGGACTTGTTCTCACGCTTGCGGGTGAACTTTACGGTTCCGTCTACAAGGGCGTAAAGAGTGTGATCTTTACCCATGCCGACGCCCTGGCCCGGATTGTGGGCGGTACCCCTCTGGCGTACGATGATGTTGCCGGCCTTTACGACCTCTTCGCCGAACTTCTTGATGCCAAGTCTCTTGGAATGGGACTCACGGCCGTTCTTGGAACTGGATTGACCTTTCTTGTGTGCCATAATCTGTTTCTCCTTTTAAAGTTAAGCGATAGCGTCGATGTGGATCTTGGTGAGCTTCTGACGGTGACCGTTCAGAGTCTGGAATCCCTTGCGGCGGATCTTCTTGAACACGAGCACTTTCTTTGCCTTTGCGTCATCGTCCAGGACGGTGGCCTTGACAACTGCTCCTTCTACATAGGGAGTGCCTACCTTTACGGCGCCCTCATTGTCGATGAGGAGGACCTTGGCAAACTCCACTGCCTCTCCGTTCTTGGCCTGGAGACGGTTGACGAAGATGTCCTGACCGGCCTCTACCTTGAACTGCTGGCTTGCAATGTCTACGATTGCGTACATGTTGTAAAACTTGTTTAAAAGTTTGAGCCTGAGGCGTCTGGACCTTCCCAGCACTTACTCTGCCTTTCAGCCGTTAAAAAATCGGACTGCAAAGATAGGAATTATTTGTTGATTTACAATACCCTATGCAAAATTATTTCTTCACCCTGCCGGTAAAGTGGTCCATCACGGTATATAAGCCGCAGATGTCGCCGAAGACAAGGTTGAACAGGCCCTTGGGGAATATTCCCTGGTTGAAGCGGATGAAGTGCTGGCCAAAGGGGATGCCCACGAAGTCGCGGTTACGCTCAATACCCTTCAGGACTTTCTTTGCAACCACTTCCGGCTTCTGTACCTTGAAGACAGACTTTATGCCGTCAAACATGCCTGTATTGATGAAATAAGGTGCCACGGTGGTTACCTTCACCGGGCTCTTTTCACGTTCCAGCTCTATGCGGACGCTGTCGGACCAGCCGATGGCGCCCCACTTGGCACCGCAGTACAGTGACATCCTGGGGATGGGCAGCATGCCGGCCGCTGATGCAATGTTGCAGATGTGGCCCACTCCGCGCTCACGCATGTCGTTGATGAAGCGAAGGGCAACGTACATGGCTCCCTTTGTGTCTATATCGATTGTGAGGTCGATATCCTTGTCCGTCTGCTCCCAGAAGAACTTGTTGTTGGTGATGATGCCGGCGTTGTTGATGAGGATGTCCACAGGAGGGCAGGCGGCCTTGGTGGCAGCCGCTGCGGCGTCGATGGATGCCGGAGAAGAAATATCGGCCCTGGTGCCCCAGACCTTGCCCTTTGATGAGAGTTCTTCAACGGTTGCGGCGATTGCGGCCTCGTTGATGTCCCAGATTATTACCTGAGCCGCCTTCTTTTCCAGGCAGCCTATGGCCATGAGTTTGCCTATACCGGAGCATCCACCGGTGATAAGGACGGTTTTACCTTCTATTTTCATATTATTCTGCGCTCAGAAGGAGCATTTTCTTGATTATACCAAAGAGTTTGTAGGGCATGTAGCGGAACTTGAGGTCTATCCAGGTGGGGGACTTGATGACCGCTCTCTCATGGGTGAAGGCCAGGAAGCTGCGCTCTGAGTGATAGCTCCCCATGCCGGAATTGCCTACGCCGCCAAAGGGCACGTTGCTGTTGGCGATGTGCATTATGGTATCGTTGATGCAGGCGCCGCCGGAGGTGGTCTTGCCTATTATGTCCCAGCCGTCGCAACCCTTGCCGAAGTAGTAGAATGCCAGCGGCTTCTCACGGCCGTTCACAAAGTCCTCGACCTCCTTGCGGTCCTTGAATGTCATGATGGGGAATATGGGGCCGAAGATCTCCTCTTGCATTACGGGGGCATCGGGCGAAACGCCTTCCAGGAGGGTGGGCTCTATCCAGAGATTCTCCTTGTTTGAGCGGCCTCCTGCGATGATTTTACCGTCCTTGAAATAGCCGGTAAGGCGGTCAAAGGCACTCTCCTTGACTATGTGGACAAACTTGTCCGACTTCTCCGTGCCATCCGGGTACAGGCCGGCAAGTTCTTTCTTGAAGGCTTCCACAAAGGCGTCCTTGATGTCTTCATGGAGGAAGAGATAGTCCGGGGCGATGCAGGTCTGGCCGCTGTTGAGGCACTTGCCCCAGGCTATGCGGCGGGCAGCAATCCGGAGATTGGCGTCCTTGTCCACTATGCAGGGGCTCTTGCCGCCAAGTTCAAGTATCATTGGAGTAAGGTACTGCGCCTGAGCGGCCGCGGCAATGCGCGCAAGTGAAGGGCTGCCGGTGAGGAAAAGGATGTCGTACTTGTGACGGAACAGTTCTCCGTTCACAAGGCGGTTGCCCTGTACCACGGCCACGTATTCCTCTGCGAATGTGTCCTTGATGAACTCCTCAATTACTTTGGAGATATTGGGGACATAGGGCGATGGCTTCAGAATGGCAGTGCATCCGGCGGCTATGCAGCCAACCAGCGGGTTCAGCAGCAGCTGGACCGGATAGTTCCAGGGGCTCACGATGAGCGCACAGCCAAGGGGCTCACGGACTATATAGCTGGAAGAAGGCATTACCGGAAGGTTTGTGGGCCGGCAGCGCCGCTTTGCCCACTTTCCTACTTTGCGTATTGCTTCTCCAAGTTCACCGTAAACAAGGCCCAGTTCTGTCATGAAGGCCTCTTCGTAGCTTTTGTGAAGGTCTTGCCAAAGGGCGTCGCAAAGGGGTTTCTCCCACTTCTTGAGCCCGGCGTTGAATGCTTTAAGCTGTGATTTGCGCCACTTGACGTCGCGCGTTGTTCCGGTGGCATAGAAAGCCCTCTGTTTGAGTACAAGCTCTTCTATGCGCTCCGGAGTAGTGTTTTCGAGTGTCATTGTTTTGGGTTTTAGCTACGCAAAGTTAGCTAAAATAATTGGCTTTAATAAAAGAATAATACACCTTTTGTTATCCTCAATGAAAGGTAATCAGTTCATAGCCTTTCAAAGTAAGGGAGTCTGTCTACGGGTACGTCTATGGAATGCTCACCGCCCTGGTAAATCTGGCCGTCATCGGCTTTCCATGTACCCCGGGGCAGTACAATGGTGCGGGTGGTGCCGGGAGTGAGCACCGGCGCTACCAGGATTCTGTCACCAAGCATGAACTCATCCTTCACGGATGCAAAGCCCTGATGGGGGAAGTGGAATTCAAGCGGGGCCACAATGGGTTCTCCATCTGTGGCGGCCTTTTTATAGAGGGCTTCAATGTAATCCATGAAGCTGTCGCGGATACTCACGGCCTTGAGGACGGCCGCGTAGTTCTCTTTTGAAAGGACCCTCCATGGGGCAAGGGAGAACTGCATCATGGGCATAAGGGCATGGACCTGGGCGGAACGCACTATGAGTTCCTGGTCTGTCTTGCCGCTAAGGAATGTGCCGAAACTGCCGCCGCCAACCATGTCCGGGCAGCAGAAACTGAATCCCATGAGGCTCTCCGCCATCATTTCAGGAATAAGCTTGGCAAGGTCTTCCCAGGAATGGGCCTTGTCGTGGAGGCGCTGGACAATGGGCTTTCCGGCATTTCGCCAGCCGGCGCGAAGCTCGTTGTAAGGGTACTCCCCTGCCAGCTGAACGAAGAGCGAGCACTGCTCCCATCCGGGAACGGAGCCGCCTGCAGCAACTGCATCAGCAGGGTAATATTCGAAGTCTGCGGCATCGAACTTGAAACCGTCAACTCCGTAAGTGTCTGTAAGGCGGGTCAGCTCACCGCGGAACCAGTCTGCGGCCTTGGGATTTGAAAGGTCCAGTACTGCCGATGTTCCGTTCCACCAGCGTACGGGATAAGGGCCGCTGCCGTCCGGAGAAGCAAGAAAACCGCCCACGGATTCTATTTCCTGGCATATCTGGTACTGGTCCATGCTCACGAAGGGGCATATCCAGAGCATTACCTTGAAGCCCATACGGTGAAGCTCGTCGCACATGGCTTTGGGGTTGGGGAAACGGGCAGGGTGGAAATTCCACTTGCCGTAGTCTTCCTGCCAGGTGTCGTCTATCATTATGATGCCGGCGGGAAGGCCGTTTGCCAGAATGCCTCTGGCATATTCCAGAACGCCTTCCTGGTTCTGGTTATACATGAACTCTATCCAGGTATTGTACTGCGGACAGCGGTAGAATTCTGCAGGAGGAAGCTTACCGTCTGCAGGGAAATGAGCGGCTGAAGCTGCGCGGTAGGCATCGGCAAGGGTTTCTCCGGCCTTTACTATTTCTACCTGGGAGTCAAAGCTGACGCCGCCTTCCTGCACGGTAAAAATGAAAGGAGAGTCACTCCATACATAGCGTCCGTCAGAAGTAAGGAGCAGAGGCGCTGTCTGGTTGGACCGGTTGTCCCTGAGGTCTGCAGTGAAACCGGCGGCATAAGGCATTGCGGAACCGTCCTTGATACGTCCGCCCCAGAGGCTCACGCCTTCCGGGAGATCCATCCGCACTTCCCTGCTGCAGGAAAGCGCCAATAGCATACTGAGTAAGAGTAACTTTGTTTTCATTACTCTACAGCATCTCCACAAACTTCTGCATGCCCACGGTAGCCACTTCCGGGATCATGGTAACCCGGGAGTCGTGGATGGGCACGGGCTTGGGATCTATAACATATATATGAGTGTCGTTACCGGCATAACGGTAAAGGCCGGCGGCAGGATAGACCTGCAGGGACGAGCCCACGATAAGGAGGATATCGGCCGCAGAAACAAGGTCAATGGCCTGCTCTATCTTTGGAACCGCTTCCCCGAAGAACACGATGTGCGGCCTGAGCTGGCTTCCGTTGGGGGCAAGGTCTCCAAGGCGGACGGCATCGTAGCCGATGTCTATCACTTCCCTCTCGGAACCGGAATTATCGTACACCCCGTTTTCCGGGCGCACTTTGGTGAGCTCCCCGTGAAGGTGCACCACATGCGTGGAACCGGCCCTCTCGTGCAGGTTATCCACGTTCTGGGTTATGACATCCACCTTGTACTTCTTCTCAAGCTCCGCAATTATCTCATGCGCCCGGTTGGGCTTTGCATCACGGAGCTGGACGCGGAGGCCGTTGTAGAAGTCCAGCACCAGCTTCCGGTTGCGGTACCAGCCCTCGATGGAGGCCACGTCGTTTACATCGTACTGCTCCCACAGCCCTCCGCTGTCACGGAAGGTGGAAAAACCGCTCTCTGCGCTAACGCCGGCGCCGGTGAGTACTGCTATCTTTTTCATTGCTCAATCTGGAAATAGTATTTCTTTACCCAGTATTCGAACAGCGGATCCAGGAACACGGGGGCGTCGTTCTCGTCGAAAGTGAGCACTTCCTTTTTCATGAGGGCATCCTTAACCCTTTTGACATTGGCCGATGAATGAAGGCCGTACCGGGCTATGACGTCCGATGCGCTGAAGCGGGTCACTCCCTGGGCTGCCGCCTTGAGGAAACTAACCTGATGTGTGGTGAGGCCGTTCACAGTGTCCTGGAAACGGGGCTCGTGAACGCTCACAAGGCAGGACAGGGCATCTACCAGCACGGGTTCCATAATATAGCCGCGCGTCATGGAGTCGCAGATTGCGCAGAAATGGTTGATGTACCAGGGATGGCCCTTGAAAAGGGCGCAGGCGCCCTGCATGAGTTCCGATGTTATGACCTTTCCGCCGGCCAGGAAGCCCTTGAGGACGTGGTCTGCCATCTCCCTTTCATCTATGGGCGACAGTTTCACCCTCTCCACCTGCCTGTGGAACAGCAGAGAACTGCGGAAAATACGGTGCATTGCGTTTACGCCGGAACCGCAGAGGATAAAGGAGAAGCCCCTGAGGCCCTCTGCACGGGATTCCTTCATGGCGGCGTTGAGAGGAACAAGGAATCTGTCCGGGTCTTCAAGCAACGTCACGCATTGGAACTCGTCTATTATAAGGAACAACGGCGTCCCCCTCTGGGCTGACAGTTTGAACGGAAAGCGAAGTATGGCATCCAAATCGGCCTTCTCAAGGGTCCAGTTAAGGGAGAGCACCTCTCCCCTCTCCGCAAAGGCTGCCGGGTCAAAGACAAAGTGGGTGCCTCCAAGATACTCTTCCACTATCGAGGCATACTCCGCCGGCGTGGAACCCGCCATCATCACCACAGTAGAGCCATACCTGAGAAGGAGTTCCTCCAGGGAGCGTATGTTAAGGACGGAAAACTGCCCCACAACAAAGCTCTTCCCCTGCATCTTCATCGATACAAGGGTCTGCTGTACAAGGGAAGTCTTGCCTGTCTTGGGAGGTTCGGAGAGGACGACGTGCTCTCCCTGGGCCAGCATATTGCCCAGGAGAGTAACGTCATGCTTACGCCCCACGAAATTCTTCCCGGTGACGTACTGGGAATATGGGAACGGAGTATCCATTATTCTGCAGTTTCTTCAGCAGGCAGTTCTGCCTGGGGCTCGGCCTCGGCCTCACAGGGGGCTTCACAGCATTCCTCTACAGGATCCGGATTGTAGCACTTGAGAGGACTCTTGATGCCGATGGGGGCAAGTACATTGAAGAGCCATAGAGCCACTGCGGCTACTATGATTATGCCGCAGAACCAGCACCAGAAGCGCTTGCGGGCAGCCTTCTTGCGGGCCTCTGCATCCACCGCGGTGAGCTTGGGGAACTTGGCCAGCGATGTGAGGGTCTTGCCGAACTTGGTGTTTACAAGGGCATTGGCATTGATGGCCCAGCCGTTGGCATTGAGGACGGGACCCAGGTCACGCTTGCGGAGCTTTCTCCATGCGATGAACATGGACGGGCCGGAGATGATGAGCATCACTACGGCGATTACTATGAGCACCTGCCACCAGGTAATGCCCTTCAGGGCTGCCACAACACCGGCAAGGGCGGCGCCAACAAGGCCCAGGGCCATGCCGATGGCTGCAAAGATGCCGGCGAACTTGGCAATGTCGAAAGGAGCTGCGGGAGCCTTTCCGTCCGCTGCGCTATTGGTAGCTGCGGTGAGGCCGGACATGGACTTTTCGTTCTTCTCCGCAGCCTTCTTGTCTATGCGGTCGCTTATGAGGCGGGCCACCTTCTTGTAAGGGCTCCAGAATGCCTGACGGATGGAGAGAGGATTCTCCACGATGGCGGTTACCTTGGCGGTGTAGTCGTTGCCTTCCCTGTCATAGAACACGGCGTTCTTGCCCACGCGGAGACCGTCAACGTCGCCGTCAGTAAGCACTGCTGCAATATTGAAACTCTTGCCCAGTTTCTCGCTGGTGCAGGCGCAGTAAAGGATATACATGCCGCTCAGGGACGATATTTCCGGCGCGGGGCCAGCCACCTTGACGCAGAGGTCCGTGCTGCGCTGGTCAATGTACAGGCGGCCTGCCTGGAACACTGCCTTCTGGTCCGGTGCATAGAAATCTGACAGGACCACATAGTTGTTAAGGAAGCGGTAGAAATTGTGGGCGAGGCGGAGAAGCTTGTCAACTTCCTCGATAGAGAGGGCGTTGGCTTCCTCTGCCTTGTCCTTTTCCACAAGCTCCATGAGGGCGGCCTTGCGGTCTTCCTTGAGGATGGCCTTTATGCAGTCAAGGCCAAGGGCCTCCACCTCTGCGCCCTTCTTGGCGCCAAGCCATGCGGTATACGGTGCGAAGGATGCCAGGATGGCGTTCCAGTCGGCCTCCGTGAGGGATTTCTTCTTGGGAGCTACAAGGGCGGCCATAGCCTCCATTGCACCCTTCCACGCGGGATTGAGTCCGGTGGTGAGGTCCAGTTTTCCCTCAGCGTTAGGCTTTGCAAGGGGCTGGAGACCGATTTCAGGGGCGGCATCGGCAAGATTGCCCTCGATGGCGGCGATCTTGTCTACGCTGACGTCCACAGCTCCGGCGATGGCGGCATCGAAGCCCACCAGGCGGCAGCGCATGAAGTAATCGGCAACCTTGGCCTTGACGGCGTCTACGGCTGCAAGGGCGTCTGCGGTGGCGTCACCGTAAGGGAAGACCTCGGCCGTACCGGCTTCTTTCCATGCCACATAGTCCGCACAGGCGGCGTAAAAGGCCTCTATCTGGTCTGCTGTAACGCCTGCGGCTCCGCTGCGGTCCACTGCGGAAGCGATGCCGGCGATGGTCTCTATGAGTTTTGCATCGGCCTCTGCCTCCGCCGACGCGGGAGTTATGATTCCGTCCCCGTTGAACTTTGTATCGGCAAAGATCTTTACGTTGTCCGCGGTGTCTTCAAGGCTGATTGCCTCTTTCTCCAGCTTGAGGTTTGCAAGAATCTGCCTTGCCGATGCCTGCAGCCTGGCGCCGTCAGGGTCTTCAGTGTTGAACTGGTCGAAGGCCAGCTCCGAGGGCTCCTTGAGGAGGATGTCCGGATCCTTGAGGATACGGGTGAGCCACTGTGCGGTCTTGATTACCTCGTCCACGCGGACTCGGCCGTCGCCGTCTACATCAATGAGGGCCAGCGTCCTGGCGTCAAATTCCAAGCCCTGGGTAGGGCAGCTGAGGACTGTCCATAGCTTGCGGTCAAGTTCTCCAAGATGGGCGATGTCCTGCCCGCTCTGGACATTTACTCTGACGGTTCCGCCCACGGAAGCGAACTTCCAGGGGTACGTGGTTTCTGGGGATTTCTTTTTCATATGGCAATCTTTTGGTTAACTTTCTTGTTACATTACAAATGTAGCAAAAAAGAATATAATTATTATATTTGCATACATTTTTTTTCAGAATATGAAGCAAAATATTATAAGGACGGGATTGTATTTCCTCTCCATTTTATTCATTGCCAGAGCATTCTCCGCATGCGACATCCTGGATTTCGATGCCTACAAGACTCCGGAAATGCTTATTGTTAGGCCGGACACCGAAACACCTGATGCCCTTCAGCAGACTTTGCTTGTTACCGTTATCTGTGACCTCAAGTGGAAGGTTGATCTCTCGCAAACAGACTGGGCAAGCGTGGACAACGTTTTCATCGGCAAAGATAACATGGGCAAGATTACCCTTCTTCTCTCTCCAAATACAGGGAATGGACCAAGGACCCTTGGCCTGACTGTCACTGCAGGAAAGGGCTCGCGTTCCGTAAACATCGTCCAGGGAGGAATGGATACCTACTTCAGCCCCTCTACGATAACCCTTTCCGGGACGGAAGTCTCCAGCGCCACCTTCAAATCCCCTTCCACATGGACAGCGGAAGTTGTGTCCGGAAAAGACTGGCTGGCCCTTGACACTCAGAAAGGATATGCAGGAGACGCCACTATTTCCTGCCACGCCCTTGATCCCAACGAAAACATCGGCTCCCGTGAGGGCTCCCTGAAGATCAGCTTCGGGACCTTGAGCGTAGAGATTCCCGTGGTGCAGGGCCAGAAGGATGTCATCCTTGGCGACGGCTCCACTGCCTCCTTCGACTGGAAGGGCGGAGAGTTTGCCGTCAGGACAAGGACCAATGTGGACTACAACATAGAATGCAGCGCACCTTGGGTAAAGCACATAGAGACAAAAGCCCTGAAAGAAGCCACTGAGAGCTTTGTAGCAGAGCCCAACGATACTTATGCCGACAGGCAGGCCACAGTGAGCTTCACCGGCGGCGATGCTTCCTTCTCCGTAACTGTAACCCAAAGCGGCAAGGATCCGTACCTTGACGTTAATACCCCCGGTTTCTATGGCATCGCGGGTATGGATTACGTACTTGGAACCGATGGATGGAACCAGGCCGGACGAAAGGAAAAAGACGGCTCCCTGGAGCTGAGACTCATGAAACGCAGTTCATACTCCGCAGTCATCGTTTCCGGAATCAAGACCGACGCGGCGGAAGGGTCATCGGCCAATGTAGATGTGGTCGTCAAGAGCGGCAACAAGGAGGTCATGCACTCCGTGTACAATGCCACCGTAATAGCGGAAAGCGACCAGCTCTTATGGTTCAAGGCGGAACCAGGCACATGTTTCATCGTTAAAAAGTAAGGGCATATGAGAACAAGGAATATTATCGCCGCGGCCGTTGCCGCTCTCATCTGCACTGTTGCAAATGCCATCCCGGCCAGCCCCGTACCTTTCACCGCAGTGCAGCCGGACGGAACCACCATCATGCTCCAGCGCCACGGAGACGAGTTCTTCAACTGGACTACCATCGCAGGCACTGATCAAGTTGTAAAACAGGACCAGGACGGATGGTGGAGGCCTTCCACAATTAATCCTGAAGCCCGCAAGAACGCCATCGCAAGAAGGAAGGCGGCAAACAGAACCAGGCCACGCACCCATACGGACAACGCCATGACCCATGGAGAGCGCCACATCCCAGTTTTCCTGGTACAGTTCACCGACGTTACGTTCAAGACTACAGATGCCAACGCCAAATTCACCGCCCTCCTGAACCAGGAAGGTTATTCCGCTAACGGCGGAACAGGATCTGTGAGGGATTTCTACTTTGACAACTCCGACGGGCAGTTCATTCCCGTATTTGACGTATACGGCCCTGTGGACCTTCCCAACAACATGGCATACTACGGGAAGAATGACAGCGATGACAACGACACCAGGCCGGAAGAGGCCCTCATCCACGCCGCCAAAGCCCTTGACGCAGAGGCCGACTTCTCCAAGTACGACTATGACAACGACGGCTATGTAGACATGGCGCTTTTCTACTACGCCGGATATAACGAGGCCGAAGGCGGTCCCGCAAATTCCATATGGCCTCACCAGTGGAACCTTCAGTACACCTCCCTTGGCCGCAGTAGCATATTTGACGGCAAGCGATTCGACGCTTATTTCTGCACATCCGAGCTTTCCGGCAGCAGCGGCAGCAATATGTGCGGCATCGGCACCACCTGCCACGAGTTCGCACACTCCCTCGGCCTCCCGGATTTTTACGATACCGACTACAATAAAAACGGCTCGGCTGGAGGCCTGTATTACTTCTCTACCATGGATTCCGGAGCATACCTCAACGATGGACGCACTCCACCGTACTTCAATGCCGAAGAGCGCATACTGCTTGGCTGGATGACTCCTGGCGACGTTCCACAGCTTCCTGACGGGGATGTGAGTTTCTCTTCCATCAGATACAGCGTTGCATACACTACTCCCACGGAAGTGGAGGGAGAGTATTTCCTGTACGAGTGCCGCGACGGAAGCGGCTGGGACAAGTATCTGCCCACAGGCCTTGTAATCTATCACGTGGACAAGTCCACAGTAAGGAGAGTAGGAGGATTGACTCCCTACCAGCAATGGGCCAATTGGGGAAGCTACAACAGCATCAACGCTTACGGAAGCCATCCCTGCTTCTACGTGATTCCCGCGGCAAATACCACCTCGCTGAACTACACATCCTACTACCTCTCTGACTACGTATTCCCCGGCAGAAAGAACGTTAAGTCCTACACTCCTGTAGACTGGAACAATAACAGTACGGACGTAGTACTGAGTAATATCTCATATTCCTCCCAGGATAAAAAGGTCCACCTCACTGCTACGTACTCGAACATTCCTGTATCCTCGTTCCAGGATATGGGCCTTAATGCCATTGCGGATCCCGGAAACGGCAGTTACGCTGCCGGCGACGGCTTCTTCCCCACCCTTGAACTTGCGGAAGGCCAGAATCCTGTATCAGTGTCCTGGAGCTACGACGGCAACGGCCTCAGCGGTAACGGAGAGGTCACCCTCACGGCAGGCTCTCACAGCATTGTGGCCGTGCTTACCTTTGCCGATGGCACCAAGGAGACCCTGGAACTTGTAATAGAAGTGAAATAAATTTGGTGGGTAAGAAAAAATATCATATCTTTGCAGCCCATTTGAGAAAAAGGAGGTGTAAAAAGCATGATCATCGTTCCCGTTAAAGAAGGCGAAAACATCGAGAGAGCCCTTAAAAAGTTCAAGCGCAAGTTCGAAAAGACCGGCGCCGTCCGCGAGATGCGTGCCCGCAAGAACTTCGAGAAGCCTTCCGTGATCAAGCGTATGGCTATGCAGAAGGCCATCTACGTTCAGAAGCTCCGTCTTGAAGAAGACCAGTAATCTGATTTGCACCTTTTATATAAAAAAACGGTTTCCGGCATACGGGAACCGTTTTTTCGTTACCCGCCGTCCCTGAAAATGGCCGTTTTTGCGGACGAAGACCAGTATTTGCCGGTTTATCCACGGAAGTGGGCGTTTTTGGTGGACGGGTTAAGGAATTGGCGGATTTTTCTTATATTTGTAGTCTATGAGTGAGTATATTGTATCGGCAAGGAAGTACAGGCCGGACTCCTTCGAAACGCTCATCGGCCAGGATACCATTGCAAGGACGCTGTCAAACTCCATCAAGAGAGGGCAGCTGGCGCATGCATACCTTTTCTGCGGGCCCCGCGGGGTGGGAAAGACCACCACGGCGCGTATCTTCGCCAAGATGATCAACTGTTCCAATCCGGGACCGGACATGGAGCCGTGCGGGGAGTGCGAGTCCTGCGTGAGCTTCAAGGAAGGCCGTTCCTACTGCATACATGAGCTGGACGCCGCCTCCAACAATTCCGTAGAGGACATAAAGGCCCTGATGGACCAGGTCCAGGTTCCTCCTCAGGTGGGAAAGTACAGCGTGTACATCATAGACGAGGTCCACATGCTTTCCACCCAGGCTTTCAACGCCTTCCTCAAGACGCTGGAGGAGCCCCCGGCACATGCCATCTTCATCCTTGCCACTACGGAGAAGCACAAGATTCTCCCCACCATCCTCAGCCGCTGCCAGACCTACGACTTCAACCGCATCAGCATCCCGGACATGGTGCGCAACCTGCGCGGAATCGCAGACAAGGAAGGGGTCACCATCGACGATGAATCCCTCCACGTAATAGCCTCCAAGGCCGATGGCGCCATGCGCGACGCGCTCACCATCTTTGACCAGACGGTAGCCTTCTGCGGAACGGAAGTCAAGTACGACGACGTAATCCGCAACCTTGGCGTCCTGGACTACGAGTACAGCTTTTCCATGGTGGACAGCTTCCTCTCCGGCAACTACGGCGCCGCGCTCCTCTCCTTTGACGAGATCCTCGCCAAGGGCTTCAACGCCCTCCACTTCGTTGCATCCCTGTCATCCCATCTCAGGGACCTCATAGTGGCAAAGACAGGTGGACTGGACGCACTTCTGGAGCTTCCGGACTCCCTAAAACGCCGCTATAGGGAACAGGCCGCAAACTGCGACATCAAGTTCCTCTTCGACGCCCTTGGCATCACTACCGGCTGTGAAAGCGCTTACAAGAGCGCCGTTAATCCCCGTTTGCACATTGAGTACGCCCTCATGAAGCTCAGCTTCCTGGTCAAGGCGCCGGCAGCTACGGCAGAGGTAGCTCCTTCCTCCGCGTCGCTTCGCGACCCTGTACGGGCAAATGCTCCGGAAGGAGCCACCTCTGCCGTAACACCTGCAACACCTGCACCCCGCCGCCGTGCGGCCAAGACAGGGTCGGCTCTTTCGATGAATGCACTCATGGAGGAGAAAAAGGAAGAGGAAAAACCCGCGGAAGCGGCTCCTGTGACTGTTCAGCTGCCGGATGACGACACCGTCCGCCTGCAGTGGAAAGAGCTCTCCAAGCAGTATGCAGACAAGCCCCGCCTTGCCAGCACCATTGCCAACGGCCACATCCAGATAAGCGAGAACGGCGGCGTGAAAATTGTAGATTTCACCGTAAAGAACGAGGCCCAGAAGCAGTGGATAGAGGAAAAACTCCTCAGGGACCTTGAAGGAAAACTCCGCGGTCTCCTGGGCACTCCCAAAGTGAACATCATAGTGTCCGTAACTCCGGAAGAAGAGGTAGAGAAAGTACCCTACATGCCGGAAGAGAAGGCCAAGGACCTCATGGACAAGAACCCTGATTTCAAGGCCTTCGCAGCAGAACTTGCCCTAGACACCAAGTAGTATGAAACTAAGAGCAGAAAACCTTGTCAAGAAATACGGCGTCCGCACGGTTGTGAAGGGCGTTAACATGGAAGTACAGCAGGGAGAGATTGTGGGCTTCCTGGGTCCTAACGGTGCCGGTAAAACCACCAGTTTCTACATGATCACCGGCCAGATCAAGCCAAACGGCGGCCGCATCTTCATTGACGACGACCAGGGCGGCTCCGTAGAGCTTACCACCCTTCCAATGTACAAGAGGGCCCAGAAAGGAATCGGCTACCTGCCTCAGGAGGCTTCCGTTTTCCGCCGCATGTCCGTAGAGGACAACATAATGTCCGTCATGGAAGTATCGTCCTCCACTAAGGATATGACAAAGGAACAGCGCGTAGAGCGCATGGAAAGGCTCATCGACGAGTTCAACCTCTCCAAGGTGCGCAAGTCCCTGGGAATCCAGCTTTCCGGAGGTGAACGCCGCCGCTGCGAGATTGCCCGCGCCCTTGCCGTAGACCCCAAGTTCATCCTTCTGGACGAGCCCTTCGCCGGCGTTGACCCCATTGCCGTGGAGGACATCCAGTACATCATCGCCAAACTAAAGTACCGCAACATAGGCGTCATCATCACGGACCACAACGTGGGTGAAACCCTTGCCATCACAGACCGCGCATACCTTCTGTATGAGGGCGTCATCCTCCAGGAAGGCACCCCGGAGCAGCTTGCCGCCGATGAAGACGTCCGCACCAAGTACCTCGGATCCGGCTTCGTCCTCAAGCGTTCCAAGTCCGTAGAACGCGCCCGCAGGGAAATGACCGGCCAGGCCTAGCATTTTGGCACGCCTCTTGCATTTACACTAACCGGTTAGTTATTTAGTTGGTTAGTATTTAAAAGCGAATAAAGGCACCTCCAGCAGTTGAGGTGCCTTTATTCGTTACAGATTCTCCAGGGCAACGTCTATAGTGCTGTCGATGGGGAGGTAGTATTTGTAGAAGGCGTTTTCGCCAAGGGCCGAGTAGCGGGAGACAAGGGCGTAGACCTCTGGCTGCATGTAGGGGCGGGAGGAGGCCCACTCGGCGTCCGTGCAGCGGATGCCGTCGGCAGAAAGCGCGTAGCGGACAAACTGCCCGGCAATGTTCTCCGAAGATAGGAACCTGTCCATGGCGGCGAAGGAATCTATGGACGACAGCCTGGAGCCGTACTTGTCGAACATGGCCGATGCAAAACGCATCGTGGTGGCCTTGCGGACGCACTGGCGGTAGAACAGGGTAGTTGTGGTAGTGTCCATGGGCACAAAGACATCGGGCATGATGCCACCGCCGCCGTAGACCGTGCGGCCGCTGCGGGTATGGTGGACGTCGGACTTGTCCAGGTGGACGCTGTCGGCGGAGAAAACCTCGCCGTCGGCATAGCGGCGGTAGATGTCGTAGCTGTAGTCATCGGCCCCGCTATAGGGCTTCTGGATGCACCTGCCGGAGGGTGTGTAGTACCGGGCCACTGTGAGGCGGACGCCGGACTTATCCGTGAAGAAGAATGGCTCCTGGACAAGGCCTTTGCCGAAGGAACGACGGCCTACGATGGTGCCGCGGTCATTGTCCTGGATGGCGCCTGCGAAGATTTCACTGGCACTTGCCGTGCTCTCCCCTATAAGGACCGACAGCCCCATGTCCAGGAAGGAGCCGCGGCCATCGGCACGGAAGACCTCGCGCTTGCGGTGAAGGCCCTCAATGTAGACGATGGTGTCCCCCGATGCGAGGAAATCGTTGCACATGAGAAGTGCCTGGTCCATGTACCCGCCGGTATTGGCCCTGAGGTCCATGACAAGGTGTTTCATGCCTTTGGAGGCAAGTTCCCTCGTGGCATCATGGGTTTCCTTGTAGGTGGTTCTGGAGAACTTCCCTACCCTCATGTAACCAACTGTATCAGAGAGCATAAAGTAGGCATCCACGCTGTGGACGGGGATTTTCCCGCGGGTAATCTCGAAGGGAATCTCTTCCCCGGAGCGGCGGACGGTGACGGTGACGCGGGTACCGGACGGGCCCTTCATGAGACGGACCATGCTGTCCTGGGGGAACTTGACGCCGGCGATGACGCGGTCATCGACCTTCACTATGCGGTCCCCTTTCAGGAGGCCGGCCTTTTCCGACGGGCCGCCGGCGATGACCTCAAGGACGATGGCGGTATCGGCCGGGACATTGAACTGGATACCTATGCCGTCGAACCCGCCGGCAAGCTGCTCCTCGGAGTCCGAAAGTTCTACCGGAGGGAGGTAGACCGAGTGGGGGTCCAGCGAAGCAAGGGCCGCTGAGATGGTGGCGTCAGTGAGTTCCGCAGTCTTGATTGTATCTACGTAATTCTTCTCCAGAAGGTCCAGGACCAGGTTCAACTTGGCCCATTTGCCGCCGTAACGGGTAGAGACAAGATGCCTTGTATCGCGGTATTTGACCACGGTAAAGGTGAGCATGGCACCGATTACGATGCCAAGCAGGACCTGGAGAATCTGCCGGGTGCTCTGTTTCATTACTCGGACTGCTCCACTTCTATTCCGGCGCGCTTAAGGAGTTCTATGCCGTCCATAAGGCGGTAGGCATCCCTGTATACCACGCGGGTTATTCCGGACTGGATTATGAGCTTTGAGCACTCCATGCACGGGGATGCCGTGACATAGAGCGTGGCGCCGGAGCTGCTGTTGCCGGACTTTGCCACCTTGGTTATGGCGTTGGCCTCTGCATGAAGGACGTATGGCTTTGTGACCCCGTTTTCGTCCTCGCAGATGTTCTCGAAACCGGATGGAGTGCCGTTGTAGCCGTCCGATATAATCATCTTGTCCTTTACGATGAGGGCGCCTACTTTCCTTCTCTTGCAGTAGGAGTTCTGGGCCCATACTTCTGCCATCTGGAGATAGCTGTGGTCGAATTTGCTGCTCATCCTCTCTGGTAAAGATAACGTTTGATGCTCTTCTTGGGGGTGCGCTCGAAGTCCTCGGACATGAGCTCGATTTTCTTTATCTGGGCATAGCCGGGGAGTTCCTGGTTGATAGCCGACAGGAAGCCGGTGACGTGCTTTTTGAACTCTTCCAGGGACATGCCGTCAAGCTCTCCCTGGTGGTAGTCCGGATATACCAGCGCCGTGAGGGAGCCCTCGTCCTCTATCACCAGGGAATCTACCACATAGCTGAAGGTATTGATAACCGCCTCAAGCTCTTCGGGATAGATGTTCTGGCCGGAAGGACCGAGTACCATGCACTTTGAGCGGCCCCTGAGGTAGAGATAGCCGTCGCCGTCGATGATGCCCATGTCTCCGGTGCGGAACCATCCGTCTTTTGTAAATGCCTCCGCTGTGGCCTCGGGGTTCTTGTAGTAGCCAAGGCACACGTTGGGGCCCTTAATCTGGACCTCTCCGGGGACATTCTGGGGATCTTTTGAATCGATTCGTATCTGCATGTTCAGGGCGGCGCGGCCGGCGGAACCAACCTTTACCTTGTCCCAGTGTGCATAGCCGATTATGGGAGCGCACTCAGTCATGCCGTAGCCTACGGTGTAGTGGAAGCCTATCTTGTGCAGGAACTTCTCCACCTCAGGGTTGAATGCGGCGCCGCCAAGGATAACCTCCTCGAACTGGCCGCCGAAGGAGTTGGTGAGTTCCGTGCAGAATTTCTTCTCGATGGAAGGGCCAAGCACAGGGATGCGGCGGTAGAAACGCGTCTTGTGGATAAGGGGCTTGAGCTTTGTCTTGTAGACCTTCTCCATTACAAGGGGCACCGCGATTATGATGTCTGGATGAATCTCCCCGAAGGCCTTCATTATAATCTTGGGGCTGGGGACGCGGGACAGGAAATGGACGTGCATGCCGATTGTCATCTCGAAGAGGAACTCGAACATCATGCCGTACATGTGGGCCGTAGGGAGCATGGAAACTACGTTCATGCCGGCCTTCAGCATGGGGCAGGCATCCTTTGCGGCGAACTCTATGTTGGAATAGAGCGCCCTGTAGGGCAGCATCACACCCTTGGAGAAGCCGGAAGTGCCTGAGGTATAGTTGATTATTGCGAGCTCGTCGGCAGAGTCTTCATAGTAGTTGAGGTCCTCCGGGCGGAACTCGTTGGGGTAACGCTTTCCGAACTCCTCGTTCAGGTGCTCCCGGATGCTGTAGAGCTCTTCCGAAGCCGCAAAGTAGAACTTGAAGGTGTTTATCTGGACGATTACCTGCAGGTCCGGCATTTCCTCCGGAATGAGGCCTTCCCAGATTACGTCGTCCACAAAGAGGACCTTGGCCTCGGAGTGGTTTACCAGGTAGTGGATGTTGCCGGGCTTGAACTCGTGCAGGATGGGGACGGCGACGGCGCCGTATGTGATTGCGGCCAGGAAGCTCACGCCCCAGTTGGCCTGGTTGCGCGAGCAGATGGCCACTTTGTCTCCTTTCTCCAGGCCGCACTGCTCGAAGGCGATGTGCAACTTGGCTATTCTGGTTGCAACTTCCCTGTAAGCCAGGGTCATGCCCTGATAATTGGTAAGGGCGGGGCGGTCCCAGTTCTGGATAAAACTCTTCTGAAGAATCTTATTTACCGATTGAAATTCCATTTATAGTCGTTTTAGTACAGTTTGAATTCACGTGTCTTGCCGTCGTAGCATTCCGCTTTGACACTCTTGCCGTTAAGGAAGAGCTGGGAATCCGGCTTTATCATTTTCCCGCTTTCCGGGTTCACGGCAGGGTCTCCTCCCTCGAAGGGATAGATTATGGTGCGGACCGATGTGCGCACGGCCCAGAAGCGCCTCTCCCCTGCCTCGATAAGTTCCGGCAGGTTCTTCACAGTCTCCGGGGCCTTGATGCCTTTCCATCCGTCGGGTTTTGCACCGTGGAGGTTGTACCGTTCCAGGGTATTGTCCTTGTGGAGGACCATGACGGTGTAGCCGGAGGCGCCGGTGAAATCGTACACATCGGGACCAAGGAGGACGGGCTTGCCCAGGGAGGCCGGGAAACCGTTCACCCAGTGGCCCAGGCGGTCAATGGCCCAGAGCTTTGAGCCGGCGCAGAACAGGAACTGGATTTTCCCGTTTCCGAAGTAATCTATGTTCTGAACCCTTCCGCAGAGGCTTTCCTTGAAGGGAACGCCCCAGACGCCCTTGCCGTTTTCGTCGTTAAGGCATATGGAAAGGTGGCTGTTCTGGTAAAGATAGTTGGTTTTGCCGGTAGAGAAGTTTGTTACCGGGAAAAGGCCTGTGGGGACTACAACGGTGGTGTCCCTTTCCATAACCTGGACCTTGGTGCCGCGGAGGGCCCTCTTGTAAATGGCCACGCGCATCCTGGGATTCTCTCCCGAAAGGTCCAGTGAGGCCACCGCAGGTGCGTATCCGCTGCCGGAAACCCAGTCTTTAAAGGCCGATGCCAATTTGGCGGAGAAGATATCGTCAACGGTCAGTGGGCTGTCCGTGAGGGAGGCATAGGCGGTGAAGCCTTCCGGTACAGGGACAGAGGCATCGGTCATGCGTTCTTTAAGCGTGTAGTCCCCTTTTGTGAAGGCTCGGACGCCCGGCATGTCCCCCCATACGCTCCAGCGGGAGCCTGCCTGGGAGCAGACGGTGTCCGTTATGGCAAAGTACTCACCAAGTATCTGGCCGATGGTTCCTCGGTAGGGATTGGGGCTTTCCGTACCCAGTTTGAGATCCTTGCCGCTGCGGATGAGGATGACGCTGCGCTCAGTGCCGTCTTCTGCTGCAAAGGTGACCTTTACGGCCTCTTTGGGCTGGAGGCTGGAGAACCATTCAGCGGGAGTGAATTCACGCTTAGCCTTATCCTTGAGAGCCTTGTCCAGCTTTGACAGGCGGCCACGGCCGTCCTCGAAAGCCTTGCGGGAGTCAATGAATGTGTCCGAAATGGGAACGGAAATGATCTCGCCGGCAAAGTACGGAACCGCCTCCGGGAATTCTGCCGGCTGAACGGGAGCTCCCTTGTAGGCTGCAAACCAGCTTGCCGCGGCATCTCCTTTCAGGGCAGTTCCTTCCAGGACTATGTGGTCCTTCTCCAGCTCCGCCACGCTCCAGGCGCTCCAGGCGGTGAGGTCCTTCACAAAGGCTGCCTGCTTGCGGAAAGGAGGCGTGGAATATACCTGGAGCAGTTTAGCGGCGTGGGAATGGTTAAGGAACGCCACAGCGGGCCCCTTTACTTTCTGGGCCAGGTCTCCCAGGTTCCTTACATTGAGGATTGACGATCCTTCCTCCAGATGGCGGGCCGATGACCCAAGGAAGGTCTCGCTCCTGGATGCGATGAGGAAGTTCTCTTTTACTACAGTCTTAAGGCCGGATTTCTCTGCCAACGCGGCAAGGTCTGCCACGGAGGCGGAATCGGCCTTGTTGGTCTGGGTAATGACAAGCGGGACAAGGGAGCCGCTGGTAAGGAGGGCCACCGCAGTGCGGTACTTGCCGGATGCGGCCAGATACTCCATTAGGGCAGGATTGTCCGATGCCAGAACGGGCTGGAGGAGCTTTGTAGAGTCTGCAATGACCCTGCGTGCAGCCTTGGAGCCGTCAAAGACCATGACGGCCACGGCATCTGAAGGCACCGCCCTAAGGACTTCCCACTCCGTGGGAGCGGCCTCCTTCTGCGAGCGGCCGGTCCCGGTCCCGTAAAGGCGCATGACGCCATAAGCAATGCCGGCAATAAGCACGGCCGCAGCCACAATTGCAATCCAGCTTGACTTGTTTCCCATATTATGCAAATGTAAGCATAATTTTCATATGAATAATGTAAAAGGTTCGGTTTTTTCCCCCGAACCTTTTACACCATACACCCCATAATGCCATTTAACGTAAAAGGTTCGGCCACGTTTTCCGAACCTTTTACATTCACAGCACGTTTTGTCAGCCAACGTCAATTATGGGATCCTGCTTGGAGAAAGTGCCGTAGAGCTGCTCGGAGGCGGCACGGCAACCGCCGCCACAGCGTTCCAGAAGGTGGCAGTGAGAGCATTCCGACGGCATTCCAGCATACAGGGCATTGATGTCCGGATCCTGGAGGATGTCAGAAATTACCCTGGAATATATGTTTCCGAGCACTCTTGGTGAGTGGTTGCAGAAACGGACATCGCCGTCGTAGTTTACGGTGAGGGGACGACCGGTGAGATCTGTACTGCACTTTGTGAACTGGATATGGGGATATGGGGCCGTATCAAGGAAGCAAAGAGGTGTGCAGACCCCGCTTACAACACGCATGTCCGGATGGGCGGCGGCAAAGGCTTCCACGGCGGCAAAGGCACTGGCGAGGGTCTTGCTGTCCGGGACAAGCTCCCGCATGTTCCTGATTCCGTTTCCACCTATGTTGAATCTGTTCACCATAACGGTGCGGATTCCGCAGTCACGTACAAGCGAAAGGGTTTCCGACACGCCCGGGGCGTTGACCTTAGTGATTACCAGAACTGATACGCCAATGCCTTTGCCACCGGCGCGACGCAAGGCATCCACTGCTTTCTCCCATGAACCTTTCAGGCTTGTAAGATAGTCGTGGACTTCCGGATTTGCGCTAAGAAGCGGGATTTGAATGGCACCCACGCCAAGACTCACGAAGTTCTCCAAAGCGTCCTGAGTAAGGAGCGTACCGTTTGTGAGTACGTTCACGTGACTTCCTTTGAGGCGTGCACGGATAACAAGGTTGTGTATGTTGGAGAGCAGAAGTGGTTCCCCGCCGGAGAAAGAGATTGTGCCCACAGAGCACTGTGAGAGCAGCTTCCTGAGCGTTTTCCGCGCCCTTGCGGGGTCCGGGGCAGGTGCTCCTTCCGGGCGCCAGTGATTATAGCAGAACCTGCAACACTGGTTGCAGGCTCCGGTAAGTTCATAGACTATGTTACTGATGTGGAAACGAGGCATCAGATTATGTTGATAAGCGTGACGCCATTGCCGGCGCCATTAATCCAGCCATAAGATTCCTTGCCCTCTGAGTCATAGACGCAGGCCTGGACGTAAACCTGCGCTTCTCCCCTGTAAGTCACAGCGTCACTCACAGGGACTTCAAATTTGACACTCTCCTTGTTCTTCAAGTCCTCGACAAACAGTTCCGTCCGTTGGAGTTCTGTACTCTTTCCGTCAACATAGGTAATCAAGTACAGAAAATACTTGTTGAAAGTGGGTATCCTTATTTCGGCAGAAATAATATCGCCCGGACAGAGATCATTCTCCCTGTTGTACTGCTTACTCTCATCCCTGATGAAACTGAACTCCACGAGGTTCTCCGTAGGTTCCGGCTCAACCGGATCATAGCACATTACTTGTCCCTTGTCATCAATCAAACCTTCAATGGCACTGCAAGAGGCTACGGAAATCATTGCCCAGGCCATGATGAGTATGCCGCCAAGCCTGTACTTGGCCCTAATGGCCTTTGCGTTCTGTCCGCCGGACAGAAAAACCCATGCAGAAACAGCCAGGAACGCTATCCCGACAAATACGTAAATAAGAAAAAACTTGATCTTCATGGTAACGGTCTTTTTCTATACAATACGGAGAGCACCGGAACCTTGCATCAGAACTTGTAGCCGATGCCGAATTTTGCTCCTACCCAGGCGGTACCAAGGCCAAACTCGCCGTCAAAGGTGAGCTTGCGGCCAAAGGAGAAGCCAAAGTTGACGTCCTGCGCGGAAAGGCCCCAGGAAGTGGACCCTACGGTATCTCCGTTGAAGGTTTCCGACTCCCGTACGCGGCGGGCACCGAAAGCGAATCCGGACCACAGCCTGCATTTTCTCTTCTGCAGGTAATAGAGACGGATACCGGGAAGCACATGCAAACGGGCAGTTTTTTCAACAAGGGGGCTTGGACCGCCCTCAAGGGTATGGTACGTAGAATTCCAGTCAGTCTCAAGGAAAAAGCCGATAAACGACCCGGGAATTGCATAAGCTGCAGTTACGCCCACAGTGGGAGACATGTCGTAAACGCTGAAGGAAGCACCTGCAGATACGCTGAAACCGCCCTGGGCAAATGCCTGGATGCCAATAAGGGCGACAATTATGGTAATTACAATCTTTTTCATAGTCTCAGGAATCCGTGCTTGATTACATACTCATTGCCTTCCGTATCTTTGCCGTTGAACTCGAAGAGAATCTCCAGCTGCTCCGTCTCCGAAGCCACTCTCTTTACCCAGCCCTGCAACTGCACGGGAGGAGTTTCCGGCTTTACTTCTTCCTTGGGCTCTGTGGTATCTTCTTCAACAGCCGCAATTGTTGGCGTGCTTGGAACGTAAGGCTTTATAGTTGCCGATATGCCGTTCTCTCCGGTATTGTATTCCTTGTCCACAGCCAACTGGTCTGCTTCGCACAGGTTCAAGGTAAACGACACAAGGTCCAGGAACGACGGTCCCTGCATGTTGGCCTTGACGATACAGCCATCTTCTGTTTCCACAAGCGGGTCAAGGCCCAGTAAACCGCTCTGCATCACATACTTCTTGCCGTTCAGGTTGAAGCGTATGCCATCCGTGCCCTCAAACGGGTCCAGGCTGGAAGTGCACGAACCTGCAGTGAGCAGCAGAGCCATGAAAGGTAATAACAGCTTTCTCATATGGTTATTTATCAATAACTGCAAATATAATCAATCCTTTCTACCTATACAATCCCCTGCGCGAAACGGACGAAATACACCGCGGGGTTTCGCGGGTTTGTCCACGGAAAAGGGGTGTTTTGGTGGACAAGTTGGCGTTTTGCCAGGTTTGTCCACCGATTTGGCGTTTTTGGTGGACAAGTTGGCGTTTTGCCAGGTTTGTCCACCGATTTGGCGTTTTTGGTGGACAAGTTGGCGTTTTGGCAGGTTTGTCCACGGATTTGGCGTTTTTGGTGGATAAGTTGGTGTTTGGGGAGGTGGGGGGGCTGCGCGAAACAGACAAAAACGCCCCGCGGTGTGTTTCGCGGGGCATGGATGATGGCGGAGGTGGGTAACAAAGGCTGCAGAAGCCTTAAAGATCCAGGTTACTTAAGCCCGGCAACCATCTTGAACCAATCCGCGGGCTCCTGGATGTTGCCCTTGGACCAGCAGGAACCGAAGCAGTAGTTCACGCTTTCCCCGGACTTTATGGTCTTGAGAAGGAGGGCGTGGTCAAGTTCCCCGCATGCAAAGACCTTCTCTGCACCGGGAAGGACGACGGCTACGCCAAGCATGCCGTCCTCCGGCTCTATGCTCTGGTCCGATGCCTTCTCCCAGATGGCATAGCTGCAGGCGGTTTCCTGAGTTTCCGCTACGGTGCCCTGGGCGCTGTGGAGCTTGAAACCGGCGGCGACAGTAAGCTCATCGGCACCGGTGAAGGTGTAGGTGTCTTCCGCAGCTGTGAAGTAGCTGCCGGCGGTGACGGTAATCTTCTTGTCAAGGGTGACGAGTATGCCTTCTGCGACCTCCCACTGAGGGTAGTGAAGGGCGAACACAACCTTGTCCGGCGTGGTCTCCAGGACCTCGCAGCTACGGTAGTTGGTGGCGGGATAGCAAAGCTTTCCGTCTATGAAAGGCACGCTGGCGCCGCCGCCAAGGGATACCGATACCTTGTAGCAGTCCTTGCCGCCGTGGTTGTGGTGATAGTAGTCAGGGTCTTCCATTGCACCGGCATACCACTCGTCGGCAACAAGCTTTCCGGGCAGTTTTACCCAGATGTCAAGGCCGGGGGAAGTGGGGTTGCCTTCAAGAGCCTTTCCGTAGAAGCGGCCGGCAATGAGATCATTTTCGAAGACGAAGTCATCGGCACGCTCCGGGACGGCGCGGGCCATGACTTTATGCTCCGGCTTGGGAGCGCAAGCCGCCATCCCGAGGACGGCGGCAGCAAGTATGAGTAAACGTTTCATTATCTGAGGTCTGTGGTTTTACAGCCGTCCATGTCGCCGTAGTCGTCGTTCTCTCCGCACATGCCCCAGATGAAGGTGTAATTGCGGGTTGCACAGGCGCTGTGAATGCTCCACTGGGGGGAGATTACGGCCTGCTCGTTGTGCATCCAGATGTGGCGGGTTTCCTGGGGTTCTCCCATGAAATGGCAAACTGCGGCATCGTCAGGGAGCTCAAAATAGAAGTAAACTTCCATGCGGCGGTCGTGGGTGTGGGCGGGCATGGTGTTCCAGGTGCTTCCGGGAGCCAGTTCCGTCATACCCATCTGAAGCTGGCAGCAAGGGACCACTTCCTTCACCAGGAGACGGTTGATGGTCCTTTCGTTGGACTCTTCAAGGGAGCCCAGGTGCATTACCACGGCGTCCTTCTTGGATATCTGCTTCACGCCGGTTTCCTTGTGGGCGGTGGCGGAGTTGAAGTAGAACTTGGCGGGGTTTGCGGGGTCCAGGCTGCGGAAGGAGACGTGGCGGTTTCCGCGGCCGATGTATATGGCCTCCTTGAAGGGAATGGTGTACTCATCGTCCCCTACCTTGACGATGCCGGTGCCGCCGACGTTGATGATGCCAAGCTCGCGGCGCTGGGTAAAGAAATCGGCCCTGAGGATGTCCGGGGCGGTGAGCACGAGCTCTTCCTTTACGGGGACGGCGCCGCCGGCGATGATGCGGTCGAACATGGAGTAGACCATGTTGATTTCATCCGGGACCATCACGTTCTCTACCAGATATTCCTTACGGATACGCTCTGTATCATAGTGTTTTGCGTCCAGGTTGCTGGAAGCCTGACGCACGGTGCAGTTAACTTTTGCCATATTACTGAGGTTGTTTTCCGATGTAAGCCAGGATACCGCCGTCCACATAGAGGATGTGGCCGTTCACGGCGTCAGATGCGTGGGAGGCCAGGAACACTGCTGGACCGCCAAGCTCTTCCGGTTCAAGCCAGCGGCCCGCGGGGGTCTTGGCGCAGATGAAGGAGTCGAAGGGATGGCGGGAGCCGTCGGGCTGCCTTTCACGAAGAGGTGCGGTCTGGGGAGTGGCGATGTAGCCGGGGCCGATTCCGTTGCACTGGATGTTGTACTCTCCGTACTCGGAGCAGATATTGCGGGTGAGCATCTTGAGACCGCCCTTTGCTGCGGCGTAGGCGCTCACGGTCTCACGGCCAAGCTCGCTCATCATTGAGCAGATGTTGATAATCTTGCCCTCGCGGCGCTCCATCATTTCCGGAAGGACGGCGCTGGAGACGATGTAGGGAGCCACCAGGTCTACGTCGATGACCTGCTGGAATTCCGCGCGCTTCATCTCGTGCATGGGGATGCGCTTGATGATGCCGGCGTTGTTCACCAGGATGTCTATCTGACCAACCTCCGCGTGTATTCTCTCTACGGTTTCCTTGACGACGACCTCATTGGTGACGTCGCAGACATAGCCGTGCACGTTGGTGATGCCGGCCTCTTTGTAGTTATTGAGACCGCGCTCCAGGGCCGCCTCGTTGATGTCGTTGAAAATGATGTTCTTGATGCCTGCGGCCACGAATGCCTTGGCAATGTTGAACCCGATTCCGTAAGAAGCGCCGGTAATCCATGCGTTCTTGCCTTCGAGAGAGAAAATGTTGGTCATGATATTGTTTTTATGTGCTGTTATTCTGCAAATATACAAACGTTTGAAATAAATATCAACTAATTATAGCGCCAAAGAGCCTCCATGAAGTAATAATCGGCATAGGAGATGGGGACGTCCACCTCCGAGCCTGCGGGATAATGGCCGGTGCTGTGCCTCAGGATGAAACCGCCGTACTCGCCTTCCCGGCAGAGGTAGTTTTCTGTGCAGAGTGCCCGGAGAATCTCTTCTGCCTGGGTCCGGTACATCCCATTACCGGATAGTGTGGCCAGTTCCAGGAAGGCCGATGCCATTATGGCCGCGGCCGATGCGTCGTCCTGCTGCTCAGGGGCATCGTAATCCCAGTTGGGGACAGGGCGGCCTTTGAGCTTTGGCATTAGGAAGGCCGCAATGTGCTCCGCCTGGGAGAGGAACTCCTCAAGGCCGGTTTCACGGTACATCATTGTGTAGCCGTAGAGTGCCCAGGCCTGGCCGCGAGCCCATGCGGAGTCGTCGGAATAGCCCTGGACCGTCTGCTTTTTGAGGATGCTGCCGTCTTTGGAGTTGTAGTCTACAAGATGGTAGCATGAATAGTCCTTGCGGAAGTGGTTCTTTGCCGTTGTGCGGGCGTGGGTTATTGCGATATCGTTCCACCTTGGTTCATTGAAGAGCCTGGAGGCATAGGTGAGAAGCTCCAGGTTCATCATATTGTCTATTATGACGGGGTAAGTATCCCAGTCCCAGCTCTTTATGGTTCCAGTGACGTCAGAGAAACGGGCCGCCAGCTTTTCCGCAGCCCTGCGGATAACGGGAAGATACAGGCTGTCCCCCGTCTCTTTGTAAGCCATGGCTACGGAGCTCATTACCTGGAAGCCGATGTCGTGGTCCGGGTTCAGCTTTTCCACGTCCATCATTTTGGCTGTCTGCCTCAGGGCAAGCTCCTTTGTGTCTCCGCCCAGTTTGTAAGTGTACCAGAGTGTTCCGGGATAGAAGCCGCTGCACCACCAGCGGAGGTTGGAGGTATTCACCTTGCCGTCCTGGAAGTTCCGGGGCATGGTGGTGTCTGTAAGCTCCGTTTCCAGTCTCGCACACTGCCTGGACGCCAGGGATGTGATTCTGTATGTGTCGACTGGCTCCTGTGCGTTGGATGCAATGACCTTCAGTTGAGTGATATCAAGCCATCCGGCGTCATTCTTGGGGCTGAAGCGGTTATGGAAGAATCCCCACTTGGCGCCTATCCAGAGCTCCGGCTGGGCGGTGAAGGGACTGCCGGCCTGTGTCCAATTGTCACCGTCCAGGCTGTAGGAGAAACGGCATATGGCATCCGGGACATTGCCTTCCACGGACTTTGGAGCCACTTCCAACTTTACCCATAGCAAGGCTTCCTGGCGGTCCGGGTAATGTACCAGAGGGACATTGCGGGATTCATATCGGTGCGGCTGGGGGTTGGAAGTATATGGCAGAATGCATAGCTGTGAGGCCGTTTCCGAGGCACCCTTTGAAGCGCCTATGCACTCTATATAGCTGAGCGCTGCGCCATCTGCGGTATCTGTGATTCTGAGGCCAGCGTAGTCGTTGCCCATGACAACAAAGCCGGCGGTTTCTCCGCGCTGCTTAAGCTGTGGATTGGGCTGGAAGCTGAGGCGTGCTGTAACCTGGAAGTACTCTGCCGGAAACTTCTGCTGAAGCACGTTGGGACAGTCCCAGAGGCTGGTGTAGGGCCATTTTTGCTCCACGCTGTAGAGCCTGATGCCATCTGGCAGCGCCATGTGCCAGTAAGGGCCGGGGATGGCAGGGTACTGCCAGGCCAGGGGCAGGCCGATGGGAGATTGCCGGTCGCAGCCGGCAATGACAGAGGGGTCGCAGCCGGCAATGACAGAGTGGTCGCAGACGGCAATGACGGAGGGTACCATGCCGCCTGCAACAGGCTGGCCCACGCCGTCTCCGTCAGGGTCTTCGCCTATGAGGGGCCAGTCATCGGCAAGCCAGGTCATGGGCTGGAGGTGGACTATGCGGCCATAGGCTCCTTTGTCCTGGAAGTGGAGGAACCAGCTGGAGCCGTCCGGGGCGTCAACCCAGGCGCCCTGATGGGGACCGTTTACGGTTCCAGGCGCCCAGGCCATCACGATGCGCTCTTCCCAGGGGCCGTAAGGGTCCTTTGAGCGGAGGACGGTCTGCCAGCCGGTGGCTACGCCGCCAGCCGGAGAGAAGATATAGTACCAGCCGCCCCGTTTGTAAAGCTTGGTGCCTTCTATGGTGGGCTGGGTCATGTGGCCATCGTATACAATGCGGGAAGGGCCTTCCAGACGGGTGCCGTCAGGGGACATCGGCGCAACGAAAAGGACGCTCTTGAGCCCTGCGCGGGAGCCGGCAAGGCCATGGGAGAGCCATGCCCTGCCGTCATCGTCCCAGAGAGGGCACGGGTCGATGAACCCCTTCTCCCGAACCACCCAGACGGGCTTTTCCCACTTTCCGGCTGGGTCCTGGGTACGCACCATGAAGATGCCGCGGTCCGGGTCCCCTACGAAGATGTAGAACCAGCCGTCGTGATACCTTATTGCCGGGGCCCAGACCGCCTTGCCGTGATGGACCGTGGTACGGAAGTCATCGGCAGAACCGTCTGAGGGATAGTCCGTAAGCGCAGCGCCCACCAGTTCCCAATGCACCAGATCCTTTGAGTGCAGTATGGGCAGGCCGGGAAAACAGTTGAAGGACGATGCCGTCATCCAGTAGTCCTCACCCACCCTGATGGCATCCGGATCCGAGTAATCCATATGAAGGACGGGGTTGGTATACTTTACGGTGGTTTTAGGGGCACATGCAGCAAATGCCAGCAGTGCGGCTATGACGGCTAGTTTTTTCATATTTCAAATATAGCTATTATTTTGAGATAATAAAAGGCTGACCATGTGCTCTTTCTCTTGCGAAACACACAGCGGCACTTCCCCATCTGTTTCAGCACATCAATAGTGCCCTGAATGGCCTGTTTTGCCCGCTGTACGCCACTCGAAACACACCGAAGCACATCTACGTCTGTTTCGCAATCATTAAGCACTGCGGTAATGTCTTTAGGCTATGCTCACCCTTCCGCGAAACAGACAGCAGCACTTCCCCATCTGTTTCAGCACATCAATAGTGCCCTGAATGGCCTGTTTTGCCCGCTGTCCGCCACGCGAAACACGCCGAAGCATATTTACGTCTGTTTCGCAATCATTAAGCACTGCTGTAACGTCTTTAGGCTATGCTCACCCTTCCGCGAAACAGACAGCAGCACTTCCCCATCTGTTTCAGCACATCAATAGTGCCCTGAATGGCCTGTTTTGCCCGCTGTACGCCACACGAAACACACCGAAGCACATCTACGTCTGTTTCAGCACGGAAGGAAGGTTGTCATAGAGCAAGGCATCGGCGAATCTGGGAGGGACTCACCGTTTTACCACCAAGGAGGTTGTCCTTTTTGTTGGAATCACCGGATGCGTGCCATAGTATGTTGCCCATATCGTGCCGTTTTGAAATCGGAAGCAAGTAGATGGACTGCTCCTCGGGGTCTTTTATATAGCGGGGAAGAAGGACATCGTCTATAAGGTGGCATAGTTCTAAATCAGTCATTATGGTCCTGTTTATACGGCCTTGCTCATTGACGAGGGCTTTCTGGACGTCAAAACCCTGTACTCCCTGTTCTATTGAATCCAGCGTCACGGGCGGAAGGGTGTTTTCTTTCTTCTGGTCTTCTAACACCTTATCATCCGTGATACGATTCATTTGAAACAGGTAATTCCTAGGAGTGATATAGACCTGTTCCACGTATGAAGTATCTATGACATCCTCCCTTAGAATCAGCCCGTTTTCATCCATCCTCCAGCCTTTGGGAAGTTTATGGCGGTCTGGAAGATATTTGAATACCTGGTCGTCATCAATAAGGACCGGTTCATTGTTCTTTCCCAGTTCTTTGCGAAAAATTACATTTGCAGAGCAGTGCCTGTACCCGAAAGGCGTACTGGCCAGTCCATGGTGTAAGCCTTGACGCATTACGTAGTTCAGAGCAGTCATAAGATGGTAAGCCCCGTCAATTTTCATACTGAACCACTTTTTCTCACCTAAACTGCCCTTTCTCTTATATTTGCTGTTGAAGTAACGAGTATAGCAGTAGCGAAACCGACGCATCAGCAAATGATAATCGTCAGTTTGAGCCAGGGTGTGGAAGTGAGTAGTGATGAAACCTTCTGCAAGTATGCGGGAATCTGTCTGGTAAGATTTCAAGGCTAACGTGTTAAAGCCGGCCGCCAGGTCGGCTTCGTTTCTGAACATGACCTCGTCATGTGATGACATGCATAAATGAACTATTTCTCTCATATATATTCGGTCTTTTGTTTAACCGAACACAATATAAGTAGGTTTTTATATTCCGCCTAATTAACAACTTTGCATTTTTTTGATTTATTTTCTTATTTATTTGATCTTCTGATATTTAGTTTGTTATAAAATACTTTTTCATGCGAAACATACCACAGCGCCATTTCCTATGTTTCGCAAGCAACTCACCGCACCAGACCAGTTTCACAGACACTTTCAACGCGCCCTTCCCAATCCCAACCTTCCGCGTAACACGCCACAGCGTCTCTCCGTCTGTTTCGCGAGTATTAACTACGGTAGTAAAGACAGAAATCCCGCAGTGAAACAAATCACTACGGGTCTCTGTCTGTTTCGCGTGAAAACTTAAAACTAATTACGGAAATACAACCGGAATGACGTATGTCATGCGGACAACAACGCCATCCATCATGGCGGGCTTCCATTTGGGGGCCGATGACACTATCCGGACGGCCTCGGCATTGAGTTCAGGCGACACGCCCTTGTGCACCTGAACCTCCTGCACGCCGCCATTCCGGCCCACCACGAAGCGGACCATCACGGTGCCGCCAGTACTGCCTTCGGGTGTCTTGACCCGGGCCTGGACCCACTCGCAGAAGGCTTTTTCCGCATCTTCTCCGGACCGGCCTTTGAACGATGGCTTGCGGTCCAGGCGTTCCATGAAGGGGAGGTTGTGGTCCGGGCCATCGGCCTTGGCAAGGAGGCGGCCGTCTTTCATCTCCAGTGTGGTGCCGTCGTAAACAGTGAACCTGCCCAGGACGGTAAGGGTATCGCCTTTGACGATATCCATCTGTTTGAAGTTCCAGTCCTTGTGCTCCGGGTGCCGGAGTCCGTAGACCAGGAGCTCACCGGTGCTGTCTTTCAGGTAGAAGCTGCCGCTCACGGTGCTTCTGACCTTGGTCACAACGCCTTTGACCACATAGCTTGTGGTATCTGACTTTGAGAGCTTAAGGAACTCTTTTACTGATAGTTGTTTTGGCTGGGCCAGCACTAATGGGCCTCCAAAAAGCAGGAGGAGGAGCAGCTTTTTCATATCTTTGGTTTTCTTACTCTGTTGGGAATCACTTCCGGAAGCACCATGGACAGTTCCATGAAGCCGGCGTACTGGCCTTCATCGTACCATGGGGTCTGGAAGATGAGCTTTTTCACTCCTTCCTTCTCCACCGTATACACGTTGGTGCGGGGATTCTGGAGCATATCGGCAAGGAGGGAACGAGCCGGCTCCGGATGGCAGTCCAGCACGTTATTGCCTATTATATCTTCCATACCGGGCTTCAGGAATGTCTTCTTGGACTTGGCATTCATGTCCAGTATGGTGCCGTCCTTGGCGCAGATGGTCACCGCCACGTCCGCGCCTTCAAAGTAATCGCGTTTCATGTGTCAAAGATACGTTTTTCTAGTCCGCGAAACAAATCCAGGCAGTGTTTTGTCTGTTTCTCAGTACAAATAGCGGTCAATACTGGCATTTGGCGGCATATGGTCACACTCGAAACAGACGGATTGGTGCTGCGGTATGTTTCGCGAATAATATGGACTAAAAGACCTCCCGAAACAGATGACAGCGGTTCTGCGTCTGTTTCGGGAGGGATGGTAACGCCTTGACCTACAGGCTATGCTCCCCCCCCTACCAGCCAAGCACGGCCTGACGGGAGGAGTAGGGCTTGGCCTGGGCGGAGGTGAGGACACGGCCGTAGGCATTGCGGGAGCCGGAGGCGGAGGAGAAGTCAAAACATTGCGCATTTGCAGCGAAATCCGCTGTCATAAGCACGGCAATTATTAGATAAAGTCTTTTCATAATGCCGCAAAGGCAGGCATTTTTTTTGTAACTTTGCATGCTTAAAAATACATGTCATGAAGAGGTTCATTGCATTTGCCGCCGCAGTGCTTGCCATGTCTGCGTGCTCAAAAGAATACACGAAACAGTTCCGGGGGTACTACTCGTTCAAAACCGGAGGCTCCGTTGAAATTTCCGGAAAGATTTACACGGTAAAGGAAGACACCGTGAAGATAGATACCATTCCGCATACCATATCCCTTGGTCCCCTAACCTTCCGTGACACCACCTACAACTATCACGTGAAGCTTGACACCATCGCAAGCCGTGACACCACCGTCACAAGGCATATCGTTGCCGAAAGCGGCCAGATGCACATTCTGGAAAACGGCACGGACCGCATGAAGGTAACAATGAACATCACCGGCGGAGACCCCGTAGTTTTCGAAGCCGTGGCAGGCGGCGACAATATCACCCTGAGCCCCGTCAAACGCTACATAACCGTGAGCAAGGACGGCGGCGTGGGACTTCCCTCCCGCTGCTGGATGGACGTTGGCGGCAGCGGAAAACGCTACGAGAACATGATTATCTTCAACATGACCTACCAGGGAGACTACAATTTCGAAGGCATAGAAGGAACCGTCTCAAAAAGTGAAATCAACTGCATAGCCACGCCAAATGAATAGGACAGCAGCAATAATCATAACCGTCCTCCTCGCAGCGGCATGCGGCGGGAGGGACGCCCTGCTTGGCAGGAAACAGGCGGCTCCTGAGCCCGTTACCGTAAAGGTGATGACGGCCGTAAGGAGCGCTGCGGAGACATCGGCCGGATTTGTGGGCACTGTCCAGTCTGACCTCGACGCCACCTTGCGTTCCCCTTCCGACGGGACGGTGAAGCAGTTAAGCGCCCGCGAAGGTTATCCCGTGAAGAAGGGCCAGGTGCTTGCGGTGATAGAATCCGAAACGCTGAAAAGCGCATGGAGGGCCGCAAAGGCTTCCCTGGACCAGGCCGAAGACGGCTGGAAAAGGGTGTCGATGGTACACGAAGGCGGTGCCGTCACGGAGGTGGAATACATGAACGTAAAGGCCAAGGTGGAACAGGCCCGCGCGGCGGAAGCCGCCGCCCGCAGCGCCCTTGAAAAGTGCACCGTTAAGGCCCCGTTCGACGGCGTCGTGGAAAAGGTCTGGACCAGCAGGTCACTGGAGCTCATACCGGGAGAACCGCTCCTGAGCATCGTCAACCTGGGTGCCCTGAGCGTGGATTTCTCCATCCCGGAGGCAGAACTGCACAAGTACCATGAAGGAGACGCCGCCGTGGTGAGCGTCCCCGCCCTGGGCATTGAAATCGACGCCGTGCTGCAGTCAAAGGGAATCACCGCATCGGCCCTGTCACGCAGCTACGACTGCACGGTCTCGCTCGCAAAGAGGCCGGAGGGCCTTATGCCCGGAATGGTGTGCAAGGTAATTCTGGGGACGGACAGGCAGGACAGCGCCATAGTCATCCCCGCATCGGCAGTGATGACGGACATGGAAGGCCGATATGTCTGGACCGTTGACCAAAGCGGCATCGTTGGGAAGAAGCATATCCACGTGGGAGGATACTCCTACAGCGGTATTTCCGTCACCGGCGGCATCGAGGACGGTGAAATGGTCATAATCGAAGGCCGGAGGAAGGTATCGTCCGGCATGAAAGTAAAGGTGGAGAAGTAATGGATCTTGGAAGGCTCAAGGAAGGCGGAATAGCCGCCTGGGTACGGTGGGCGGTACGGGAGAAAGGCCTTGTGGCCGTCCTGATACTGGTCCTCATCGCGCTTGGCGGATTCGGCCTCGTGAGAATGAACAAGGACGAGTTCCCCACCTTCCAGCTCAAGCAGGGGCTGGTTGCCGGCGTATATCCCGGCGCAAGCGCCACCGAGGTGGAGGAGAGGCTCACCAAGCCGCTGGAAGACTATCTTTTCACCTTCAAGGAGGTGAACCGGGAAAGAACCTATTCCACTACGAAAAACGGCATCTGCTACATTTATGTCGACCTTAGGGACGAAGTTCCCCAGCGCCTCAAGGACGAGGTCTGGTCCAAGATAAAGCTGGGCCTGCAGCAAAAGCAGCTCACGCTTCCCGCCGGAGTTCTCACCGTCGCGGTGCTGGACGATTTCGGCAACACCAGCTCGCTGCTGCTGTCGATGGAATCTTCGGAAAAGAGCTACCTGGAGCTGCAGGAATATGCCGAGGAACTCTCCGTCAGGCTCCAGGGCATTCCGGAGCTTGCGAAGGCGACGGTCATCGGCACGCAGGAGGAGGAGATTGCCGTAACCCTGGACAGGGAAAGGCTGTCGGCCTACGGGATTGACCCGGCGGCCATTTTCCTGGACTATCAGGCCGCTTCGCTGCCGCTCCCTTCGGGCACGTACGTGCATAACGGAAAGAGCGAAAGGGTGAGCATCGCCGCCGCCGTGGGAACCGAGAGGGAGGTTGCCGAAAGGATAATCTGGTCCGACCCTCAGGGCCGGGTGGTACGCCTTAAGGACATCGCAAGCATAGAAAGGCGCTACAAAACGCCCACCCAGTACGTTTCCAACAACGGGAACGCCTGCCTCATAGTGAACGTGGAGATGCTGCCGGACCACAATATCGTGGCATTCGGAAAGAGCGTGGAAAATGTGCTTCAGGAGTACAGGAGCACACTTCCTGACGGAGTTGACATAACCCGCGTGAGCGACCAGCCCCATGTCGTTGGAACCAGTGTATGGAGTTTCCTCAGGGACCTTCTCATATCCATGCTGGTTGTCATCGTGGTGATGCTGATGCTGTTTCCCATGCGGTCAGCCCTCATTGCAAGCTCCGGAGTGCCGGTGTGCATTGCCGTTGCGATTGCGGTAATGTACATTACGGGGATGCCCCTCAACACGGTTACACTGGCCGCGCTCATCGTAACCCTCGGGATGATAGTGGACGATTCCATCATAACCATGGACGGCTACATGACGCAGACTTCGAACGGTTTCCATGGAGTCGATGCGGCCGCTGCGAGCGCCAAGGAGCTGTTCATGCCCACCTTCATGGCAACGCTTGCAATCTGCCTCATGTTCTTCCCCATGACCGTTATCATCACGGGCTATCTGGGAGACTTCGTGAAACTGTTCCCCTGGATTATCCTGATATCTCTGATGACCTCCCTCTTCTACGCGGTAACGTCCGTTCCTTCGCTTGAAGTCAGATATATAAAGGCAGAGGAAGCCTCACGCAGGAAAAACATCATTGCAAGGGCCCAGGACTGGTTCTTCGGCATCCTTCAGAAGATTTACGAGAACTGCCTCGGCTGGTGCTTCAGGCATCCCGGGCTCACGATAGCGATGGGCGTTGTGGCCGTGGCGCTGGGACTTTTCATGTTCTCCCGCATCAACATCCAGATGATGCCGAAGGCCGCTCGCGACTTCTTCGTAACGGAACTCACCACCGAGGCCGGAACCGCCGTGGAGGTGACATCGGCAAGGGCCGATTCCCTGGTGAGCCTTATGCTCCGGGACGAAAGGATAGTGTCTGCAACGGCCTTTGTGGGGACGGGAGCGCCGCGTTTTGTAGCAACGTATGCGCCCATCCTGCCGTCTCCCCAGACAGCGCAGATTATCGTGAGGACGGTCTCCAACAAGGCTACGGTCGAGATTCTGAGGGAATACATCGACAAATATGAGCACCTCTTCCCCGACACGCAGATTCACTTCAAGCAGATGGACTACCAGGTGGTGGAGGCGCCGGTGTGCGTGAGCCTGTACGGCGACGACAGGAAGGCCCTCATTGAGCCGGCGCAGAAGATATCGGCCTACCTTGCCTCACTGAACACCCAGGCGCACTGGGTGCACAGCGATGCCGATGACTTTGCCCCGGAGGTGGAACTGGTTCTGGACAGGGACGAGGCCTCACGGCTGGGGGTTTCGAAGGCGGTGCTGTCGCTGAACATGGCATCGGCCCTGGGAGGGCAGAATATCGCAACCCTGTGGGAAGGCGCCCGGGCGGTGCCTGTGAACCTTTATTCCGACAACACGCCGGACTATGCCTCCTTCGGGGACATGATGATAGCGACGGCCGTTCCGGGGGTGAAAGTTCCCCTGAGGCAGGTGGCGTCGGTGCAGCCTGCGTGGGAGCCGGCGACGCTCTCCAGAATGGGCGGAAGGCCTTCGGTGTCCGTTAGCTGCGACCTCAAGCAGGGAGCCAGCCAGCCGGCGGTGCAGAAGCAGCTCAAGGCCTACATCGACAAGGAGATTCTTCCCTCGCTTCCGGAAGGGGTGAGCGTCGAGTACAGAGGCCTTGCCTCCATGAACAAGATGGTCGGACCGCAGATTGCCTGGGCTTTCATAGCCGCCTGCGCCGTGCTGTTCATCTTCCTCCTGATACACTTCGGGAAGGCGAGGATTGCGGCCCTGACGATGATTCTCAGCCTGCTGTGCCTCTTCGGGGCGTTCTTCGGGCTCTGGCTCTTCGGGCTGGATTTTGGCATTACGGCGGTGCTTGGACTCATATCGCTGGTTGGAATCATCGTGCGAAACGGCATCCTGATGTTCGAGTACGCAGAGGAGGCCCGCGCACACGAGAGCGTGCGCGATGCCGCAATGCATGCCGGACAGAGGCGCATGAGGCCGATATTCCTCACCTCCTGCACCACGGCCCTGGGCGTTTTGCCGATGATAGTGAGCGGAGACCTCCTCTGGATGCCGATGGGCGTTGTGATCTGTTTCGGAACCATGCTCACCATATTCCTCATCACACTTATAATGCCCGTTTCCTACTGGCAGCTTTTCAAGAAGGAGGACAAGAAATGAAAAGGCTTTTGACACTGCTGTTTCTGGTTTCGGCGCTTCCGTGCCTCGGGCAGGAACTGAGTCTGTCTGAGTGCCTTGAGATGTGCTCTGAAAGCCGCAGCTCCAGGAAGGCTGAACTTGCCGTCCTGCAGGCCGAGGCGCAGAAGGCCGAAGCGCGGCTTGAATACCTTCCGCGCGTGAGCGTGACCGCGCTGGCATACCGGTCCTTGAATCCGCTTCTGGATATTTCCCTTCGCGACGTGCTGGGGAATTCCGATGCGGCTAACGATCTGAATACGCAGCTCACTGCCTATGCCTATGAAAACGGCATGAAACCGTATTTTACCATGTTCCAGAAGGGATATGGCACTTCTGTATCCTTGTTGCAGCCGCTTTATGCCGGGGGAAGGATAGTAAGCGGCAACCGCCTTGCGAGCCTTGGCGTGGAAGCCTCCCGAGTGCAGGGTTCCATGGCTTTGAAGGCGGCGCGTGACAGCGTAGAGAACAAGTACTGGAGAATCGTCGCCCTGCAGCAGAAGCAGAAGATACTCCTTGAAACGGCCGATGTGCTTGACGCCCTTGACAGGGACCTTTCCAGCGCCGTCAAGGCAGGACTTGCCCTTGAGGCCGACCTTTTTGAACTTCGTCTCAAGCGCTCCGAGCTCAAGGCCGGGCTTTCTAAGCTTTCCGGCGGGATGAGCCTTCTGAAGATGGATCTTCTGGACGACATCGGTTACGAGTACTCCTATCTGGCGCTGCCGTCGCTGGTGCTTTCGGACACTCCGGGAGAGCTGCCCGAGCCTTCCGCCGTATTTGCCGATGGCTTCGACTTGTCGTCCGTGCCCCAGGCCCGGCTTCTGGAAATGCAGGAGAAGGCTGCGGCCCTTGAGAAGAAAATGGCCTTAGGAAAACTTCTGCCGCAGGTTGCGGTGGGCGCGGCATACAGCTACAGCGCCCTGTCACTTCCCCGTGACGCCTCCTCCAACGGGCTTGTCTTCGCCATGGTGCAGGTGCCCATCACATACCTTGGCAAGGCCGCGTATCGTTCAAAACGGCTTGGCTACAAGGTGCAGGATGCGAAGGAGGAGAGGGAGTATCTCCTTAAGAAACTCTCGCTCCTCGAGAACAAACTCAGGCTGGACGTAGATACCTCATGGGAGCAGATTTCAGTCTGTGAAGAGACCGTGGAGAATGCCGAGGCCCGCCTTGACCGCATGCGTCTCATGTACGCTGCCGGGAAGGCCACCGCCACCGAGCTCATGCGCTGTGCCCTGGAAGTCTCCACCGCCCGCGAGAGCCTTGTCTCCTCCCAAATCTCCTACCGCCTCGCCGTCTGCGCCTGGCAGTCCCTTGCCTCCCGTGAAATATAAGTAAAAACTGCCGCTATCTCGGTTGAGGTGGCGGCAGTTCTTATTATTCAGTCATTTCCCACAGGACCGGCCCAGACACTCAGTCAGCTACCTTCCAGGAATCAATGCAACGGTTCTCCGTGGAAAAGCGGACGCCAATCTTGAAGAGCTTGCGTTTGTCATCGGCAAACTTCCGGGCATAGGCCTTTTCTTCAATCTGCTGCAGGGCTGCCTCGGCGGTATCGTTGATTTTGATTTCGACAATGTAGATGAAGTTTGGGGCCTCCACCAGGATATCCATACGGCCTTCCGAGGTTGCATCTTCGGTATGGACGACGAGGTCCTCTCCCAGCAGCTGGAGGATGATGCTCATCGCATACTGGAAATCCTTCTCTGCATTTCCCTGGATCTGATAGTTCTGCCTGGCAAAAAAAGCTTCCATCCGCTTCATGAAATCATCCGGTTTACCAGTCAGTAGGTCGTTATTCATTTTGCGGATCAAGAGATTACCGGAACCCTTGGCCGTTGTGTAGGCGTCCAGCAGGAAGGACAGGAATCCATGTTTTACTTCAACGTTGGGGAATCCCAAGGTATAAATACCGGTCACCTTGTCGTAATCCTTGATGGTGAGATATCCGCTCTGGTAGAGTAGCGGCACCGGATTATAGAAAACAGTATCAATATTGGTCAACAGCGTAGAGTCAGCCTCCTCGGAAGAGAGTCCGGTAACATCGTAATCGGTCCGCTTCATTACTTCGACCAAGAAGGACGGAGTTCCAGTTTCTATCCAATACTCTTTGAACTTCAGAGAATCAAAGGTATTAAGCAGACTGAAAGGATTATACATGCCGGTTGTATCCTCGCAGAAATGATAACCGTCATACATCCTGGCCAACTGTTCGTAACACTTTTCTACCGATAACTCATTTGCCTTTGCCAATTCCTTGACACTCTCACTGAAATATTTCTTCAGGTCTTTCTCGGAAATGCCGCAGATATCAGTATAGCGGGCATCCATGGAGATGTCCTTCAGATTATTGAGACCGCTGAAGACGCTGAGTTTTCCTATCTTGGTGACGCCAGTGAGGAAGCCGAACTTGATGCAGGCGTCTTTGGCTTTCATTACACTGTAGAAACCCTGAAGCTGCTTGCGGAAGGTGTCGGCCAGCGTATCATCCCCCAGGTTATCCACAATGGGTTTGTCGTATTCGTCAATCAGGATGACAACGGGCTTTCCGGTTTTGGAATATGCAGACTGAATCAGGGCATCAAAACGTATACTCGCTACAGGTTCACTACTTACGGAAGAGTAAATCTGCTCATAGAACTTCAGAAAAGAATTCAGCTTTGACTCAAGAACTTGTTCAGTATTATAGTTAGCCCCACTAAAGTCCAGACGTAAAATCGGATACTGATTCCACTCCTTCTCCAGGTCTGCGATGGCCAGCCCGTCAAACAGTTCTTTCTTGCCGCTAAAATAGGCTTCCATCGTGGAAACCAACAGGCTCTTTCCGAAACGGCGGGGGCGGCTGAGGAAGTAATATTTGCCTGTTTGGGCAAGTTTGTAAACAAGTTCTGTCTTGTCCACATAGACGTACCCGTCTCTGCGGATATTCCCGAAATCCTGTATGCCTATCGGATATAACATTTTACGGACTCTTTTATCGACCTTGACAAAGGTAAGGTTTTTTTCTGAATTCACTGTCATAATGTTGTTTTTTGTTATGGCACTTTGGGCATTATTGGCACTTTGGGGATGTGCCGGAAGTGCCTATCGGTAGTTCGTCATAGATGGTTGTAAATAGTAAAGTAAAATTCCCCCACGATTCTATTTGAAAAAGGGACCACGGAAAGCGTTGTAGATTTGCGTAAGTAAATCTCTAAACAATGATTTCTATGGACCTTAAACAACAGATTCTTCACTACTACCGTGTAGA
>JAFRPW010000037.1 GCA_017428945.1 Bacteroidales bacterium | reverse complement strand
CGCACCTACTAAATATGGGATGCCTCTATGCTCCGCATTGCAACGCGCTGCTTCTAAATCTCGTCCTGAATATAGCGACACGATTTCCTTTAACGTCACAACCTGCCACCCAATTGGGCAATCTTCATAATGGAGGTTATCAGAAGGTTTGAAGTCTGGATTGATACGTTTCAAAAGTTCTCTTGCAGGTTCATCGGAAGGATCCTGGGGGACGAGTTTGCCATGAATGGCTAAATCAAGAATCTTGGATTTGCAGGATTCAATTCCTTTCGCAAGAGAATGTTCTCCATCAGTGATAGTCTGGACTGTATCGAACCATTTTTCGACTTCAATGACAATTCGCCGTTGCTCTGCATATGGAGGCAAAGGAATACGCATATTATTCAGAGCTTCTTGAGTAAATGTAGGAATAGCTGTTCCTATGACAAACTCTTCATATTTCTTTCTTGCATATTCGCTTTGAAGAAGATATGTCAGATAAAACCGATCTATTTTAATATGCTTCAAAACAACAAATTGGGGGTTGATGGTAGCTGGCTGAGGGAGAGAATCTACCAAGGCAACTTTCCCATATGATGATCCTGTCTTAACAAGGAGAATATCCCCTGGGAAAACCATTATCTCTGGCGACTCCTCGTATTTCGACCAAGAGATGTATGTGCAATGAGAGAAGTCCGTTTTACCTTCAACAATATTTGATGGGCTCAAAGTAATAGCGCCATCTAGTGGAACTAAATCGGCTTTTGTATATCCGCGAAAACCGATTCGTCCAGCAATGTGACAGACATCCATCATCTTGCACCAGCACCACCCCTCCGGCAACTCCCAAGGCACGTCCTTCGGATAATGGGACGTATCGCAAGTACTGTCTAATTAATGCTTTTTTATTATATTTACAAATTCAAAGTTCCATATAGAAGACAAGTAAGTTTAAAACATATGAAAAAGTACATCAGAGTAATGCTGGGACGCGGCAGTATGTATGCCCATAAGTGCCGCGAGGAAAACTTTATCGGTGCCGGATTCGAGGTTAATGTTGATTTGTCTGATTCTCTGTTTGAGAATTGGCGTGACTTTAACAAAAAGTTCATCCCGTTGTGGATGAGTAATGTCCCCGGTAAATCGAAGGTTACAGCCGGACTTGCTTGTGGATTCTTATGGACAATAGTCAAAGGGCTAAGAATTGGAGATATAGTCCTTTGTCCATCCGGGGAAGGGTATTATTATGTTGGCGTTATCAATAGTGATTACTATTATGTTCCCAATGATGTTTTGCCTCATAGAAGGAGAGTCGTGTGGATGGATAAAGTGATTGACAGAAAGAGCATGTCGAAGGAACTGCGCAACTCTTCCGGCTCTATTGGAACGTGTTCAGATGTGACAAAATATGCCTCTGAGATAGAACTCCTGCTCAATAATACTGAACTTGAAGCTCCTGTCCCCACAAATAAGAATCAGCATACAGAGCCCACAAAGTCCTTTGACGAACGCTCGCTACATAAACTGTTTTGTAGCTATCTTAAGACGAGAGGAATCTATGCAAAAACTATATATCATGAGAAATCTTCAAACAAAACAGATAGCGCACAAAAGTGGATTCATCCCGACATCGTTGGGGCCCAGTTCGAGGATTTTAAAAACGATGCTACTTTAGCGCTATTGAAAGCGACTGAGCCAAAGCAGTCAATCCACATCTACTCATACGAGCTTAAACGTAGAATAGAGAATGATTCTCAGCTGAAGCAGTATTATTTCCAGGCTCTATCCAATAGCAGCTGGGCTAACTACGGTTATCTTGTGGCCTTTGAGATTAACGAGGATCTGGATGAAGAGATGGCTCGTCTGAACAACGCTTTTGGAATAGGGATCATTTTAATGCAAGCAAATGACTCTAAGATTCTGTATCCAGCAAGAGAAAAGGCACTTGATTACAACACGATTGAGAAGCTGAATAATCTGAATCCTGACTTCTGTGAATTCATTAAGAAGCTTTCAAAGGTCATGAATGCTTCTAAAGACTATACAGCGGACGCAAAAAATTCCTTCGAAAAGATTTGTGATAAGATATTTGAGTCTGATGAGGAGTTGGAGACATATTGCAAAGATCATAACATACCATTCTAGTTTGAGCATTTACAAAAGATTGCAATTGACATCTGTAAATGGAGATTATCGCCCAATATCCATACGCATTTGACGAGGACAATAACCTTGTACCAGCTGGTGAACTTGTATTTGGATACCAGTATACTCGAGGTTATCGTTGTCCTTTTTGTGGGCAACCTATGTATCCTGTTGAAGGTTATTGGTGCTTTTCTCACGGGAGTGGTCAGTGTGACTTAAATTCTTACATCAGTTCTACAGCAAAGGCTATACTTTCGCAGAGACTCTTTAATAGAAAGGCGCCTTTTAAGGTAGGTATATTGTCTAGACGCTATTGTAAATTTGACTCTGAATGCACTAACGATAAGAGGAATTGTAGTAACATTCCAAAGAAATATAGCGAGTTCAATCTTTGGGAGTATTATGACTTGCTGGTAGAAGAGTTGAATACGGCAATTTCGGTAGGGTTTTCTCCGTATTTCAGATTAAAAAGCAGCAATCCACAGCGGAAGGACATATATATCCTTGTAAGCAACAAGAGTATGCCGATCAATCCCCATTCGTTTGAGGGATATCAGGTCATAGAGTTTGTTGTTAACGAGGTCAAAGACTTGAATTTCTTTGATGAAAGAAACGTTTTCAAGCAGGGGCCGAAGATTCGCTTCCACAATTTCAAAGATCTTCCCATGACTCCAGAGATGATTGTTGATGAATTATCTCAAATAAAAAGGCAAGATGCTTCCAATGCAGTTGAACGTGGCCTCCCTTCATGCATAAATGGTGATACCGTCAGTAAAGCCAGTAAGAATTGTAAGCGTTATGTCCTATACGAAGGGGGTAAGTTCAAGTGCTTTGAGCTGAAAAAGGGAGATCCCTCTGGTCATGATCCATCAGCTATAATGGACATAACATACTATACAAACTATTTCAAGGGTTTTGACCCGGGGAAGATTCTTGCTCAAAAAGACCGACGTGCCAGATTTTGCAACTACTGTGAATATTGTAAAACATCGGCCAGGGATACAACATGGTGCGATATACGACAAAATGGCTGGACAAAGCATGGTACATTTGACAAATTAAAAGGCACCACGTGTCCCAAATTTATGTGGCGAAGATCAATTGCAGCAGTAGACTGGGACTTTGGCGATATAAAACCAACAGCGGGCAAAGACTATATTATTTGGAAGAATCCAAAACTGAAATAACAACCATGGCAACTTTCAAATACAAGATTTTAGAATTCACTCCCGACCAGAAAATGGAGAAGACCTTCAACGACCTGGGTAAAGTAGGATGGGAACTGGTATCAGTTACACCCATCGGACTTATCGTCAAAGGTGATTATGATTCCTCCTTCGGCGGTATCGGCAGCGGTGATACCAGCGGCAAGTTAGACAAGATTGCTGCGTGCTTCAAAAAAGAGGTTTAGAGAAGGCCGGCAGTGGTAAAATCGTCCTCAAGTACTGGAGCCGAGGGTCCGCATCTCCTACATCCACACCAACTCCTTCAGCACCGACCACGCCGCCACTTTCTTCTTATATGTAATCATCGACGCGGTGGAAGGCAGTTCCACCAGCCGGATGGGCTTGGTCACATTGCAGTAGCGGTTGAAGTACTTAACCGTGGTACTGGTGCCGTTGAGAACGATTGTGTGAATGGTAGGGTGCTCGTCAAGGAATCCCTGGATATCATTCCCACGAAGCGTGCGCTCAGAGAATGATGCGTCCGAACTGTCAATACGGACTCCGCTCTCAATGCAATCCCAGAGGGCGATCCCTCGGCCGGTTATGAACCCCTTTCTGGAGAGAGCGAGTTCTTCAGGCATCGGATTGAAAACATCCACCATAATCCTCCAGAACGGATTCGTAGGTGAATCATAGTAGGCCTGCGCCTTGATAGAAGTATCGCCGGCCATAGTGCCCAGAATGAGGACTCTAGGATTGCTTCCGACCCACGGCTCCAGGCCTACCTTGTGGAAGTCTTCCAAAGGTTGCTCTTGTGGGATTTCACCGCCAAACCAAAAACACTTCACCAGGTCATCGAGATTGTCCACAACCTCGTCAAAGAGCTTATACATCAGCTCTGGCTCAACCATCTCTGGGATATAGACGATAACACGCTTGCCGGCACCGGCCATCCAGCCGGCCTCGGTATGTGCGCTGCGGCCGCAAGGAAGAACGAGGACACAGGTATCGGCGGCGTTGAGGGCCTCCAAATCGGCCGCAAATTGACGTTCGGCGAGCGGATGGTGCAACCCCTCCTGGTACTCCTTGAAGGTCCAATTGGGGGCGTTTTTGTCCACGTCAGTCCAATGGAAGCCGGTGCCGCCGTGAGGCGGGTTGCGGAAGTCATAAACGGGAAAGCCTTCCTGACGGAGGCGCTTCACGACATCTTCATAGTATGGATTTCTCCAACTGGAGGCGACATAGATCATGATGGTTGTATTATGCTTGATTCTTACAAAGATAATGTTTTTCTCTGGATTATCTCTATGGCTACGTTTACGTGTGGCCCAGGTGGGTAGACAGAGGAGGCCTCCCATACATCGACTTGATTCAAAGGTGTTTACGAACTTGAAATCACAAAATGTGATCTTGATATCACAATTTGTGACCTTGAAAGAGATTCAAATCGTCGGGAAGGGGTGTGCGGGAGCGAATTGGAGAAAAATGGAAAGGGTGATCCCTTCCCGGCAGAAAGATGCAAAACAGGAGGCCAAATGACCTCCTGCTAATCATTTCAGAGCTTCAACTTGTTGTTGAGACAGGTCTGTATATTTACAGATGACAGGAATGGATACACCATCTTCCAGCATTTTCTTGGCGACGGCTTCTCTTTCTTCTTTTATCCCTTTATTGTGTGCAAAAGTAATCTGGTTGGCTATGTCTTTCTTGGTGGTCATATCCTTGTAGTATTCTTTGCGTTCCTTCGGGGCAAATTTACTTATTTCAGTTGAACTAAACAAGAGGTCATACAGTTCTCCTTCAAGACCTTCCGGTCGTTCAGTGAATGTGGATAGGTTCCTGAGGACATAGCATAGATTATCGACCGGAGTGGCAGATGGAGTAAAAGCATTCACGCAGTTGGGGAGTTCCAAAAAGATATACTGGATACTGTCTGTCATTAGTTCTCCAGACGTATTCTCCCTCAATGCGTATCGGAACAAAACCTGGCCTGAGCCTATATGCCTTGAGAAGTTCATTATACCTATAAAGTAGATAGGCCCGAAATCCCATACTGTACTTCCTGGAGGCAGTTGCTCCTGGATTACCATAGATGAGTTGAAGACGGCCCTATCGTAAAAAGAGTCCTGATCGGCCACCTGCACTTCCACCAAAAACAGGTCACCATTACTGTCCGTGCATTGCACATCCAGCCTTATGTCTTTGCCTTCATCTATAGGATTGATGTGCTCCTGAGGGCCAAATGATATATCGGCTATATCCCTCTCAGGAATTAGTTCAGACAAGAATAATTGCATCAGTCTTTTAGCCGGAGCCCATCCGAATATACGTTTAAACCATCGGTCCGACAGGACGTCGGCATACTTGCCAACGGGGCTGAATTCTGTAGCATTTTTTGTCATGGCTTTTTTGCCACAAACATACAAACTCTGCTTCCCAAGGCCATGAATCGTAAAAAAATAAGTGTTGTATCACACGAATTTTGCCGATTTTGACTGTTTTTTAATGTGTTTTTACAGAAAAAATATTTTTTCTTACGATTACATCGTCCTTTGAAAATCGTCCCTAATCCTTTATCTTTGCGATACTATGAAGATTGAAGAAGCCATAGTGTACCTGCTGGCGACGTCCGGGCACGGGATGAAGAAAGTCTTGGAAAACTAAATCGTTACTCTTATCTTTGTGTTAACCAGTAATGCCTTAGATTATGAAGAAACTCGGCCTCGCACTTATCATTCTGCTAATCCTCGGAGTCACTGCGGTAGTCACCTGCCCTGACAAGGAGGCGCACAAGGACGCCATAACCAAAGTCATCAACGAAGTCGTCCAGGAGGAACTGGGCGTCAAGGAGGAGGAAGACAACCTGGGGATCCTGAAGGGGCTGGCCAACATCGGAGCCGGAATATTCCTTGAGAGCAAGTTCTCCGTAGACAACTACTTCGTCTGCAGCGTTGGAAGAATCCTGCACGGAACAGAGAACAAAGCCGTGTCCATTGGGGTATTCGGGCATGTATTTACCTTCAGCAAGGATAATCTCAAGGAGTACTTCGAATCGTATTATTAGGTCACCTGGACAATTGTAAATAATTACACCAAAATATGAAACGTCTTTTCATTTCCACTACCAACAACGTTGAAAACGGAAAAGCCATCGCATACTACGGCGTAGTGTCGTCTCACCTTGTCGCAGGTACCGGTTTCCTCTCAGACTTCGCAGCCGGTCTCTCTGACTTCTTCGGCGGTCGTTCAGGATCCTATCGTCGTCAGATGGAAAGCCTCTACGACGAGGCTCTGGACGAGCTTTCCGACAAAGCCCGCCAGCTGGGCGCCAACTCTGTTCTCGGCCTCAAGATAGATATGGACAATATCTCTGGCAAGGGAATGTCTATGTTCATGATCACGGCCGTGGGCACAGCTGCGAAGATTGAGTTCAACCAGACGGTTCAGGAGAAAGGAAGGCCCGAAGCTGTAACCAGTACAGCCTTGATGCACGAAATGGCAAAACGGGAGATTCTTAAGAACCTTAACGACGAGTTCGCCGTTCTTCCACAAAAGAGTTGGGAGTACATTCTGAAAAGTCCGGACGTTGAATACCTGTCTCCTTTAACCAGGCGCTATTTCATTGTTGTCAGAAATAGCAATTCCTATGATGCCTCGTATTTCAACAAGTTCGTGGAGAATTATGGTCTCTATCTCCAAATGACACAGCGAGACCTGGCTGTTAATGCCGTATATCAGGGGATGTATGACGACAATTATTCAACTATCGCCTCTGACCTTATTAAGGACCATCAGCTATTTGATGCCAAAGAGATCCTGAAGCTTGTGCAGGCACATCACTTACGCCGCGCTGTTAATCTCCTCAATACAGAACAACCAGCATATACGGAATCAGATTTAAAAGATATTGAAACCCTTATTGCAGCCTTTGACTCACTCCCGGACCTCGGTAAAATAGAACTGGTCAAAAGCGGCATGTTCGGCAAAGAGACTGAAAAGTATATTTGTCGCCACGGACATCAGAATGCTAAGGAAGAGGAATACTGCCTTGATTGCCGGGAGAATATCAAGGGCCTGACCCTTAATGACAAACAAGCAATAGAGGAATTCAAGAACAAAGTGGCTGTGCTGAAAGAGATGCTATCTATCATTGACTAACAGAATGCTAAGAATACTAATCTTTGTAGAACCCCCGCATTCAAAAAATAACCCACCATGAAAAGAACCCTCCTCAACCTAGGTGCAATCCTCGTCGCCTTTATCATCGGCCTTGCAATTAACAACGCGTGCGCGGACAGTCTGGAGAACATGTCCGACACGGAACTTCGGAAACTGGTGGCGCAGCTTCAGCAGGAGGTGAACTCGCTCAAAAGCCGGGTTGCCGAGCTGGAGGGCAGAACCGGAAGCGGCGCGGGTGCGGAAATCGGCATGTTCAATGTTGACGGACTATGGTTCCTGCCGTCCGGCACCGCCTGCGGAAGGGTAAAGAGTTCCAGGGGAACGACCACACAGACCTATACGGGCACAGGAGAGACCACCACGACCAATACCTTCACCGAGTCCAAGACCACCGTGGATTCTTACGGACGAATAACCAGGATCGATTATACCCTGCCGGAAGGATATGAGTACTATTATACCGAGTACACGTACAACGGAAAGGTGGTAAAGACCACAACCAATTACAAAACCAGCTACTTCACCAACAAGGCCGAGACAGAGACTGAGTACTACTAGCCCCCACCTACCGCCTCGACAGCCGGGACGCGCATATCGGCCCTTATTGGCCAACGCGGCCGTCTTGGGACTGTCTACTCACCTGCCAGAACAGAATCCCCGGACGGGCCGGGGATGAGGAGTGATTACTTCAGGCGCTTCCAGTAGCCGCCGTTAGATGGGCCAACGTGCTCTACTAGCCCCAGGTCCTGGAGGACTTTCATGTCACGCTTAATAGTGCGCAGGACTACTCCAAATCTAGCCGCTAACATAACTGTGTTTACTCTTTCTTTTTTGGTGACATTTTCTATGTCACCGATAGGCAGCATTTCAAGTATAACTCGCTGTCTTTCAGTTAACTTTTTGGTGACATCATTGGTGACATTTTTGGTGTCATCGGCCTTGATAAGCCTGCCGGTTTTGGGGTCTATCCGACCACCTTGCTGAATGCCGTAGAAAAGCTCTCGCTTGATGATGACGCGGACGCCGCCCTGCTCTTCCACCAGGGTTGGAACGTCGAGACCCTGTTCCTTGAATGCCTCTGAAATGAGTTCGAAACCACGGCCCCAGGCTTCAACGAAGCCGGCCATGTAGAAGGCGTTGGCGATAAGGCGGTTCCTGGGATGGGAATCGTGAGGCTTGAAAAGGTCCTCGGGCTTGATGCCGGAGGGCAAAGTGCCCTGGTTCCAGAAGGTGATGCGGTCATCGAAGATGCGCATTTGACTATCCGGACCATTGTAATCTTTGTGGCAGATAGCATTGTATAGTATCTCTCTGAGGCCGTCTTCGGGAATCTCCAGGGGCTCTATACGCTGCATGCCCTCGTAATGGATGGGCCGGATAAGATACTTGGCATCCAGTGTTTCCATCACACGGTCGGCCATACGGATGAGGTCTCCGCCGATGAGGTCCTGATTCATCAATGCTGCCTGTGTTGCTCCAAATCGGCCTATCTTGATGCGGGCGTTGAGGCAGTAGTGCTGGGGATTCTTGCCAAACAGGAGAAGCGCGGCGATGGTGAGCTCTCCGTCTTCTGTCATTACTTCCAGGTTTTTGAGGACTTTCTCGATAGGGTCATTGATGCTGTCCTTGGGTAACCGACCTTTGTCTATACCTTTGCGGAGGAAGTACTTGATGGCTTCCGGGTCAATTGCTTCGATGGTGGCGCCGCGGATGACTCTGGAATCCCAGGTGGCGTTCATTTTGCGGGCGTAGAAGTCTTTGAGGGCTTGCCCAACACCTTCGTCAAGTCCGAAGGCCGCATTCGGCTGATGATATGAGCGCCTTCTAATGCCGATATAAACTATAATTAAATAATGTTTAATGATTATTTTTGCATTTAATCTATAATTTACTACATTTGTACCGGCAAAATACTTATAGGTTATGGACTTGAAAAAGTATTCGAACACTCAAATCCTGCAGATGCTTGGACTGAGGTTCAAGGATTACAGATTGATAATGAACCTTTCTCAGGGTGAGGTGGCGAAGGCGGCCGGGGTTTCCGTTTCCACTGTCCATAAATTCGAGACGGGCACAATTACGAATATGAATATCACCAACCTGATGGCCTTGCTAAGGCAGGTTGGCCTGCTTGACCGGTTCGATGACTTGATTCCGGAACAGCCCCGGAATCCTTACCTGACGGCTCCTGAGCATCATCAACAAAGAGTAAGGAGGAAGAACAATGGCTAAGACTATTGCCAACGACCGCCTGAGTGTCATGCTTTGGGGGCAGGAGATTGGGCAGCTTTGCTGGAATCCGGCAAAGGGGAACTCCTATTTTTTCTTTTCACGAGAGTATCTTGCTTCGGGGCTGGATATTGCTCCTTTGACAGCATCGTCCAAAAGTCCTGCAGCCCGTTTCGCCATCTACGGCAACACGGATTCCGCTAAATATCAGAAACTCCCTCCCTTCATTGCGGATTCCCTTCCCGATGATTGGGGCAATACCCTTTTCGACCAGTGGTTTGCGGAGCATCACTATCATGAGAAAGACAAGACTCCCCTTGCGAAACTATCTTTCGTTGGCAGTCGCGCCATGGGTGCGCTCGAATTCGTCCCATGTAGCGAAGATGCATTCAGCCCGAACGAGAAGTTGATGATTCCCAAACTATACAACTTGGCCAAGAAGATTGAGCAGGACCGCGAGCATGCCATCATTTCCCCGGAAGAGACTCTTACACAGAAAGCACTTATGGCTGTGGGCACGTCCGCCGGCGGACGGTTCAAGAAAGCGATTATCGCTATGGATGAATGTGGAAACATATTCTCAGGTCAGACTTCGGCAAGGGAGGATCGGAAGTATTACATCCTCAAGTTCAACACCCCTGAGTTCTGCCAATCAGAGATAGAGCAGACCTGGTACCTCCTGGCTAATCGTGCCGGAATCACAATGATGCCCTCACGCCTTATCGAAGTGGAAGGCATCCATCACTTCCTGACTGAACGGTTTGACCGTCGTGACGGGGAGAAAGTATTTACGCAGACCCTCGCAGCAATCAACCCCGAAGCATATTGTTATGAGGACCTGTTTTCCACCTGCAGGCAACTCTCCATCCCCCAGGATGAACTGAATGAGCTATACTTGCGAATGGTGTTCAACATCCTTTCCAACAATACGGACGACCACGCCAAGAACTTCTCTTTCATCATGGATAAAGACGGATCATGGCACCTCTCCCCTGCTTATGATCTATGCTTCATCTTAAAGACCGCCGCCGTGCCAGAGAAGCATCATGAGTTCTCCATTCGGGGGAAATATGAAGATATCACCATATCCGATCTCCTGGCTTTCGCAGCCCAGAACGATATCAAGAATCCCGCGAAGTACATCGGAAAGGTCAAGGACGCGCTTCGTGACTTCAGGGTGCTTGCGACATCGAATGGTGTCGCTCCCCTCTTCATTGATATCATTGAATCCAGGCTTCGCGAGTTATCCCCAGATGTCTTTGCTTCATCGGTTGCCACTTCAGATTTGATTCGTTTCGAAATAACCAACTCTGGGAACATTCATCTTTATGCAACCGTTGATGGAAAGGAGAGACGCCGGGTGTTTACAAAGAAAAGCGAGCATTATAAAGACGTTCTTGAGGCTTTAAAGAAGCCGCTCTCACGAGACGAGCAAAAAGAGATCGTGGACGTCTATTTCTTCAGGCACTGAACTAGACTGTCCAGGGATCCGACTACCTGGTCAAAGAGCTTGTACATGAGCTCGGGCTCTACCATTTCCGGGATGTAGGCGATGACTCTTTTGCCGGCGCCGGCCATCCAGCCGGCCTCCGTGTGGGCGCTGCGGCCGCAGGGAAGGACGAGGACGCAGGTATCGGCCTGCCGGAGGGCGTCAAGATCGGCCTTAAACTGCCTTTCTGCCAGCGGGTGGCGCAGGCCCTCCTCATACTCCCTGAAGGTCCAGTTGGGGGCGTTGGGGTCCACATCGGTCCAGTGGAAGCCGGCACCGCCGTGGGGAGGGTTGCGGAAATCGTACACGGGAAAGCCTTCCTGGCGGAGGCGCTTCACGACATCTTCATAGTAAGGGTTTCTCCAGCTGGAAGCGACGTAGATCATGGTGGTAAGGGTTTTGTCAAAGTTACGAATTTTCAGCAAAATTGTCAACGCGGCGGGAATTGATTATATTTGCTATATGAAACGCACGTTCTCCGCCCTTATCCTCGTCGCCCTGGTGGCCTTTTCCTGCTGCCAAAGGACTCCTTATCCCCTGATCAGCGGACACCGCGGGGCAAATTTCATCGCCCCGGAAAACACCCTGGCTGTTCTGATGCTTGCAGGTTGTAAGAATACAACAAATAAAAATACAGATATGAGCAGTAACGAACCCCTGAAGGAAGTGGCCGGCCGCAAGAACTTCGGCACAAGTCATGCACTTATGACAACGCCCCAGCCCTGCGTAATGATAGCTACCTGGGACAAGGACCACAACCCGGACGTAATGATGGCCGCATGGGCCGGTCAGTACGACTACAACAAGATAGTTGTCTCCATGTCCAAGCACAAGACCACTGAGAATCTGGAACTCACAGGTGCCTTCACGGTGTCGTTTGCAGACATCCGTACCGTGGCGGAATCGGACTACTTTGGCCTTGTGAGCGGCAACCAGGTGCCGGACAAAGTGGCCAGGGCAGGCTTCACTGCAACTCCCAGCCCCAATGTGGACGCCCCCATCATCGACCAGTACCCCCTTACCCTTGAATGCAAGGTGGTAAGCTGGGCCGATGGCATCCTGGTCGGAGAGGTAGTGAACCAGAGCGCCGATGAGAGCATCCTCACGGACGGAAAGATAGACCTCGCAAAGCTCCAGCCCATAGTGTTCGATGCTGCAGGCATGTGCTACCGCGCCATAGGTGACGTGGTTGGCGGCGCCTGGAACGCCGGCAAGAAGTTCACGGAGTAAAAACGTTTACTGGATCTCTTTCCCGAAGGGGAAGAACGAGGCCAGGGCCATCTTGAAGTGCTGGATGCCCCACGGGACACCCACCACGGTTATGCACAGGATGAGGCCGAAGGCAAGGTGGATGGTGGCTATCTCCCACCAGCCCAGAAGAATCCATATAACGTTCATGACGATTGATATGCATCCCGGCTCGTTGGGGCCGTCAACAAGGTTGTGCCCAAAAGGCCACAGGGCGTACGTTCCCAGCTTGAACAGCTGAATGCCAAAGGGAAGGCCTACCACGGTGATGCACATGAGCAGCCCCACAATATAGTAGATAAGGGCGATTACAAGGCCGCCCAGTACCAGCCAGGTTATGTTTCCAAGGAATTTCATACTCTTTATTCTGTTTCCTTACAAATTTACAAAAAAAACGGCATAAATGAGTATATTTGTATGTCATGCTCAAGATTCTGAAGGCGTCGGCGGGGGCCGGCAAGACATACCAGCTGGCGCTGGAGTACATAAGGCTTCTGGTAAGGGAGCCGGACCCTCTGGCGTACAGGCACGTTCTGGCCGTGACTTTCACAAACAAGGCCACGGAAGAGATGAAAAGCCGCATCCTCAAGGAACTGGACACCCTGGCAGAAAAACCGGAAGAATCACAGTACCTTGAGGAGCTTCTCGAAGAGTGCGGCAGCATCCAGACCCTCCAGGAAAGGGCCAGGACCCAGCTTTCAGGTATCCTCAACGACTATTCCGCCTTTGCCGTCTCCACCATAGACAAGTTTTTCCAGCAGACCCTGAGGGCCTTTTCACGCGAGGTGGGGCAGTTCTCATCGTACCAGGTACAGCTGGACAGGGATGCCCTGGTGCAGGAAAGCGTAGACCTTGTGCTGGACGGCCTTCAGGAGAGTGACAGCACCCTCCTTGGCTGGCTCACTGAAGCCGCCCGCGGGGACCTTTCGCGTACCGGAAAGTTCTCCGTTGACGTGAACCTCCTCAATATGGCAAACAGCCTCAGGGACCTGCCGGAGAACCATCCCTCCCCCACCCACGGGCAGCTCCGAGAACTGAACAAGCTGTGCAGGGAGATAAGGGAAAAGTTCCGGCAGGATGTCACCGCCGCCGCCGGAGAGATTGCAGACCTTTTCAGCTCCAGGGGCATAGACATGGCAGACACCTCCCACCACTGGATAAAAAGCACGGTCCTGAAGTGTTCAGATCCGGACACCATAGAACCCCCCACCCCGTCTTTCATTGCCAATGCACAGGACCCCTCCAGATGGTTCGCAAAGGCAAAGGCGCATTACAGGGCCGCCCTTGAAGGCCATCTGGAGCAGCCCCTGCAGAAATTCATCGCCCTCTTTGGCCAGAGGTATGCAGAGTACATCACCGCCGGAATCATAACCGGCCAGATATACGGCCTGGGCGTTGCCGATATCCTCCGCAAGGCCTTCGCACAGGTGCAGAAGGACAACAACGTCCTCTCCATCGACGACAGCAATACCATCCTCCGCGGAATCATCGACGGCACGGACACCCCTTTCATCTACGAGAAACTGGGCGTCCGCTTCGACAATTTCCTCCTGGACGAGTTCCAGGACACATCGGACGTCCAGTGGGAGAATTTCCTCCCGCTCATACGCGGCAGCGAGAGCACCGGCGGCCATTCCCTGGTGGTAGGAGACGTGAAGCAGAGCATCTACCGCTGGAGGGGCTCGGACTGGGACCTTCTGGGAAGCCGCATCCAGAAGCAGTTCCCCCGTGCCGTAACCCGTCCCCTTGACGGCAACTACCGCACCTGCAGGATAATAGTGGAGTTCAACAACCGCTTCTTCAAGCATGCGGCAGAGGTCCTGGACGCTGCCCTCGGCCTGGACCAGGATGCCCCGGACAGCATCTCCACGATATACAAAGGCGTAAAGCAGGAAGTCTGCACCCGGGAGACCGCCCCCGGCCTTGTTGAAGCCGTCTTCACCGACGACCAGATGCAGGAAGTCATAAACTCCGTAAAGAGGCTCCACGATAAAGGTATAGCCTACAGGCAGATTGCAATCCTTGTCAGGAACAACGCGGAAGGCTCGGAAATAGCCGCAGCCCTTGTTGGCGAAGGCATCCCCGTGGTATCTGACGATTCCCTCTTCGTGAAGGCCTCCGTGACGGTGCGCCGCCTGGTGTCCCAGATGTCCCTCGTAGCCACTCCCTCAGACCCGGACAGGCCGTCGGCAGCAGGGTTCCTGGGGCAGGAAATGGGAATAGACATCCCCTCCTCTTACCATTCGCTTCCGGACCTTGCAGAAGGCCTTCTCAGAAGCATCCGCGACGCCGCCCCTGACACCTTCCAGGCGGAAATCCCTTACATCCAGGCCTTTATGGACTACCTCAAGGACTGGACCGTCACCGGCGGCAACAACCTCGCCTCCTTCCTTGGGAGCTGGGACGATGCGGAGCCAAAGATATCGTCTCCCTCTTCCGGAGACTCGGTCAGGGTCATGACCATCCACAAGTCCAAGGGCCTGGAGTTCCCCTTCGTGATATTCCCCTTCGCAGAGAAGGTTACCCTGTACAAGGCATCGTCCTACTGGACCCGCCCCCGCCTGGAAGGCAGCGCCCTGGAGGGAAAGGCCGACGGATACTACCGCGTGAGCATGGACTCCGGAGCCGCCAGTTCCCTCTTCCGGGACAGGTACCTCCAGGAGGTCCGCCTCCAGGCAATAGACAACATAAACACCTTCTACGTTGCCCTTACCCGCGCCAAATACGGGCTCAAGGTAATAGCCTCCACCCCGCCCGCCAAGATTACCAATTCCAACCTCTCACAGATTCTGTACGGCTTCCTTGGAACCACGGAATACACTGAAGGTGAGCTCTTTGTGCCGCCCGTCAAGGACGATGTCCCGGAGGCCTCCATCCTCCTTGACTACCCATCCTTCCCGGCAGAGAGCGGCGGACGCATAAGCTTCAGCCAGGAGGCGTCGGACTACTTCGGGGAGGACGGCACCTACGGGCAGGAGGCCAGCGCCCGCATCCGCGGAAACGTCCTCCACGGCATCCTGTCGGCAGTTTCCGAAGAGGCCGATATCCCCGCCGCCGTGCACTCCGCCGTCATGGACGGGGACCTTCCCGCCTCCGACGAGAAAAAGACCCTGGAACTCCTTACGGAAAGGATTGCCTCCGTGAGGGACCGCGGCTGGTTCTCCCCCGCCGCAAAGGTCATGAACGAATCCGCCATACTGGACCGCGACGGCCGTGAATGGCGTCCGGACCGCGTCGTAGTGCATCCTGACGGCTCCGTGAGCGTCGTAGACTACAAGTCCGGAGAGCCGGACCCGAAGTATTACAGACAGGTGGAGCGCTATGTGAACCTGTACCGCGCCATGGGGTATCCGGACGTAAATGGATACCTCTGGTACCTGGCGGACGGCAGCATCAGAGAATCTTGTCCAGATAATAGAAAATGAGGCGTATCCGCTTCATGAAAACGGGATAGTCCAGCGTGTCCGGGGTATCCCCTGGCTTATTGTTGAGCATGGTTATACCGGAAGTGAACATCACGGACGGAATGCCGTGCTCCAGGAAAACCTTCTGGTCCGATACGCTCCTGTAGAACAGCTTTGTGAAGTCTTTGCTGCCGTAGTAGTCAAAAGCCAGTTCCAGGCCTATGCGCTGGGTTTTCTCCGCACTCACAAGAGTGGTGCGGTAGCCGGTGGCTTCCTCGCTGAGCATCATGAGATAGTCCGGATTGCCTTTGGTTACGGGAGAGAGGGAGCTGCCAAGCTGGTCAAGGTTCACGACCAGGGAAATATCGGCGGGAGAGAAACCCAGGCGGCCGTTATTTATGCGGGTCCAGAGGTCCGAAGACCCCGCCAGGCCCTTCTCCTTTGCATCCAGGGCAACGAATACCAGGGTTGCGCCGTAGCTCTTGTGGCACTCTTTCATGCGCTTGAACATGAGCGCAATCTGGAGCAGCGCCGCCACTCCGGAGGCATTGCTGTCCGCCCCCGGGTAGAAAGTGTCCCCAAGGCGGCCGAAGCTGTCAAAATGGGCCATCACTATCACCACGCGCGAAGATGTCCCCGGGATGACGCCTATGACGTTCCTGTACAGGGACCCGCCGCTGCGGAAACCGTAAAGATAGGTGCCGCCGATGTTTTCCAGACCTGCCTGACGGAACTGGAGGTCTATCCAGCTTGCCGCAGCCGCGCCGCCGGGAGTACCGGCCGCCCTGCCTCCAAGGGACTCTGCGCTGAGATAGCTCACGGCGTCCTTCACGTACTTCTCGCTTACCGCGGTCTCTGCGTTACGGGCAGAAATGACATAGCCGCTGCGCTGCGCCACGGCCCCTGCGGGAAGGGCCAGGGACAGCACGCAAAACACAATTATTTTTGCTATCTTTGTCATTTGGCGCGAAATTAGTTATTTAAGCGCTTAAATGAAAATTTTTTTAATGAAACCACGCATCCTCCTTACCGTTCTTGTCCTTCTTGCCGGCATCAATGCAGGTGCCCAGTGGGATAAGGACGTATTCTCCTTCCGCGGCCGTACCGCACTTCAGGACGGCCGTTACCAGGATGCCGTTTCACATTTCAACATCCTTGCCCAGCTGGACTCCACGGACCACTGGACCTTCTTCTACCGCGGCATAGCCAAGTACAACCTGGGAGACATCCGCGGAGCAAAGCAGGACTTCTCCACCGCCGTACGCCTTAACCCGGTATTTACATCGGGCTATCACTACAGGGCCATCACGGAAAGCCGGAGCGGCAACTATGACGACGCCCTCAAGGACCTGGAAAGGGCCCTGGAACTGCGTCCCGGCAATGCCGGCCTCTATTTCACACGCGGGGTGACATACTTCCTGAGCCGCCAGTTCGACAAAGCCGTCACGGACTTTGACAAGTACATACGCCAGGAGCCCAAGGACCCCAGCGCCTACCTCAACCGCGGGGCATCGTACCTTTTCCTCACGGACACCACAAAAGCCCTGGAGGACTACAACAAGGCCATCAGGCTGGACCGGTTCGAGCCGGAAGGCTATATCCGCCGCGGCGGCCTCTCCGCAGCGCAGGGACGCCTGGACGATGCCCTGAAAGACCTTGACAAAGCCGTGGAACTTGACTCCACCATTACCCTTGCATACTTCCAGCGTGCCCTTGTGCGTGCAGAAAAGGGAGAGCTCAGGGACGCCATGCAAGACCTCAACACCGTCCTCAAATACGAGCCCGGCAACGCGCTCACTCTCTATAACAGGAGCCTCCTGAGCGCCCAGGTGGGAGACTACGAGGGCGCCCTGAGCGACATGGACCGCGTGATAAACATCAATCCCGGCAACGTTCTGGCGTACTTCAACCGGGCCGGCTACTTCATCCAGATGCAGCGCTGGGACGATGCCCTTGCCGACTACAACAAGGCCATAGAACTGTACCCTGACTTTGCAAAGGCATACATGAACCGCGCCTTCGTAGAGCTGCAGATGGGCATGAAACGCGCCTCGCGCGAGGACTACCGCACCGCCCGCCGCAAGGTTGCCGAGTATGAGAATTCCACCGCAGAAGGCGCAGATTTTTCCGACACCACCAGGAAGTACAGCGGCCTCCTTGCCCTGGACGCAGACTTTGCCCGCCACGGAGGCTTCGAGAACGAGATGCTCCGCCACCGTGACGTGGACATTAACCTGAGGCCTCTCTACCGCTTTGCCCTTGCCGGGGAGTCCGGCTCCGGGGCCAACATCCTGGAGCACAGGTACGAGAACCGCCTCATGGACCGTTTCGTCCAGTCTTCGCCGCTGCCGCTGGAGATGGCATCGGCCCAGAAGGAAGTGCCGGAAAAGGTGCTGGAGGAAAAGACCGGGGACAGCTTCATAAGCGGCCTCCAGCAGGTGGGGAAAAAGCAGTATTCCCAGGCCCTGACATATCTTGACCGGGCCGTGGACACAGAATCGGCAGACGCATACGCCAACTATTACAAGGCCTTCTACCTCATGAACAGGGCCGTCCTGAGGGCAGAGATGATAGAGTTCATAGCCTCCTTCGAGTCCAACGTTCAGTCCCTTTCCATGGACGACAAAGGCGCCGCCCGCGCCAGGGTCCGCGAGCAGGTTACCCGCGAGTACGACTACTCCGAGGCCCTTTCGGACATGGAGCAGGCTGCGGCGCTCCTTCCCGCCTTCCCATACATTCAGTTCAACCTTGGAAACCTCTACTGCCTGTCTTCGCGCTTCGTGGAGGCCATAGACAGCTACGACAAAGCCGTGAAGCTGTACCCCTGGATGGGAGACGCCTACTTCAACCGCGGCCTGGTGCTGATATATCTTAAAGATAAGGAAAAGGGCTGCATAGACCTTTCCAGAGCCGGAGAGCTTGGCGTGGAGGGCGCATATACGGTAATAGGCAGATACTGCACAAAGGAGGACACACCGTAATGCGTTTCATCAGTTTTTCCAGCGGCAGCTGCGGCAACTGCAGTCTCCTTCTTGGAGAGAATTCCGGGATCCTCATCGATGCCGGAGTGGGCATACGCCGTGTGAAGAAGGAGCTGGACACCCTGGGACTGGGGCTGGAGAGCATATCGGCAGTGATAGTCACGCACGACCACGGAGACCATATCCGCTCCCTGGGGTCTTTCTGCAAGAGGGTGCAGGCGCCGGTCTGGACCACGGAAACCATCCACAATGCCCTTTCCTGGCATCCTTTCACCAAGGAATGGATAGGCCCCTGCCGCCAGGTGCTTCAGGCCGGGGTGTGGAACCAGATTACCCCGGAGTTCGAGGTCCGCTTCTTCGTGGTGCCGCACGACGCCACCCAGTGCGTGGGCTATGCAATCCGCTCAGGGGAAGAGCTCTTCGTACTCATGACAGACCTCGGGCACACTACGGAAGAGTCCATGTTCTGGGCCTCACAGGCCACTACGGTGGTGGTTGAATCAAATTACGACGAGGAAATGCTCCTTGGCGGAAGCTACCCGGAAGAGCTTAAAAAACGCATACGCCAGGGCTACGGCCACCTGTCAAATTCCGACTGTGCGAAGGCCATCCAGCTGTTCCTTCATCCAGGGCTCAGGAACATATTCCTGTGCCACCTGAGCGGGAACAACAACACCCCGGAACTAGCCTACCAGTGTGCACTGGAAGCCCTGGAAGAATCCGGCGCGGAAACCGGAAGCATATCGCTCAGGGTTCTGCGAAGAGGAGTATCGTCTCCTTTGCTTTATCTGTAAAATTATTAGGAGAATTGCCAAAAATTATTTAAATTTGTAACCATACAAAGATTATTTTGGCAATTTATGAATCTGCACGTAACATCGGAGACAGGCCGCCTCAGGACAGTGATCCTGGGGCTTCCCTACCAGAACGGCCCCACCCCCACCCTTAACCAGACCTTCGACAGCAAGTCCTACGAGTCTGTCCTCCACGGGGTTTATCCCGTGGAAGAGGATATCGTCTCTGAGATGGATGCCTTCAAGGCCGTGCTGGAAAAGTACGGGGTACAGGTGCTGCGTCCCTCCCTGGTGCCGGAGTGCAACCAGGTCTTTGCACGCGACGTGGGATTCGTAATAGAGGACAAGATCATCGTCTCCAACATTATCCCTGACCGCCAGGAAGAGATTGACGCCTACGGAGACATCTACAGCCAGATCCACTACAAGCAGATTTACAACCTCCCGGAGGCCGTGCACGTGGAAGGCGGGGACGTGGTGCTCTGGGGAGACACCATCTTCCTTGGCCAGTACGCCTTCGAAGACTACCCACAGGTAAAGACCGCCCGCACCAACCGCCTGGCCCTGGACTATCTGAGGATGCTTTTCCCGGACAAGACAATCGTCCCCCTGAACCTCAGAAAGAGCGACACGGACCCTTACGACGGCATCCTTCACCTGGACTGCACGTTCATGCCCGTGGGGCGGGGAAAGTGCATAATCTACAAGCGCGGCTTCCTGAACCCCCGCGACGCAGACCACCTTGTAGAGATGTTCGGCGGGGAGGAGAACGTATTCGAGCTCACCACCGAGGAAATGTACTGGATGAACTCCAACGTGTTCTCCATAAGCCCGGACGTGGTGGTCACGGAAGAGCATTTCTACAGGCTCAACAACCACCTCAGGGAGAAATGGGGCATGACGGTGGAAACCGTTCCCTATCGTGAAATATCCAAGATGGGCGGACTGCTCCGCTGCTCCACCCTTCCTCTTTTAAGAGACTAACCAAATGGCACAGAAACTAGCAATGGTGGCTTTTGGGGGCAACGCGCTCCTCAGGGCCGGTCAGAAGGGCACCTATGCCCAGCAGCTTGAAAACGTAGAGAACACCTGCTCACAACTTGTGGGGCTTCTCCGCAGCGGCTACAATGTGGTAATAGGCCACGGAAACGGCCCGCAGGTGGGAAACGCCATGCTCCGTCACGAGGGCGGCCGCAAGGTGTTCGGCCTGGAGCCCATGCCCATGGACTTCTGCGGGTCTGAGACCCAGGGGTCCATCGCCTACATGATTGAAACCGGCATGGAAAGGGTACTTGCCCGGGAAGGCCTGGACCGCAAGGTGGTCTCCCTTGTAACCCGCGTGGAGGTTGCTGCCGATGACCCCGCCTTCCAGAACCCTACCAAGCCCGTTGGCCCTTACTACACTGAAGAAGAAGTTAAAGGCATGGAAGGCACCTTCCGCCCGGATGCCAAAGGCAACGGCTGGAGAAAGGTGGTCCCCTCCCCCAAGCCACTCAACATCAATAATATAGACTTGGTGGAGCGTCTCGCGCGCGAGGGCTGCATCGTGGTCACCGTCGGCGGTGGCGGCATCCCCGTTGTCAAGGACGGAGACGGCCACAAGGGCATTGAGGCTGTGATAGACAAGGACCTTGCAAGCGCCCTTGCCGCCCTCAGGATGAAGGCCGACTGCCTCTACATCCTCACGGACGTTCCAAAGGTCTACATAAATTTCCGCCAGCCTTCGGAGAAGGCCCTCGACACCATGACTGTTGCCCAGGCCCGCGAATACCTTGCCCAGGGCATGTTCGGGGAGGGCTCCATGGCCCCCAAGGTACGTGCCGGCATCATGTTCGTTGAAGGCGGTGGCGGAGAATGCATCATAACGGAAGCCGGCCGCCTCAACGACCCTTCCGCAGGAACAAGAATAATTCTTAAATAACACATAAAACTATGGCTTATAACCTCAGAAACCGCAGCTTCCTCAAGCTGCTGGACTTCAGCCCCAAGGAAATCCGCTATTTCCTTGACCTTGCCCGCGACCTCAAAAGGGCAAAATATGCCGGTACCGAGCAGCCCCGCATGAAGGGCAAGAACATCGCCCTCATCTTCGAGAAGACCTCTACCCGCACCCGCTGCGCCTTTGAGGTGGCAGCATACGACCAGGGCGCACACGTCACCTATCTTGGCCCTTCCGGCTCCCAGATTGGCATCAAGGAGACCATGAAGGACACCGCACGCGTGCTTGGGCGCATGTTCGACGGCATAGAGTACCGCGGCTTTGCACAGAAGACCGTGGAGGAACTGGCAGAGTATTCCGGCGTCCCCGTATGGAACGGCCTTACCAACGAGGCCCATCCCACCCAGGTGCTGGCAGACCTCCTCACCATGGAAGAGCACACGGACAAGCCCCTTCACGAGGTTACTTTCGCATACCTCGGCGACGCCCGCTTCAACATGGGTAACTCCCTTCTGGTTGGCGGCGCAAAGATGGGCATGGACGTCCGCATAGTGGCCCCCAAGGCCCTCCAGCCTTCCAAGGAGCTGGTAGACAAGTGCAAGGAGATTGCCGCCCAGACCGGTGCCCGCGTCACCATCACCGACGATGTGGACGCCGGCGTCAAGGGGTGCGACTTCATCTATACCGATATCTGGGTTTCCATGGGAGAGCCGGACGAGGTCTGGAAAGAGCGCATCGGCATGCTCATGCCTTACCAGGTCAACGCTTCCCTCATGAAGCGCACGGGTAACCCCAACTGCAAGTTCATGCACTGCCTCCCCTCTTACCACAACCTTGACACCAAGGCCGGAAAGGACGTTTACGACAAGTTCGGCCTCAACGGCATAGAGGTAACCGAGGACGTGTTCGAAAGCGAGAACAGCATAGTCTTCGACGAGGCCGAGAACCGCATGCACACCATCAAGGCCGTGATGGTTGCAACCCTTGGCGACTGACATCCTAACCTAACCACATAATAATGGAAAAGAAAATGACTTCCGCGGATTACATCGCACTGGAAGAAAAATACGGTGCGCACAACTATCATCCGCTTCCCGTTGTCCTCTGCGAGGGCAAGGGCGTATTTGTATGGGACGTTGAAGGAAAACGCTACTACGACTTCCTCTCCGCCTATTCTGCCGTTAACCAGGGACACTGCCATCCCAAGATTGTAAAGGCCGTGTGCGACCAGGCCCAGAAACTGTGCCTCACCTCCCGCGCCTTCTACAACGACTGCCTTGGCCCGTATGAAAAGATGGCCACGGAGTTCTTCGGCTACGACAAGCTCCTTCCCATGAACTCCGGCGCAGAGGCCGTGGAGACAGCCCTCAAGCTGGCCCGCCGCTGGGGATACAAGGTAAAGGGCATCCCCGAGAACGAGGCCCTAATTGTGGTCTGCAACGGCAACTTCCACGGCCGCACCATCACCATCGTCACCATGTCATCGGACCCTGACAGCTATTCCCAGTACGGTCCGTTCACCCCGGGATTCATCCAGATTCCCTACAACGACGTGGAAGCCCTGCGCAAGGTCCTGGAGGAGAAAGGAGACAAGGTGTGCGCAATGCTGGTGGAGCCCATCCAGGGAGAGGCCGGCGTGTACGTCCCCTCGGACGGTTACCTCAAGGCCTGCTTCGACCTCTGCCATGCCCACAACGTCCTGTTTGTGGCCGATGAGGTCCAGACCGGCATCGGCCGCACCGGCAAGATGTTCGCCTGCGACCACGAGGGCATCCGCCCGGACATGATAACCATCGGCAAGGCCCTCTCCGGCGGTGTCCTTCCCGTATCGGCAGTCCTGGCCGATGACCCGATAATGCTCACAATCCTGCCCGGCGAGCACGGCTCAACCTTCGGAGGTTTCCCTCTGGCAGCAAAGGCCGCAGTGGCCGCCCTGGAAGTGATCCGGGACGAGCACCTCACGGAAAACGCCGCCCGCCTTGGCGTGATTTTCCGCGAAGAGATTGCAAAGATCAAGAGCCCCTTCTTCAAGGCCGTACGCGGCAAGGGCCTCCTGAATGCCGTAATCACAGAGCCACAGAACGGCATCGAAGCCTGGGACATCTGCCTCAAGATGGCGGAAAAAGGCCTCCTGGCCAAACCCACCCACAGGCACATCATCCGCTTTGCCCCGCCGCTCGTGATTACCGAAGAACAGCTCCGCGAAGCCATCGGCATCATCAAGGACGTCTTCGAGAGTCTATAGAACGTCATCCCCGGCACCCTTACGTCATCCCCGGCTACGACCGGGGATCTCTTTTTGACGTATGCCAACTCCTGTTCTCATCCGCGGCCACGGTTTGCCGGGTTTTTGTGGCCTGGCGTGACGTGCATGTCATCCGCGGCCACGTTTTGGCGCGTTTTTGTGGCCTGGCGTGACGTGCTATAAGGCAGTAAGATGTGTATGGGTGTTAAATGGTTCATTTGAACCATTTTTTTTGTATATTTGTGGGTTATGAGGGACTTCGTGAAAATGATGAGGCAGTATGCCTCGCCGTATAAGGGGTATTTGGCCGGGGCCGTGGGGCTGAACATCCTGTCCGCGGTATTCAACATATTCTCCTTTGCGGTGCTTATCCCGCTTCTGAACATCCTGTTCAAGGTGGACAGCGCGGTGTATGAATTCATGCCGTGGGGCACGGAGGGGGCAAGTTTCAAGGACGTTCTCATAAACAACTTCTACTTCTACGTGTCGGATTTCGCAGGGAAGTACGGAACGCTTAACACGCTGTACCTTCTTGGCGGAGTCATGATTCTTTTCACGGCGCTCAAGACAACGTGCTACTTCGGTTCCACCGCCGTCATGATTCCAATCCGCACGGGAATAGTAAAGGATATCCGCAACCGCATATACAACAAGATCCTGCTCCTTCCCATCGGCTTTTTCTCAGAGGAGCGTAAAGGTGACATCATTGCCCGCATGAGCGGTGACGTGGCAGAGGTGGAGACCTCCATCACATCGTCCATAGCCATGCTCATCAAGGACCCCATCCTTATCCTGTTCTACTTCGGGATCCTGGTCTGGGTGAGCCCGGAGATGATGCTGTTCACTATCCTGTTCGTGCCCGGGTTCGTGTGGATCATGGGCGTAATCGGCAAGCAGCTCAAGCGGAAGTCGCTGGAGGCGCAGACGCTGTGGTCGGACACCATGTCCCAGGTGGACGAGACTCTGGGCGGGCTCCGTATCGTCAAGGCCTTTAATGCGGAGAGAAAGATGTCCGGAAGGTTCGCTGCAGTGACGGAGGCAATGCGCCGCAAGATTTCCCGCGTGAATACACGTCAGGCGGTGGCGCACCCCCTGAGCGAGTTCCTTGGCACCGTGATGATTGTACTGGTGCTTTTCATCGGCGGAACCATGATCGTGAGAGGTACCGGCTTTTTTGGCGGCAAGTTCATGGACGCATCGCAGTTCATCTTCTTCCTGGTGATGCTGTACTCCGTGATAGAGCCAATTAAGGAGCTGTCCAAAGCTACCTATGGCATACCCAAGGGCCTTGCCTCCATGGAGCGCATCAACAGGATACTGGAGGCGGAGAATCCCATATCGGACCCCGCCGAACCCAAGCCGCTGGAAGGCTTCAAGGATGCCATACGCTTTGAAGGCGTAGATTTTGCCTACGAGAGCGGGAAGCAGATTCTCAAAGGCATAAATCTGGAAATCCCCCGCGGCAAGATGATAGCCATAGTGGGAGAATCCGGCGCCGGAAAATCCACCCTGGTAGACCTGGTGCCGCGTTTCTGGGACGTATCGGCAGGTAAGATCACCATCGACGGGACGGACGTCAGGGACGTGAAGGTCAAGGATTTACGAAGCCTCATGGGCAACGTGAACCAGGACCCCATCCTCTTTAACGACACCATCTTCAACAACATTGCCTTCGGGGTGGACGGCGCAACGGAGGAAGACGTGATTGCTGCGGCAAAGATTGCCAACGCGCACGATTTCATAATGGAAAAGCCCGATGGCTACAAGACCAACATCGGCGACCGCGGAACCAAGCTCTCCGGCGGCCAGAGGCAGCGCCTCTCCATCGCGAGGGCCATCCTCAAGAACCCTCCCATCCTCATCCTGGACGAGGCCACCGCGTCGCTGGACACGGAGAGTGAGCGTATAGTCCAGCAGGCCCTGGACCGCCTCATGAGCTCCAGGACCACCATCGCCATAGCCCATCGCCTCTCCACCATCAAGAATGCCGATGAAATAATAGTGATGCACGAGGGCGCGATTGTGGAGCGCGGAAAACACGAAGACCTCATTGCCCTTGGCGGATATTACAAGAAACTTTATGACATGCAAGCCCTATGAAAACCCTGAGAGTACCACTTGTTTCCTTTGAGAACCGGGACCTGGATTCAGTCCTTGAACTGGAAGGCGCCCGTTTTGACGTAGACTGTGTAAACTGGCCTGGAGAGTTCCCCTATGCTCCTCTTTGCTCCGGACGCATAGCTCGTACCGAAGGGTCGCTGGTGGTGGATTTCCGTGTGAGCGGCCTTGACCTCAGGGCAGAGAACAAGGAGGACAACGGTTCCCAGTGGGAAGACTCCTGCGTAGAGTTCTTCGTCCAGGACCCCGACGGCTCCGTGTACTATAACTTCGAGATCAACGCCCTTGGAAAAGTGCTGGCCTGTGCAGGGCCAGACCGCAGCAAGCGCACACAGCGCCCGGCGGAAGAGATGGAAGCCATCGCACGCTTTGCCACGGTCAAAAAGCTTGAGGCGGAAAAGGAAGGCCTGCAGAGCTGGCGCGTATGCATCATAATTCCGTTCGAGCTCATCGGCGCAGACCCTGAGAACCTTCCCGCAAAACTCCGCGCCAATTTCTACAAGTGCGGTGACAAGACGGCCCATCCCCATTTCCTGAGCTGGAGCCCCGTAGGCACTCCCAACCCGGATTTCCACAGGCCTGAATTCTTCGGCGAACTTATTCTTGGATGAAAAAGAGCTTCAAAATAGCGTTCAGGGTACTTTTCTACCTGTATCTGATTGCTGTTGCCGTGCTGTGCTTCGGCAGCTTCAACTCCCTTCCGGAGGTGAGCAAGACCATCCTTGGCATACCCACTGACAAGGTAGTGCACTTCTGCATGTTCTTTCCCTTCCCCATTCTGGCCTTTCTGGCGTACGACAAGTTTACCGGAAACAGGAAGAAGGTGATCATCTTTGCCATTGTGACATTCCTGGTGGGCTGCGTCCTTGCCGCCGGCACGGAGCTGGGCCAGGCGTACCTCACAAAAAACCGCAGCGGAGAGCCCCTGGACTTCCTGGCCGATTTCCTGGCTCTTCTGGCCGGTTCCGTCATAGCAACTCTGATAGACCTGAGACAACTTAATAGATGAGAAAGCTTCTCCCCATCCTTGCCGCCCTTGTCATAAGCACCCTTGCATGGGCGCAGAAACCCGTTCCCAAGGACTTCAAGCCCGCAGTGGACTCCATGAGGGTACTCATGAAGGAAAGGACCGGCGTAGACGTCAAGTTCTCCCTGGACAAGGTGATGAAGATAGGGAAAACCCTGGATTTCTACTTTGGCAAGGAACTTGGGGACTACCCCTGGCGCCCCGGTGACGAAAAATGGTTCAAGAGCATGTTCTCAAGCCTTTCTGCCGATTCCATGAAGGGCTTCCGCACCGGAGAGATAATATCGGGAAGGCAGCTTCTGTCGGAGCTCCCGATGCCGGCACCCGGCTCCGGCGGCAAGCCAGTGGAAACGGCATACAGGGTTAAGCCAAAGACCGGTACGCCCCTTGTCAAGGGCCGCGACAGCTGGTCCCTTGGCCTCAGCGGCCGCCACATAGCCCTTTGGCAGAGCCACGGTATGTACTATAACTCCCAGACGGGCCGATGGGTTTTCCAGCGCACGGCAACCCACGCCACGGCAGAGGACATCTACACGCAGAGTTACGTCATTCCCTTCCTGATTCCCATGCTGGAAAACGCCGGAGCGGTGGTCATGACCCCGCGGGAAAGGGACATCCAGAGAAACGAAGTGGTCTGCGACAACGACCCCTCCTTCGACGAGGAGCGCTCCTTCCCCATGCGCCTTAGCGGTTCTTACTCCGAGAGCGGCTCCTGGCAGGACGCCGGCGAAGGTTTTGCCGATGCCAAGGCCGCATACCAGGACCACGACAACCCGTTCCTGATGGGATCGGCCAGAAAAAGCGTGAGCCGGAGCGGTACCGCCGTGTGGCGCCCGGACATCCCCGAGGCCGGGGAATACGCCGTGTACGTATCGTACAAAACCCTCCCTGAAAGTACTGACGATGCCGTCTACACCGTCTTCCACAAGGGCGGGGCAACCACGGTGCACGTGAACCAGAAGATGGGCGGCGGGACGTGGATCTATATCGGCACCTACCCCTTTGACAAGGGCCTGGACGGGTACGTGAGGCTTCAGGCGCACAGGAGTCCGTCGGGAGTGGTCACTGCCGATGCCGTCCGTTTTGGCGGCGGAATGGGCAAGGCGGACCGCGGCGCCGGCATCTCCGGCATGCCCGCCCACATTGAAGGCGCCCTTTCCAGCATGCAGTACGGCGGCATGCCCCTGGAGCAGTTCGACGACTGGGAGGACGACTACACCAAAGACTTCGCCGGCCGTGGCCGATGGGTCAAGGAAATGATGCGCCGGGGCATTCCCTTCGACTGCTCCCTGGCCTTCCACTCCGACGCCGGAATCACTCCGGACAGCACCATCGTGGGCACCCTGGCCATATATACATATCGGGCCGAGGAAGGGACCAAGTACGAGGACGGGTCGTCCCGCATGGCCGGGCGTCTTCTGAGCGATTTTGTTCAGACCCAGATAGTTAACGACCTCCGCTCCACCCAGGATTCCCTCTGGACACGCCGCCAGACCTGGGACCGTTCCTACAGCGAAAGCCGCACTACCGGCGTCCCGGGCATGCTCCTGGAGATCCTCTCTCACCAGAACTTTGCCGATATGCGCCACGGGCTGGACCCCCAGTTCCGCTTTGACGTTTCCCGTGCTGTATACAAGGGCATGCTCAAGTTCCTGAGCGCCCGTTACGGAGTGAATTATGCCGTGCAGCCGCTTCCGGTACACGATTTCAAGGTTCTGCTGGAAGGAGAAGAGGCAGTGCTTGGCTGGGAGCCCACTGCAGATTCCCTGGAAGCTACGGCGGCAGCCACCGGCTACAGGGTGTACACACGCATCGACGACGGCGCATTTGACGCCGGGCAGGATGTGAACACAAACAGCTACAGGGTACAATTACAGCCCGGCCACGTGTATTCCTTCAAGGTGGCGGCCTTCAACAAAGGCGGGCTCAGCTTCCCGTCAGAGGTTCTGGCAGCCGGATGGCATGCTTCCGCAGCAGCGCGTAAGGTTGTGATTGTGAATAACTTCACGCGTGTGAGCGCGCCAACTTCCTTTGATACTCCAACTTACGCCGGCTTCACCCACAGCCTTGACGGAGGCGTGCCCTGGGGCATGGACTTCAACTTTGCCGGTGAGGTAAACCAGTACCGTCGTCTCTCTCCCTGGACATCGGACGATGATCCCGGCTTCGGCGGTTCATACACAGACTACGCGGCCACCATAGTTGGCGGAAACACCTTCGACTTTGTGGCAGCACATGCTTCCGCGCTTCTTCGCGCTGGATACTCCTTCGAGTCATGCTCTGCCAGCGCCTGGGACGGCAGCCGCAGCGCCTTTGCCGCCGATATCATATGCGGAAAGCAGGTCACAACGCGCATAGGACGCGGCGGCGTTCCGGACAGGTTCCAGGTGTTCACTCCTGCCCTGCAGGAAGACATCCGCAGCTTCACTTCCGGCGGCGAAAACATAGTCATTTCCGGCGCGTACATTGCCACCGATGCCTGGGACACTATATACCAGGGCGTTCGCAAAGCACCTGAAAGCACGCGTAAGTTTGTGCTGGAAGTGCTTGGTTACAAGAGCATTACAAATTATGGAGACCGCAGCGGCAAGGTTGTACCCGCCGCCGGAAGCGGCCTTCCTTCTGTTAGTTATAACAGGGAGTACACTCCTTCAATGTACCGTGTGGAAAACCCTGACGGCATAGGCCCCGTTAGCGGTTCCGGTGCCGGCATAGGCGGCGCAGTGGGCTCCGACATGGGCAAAGGCTCCGGCGCCTACAGGTACCTCATGTACTACAAAGGCACCGGCATAGGCGCCGCCGTCCTCTACAACGCCAAAAGCTACAAAGTGGCCTCCTTCGGCTTCCCCCTGGAAACCACAGACAACCTTGACGCCCTTCTTAAAGCCACCCTGTCCCTTTTCTAGTCCCCCGTCAAGCATACCCACCCACGCCTGCGCCCGTCAGTGGACCAGGTCCAGGCCATGTCACCCCAGGCCACGAAAACCCGGCAAACCGTGGCCGCTCATGACAAGTCCGTCACCCCAGGCCACGAAAACCCGGCAAACCGTGGCCGCACATGACAAGCCCGTCACCCCAGGCCACGAAAACCCGGCAAACCGTGGCCGCTCATGACAAGTCCGTCACCCCAGGCCACGAAAACCCGGCAAACCGTGGCCGCTCATGACAAGCCCGTCACCCCAGGCCACGAAAACCCGGCAAACCGTAGCCGCACATGACAAGCCCGTCACCCCAGGCCACGAAAACCCGGCAAAACGTGGCCGCACATG
>JAFRPW010000036.1 GCA_017428945.1 Bacteroidales bacterium | reverse complement strand
TGGAGCTGTGTCCGAAAGTGGCACGACGCTTCGTTAGTAGTGGGTACAAGGTTGTACTTTAGTCTTTCATTATTATACAGGCTCTTAGCTCAGTTGGTTAGAGCGCTACACTGATAATGTAGAGGTCGGCAGTTCAACTCTGCCAGGGCCTACCAGGGGGGTATAGCTCAGCTGGTAGAGCACATGCTTTGCAAGCATGGGGTCGCCGGTTCGAATCCGACTACCTCCACAAAAAACCGCTTCTGAATACGTTCAGAGGCGGTTTTGCTGTTTTATATCCCAAATCGTATCCCAAAAATTGACCTATAAGTCCGGTAAAATGCACCTGGAGCCATATGTATTTCTACTGTATTTCTTGTTGTTGTTTCCCTGATAGACTTAGCAGAACAGTCTCTTTGTATTTACGGGAAACAGGCAGTTCCGTACTACAAACGGAAACGATATCCGGAGAAACCAGGGAAGCCAAATTAACATTAACCAGATAGGAACGGTGAATACGGAGAAAATCTTCCCCAAGCAGGTTCTCCCATTGCCCGATACCGGTCCTATTGCGATAAGATTCCCCAGAAAGGCTAACAATGCGTACCTCCGTATCGTTGGATTCAATGTATGCAATATCGGCCAGTGGTAGCGTCATGCTTTTGCGCTCTGAAAAGAATGTTATGGTTCGGCCTTTTGCTTTAAATCGTTTTGAAATCCACTTGACCCAGAAATAATCGCCGATGGAAAGCGTTGTGAGAATGAGCCCCAGGAACGCCGGATTGATGAGCATGGGAGATATGTCCTTTTGGCTCTGGTAAAACCCATCTTTGGTCAGGGATGTCCATATGCCGAAATGCAGAATTACAATCAGCAAGATGACGGAAGTCATTACGGCCAGCGACAGATAGAATTTGTCCATCGGCTTTCGTGCTTTAGGCATCCAAAATTCCAGGACAAGAGCGCAGGGGCAGAACATAAGGGCGATGAGCACGGCCTGGGCCAAGGAATAGTCCAGGCTGACGAGGATAACAGCCAGGATGGTAATAGCTAAAGGCCAGTATGCAATGCGCAAAAGAGTTCTCATTCCTCCACAAAAATAGGCAAAAAGACGCGTGTGTGCAAGCCGTGTGGCCCTGTTGTGGGTTTTGACAAGTCAACGTTGGGATTCAACTTTGGAGAATAGTGGCAGAACGCCGTACCTTTGCATCAAACCAAAAACGTTTTGCCATGAAAGAAGAAATCTATTACGTTGTGGACTCTCTGGGTGTATCTCAACCGGAGGTTATCGAGAAGGCTAGCGAGCCTATCACCAATCTTTTTGTAGAGGGCGGCCTTGCCGGAATGATTGCCATAACCGTGCTGCTTATCTGCCTGTTCCTTGCGGCCTGGAAAGCCCCCAAATGGGTGAAAGAAATCGGTTTGGGCGCATTGGCCGTTGGCATCTTTTGGTCCCTGCGTGGCCTTTCCCAAATGCTGGGTGTCCTTCAGATGATTGGAGATGTGAGTCCTGCTGTCATCTGTGGAGGCCTAAAGGTGACACTGATTTCCACCTCCTACGGACTCATCGTCTATTTCATCTCGCTGATTATCAGGGTTATCCAGAAGCCGAGGATATAGAGAGTTCTAATTCATCCACAAGTGACAGGATATTCGTCCTGTCCTGCGGTGAAAAAGATAGGATCCAGCCGGGTTCAAGGCCTGTCCCAAAAGAAATGTCCTGGGACACTGGGACATTTTGGGACAGGTTTTTGTAGTATCGGCCTACCTTGGATTTGCTAAGACCGGTGAAGTCCGCCGCCTGCCGGATGGTCATCCCCTTCTTTTTACAATCCAGAACTCTTTCCTTTTCCAGGTCCTTTTCGCTCATGGACTGTTCGCTCAGGTGTTCCTTCTCGGCGGCCATACCCTTGGGAAGGAATTGCAGGAAGCCGTTCACCTTGCCGATTTCGTACACCAGGACGCAGTCCCCGCCATATTGGATTTCCCCGGAACGGGCTTTCAGCTGCTTCACATAGCGAAGCCCGTCATCCCGGGCCGATTTGCCGATGGCGAAGACGCTGTCAAAGAAGTTGAACAGGCGTTTGCTGCCAGCCAGGTCGTTCTGGGTGATGGGGCTGGAGAGGTTCCGTTTGGGCGTATGGGCAATGACCAGCACCGACCAGCCGTGCTGTTTCTTCAGGTTCATGAGTTTCATCATCAAGATGCCGGCGCTTTCGCCCTTTTCACTGGAGTTGCTCAGATATCCCAGATTGTCGATGATAAGGATTGTGCACTCCAGCTCAAGGGCTAATGCTTCCAGATGTTGCATGATTCTTTCTTCATAATCCCGTACATCCAGCGTTTCAGGATTGATTTCGGCCCGGTAAAGCCCTTCCGGAAAAACGTGTGTTTCCCCGGAGACCTCATCTGTGTAGCGGAGTTGGAACTGCTTTTCTGACAGTTCGCAGTCCACATATAGAACCGGCCTTTCCCGTGCGATGGCATCGGCCATCTGGACGGCATAGATGGACTTCCCCAGGTTGGAATCGGCAAATAGGCAGCCCACCTCACCTTCCCGCCAGAGCCCCATATACAGGTCCGGCAGGTCTGGGCGTCGGGATGCGTCAGAGATGGACTGGTTGGCGGTCTTTACCGAGAACAAACCCTTCACTATGGCTGTGCTATTGTCCCGTTTCACGGCTTTTTCCTCCCTTCTTATCCCTTTGCTCTATGATAACTGCCTGTTCGGCCATTCGGATACGGCTTTTCATCATTTTCTTTTCGGCCTTTCCTTTATTGAACATTTCCACAACATCCTTGAAAGCGACATCCTTCCGGTCCAGAAACACTTCTTTGGTTTGGGATGGGTGGTTGCACGCTTTGTGGTAGCGCATTCCCCAAAACGGGGCGCTGTTATAGTAGATAAGAGAGAAGATGACTGTTGTAAGGGTAAGTATTCCTGTCGCGATGGCCGTTATCTTCAGTAGTCGTTTTTGCCAGACAGTGAACGGTGGCACGCCTAATTCGTCGGCAATTTGGCTGATTTCCTGTGCGCTTTTCTGAATGGTGCGTTTGGTCTCCTCTTCCAGTTGCACGGTATGGTTTACCTCTATTGTCAATGGTTCGGACAATATGGCTTCACGGACGGCATCGGCGCAACTCTCTGCCAACCGGTTTTCAATTTCCCCAGTATCCGGAGGTTGGCAGGGCGTTTTGGCAATGACTTCGCGGATGGTTTCCGGGAAACTCTCAATCTTGGGGCCAAGAACTGTGACAACATACTCTTCGGCCGTGGTATTAGTTAGGATATTCTTATGCATGGCAGTTAAAGTCTGGGGCCCCGATAGGGCGTTTGGGCAATATCAAGTGTCTGTTGCGGCGTTTCACGGACCGTTCTTTCACGGTTCTCCCGGAGAGACTGGATTTCACCGTTCTTCATGGCCAGGATAAAAGAGTTCTGCAGAATGGCAATAAGGACGCCCAGCGTATCACCGTTCAGAATGGCAAGAATGGAATCTTTAATCATATCCTTTTTTGCCGAAGCGATGTCTTTCTCCAGGCGTTTCTCTTCTCGGTCCCACTGTCGGAGCATTCTGTTTAGTTCCTGGCATTTCTCACGGACTTCTGGAGGTATGTTGTAACGGGTTACGACTTTTTGATAAACGCTGTCTATCCACCGGGCTTCCTTTAACATCTCCGGTACCTTCTCATAATTATTGATGGCGTGGCAGATATTTTTTGCAGTCAAGTGGCGGTCTACCTGTGCGCCGGAGAAGTGATACTCCCGGCCGTCCTTTCCTATGCCGGTGAAGCTAATGCCCCTGGGAATACCCTTGCTGTCTTCTTTGACAATGCAGGTGATTCCCACTTTTGAAAGAACCTGTGGCAGTTGTCGGATATCGGTTACCTGCGAAATAGCCTTTGTGGTTTCCTGGGCTATCCGGTAACGAAGATCTTCCCTGGGGTCGCTGATGTCTTTGGCGGTGCTTACCATTTTGGGGCGACCCAGTGTATAATTACGCTCCTCCGTAATGGCGCGGCAAACATTCTTATTGTTCAGCTTATAGAAGCTGTCATTGAGGCGTTTGCCGTCATTGTCCACTTTGTTCAGGACAATGTGCATGTGGGGATTGTCCTTCTCCAGATGCCGGGCCATAAAGTACTGGGTGTTATCCCAGCCCATCCGTTGAAGGTAGTCTTTAGCGGCCGATATCATTTCGGCGTCCGTCAGCCTGGGAGCATCTTCCGGTGACCATGAGAGAGTAACGTGTATGACGGGCTTCTCTACGTCCGGATTCATCATAGCCTGCAGCCGGAAGCTCCGGGCAACTTCACCGATGATTGGCTCCGGCTGTCCTTTGTCTCCTGTCCTTACATTTACGCCTTCGTGATCCAGGACACGTACTTGCTTATGGTTTCGGCCGTCTCCGTCCATAATATATTGCATGGTTCCGCCGAATCCGGCGCCTACGCTAATTTTTCCAACCATTGTTCAGCATTTTTTGAGTGAAACGGTTCAGGATATCCCGTAAAGAGTCTAACACCTTCTGAATATCCTTTCCATAGTCCCGGGCCATTCCGGCATTTGCTTTCTTGGCCAGGGTGTTGAGATTGATGCCGATGTTCCGGATCTCCGTGGAAAGCACTTTGATTGCGGCGATATCCTGAGGAGTTACCGCCGTCCGGACAAGGGCGTGCAGGGAAGATTCCCGCAGGTAGTCCACCAGCTTCAGCCCCACTTCGGCGGCTTTAGCCTTTACGATGGAGTATTCTGCTTCCGTGAAGCGGAGTGTCACGGGACAGCCCCGTTTCTTGAAGGCGGCCTTGGGCGGCCGGCCTCCCTTATTCCCGACCTTCGCGTCCATGACGTTTTTCTTTTTCACCGTAAAACCCTGCCGCGAGCTTGCGAGTGGCAGGCGAGTTAGTTTTGCGCATCGCAAAACACAAACTCGCTACCACTTTGCAGTGAGGGTGATTCTTTTGCCCGACGGTCCTCATTGCTCACCTCCTTCTTGCCTACGCTGCCTCTGGTACTCATCGGCCAACTGCCTTGCCAGTGGGGCGTTGAAGACAATCTTCTTGCCCACTTTGGAAACGATGGCTGGCTTAAGCACGCCTTGCCTCTTAAGATCATAGATGGTACTGGCACAACAACCGATGTACGCCGCCAGGTCCTGAACCCCATAGACGTACTTCACAGTTTCCACCGAAGTGCCGGTCACATCTTTCTCTTCTGTCGCCGCCATCCTGAAGATGGCCACGAGCTCCTCTCCCGTCATATGTAACACATACTTGCCGAGGAGACTTTCATTGTCATGTCTATCCATGATCGTAAAAGTTTTAATAGTTATACAATTATAGCCGGACAGAGTCTGCGGGGCAGTGGCTCCATCCGGCTGCAAATATATACAAATATTTCGCCAAAACAAAACCTAACTATTTGATATACAATTAGTTAAGTTCTATTTGGTTTCTAACAAATCGCGTAGTTATTATTTAGAAATCATTTCGAAGTGTCTTCAAAAAACCACTCTACTCTCTGTTTGTCGGCCTGATTGGGTTTAGCCAGTCTTAGGGCGTCGGGAGTGTTGAAAGATAAGACTCCTTTGGGATAATAATCCTTTATCAGAAGAGCGGACAGGCGATGAAAGGAGAGACGGGGACGAAGATACTGACCATGCTTGAGAATGAAGTTCAGGAGTTCCTGTCCTTCCGGCGAATCCATGGGTTGTTTCTCGTCGTGTGTATTGACGATGAAGTCATCTACCTTATCAAGAAAAACCTTATCCGTGAAACAATCGGCAAATGATGCGATAGGTGCAGGCGATTTCCTTCCTGCGGGGCTCTTTTTTACCTGGAAGTTCTGCAAAAGAGAAGACAAAGTGACAAGAAGAATCAATGTCAGTGCAATAACCAATAGCATTTTCCCGATGTGCGGAAACACGACGACTTCCGAAGTGAGCCATATAAGACCGAGGATCCCCCATACCACCCGGTTATACGTCCTGCGCCACTTAACCTCATCGGCGGTTTGTGCTTCCGGTTCGATGGGGTATGGGAACAACAACTTCTTCCAACGGGCGTCTGACCGCCGGAAGAGGTCCTTATAGTTTTTGCGGGTCTGTTTGAGGGGTGACATAGCCATCTCGCTTATTTGATCTTTTTCAGTATAAGCCAATAGCCCGTCTTTTTGCTTTGGGCTCTTTGCAATATGCCGGCCTTCTTAAGCATGAGAATATCGCGATTGATAGTAGGACGTGATACTTTAAAATGAGACTTTATTTCATCTATCGTTATTCTATCATTCTTTTCTATCAAGAAAACGATATCTTTTTGACGTACTGATAGTTGGATAACTTTTAATGTGTCGTTTAAAGTATCATTTAATGTATCATTTACAGTGTCATTTAAGAACACTGGATGTACCGGGACCGTGGCCATGAACCAGGAGTAGGAATCGTCAAATTCGTACTTCACGGCCGGGGAGCCATTCTTCTGCATAGCTGCCGTAATGGTGGGAATGCCGGTGGACTTTCCTTCGGTGATATCCAGCTCCTTAAAGAAATCACCAATCCTACGGTTACGATACTGGCGGGGACGAACGATGCCTTTGGTAAAATCATCCGGTTTCAGAGACCTGTCCGGACCGCCAGGATTGCTGATATATATGGCATTGGGCTCAATCTCGATGGTAATAGGCTCCCTCTGGCGATAATTATAATGGTAGAGAGCGTTCCCTACTAGTTCCTCAAGTGCGTGGAGAGGGTAATTGTAAGCCTTGTCCGGGTCTGTCTTGTAATCCCGTTTCTGGACATTCTGCTTGATGACATTGGTCTCAAGATAAGCCATCGTCTTATGATAGATGCTGTCAATGGGCCCCTTGATGGATGGCACTTCGATGAAGTTATCGGGATCCTGCTGCTTACCTTTTGGGAAGATGGTAATGTCCACCTGCAGGTAGGGGAAGAACTTCTCCGGATGGTCATTGAACATCATTAAAGCGATATTCTTGGGATAAACGGCCTCGCGTGGACCTGCCAAGAGAGCCATTGCTTCAAGGATATCGCTGAAAGGCTCTGTTTCAATCTGCCCGGCGAGCTTGCTCCCAGTCTTGACCAGGAAATCTCTCACCAGTGTTTGGGAGACATCTGCAATGCCGGCCGTTGTGTTGGCCCTGTCGTCATAAGGGACATTGTTCGCAAGATCCATTAGCTCCCGGAACATTTCTCCTTTGGGAACGATGGATGAAGAGTTATAACGTACCCGGTAATTGTACTTTTTCTCCTTAGTATTTACATCGTCTGGCACTTCATAGGGACGATCCTGGCCGGCAGGGCACCAGATGACAAAGACTTTCTTACCGTCTATATCCTCCACGCTGGTTTTGGGATGGTAAACGGGATTAATCAGGTTGTCAAAGGTCACCATCTCCTTACCGATGGGCTCAATCTCCTCAATTGGTATCCCCATTACGGGCCGAACGGGAAGCCCATTCTTTTCTTCCACGCCAACTACAATATATCCGCCGCCTTCATTGGCGATATCGTTGGCGAAAGCACAAATGGTCCTGTAGATGGGAGCAGGATTCCATCCTTGCTTAAACTCAATCCGGTGTCCTTCAACGGTATGGCCGTCCAGAAGTCGTTCTATGCTTATCGGCAGCGCCATAATACAATCATTTTTGCGAAGTTAATCATTCTTCCTCAATTCCTATAACAAATCATCGAATTTGGCCATGGCTTCATCTTTTGCGGCATCTACGATGTCGATGTACGGCTTCATGGCCTTGTAATCGCTGTGCCCGGTCCATTGCATTACGACGCTGGGGGGGATATTCATTGATAGTGCATGCACGATGAAGGTGCGACGGCCGGTATGGGTGCCCACCAACTCCCATTTGGGGTGAATTTCATCTTTGCGGACGTTACCTTTGAAAGTGGTGATACGAATGGACTCATCAATTCCGGCAAGCTGGCACAGGTCTTTGATGCTGCGGTTCATGGCCTGGTTGGTGAAACTGGGGAGGGCCCGGTTGCCGGGGAAGGGGATATCCTTATATTTTTCCAGAATGGCCTGGGTAGTTTTGTTCAGTTTGATGGATACGCTGTCTCCCGTTTTGATAGTGGTCACTTCTATGTGTTCACCTTTGACATCGGTTTTGCGGAGGTTGTCGGCATCGGAGTGGCGAAGACTGGTAAGGCAGCAGAAGAGGAAAATATCGCGGATGGGCTCAAGGCGAGGCGTTCCACTGAGGTCCAGGTCTCGGATTTTTACCAGCTCCTCTTTTGTAAGGTATATGACTTTGTTTTGCGTCTGCTTCAGGGTGGGTTTGAAGGTCTTGAATGCCGGATTCACTGCATAGCCGTTGTCCCTAGCCCAGCGCAGGAACCAGGTGAGGTATTCCAGCTTTTTCCGGATGGTGGTGTTATTAAGGCCAATACGCACGGGCTTCTTCTCTTCTTCCTTATCCTTTTTCGCGCGCGCGGGATAGATAACCTTGCTGTCACGCAAGTAGCCGACAAAGCCGGTGAGCATGTCTTCGTCCAGTCCGGAGAGTTTGGCCTTGGGGCAGAAGTTCATAAGGTCGGCCCTTATGGCGGCCATTTTATCGAATGTTGCTTCCGTCCAGGCGTTTTTCTCTCCGCATTTGCGGGTGAACTCATCGAAAACGGTGAACAGGTCCGGTTCTTTGGGCCTTTTTTCCTTTTTCTTGGGCTCTGGTTCAGGACGTTTGGGAAGAATCCCCGCCATCCGTTCTTTGAAAGCAGCCTGCACCTCCGACGGAGTGGGTATCTTATCATTTACTTCATAGTACTGGAACACCATGTCGATGGTGTCCTTGCATTTGCGCAGTTCGTCGTTAATGGTGGTGGCCGTTTCTCCCTTCGGGCCTTTGTAGCCCGGACGTACCAGCTCATTTTCACTGTCCCAGGCGCCCAGGAAGTTAATCTGGCAGTTTGTACCAAGGTCTATCCGCTGGCTGTTGAACGTCACTCTAAGGCGGATCTGGTACTTGTCTTTGTTTTTACCATAGGTAAAAAGCTTGAATGCCGCATTGCGCTTTATTTTCATTTTTCGGTTCCTCCTGAACTATCAATCGTATCCCAAAAATATCCCAAAAATAGACGGAGCTAAATAACTCCGTCTGCAAAAATACGCAATAGAAATCATTAAAACAAGGGTTTCTGGATGGGTTTGGATTTTTGATTCGAATCCGACTACCTCCACCCATTAAAAACCAAAAACCCTTTCTGACACCATTCAGAGAGGGTTTTTCTTATTTTTAAGCTCCAAAAAGTTGCACCAAAAATGCACCAGTGGTACATCCAAGGGTCAGAGATGACCTTCAATCCACCACCACCCTTGGTGTAATTTCCCAGTCAAAAAGATGCACCTCAAAAGGAAGAATAGTGGCTCTTAAAGTACCTTCCACAGTGGTTTATACAGTCTGGGGGTGTGACTGACTTATTCGGTTTTCGCTTTAGAAATTTCTCAGGTTTCTGGTGACCGAATAAATAGCAAATGCTAAATAATTATCCGACATTACAATTCGTCTTCCGTTTTCTTTAAGAATGATATATTTCGGCAAATATTTTGATTTTTGCCAAAAATGATATACTTTTGCACTGTAATGAATGCGACAGAACTCATCCTACAGTTCGCTGCTTCAGAAGGAGGATCCTTCATGAAGAGGGATTTGCTGTCACGAATGGAAGGGACCACTTTCTCCCCGTCATATATAGATCTGGCGCTCAGCCGCATGGTCAAGTCTGGCACTTTGACCAAGTCAGGAAGAGGGCAATACCAGATTTCCGACGGAAAGAAAGATTTCGCTCCGAAACTGGACTCACTGTCACTTGAACTTGCAGGATTCTTCAATAAGAATCTACCTTTTACACGCTATTGTATATACGAAGGAGAATGGATTAATCCGTTTATGCATCACTTAGCGGGTAATCACCTTCATTATCTGGAAGTAGAAAGGGGGGCTATGGACTCGGTGTTTGAACGTATCACAACACTTGGCCGCACAGCATATCTTCGTCCAGACAGGGAGTTTATGTACCGCTACGTCGATATTCATAACAGTACTGCAATCATCGTCAAACCCCTCATTTCTGAGTCTCCACTCATCTCGGTCGACAGTATCCCCTGCCCAACCATGGAGAAGTTAATTGTTGATATAAGCAAAGACCCGGACTTTGACTACCTGCAGGGTTCAGAGTTCCTGCATGTCCTGAACAACATAAAAAGAATCTATCGGATAAACGAGCACAGGCTGCTGCGCTATGCCTCAAGGCGCAGCGTCCGGGAAGCAATAGCAAACGCCTTAAGAGAAACAGACCATGATATCGACTGAATCACTTACCACCGAATGGATTGATGCTGTAAGCAAAGAACTGAAGTATCCAGACAAAGGCCTGCTGGAGAAAGCCATCCGGGCTCTCTCCCTGCTTGAACTGCTGGTAAAGGCAGGCTGCCCGCCCGGCACTTATATCAACCAGTACTTGGCCAAACTTCAGGACTATGGCTTCACCCGCGCCATCCCCACTGGCACAGAGCATCCCGGTGGAAATGTACCAGTAAGCCATTCAAAGGTCTTCTATGAAATCGCCTACAATCCCATGCAGGATGATGAAGAAGGTTATATTCGTCTCGATGTCCTGTACGAGGACATCCCCTACAGCCATACAGAGATGGTTCCTATTGAACACCCGGCCCTCAAGACAGTAGGTGAACCCGTGATGGTCCAGGTACCCACCAAGGAAGACATTCTCGGCGACAAACTCACAGCCTTCGGCCCCAACTCTATCGGCATCCCTTACGAAAAGCGCGGCCGGAACTGCTCCCTGGAAATTGTCAAACAACTGTACGACATCGGACGTCTTTTCGACAATGTACAGAACTTCACCCCTGCCTATGAGTCCTTCAAGAGAGTTTCTACAGTTGAACTTGGCTACAGGAATCTGGAAGGTCAAATACACAAATACTATGAGGATGTCCGTCAAACTGCGATGTGTATCAGCACCCGCGGTTTTGCAGGTGAAGGAGTCTTCCCTGAGATCATCCACGGCCTATCCCGTATCAAGTCCTTCATGTTCCAGCAGGCATATCTCATCGAGTTTGCCATAACCGATGCAGCAAAAGCAGCCTACTTGGCAACCAGCTTCCAGCACGGCAACACCGCAATCGAGAAATACACCGGTCCGGATTCCATAACTGCCGATCTCAGCATTGATTCTCCGCTCCCCATCAGGCTCCCCGACACCGTCAGGGCCGCCATAAGAAGCATAATCTTTTTCATAATCGTTCTTTTTTCTGTCTTACCCCGCAAATAACAAGCCAGCGCTACCTTTGTCCACCAAAAACGCCAAATCGGTGGACAAACCCGGTAAAACCCCAACTTGTCCACCAAAACCCCGCATTTCCGTGGACAAATTGCCAAAAACGGCAACTTATCCACCAAAAACGCCAAATCGGTGGATGAGATCCCCGATAAGGTCGGGGATGACGTGGATGTCGGAGATGACGGGGAACTGGGCGATTCCCTTGAGAAGCGGCCAGCATTCCCGAATTGCAGTTTAATGCTACCGTCAGGGGATGTGACGGAGGTTTTTGGGGTACAGGACAACAGAAGACCTGCGGCGATGAATAATAGAAGTCTTTTCACTGGCAAACACTTTTGAATAATTAATAAAGATAACTCTCTTTTTTACATATTGTACACTCTATTCCAACCACATCCTACTATCCTTTTTTTATAGTGCAAATAGACGAACAATTGTTAATATCAACTATCTGGATTGTATAAAGAATGGACCAGGACGTGATTTTGTTATTACACTGAAACCGCCTTATGAAAAAAAACAGTTCCAAATAACCCAAGAAAGGAAAATGGAACTGTTGACATTATTATAGAAGTGTAGCGGATAATTAGAATACAACCGCAAATGAGCAGGATATTGCAAACGGATTATTGACAAGATGCTGTTTTCCTATATATCCATGAAATTCATCGTATATCGCCCTGTCAATAATTGTTGTAGCCTTATCAATACCCACACAGACGGAGAGGTGTTTATGTTCAATGCCTGCACCGATACCAATAAAAGGGCTAATTATAGAGGTAGTAGAGCCGTTATATCGAATTCCGGTACGAGCCATTACAAAAGGACTCAAACCTGTTGTATTTGTAAAGTAATATCTTGAATCTGCAAATAATGGGATTATGACCGTTTCATCGGATACTTCATACGAAATACCGGCACCTACCCCGAAAAACAGCCTATTATTGTAAAAAGCTCCATGAGTCGTCGTCACTTGCATTATGCTTGAGATATTGTCTTTACCAAGTGACGAAGTGTTGGTTAGCTCTACCATACCTTTGTAGCGAGTGTTTTTGGAAAAAATCTGTGCGTCCAGAGATGAGCAAGTCATTAGGACAACTATCAAAGTCATTAAGCCTTTTTTCATAGTGCAATTTACTAATAAGAAAGTATTTCTGGAAGTATAGAAAAAACTACTGTTCCAGTAGAATAGCTATGTAATGTGAAACCTTCTGGCGATTCTGCGTTAGGATATGCTGTTTTAATATATGGATCAATATAAGATACTTCTATTTTTCCCATATCGTCACTACCGGTTTTTTCTGTTACGCTGACTTCTTCGGAATTCCCCTTTTCATACTTCGGATCTATACCAAACCCTATTTTTTCTCCTGAAGGAGTATATTTCAACTCGGCTCCTACAGTATATTTATGGTTGATAGTATTTTTCTTTGTAGTTGTTATATCTGAATCAACTTCTTTGAACTCAATGGTTACAGATGTTGCGCCATTGCATAATTGCCAAGCAGGCATTCTCAGATTTGTGGTAGGATAATACCATTTGGGTATTATATCATCATCTGAAACCGTATAAAGCCACGTTCTATACCATTTAATAATGTTTGATCCCCACTGTTCCCTTTTAATTGTTCTTATTTCAAATAAGTCTCTTGGATTAACATCAAGGACAAGGCGCTCTTGTTGAACAGCACCCTCACCACCGAAGTAAAAGGCTATCTCTATTTCCAGTTTCCCGCCAGCATACAGAAGATTAAGCACATTATTATAATCAGATGGCGGAGAGTAGCTTTTATTACCATCATCGTCTATGTCACGCGACAAATATGGATCTTTGATGAATGACCCTGTATGAGAATCACATAGCCTTTTTATGCTGTCTTTTTCGATTCTCATACGGAAGATACGGTCGCGGACATAGTTATTCAATTGCCCAACAGTATTAGTTGGTGTCATTCCATAATAACAATAATCTCTTTGAGATGAATTAGGGATGCCTCTTAATTCACTGTAAGCTGTTATTGCCTCAGGTGCGATTTGTCCAAGGGTCGTAATGTCAATATTATCAGTTATGTTAAATGTATCTTGGCATCCGGGTAGATACACGTAACTATAGGGTCCGGTATAACGATAATTTGATGATTTAGTCTCTATGGCATTATTGCTGGCGTCAAAAACTGTAGAAATAAACTCATAAGCTGTTTCTTCATTACCTTTTGTGTTTATCTTTTTTCTTACACGTTCGTTGTCCTTTATTACCAATGATGAAGATAAGGGGATGCCATCATATTTTGACATCTTGTCCGAGTCTCCATTGAAGAAGATGGATATCGTTTTATCCTCTCTTACTACACATACTATCACATACTCTGATGAAACATCCCATGCTTCGGGACAGAAAGCATCTTCCTCAATCCAGCGTAAATCAGGGACATAAATAGTTAGAAGGGGTAACGTGCTTTCAATCCGACTTAAAGAGATATCATCTGTATATGAAAGCAGGGCGTTTCGAAAAGACAAACCGTTAGATACTTGTTCATTTTTTACATAAGGATAAAAGACATCGCTGTCATTATCAAAACGTTCGATAGCTTTCTTTTTTAAGAAACAGCGGATATCCTCTGATTCGTAAACAGCTTTAGATAGTATTCTCGCAAAATCTTCTTTAGCATTCAGTTGAGAATAACCTGTTACCACAAACTCGGGTTCGAATAACACTTCGTTTTTTGTGCATGATATACCAATTAATAGTATTAATGCAGTTGATAAGATACTTCTTTTTGACATATTAATTTATATTAAGCGGCACAAAGGTCGTTTTTATAGTTGGAATGTCAAAATGAAAAACTGTGAAAGCGACATTATTGGACTCGAATCCAACATTTCAGTCGATGAACAATAAAGGAGCCACTCCATGGGAGCAACTCCTTATGGGTTTGAGTCATTCAGAAAGGCTGGTAAGCCGTTTATGGCGAATGAGCCACAGTGGTAACATAACCGTTCAAATATAGGGTATTTTGGGCAAACTCAAAAGTATTACAAACTAATATAGAGGCAGATCAAGTCAATAGACATTGTCCTGCCTCTATTAACGCTGAAAATAGAAAGTTACCTATTATTTGGCTTGATTTTCTTGAAAGTATAATGAACGGTATCTTCTATAATGCTGGAATCATCTGGATTTATAATACTACAATGTGCAAATAACTCATAAGTGTCTTTTGCAGTGATGAAAATACCACAATCGTTCAACCCATAGACCGCTTCATTATTAGAAGCCTGGAATAAATTAGTCGCAAAACTAGGAGAAACGCTCCCACCTTGATGATATATAGCATTATGTTCTAACCCATAATAACAGATGCCACTCGTATAAATGCCATCTCCGAGCCTCGTTGTAACAAAGATGGGAATTGTTGATGTAATTCTTAATGAGTTATCACTCGAAATAAACACCTCACCTTTACCCCATGTTTTAACATAACCGGGAGAGCCATTAAACTCTGAAATCCAATCAGCTTCTTTCACGCCATCATGATTAATGTCTATATCAACACTGCCTCGCCAAATTATTGACTCAATTTCATAGGTGCCCTCATATTCAGATAAAACGGACGGCTGCACATACTTGGAGCAAGCAGATAAGACGACAAGTGTAACCGTGGTTAGAATAATCCGTTTCATATTCATATTCTTTCGATTTCAGTTTTGGGATGACAAAAGTACGTCACATCATACAACTGCCCAAATCAAAACCGATGAATCTTACATTTGGGATTACGAAACCGACATTTCCTTATCCAAATAGAAAAACTCTGGTCTGTCCGCTGAGTTTGGAATAGTTTACCTCCTTGGCTATTCATCAAGCATCTTAACCAATTCCTTTTTGCGATCTGCAGTTATCGTAATCTTTGTATCCGAATAAGGCGCACATAGTGTAATGCAATAATCACGTCCAATGTCTGGCGAAATAGTCGTAACACATTCGGCATTTACGATACACTGACGACTAATCCTTATGAATTGAGACGGATTGAGACTGTTACATAGCTCTATAAGCGAGAGGTCGGTAATTCCCCATTCACCGTCTTTCATATACACCCTTGTATATCCTTTCTCCGTAAAAATGTAGCATATATCATTGGTCTTTACGATAAGTGTGGAGTTCCCCTTTTCAAGAAAAAGCCTTTTCCTGTAAGACTGGGCATGAGTGATTATCTCTTTTGCCAACCCGCCAATATCTTCGGTTGCGATTCCGGGAATATGCTGCTCACATTTTTTGAAAGCTTTTTCCAAGGCCGCTACATCAATAGGTTTAAGAAGATAGTCGGCACAGTTGTACTCAAATGCCCGTAAAGCATATTCGTTATAAGCTGTTGTAAATACAATTTTTGCGCTTGTTTTTACCTGCTGAAAGACAGAAAAAGAGAGACCGTCATCTATTCTTATATCGGCAAAGACTATATCCGTATCAGGATTTGCAGTAAGTGCAGATACAGAGTCTTTGATATTAGTTGTATGGGCAACTATTTCAGCGGAAGGACGTATTTGTTGAATATCGTGCATCAGGCCCTCGGCCAGAGTAAATTCATCTTCAATAACAAGAATCTTCATTTCTTTAATCTTCAAAATATAAAACTGGCAGTTCTACGCTAAATGTATGTCCGTCATTCACGACCTTGATTCCTTTTTTTGAAACTAACAGGAATCTGTCCTGCAGCGTTTTTAATCCCTGTCCGGTTGAATCAAACTCATCTTCCCGGGGTAAAACATTATTGCTGACCCGCACAAAGTCATCTTCTATGTCAATCTCAATCTGAAGATGATCATCTTTCCCATGCCTGTTATGCTTCACGGCGTTTTCAACAAGCTGCTGTACTGAAATAGGCACAATATAGCCATCAGTCCTTTCGATGTCATCTTTGAGTATAAAGCTTATTCCATTGTACCTGAACCGGGTTATCTCTATATATTCTTTGGCAAAGGTCATTTCATCTTTTAGGGGGATAATGTGTTTATCAGCATTTGCAACCAAGTATCTGTAAATGTTGGATAAATTCCGTAGAAAAGGTCTGGCTTTCTCAGAATTCGTTGAAATAAGACCGTCCAGAGTACTGAAGCAATTAAACACAAAATGGTTGTTGGTTTGTAAAGCCAGCTTGTCCAGTTTAGACTGAAGAGCTACAGCTTTCTCGCGAATGCTTATGTTTTCGGCCTTTATTGCCTTTTCTGATTCTTCCTGATGTCTGTTTAAAAAGTATGATATGAAATAAATGGACGTTACGAAATAGACAGTTATACCATCACAGAACATTATTCTGAATTGGACGCCATTATCCAACAACTCCGGATCCAGTTTTGTATACAACCATCCAGTCAAGCCGGAAAAAGTAAAATTCAAGATTAACAAAACGACACACTGAATGAGCAGCCTCCCGAAAGTATGAGAGTGGGACCATAATACTTTTATTATCAGCTTGCTATACAATATGGCCAATTCAAATAGTATCGTAGTCTCCAACGCGGTTTGCCACAAATCCCTAAAGAACTCATGTTGCCTTTCCGCCGGTGTAAGCTTCATATAGTCCGGAATGCTGGAGATATACCATAAAACCCAGCCAATCACAATCGCCAATAACAGTGTTATGATGTGTCGCCACCATTTTTGCCCCCAAAGAGTGGTATTTGAATTGAAAAGGTTCATCTTGGTCATTTGAGCGTCTTCTATTAAAAGCAAAGATACTGCTTTCTCATTAAAAAGAATTCGGTATCGGCCGTAAAACGCAATAATGTGTATCACTTATTTGTAATACACATTAACTTGTTTCTAAAGAGAGACCATCATTGATTCTCCTTATCAAAGGTGAAAATCATATTCCCGTTTACATATTCCTTATTCGCATCCGGTATGGAGCATTCGACATGCAATTCATACGAATAGGTGTTTATGTTGTACAATACGGCTCGCGTGGCACCAACATTAGACTCTGACAAAACCGGTTCAAATGTTTCGGTCTCGAAATCCGGGCTTCCCCATTCATTATGCCATTTGGCCTTGATGGGAACCTCATAGTATTTAATCTCTGTTCGGCCCAATTCCGTATCTGTAACGCAAACAGGAACTATAGAAGTGAACAGAATCGTAGATTCATCTACGCGCTTCACATTGCCCGTTATCCACTCACTTACAAACCCTGGATAACCTTTGAATTCGCTCATAAGGTCTCGTTCCCCAACGCCATCGCCATTTAAATCAGTGATAATACCAGTCCAGTAGATGTTGTTAATTGAATAAGGACCGATGTATTCGCTAATCTGGTCTTTTGGTCCATTATCTTTCGTACATGCCGTAATCATCATGCACGAAGAAACACTGGACAAAAGAAACAATCTAATAATTGCACGATACTCTTTCATATACGGATTCAACCAAACCTTCAATAAATGTATTAGTGCAATAATCGTAGAATGCATTTTTAATGACCAATCTCAACACACCGTCCCCATTTGCCTTTATACTTTGTATTCCCAAATATTTGTAATCAAGGTAATGCTCTTCGTATTCGTTGGAGTAGTAAATATTCGTATTGCTTTCATTATGTAAAACAAACACCACTTGTCCCGACAAATCCACATAATAACTGAAGCAGACAATAGCATCATTCCCCATTTCGTTGGTGGTATATTCGTCACTAATCTTATAGTAAGTCACATCCTGCATGGGAATACGAACATGGCATCTTATATCCTCATTATACTGTTTAGCACTACTTATAGTGAAGTGCGTCTTTATTACATCTTCAGTAAAACCAAGAGTGGAATACTCTGAGAGGAGGTCCGTTGTGGCAGTTCCGTCACCATTGATATCTATTGGCGAATCAAGAAATTGCATAGATTTGCAAATGTACTGCCCGGAATAGTTATCAGAAATATCCGAGACACTACTCTCCTTATTTGTACACGAAATCACACTGGCAACGGCGGCAATAGCCACCCATTTCATTGTATTTTGTATCATACTTAAGCGTTAATAACATTATTCACTCTGTTTTTGCAATTGTGGTGCAAAAGTAGCCATATAGATACATTCAAACAATTATATTATCATGAAGCTGACATTTCTGACCTTGAACAAAGCATTTTAAACAGTGAAGAAATCTAAGCTTTTGTTTGAAGCTGAATACCGGTCCGTGACCGTTAGCCGTGACGGTCCATCGTCTCCCTGATGCGCTGCTGCCCTTTCTCCGGATGTGCGGACCAGTCTTACATACAAATACGTTCTCCTTTTGCGACTCGGTTCTCAAATAATTGCATCTGAATCTATGTTGTTGTGGTATCGTTATATTGCGTATCTCATATATTTGTTATATTTTTGCGGAAAATAAACTAATGAACGCCGGGGGAAATAAACTAATAATGGCTACTTTGCAGGAAAAATTGGTTGAGTCGCTGGCTGTGCTGAAAGCCTGGCAGGATGAGCATAAAGACAATCTGGCCATCCAAGGGGCGTCAACACTTGGTGAGACACACACCAAACGATTGGTGGATAATGGCTATCTCCAGATGGTCATCAAGGGTTGGTATATCCCTTCCTCTCCAGGAAGTGAAGGCGATTCTACTGTATGGTATGTATCCTACTGGTCGTTTGTCACGGCCTATCTAGATAATAAACTAGGTGAGGATTGGAGCCTGTCACCCGAATTATCGCTGTACTTCTACAGCGGCAAGAGCATTATTCCAAATCAGTTGATAGTACGTAGCCCAAAGGCTTCTAATAACATTCTCTCTCTTCCTTTCGGCACATCCATATTGGATATCAAGGCAAGCATTCCGGAATCGGTGGTGAAAGAACCGCGCTATGGTGTCCGCTTGTATCCTTTATATTTGTCACTGCTCATGGCGTCTCCTGATTATTACAGGCGGCAGTCTCTGGAGGCCAGGACTTGCCTGGCCATGGTTCGGGATGTGTCGGCCATAACCGCCGCCGCCATTGAGGGCGGGCATTCCACCCGGGCCGGTAGAGTGGCCGGGGCGCTTCGGTCCATCGGCCGGGAAGAAATGGCTGATTCGCTGCTTGCCACAATGCGTCAGATTGGCTACGAAGTCACCGAGGAGAATCCATTCGAAGAAAACATCAAGATTCCCACCTCCATCGTCTCACCTTATGCCTTCCGCATCCGTTTGATGTGGCGGAAAATGCGTGAAGTGGTCATCTCTTTGAAAGAGAAAGCAGGGTTGTCGCCCAAAAGCATCAGCACACAGGATGTACTTTCCAATATGGATGCTACTTACATCAAGGACAGTTACAACTCCTTGTCTATAGAAGGATATAAGGTAACGGAAGAGTTGTTGGAGAGAGTCCGCAGCGGCGAGTGGAATCCAAAGAAGGATGCTCGTGACAAAGAGCAGAAAGACGCCTTGGCCGCCAGGGGATACTATCAAGCATACCAAACACTCCGGACTGCTATTGCTGACACGCTCACCGCAGGTGCAGATGCTGCCCAGATGTATATCAAGGGACATCAGAGCTGGCACTTTCAGTTGTTTGAGCCTTGTATTCGTGCCGGTATTATCAAAGCGTCAGATCTGATAGGTTATCGTACCCATCAGGTCTATATCCGGAATTCCATGCATGTGCCTCTTAATCCGGATGCCGTCCTGGATGCCATGGACGCTTTGTCAGAAATGATGAGTGAAGAACCCGATGCCCTAGTCCGAGCTATCCTTGGACACTTCTTTTTCGTGTACATTCATCCGTATATGGACGGCAATGGCCGCACTGCCCGTTTCACCATGAACAGCCAACTGGTCACCGGCGGTTATCTCTGGGTGGTAGTGCCACTGGAGCTCAGGGAGCAATACATGAAGGCTTTGGAGAAGGCCAGCGTGGAGGAAGAGATAGGAGATTTCGCAAGTTTTGTCCTACGGTCCGTTATTTGTAATTAAATATTTATATTTGCGAAAACAAACAGATAAGACTATGAAAAGAATTGCAATGTTCCTGGCGGTGATGCTCATGTCTGTTGCCGCCTTTGCGCAGGCAAACAAGCGCAGTATCGCTTCCATGGAGGTTGACGAGAAGCCTTACGAGGTTTTCGCTTATGACGAGGACGGCGTAAGGGGATATTACCTTCTTATGGGAGATACCGGTTATGAGGTTACCAATGAGGTGAGTCTTGCCTCTGAATTACTTGAACTGTTTGTATATCTTGGAAGCAATGTGAATGAGGCCGTAGAGACCATGCAGGGAATTGTTGCCCTTTACGATGCGCCTCTTGGAGATACCAAGATGTTCACCGGCCGCCTGGGAGGAAACCTCCCCGTAGGCATAAGCCGCGATGTCAGGGCGACGGTCCAGAAAAAGCTCCTGTCAAAGAAGCATCAGCTCTCCTTTACATTCATAGGCGATAAGGTGAATGTCGTGTCCTGGATGAAGAAGTCCGAGGCCAAGATGCTCCTCAAGTTCCTGAGCAGCTACCAGAAGCGTCATCCGGACAGGTAGGCGCTACTTGCAGAGCATAATATCCAGAATCATGCGGTCCGTAGTCTTCATGCCTGCGGACCCTATTTTTCCTATGTTCCGGATGGTCTTTTCAACATCGTCCTCTATTATGCCGTCCGTGGAAGGGATGCAGGTGCCTCTTAGGGCAAGGACGGCCGACTGCACTGCGCAGGATACGCCGGAGGCCACTTTCATGGCGCAGCCCACCTTTGCGCCGTCGCATACCATTCCGGTGATGTTTCCGGCCATGTTCTGGATGGCGGCGCAAACCTGGTCATAACCTCCGCCTTCCAGATAGACAATTCCGCAGGCGCTGCCGGTAGATGCAACCACGCAGCCGCAGAGGGCCGACAGCTTTCCAAGGTAGCTCTTGATGTGGATGGCAACAAGGTTACTCAGGATAAGCGCCCTGGCCAGCCTTTCATCGTCTACATTATATTTAATTGCGTACGCGATGATGGGCATGGAGACGGTGATGCCCTGGTTGCCGCTGCCGCTGTTGGACATGGCGGGGAGGGTGCATCCGGCCATGCGGGCGTCGGACGCCGCGGCGGTCATGCCCATGGCGTAGCTAAGGAAATCGGACCCGAAAACGCCCTTCTGGTTCTCCCTGATGGCTTTTCCAACCTTGAGGCCGTAGTCCCCGTGCAGGCCTTCCATGGCAAGGGCAAGGTTCAGGGTGCGGTCTTCCAGGATGAAGGCAATGTCCTCATATCGGGCCTCCTGTGCAAACCGGAGAATCTCCTTTACCGTGAGGCCCAGGTCCTTGTGGCCCTTTTCCTCCGTGGCGGCGGCGCTCTCGGAACTCATGAGGATGCGGTCTGCGAAGGAGGTCTCGACGATGCGGTCGTGGTCGTCCTCGATTACGGCGTAGGCGTGAGGGTCCACGCGGGCGCTGGCATGGGCATCGGCAAGATGCACGGTGGCTTTTACGTAGAGGAGGTGGTCGGTGTCCGCCACGGTTACTTTGACGGCCTTGGTATCGGCCAGCTCGCGGGCACGGAGGACGTCTTCCGGGGTAAGGTTTCTGAGCACCTCCAGGCCCAGGGCCGATTCCCCACAGACGGCACCCAGAGCCGCTGCAACGGGGATTCCCACCATACCTGTGCCGGGAATTCCCACGCCCATACCGTTTTTGAGGATGTTGGCGCTTACCTCCACCTCAATCTTGAAATCTGCCTGCCGGCGCCAGCCATCAGGGCAGACGCCGGGGCAGTTTTCGGTAATGATTTCCACCGCCTTGGCAACGGCCAGCGCCACCGCGATGGGTTCCGTACACCCCAGGGCGGGTTTAACCTCGGAGTGAATCAGGTCTATGATTTCCTTTTCCCTTGGAGTCATAAATCAAGGAATTGTACAAATCCGTCAATGTCCAGATTATAGCCGCGGGGACCGGCCAGGATGTTGCCTTCACCGTCAAGGATGAAGTAGTTGGGCTGGGAGTTCACTCCAAAGCGGTTCAGGACCATGTTGGAGTTTACGCGTCCCACGTCCTTGAGTACCTTTCCTTCCGGAGTTGTGACCCACTGGTCTTCCGGAAGCTTGGTCTTGTCGTCCACGTATAGGGACACGATTACGAAGTTGTTGGCAAGGCGCTTCAGGACCTCGGGATCGCTCCATACGCGGGCTTCCATCTCACGGCAGTTCACGCAGCCGTGGCCGGTAATGTCCACGAACACTTTCTTTCCCTGCTCCTTTGCGGCGGCTATGCCGTCTTCCAGCTTGCTGTAGCCGGTAAGGCCGTGGACCAGGTTTACTTCTGAACCGTATTGAGATTGCCGGTCGGAGCCGGCAATGACGTAATCGTCCGTCATCCCCGACCTGATCGGGGATCCCAGCACAAAGTCCTGAGTCTCCAGGGGAGGGAGATAGCCGCTGAGGGCCTTGAGGGGGGCTCCCCACATGCCGGGAATCATGTATACCACAAAGGCAAAGTCGATGATAACCAGCACCAGGCGTCCTACGGATAGGTACTCCAGCGGGCTGTCGTGCTTGAAGCGGATCTTGCCAAGCAGGTAGATTCCAAGCAGGGTGAAGCAGACTATCCAGATGGCCAGGTAGACCTCGCGGTCCAGAAGGTGCCAGTGGTAGGTCTGGTCTGCGACGGAGAGGAACTTGAGGCCCAGGGCAATCTCTATGAAGCCCAGCACCACCTTCACGCTGTTGAGCCAGCCGCCGCTCTTGGGGAGTTTCTGGAGGATGGAGGGGAAGAATGCCAGAAGGGCGAAAGGCAGGGCAAATGCAATGCTGAATGCCAGCATGGTCACCATTGGCGTCCAGAACTCTCCCTGGGTGCTCTTGATGAGCACGGTTCCAACAATGGGGCCGGTGCAGCTGAAGCTTACCAGGACCAGCGTAAGGGCCAGGAAGAATACGCCAAGAAGGCCTTTCTTGCTGCTCTTTGCGTCCGCTCCGGTGGTCCATTTCTCCGGAAGCACTATCTCGAATGCTCCAAAGAAGGAGGCCGCGAATATCATGAAAATAACGAAGAAAATGATATTTGGCAGCCAGTGAGTAGCCAGCCAGTTGAAGATATCGGCAGTGACTCCGGCGCCTCCCACAGCCCACGTGAGGCCGATGATGACGCATATGGGCACCGTGTACAGCAGGACGATGAATATTCCGTACATGAGGGCGTTGAACCGTCCTTTGGCCGGGGTGTCGCTCTGCTTGAGGAAGAACGATACCGTCATTGGCACCATGGGGAACACGCAAGGCGTCAGCAGCATCAGGAATCCCCACAGGATTGCCTCCAGGATAAGGCCCCAGAGGCCTTTGGAAGCGCTGCCCTTTGCGTCATTGCCGGCCTGACCGGCAATCTTCACCTCCACGGAGAACTCATAGTCTTCCGGCATCTGGCAGAAATCCCCGCTGCAGGCGCTCCAGGTGACGGTGCCGCTTACTACGGCTTTCCTGGCCCCAAGCAGCTGCAGGTCCTGTTTTATGACGTATTGTCCCGTGACCACGGTGTCTCCTTTATAGTCCGACGGAGTGAACTCCTCGACGGGCTTGCCGGCGATGAATACGCCCTGGGATGAGTCTACCTCCAGGATGGTTCCCGCGTAAGGGTCCGACATTGGATGCACGTAGTAGTCCGGAGCTACCGACCCGGACAGCACAAGCTGGTAGTTGTCTTCCTGTATATGGTTCACTGTGGCCTTCCACAGGACGGAAGGCCCGGCCTGTAGTAAGGTAAGGGACAGCAGCGCTGCTATAATGGTGTTTAACATAATCCGTTGTTTGGAATTCAAAGATAAGAATAATTTCAGCCGTTTGCAATTGTGGCGCTTTTTGACTAATATTGTATTTCAAACACTGAAACTTATGCAAGTAGAGGTTTATATACTTAATTCCGGCAGCAACTGCCTTGTAGAGCAGGGCTCGCCGCTTTCTTCCTTTGCCCCCAAAACCATTACTGATCCCAAGACCGGGCGCGAGTTCGAGGTCCTGGCCGCGCTGGTGGACCACGAGCTCCGTCAGCTGGATTTCAAGGTGTTCTACCCCCACAAGGTAGAGTTCATCGGCCTTAACCAGACGGAGGGGCGCAGGGTCTACATCCGCTCCCTAAGCTTTATTGCCCAGACGGCGGCAAGGCAGCTGTTCCCGGACCGCAAATTCAAGATAAACCACTCCCTCCCAAGCGGTTACTACTGCAAGTTCAGGGGAGAGCGCATAACGGACGAGCAAATCCTCGCCCTGCGTGAGCGCATGAGGGAACTGGTTGCCCGGGACCTCCCCTTCACTTCCCGCAAAGTCCTTACCTCGGAAGCTGCAGAGTGGTTCCAGGAGCAGAACCAGCCGCTGAAGGCAGGGCTCATCAAGTCCCTGGGGCAGTATTTCACAACCGTGTATTTCCTGGACGGCGTGGTAGACAATTTCTACGGTCCGCTGGCCCCGTCCACCGGCTACATCAAGGTGTTCGACCTCATGCCCTATCACCACGGTTTCTGCCTCCAGTACCCGGCAGAGGGCGACGAGTCCCACTGCATCCCCCGCCAGAAGCAGATCAAGCTTACCAATACCCTAAAAGACTACGGCTACTGGTGCAAGACTACGGGAATCGTCAGCGTGGGGGCCCTTAACCAGAGGCTCCTGGACGGCCGTGCCGTAGAGCTCATAAACCTCTGCGAGGCCCGTCAGGAGCGCGGTTACGCCGCCATCGCGGACAAGATTTATGCAGAGAAAGACCGCATCAAGATAGTGTTCCTTGCCGGGCCGTCCAGCAGCGGAAAAACATCATCGTCCCTCCGCGTTGCTCAGCAGTGCAAGGTCCTGGGCCTCAATCCAAAGGTGATAGAACTGGACAATTACTTCGTGGAAAGGGAAAGGACCCCCAAGGACTCTGACGGCAATTACGACTTCGAAGCCCTTGAGGCCATGGACCTGGAGCTCCTGGGGCAGCACCTGAATACCCTCCTTGCCGGAGGAGAAGTGGAAATCCCCAGGTACGATTTCAAACAGGGACGGCCTTTCTTCGAAGGCAACATGATGCACCTGGAAGAGAACGACATCCTGGTGATGGAGGGCATCCATGCGCTGGACCCTGCAATGGTGCCGTCGGTAGACCAGAGCCGCATCTTCAGGATTTACGCATCGGCCCTCACATCCCTCAAGCTGGACGAGAACTGCTGCATCTCCACAACTGACAACCGGCTCCTCAGGCGCATGATCCGCGACAACCGCGTCCGCGGAATTTCCCCGGCCGATACCATTCTCCGCTGGCCGTCCGTCCGCCGCGGGGAAGGCAAGTACATCTTCACCTTCCAGGAGAACGCCGATGCCCAGTTCAACTCTGCCCTTCTGTATGAGCTCCCGCTCCTGAAGTACTATGCAGAGCCGCTCCTGAGGCGCATACAGCCATCGTCACCGGCATATTCGGAGGCGCTTCGCCTTCTCAAGTTCCTGGATTTCATCGTCCCTCTGCAGCCGTCGGAGATTGCTGCAATTCCACCCACTTCCATCTTACGTGAATTTATCGGAGGCCAGACCTTATGAAAAAGATACTGATTTGCGCCCTTGCAGCGCTTGCCGCAGCCTGCGGATCCAAAGTTGAAGTCCTTAACCCCTCGTCGCTGTATTCTCCGGATGGAAAGCTTGAACTGAAGGCCGGAGTCACCGCGGACGGCACGCCCGTTTACTCGCTTTCCCGGGAAGGGGAGGCGGTGGTGCTTCCTTCCAGACTTGGATACAAGCTTGCCGATGCCCCGGACCTTGACAAAGGCTTTACCGTTGCCGGTTCTGCACTGGACACGTTTGACGAGACCTGGGAGCCGGTATGGGGAGAGGAAGCCAGCATCAGAAACAACTACAACGAGCTCCTGCTGTGCCTCAAGCGGGACGATGGCGTTGCCATGAACGTCCGCTTCCGTCTCTACGACGACGGCCTTGGCTTCCGCTACGAGTTCCCCCTGGAGAACAAACTGACGTATTTCAAGGTGGCCGATGAGCTTACGGAATTTGCCATGGCAGGGGACCACACCGCCTGGTGGATAAGCGGAGACTACGACACCCAGGAGTACAATTACACGGAGTCCAGACTCTCTGAGATTCGCGGAATCTCGGAGAAAATGCGCCTTTCCAACGCCTCACAGGAGAGCTTCTCTCCCACCGGGGTGCAGACCGCCCTTCAGATGAAGACTGCATCGGGCCTGTATGTGAACATCCACGAGGCCGAGGTTCTGGACTATCCCACAACCAACCTCAATCTGGACGATAAGCGTTTTGTTTTCACCACCTGGCTTACGCCCGACGCCCAGGGTGTGAAGGGCCGCCTCCAGGCTCCTTGCAAGAGCCCCTGGCGTACCGTGCAGGTGTGTGCATCGGCAACCGATATTCTGGCCTCGCGCCTTATCCTGAACCTGAACGAACCCTGCGCCCTGGAAGATGTTTCCTGGATCCACCCCGTCAAGTACATGGGCGTATGGTGGGAGATGATTACCGGAAAGACACAGTGGTCCTACACCTGGGACCTTCCTTCGGTGCAGCTTGGAGTAACTGATTATAAGACCGTGAAGCCCCACGGCCAGCACGGTGCCAACAACGAGAACGTACGCAAATACATCGATTTTGCTGCCGATAACGGTTTTGACGCCCTTCTCATCGAGGGCTGGAACGAGGGCTGGGAAGACTGGTTCGGCCATCAGAAAGACTATGTGTTCGACTTCGTCACGCCGTATCCGGACTTCGACCTTCCGGCTCTCAATGCCTATGCCCACCAGAAGGGTATCCGCCTCATGATGCACCATGAGAGCTCATCGTCCACGGTGAATTATGAAAGGCACATGGAGGCCGGCTATAACCTCATGAACAAATACGGCTACAATGCCGTCAAGAGCGGATATGTGGGCGATATCATCCCTTACGGGGAGCACCACTACAGCCAGGCGCTGATTAACCATTATCATTACGCCATAGTTGAGGCTGCAAAGCATCATATTATGGTAAACGCCCACGAGGCGGTGCGTCCCACGGGCCTTTGCCGCACATGGCCCAACATGGTGGGCAACGAGAGCGCAATGGGCGGGGAGTATCGTACCAACATAGAGCCCGGCCACACCACAATTCTGCCGTTCACACGCCTGCAGGGCGGCCCCATGGACTATACTCCCGGTATCTTCGAGCAGGACATGTCCGTCACGGCTCCCGGCCAGAGCGGCAAGATGAGGCATACCATCGGCAATCACCTTGGCCTGTACGTTACGTTCTATTCACCTCTGCAAATGGCTGCAGACCTTCCGGAGAATTACGCCCGCTTCATGGACGCCTTCCAGTTTATTAAGGACGTAGCCGTAGACTGGGACAAGAGCATCTATCTGGAGGCCGAGCCCGGTGCGTACATAGTTACCGCACGCCACCCCAGGCTGTCTTCGCTTAACGCCGCTGCGGAGAGCACCATGACGCTTCCGGATGCCCGCAAGGGTATTGTGACGGGCGCTGCCCGCTTCGTTTACGCGCTTCCTGAAGGCACCGCCCTTAGGCCCGGCATGCAGCCCCGCGACGTCTGGTACGTGGGCGGCATCACGGACGAGAACGCCCGCTCCGTCTCCGTGGCCCTGGACTTCCTGCAGCCCGGCCTAACGTATGAAGCCGTGATTTACGCCGACGCCCCGGACGCCGACTTCGAAACCAATCCCCAGGCCTACACCATCACCAAGAAGGATGTAACTTGCAAAGACTCTCTGGATCTCTGGATGGCCCGCTCCGGCGGCTTCGCGGTGAGTCTGCGCGAGAAGAAGTAGCCCCGGTCCGCGCCAGACTTTTGCCGCCTCGACAGAAAAAAGCCACCACAAGCGTTTTAACTGTCAAGGCGGCAATAAGCTACAGCACGTCCTTGAGATACGGCCCGGTGACGCTTTTGCGGCTCCGGGCTAATTGTTCGGGGGTGCCCTCGGCTACGATGAGTCCGCCCCTGCGGCCGCCTTCCGGGCCCATGTCAAAGAGGTAGTCTACGCTCTTGAGGACGTCCAGGTTGTGCTCTATTATGATTACGGTGTTGCCGGCGTCTACAAGGCGCTGGAGCACGCCAAGGAGCACTTTTATGTCTTCGAAATGGAGACCGGTTGTGGGCTCGTCAAGGATGTAGAGAGTTTTGCCAGTTGACGGTCTGGAGAGTTCCGCGGCAAGTTTCATGCGTTGGCTCTCGCCGCCGGAAAGCGTTACCGCACTCTGGCCAAGGCGCACGTAGCCAAGACCCACATCCACAAGCGCCTTGAGCTTTGTGGCAATCTTGGGTACGGGCTTGAAGAACTCATAGGCCTCGGAGATGGACATCTCCAGGACATCGTTGATGTTCTTTCCCTTATACTTGACCGTAAGGACGTCCTCGCGGTAGCGCGTGCCGCCGCATACCTCGCAGGGAACGTGGACGGAGGGCAGGAAGTTCATCTCTATGACCTTGATGCCGGCGCCTTTGCACTCCTCGCATCGGCCTCCGGGCACGTTGAAGGAGAATTTTCCGGCCTTGAAGCCGCGAACCTTGGCGTCCTGGGTTTCTTCGAACAGAGCGCGGATATCGGTAAACGCCGCGGTGAAGGTGGCCGGATTGGACCTTGGAGTACGGCCTATGGGGCTCTGGTCTATCTCTATGAGTTTGTCGATGTTCTCTATGCCCTCGATGGATTTATAGGGCAGGGGCTTTTCCTTGCTGCGGTAGAACTTCTGCTTGAGAACGGGCATCAGGGTCTCGTTCACAAGGGAGCTTTTGCCGCTGCCGCTGAGGCCTGCAACGCCGATGAAGCAACCAAGCGGGAAGGATACGTCAATATTCTTTAGGTTGTTTCCGCGGGCGCCTTTCAGCGTAAGGAACAGCCCGTTGCCCTTGCGGCGCTTTGACGGCACGGGGATGGTCTTAAGGCCTTTCAGGTAATCCAGTGTAATGGATTCCCCTGTTACAACGTGGTCTTCCGGCATGGGCTCCTTGCCAAGCAAAGCCCCCAGAGGAGCGCTCAGGCATATCTTTCCGCCGTTCTCTCCGGCACCGGGGCCGACGTCCACCAGCCAGTCGGCGTTCATCATGGTTTCCGCATCGTGCTCAACAACCATGACGGAGTTACCCTCGTCGCGGAGAGCTTTAAGTGAAGCAATCAGCTTCCTGTTGTCTTTCTGGTGCAGGCCGATTGAAGGCTCGTCCAGAATATAGAGCACGTTTACCAGCTTTGAGCCTATCTGCGTTGCAAGGCGTATGCGCTGGGATTCACCGCCGGAAAGCGAGCCGGTAGGGCGGTCCAGTGAGAGGTAGTCAAGACCCACGTCCAGCATGAACTGAACCCTTTCCCGGAGCTCCTTCAGTATATCGCGCGAAACGTTCTTTTCGCGTTCGTTGAAGCCTTCCGGAATCTTGTCCAGCCACTCCCGCAGCTCGGACATTTCCATGGCGCTGACCTCGCTTATGTTCTTCCCGTCAACGCGGAAGAAAAGCGCCTCCTGGCAAAGCCTGGTGCCGTTACACACGGGGCAGGTGATGGTATCTTCTATATTGTCGATGACCCCGCCCCAGCTCTCCATCTCGCTCATGTTGCCTTCCCCAACGCGGAAAAGGTCTTCCGAGCCGTACACCAGAAGGCTCACGGCCTCGTCCGGCAGGGCGGCGATAGGATCGTACAGACTGAAATTGTACTGCCTGGCAATTGATCGGATAATATCGAACTTCCGGTTCTCCCTCACCTTCCCAAGAGGGACGATGGCCCCGTCTGCCACAGACTTGCTCCTGTCCGGGATAATGGTGTCGATATCCACATCCACAATGGTCCCAAGGCCTTTGCAGTGCGGGCAGTATCCCTGCGGGGAATTGAAAGAGAAACTGTGGGGCTGCGGCTCTTGCAGCGACAACCCGCTCTCCGGGTCCACAAGGTGCTTGGAGAAATGAGCTATCTTGTCTTCCTCAATATCCAGAACGGCCACGGATCCCTTTCCAATGCCGATTGCACGGCCAACGGAGTCCCTGATGCGGCGGTCGTCTCCGGCCTCGGGCTTAAGGCGGTCCACCACCAGTTCAATGAAGTGGACCTTATACCTGTCCAGGGCATCCACCCCCTGAAGTTCAAGTATCTCCCCGTCTATCCGCACCTCCGTGTAGCCGCGGCGCCTGAGCTGGTCAAACAGGTCCCTGTAATGGCCCTTGCGACCTCTTACAAGCGGTGCCAGAAGATAGCACTTGCGGCCGTTGTAGCGGGTCATTATGAGGTCCACTATCTGCTCGTCAGTGTAGCGGACCATCTCCTTGCCGGTTTCCGGGGAGTAAGCACGCGAACCCTTGGCATACAGAAGACGCAGGAAGTCGTAAATCTCCGTGATGGTTCCGACGGTGCTTCGGGGGTTGTTGCCCGTGGTCTTCTGCTCTATGGCAATGATGGGACTCAGACCCTTGATTTCCTCTACCTCAGGCTTTTCCAGTATGCCCATAAAGTGCTTGGCATACGTTGACAGCGTGTCCATATAGCGCCTCTGGCCTTCCGCATAAATAGTGTCGAAAGCCAGGGAACTCTTCCCGCTGCCGCTGAGCCCGGTAACCACCACCATCTCCCCGCGGGGAATGTCCACATCTATGTTCTGAAGGTTGTTCGCCCGCGCTCCGCGCACCTGTATGAATTCTTTTGGGGTCATGGACTACAAAGATACGAAAAAATCCATTGCCGCCTTGACAGTCAGAATGCTTCTGATGGAGTTTTTCTGTCAAGGCGGCCGCCAAAACAGGCAAAACGGCCAAAAACGTTGCCGCCTTGACAATCAGAACGTTTCTGGCGGCGTTTTTTTGTCGAGGCGGCAGGGGGAATGCTATTGCATTGCCAGGCAGCGTTTAATCTGAGCTTCCGGTAGACGGTAATCATAGTATAGTTGCTTAGCTATACGTTGTTTTTGAGTGCTGGAGAGAGTATATGGAGAAGATGCGCCATATGGTTTACAAAGCTGGGAATCGATTAGCCGGCAGACGTCAATGTCTTGCATGCGTGAGCGGCTGAAGAAGCGGCCGCTCTCGTTCTTGAGCATTTGTGAGATGGACTTTTCATCTGCTTGTTCTATGTCATTCAGAGTAATAGGAGAACTTGTATTGTCAGACATCTGTTCACGGGACCAGCTTTCGTCCGTGAGCCTGTTCATCTGGAAAAGGAAGTTTCTGGGAGAGCCATAATACTGTTCCGCTTTTCTGATCTCCATGAAACTGCTTCTTAAAAAGATGCCGTTTGCGTCCATTATGTAATTGTCAGGAAACTCTGCATGTCTTGGGAGGCAGCCTGCCATATCATTTCTGGACAAACTTCCAGGAGTTTCGACTGTCATGCCAATGTCCTTTTTGAACATTTCCCTGACAGAGCAATATTTGTAACCGAAAGCCGTGGCTGCGGCTCCGTGATGAAGGCCATTGCGCAAGATGTAGTTCTCCAGAACCATTTGGTGATTGAAACCGTCAACTTTGAGCAAGTACGTATTCTTTTCTCCAAAACGTCCGCTCCGACCGTATTTATGATTGAAATACCTTGTATAAGACATTCTGAGAAGCGATGCGTATTGCATGGGTCTGTCCGTGAAGATATTAAGGTGAGCATGTGTGGACATCTCCGCTTCAGCAATAAGTTCTGTGTCCATGGCATAACACCGCAAAGCGGCCAGATTCAGAAAGGCTCCATGATCTTCCTCGCAGCGAAACAACACTTCATCATGAGATGTGAAGCAGATATGATACGACTCTTTCACGACGGAAAGATAAGTCAAAACCATATCTTATCCAACAATCGTAAAAAAGATAATGCAGATTTATACGAATCAAACGATTTGGGCATTTTTGTAGAGGAGGAATCTCTACTTCTTGACGCCTTGACAGTCAAAATGCGTATAACGGTGATTTATTGTCAAGGCGGCAGAGCGGGGCAGGGGCAGGGGCAGGGCTACGCTATCCATGTGCCTATACGGGGAATCTTGCGGATAAGGATACACGCCACGCCAACGGTTGCAAAGGTGGCAAGGGCGGTTGAAAGTATGGTCAGAGGGGTAGCCGCTGACTGGCTGAATGCATTGCCAAAGGCACTGCGAAACAGCGGCGCATACACGGCAAGGACCAGCATGTGGGTAAGATACATTCCGTAGCCGGCCTCTGACAGTGGCCGTATGGCATTGCGGTAGCACCAGGACTCGTTGTCCGACATGCTTCGGAATGCCAGGACAAGCCCCACAGCCATCATGGCGACGAACGTTCCGCAGAAGGTAATGGGAACCTCCCAGCTCACAGCCACATCAAGTGTAACGTTTACGGGGAACGGCCCGCTCTCCACCATCCTGGACATAAAGCCCCATGCTGCAAGGATGAATCCCAGAAGGAACATTGTCCAGCCAATGACCCCGATAAGTTTGCTCCTGGGGACGAACTTCTTGATATACAGCCCCACAAGCATGTAGCCGATGAACCCGCTTATATAATAGAAGGTGCCGAAAGGATTCCACGACGCCTCTCCCCAAAGCGGGTACAAGGCTGCAGCAGGAAGTCCGTCCGGTGCCTGAATAAGCGGTGCCACGCCCCCGGCAGCATCACGTATGAACGGAATCAGCGTTGTGAACAGCCAAAGCAGCACGTAAGCCCCCAGTTCCTTGCGGGACACTTTCTCTGCCCAGGGGGACAGAAGCGGCATAATCAGATACATGCCAACCAGCATATACATGAACCACAGATGCCCCGCAGCATAGTTGAAATTGAGAAGCAGCCCCTTGAAGTTCTCCACTGGCTCCCCCCAGACCAGCGCATAGACCACGGTCCAGATTAGCACTGGCACAATTATGCGTACCGCGCGCCTTTTGAAAAACTCTCCGGTAGAATAGTGAAGCGGGAACTGCAGGTAACTGGAAGCAATGATGAAAAGCGGTACGGCACTCCGGCAGACGGAATCAAACACCGCCGCCCAGAACGCATCCGTGGCAGAGAGCACCTGCCCGCCGTCCCCTCCAAGATAAAATGGTTCCGTGGAGTGGACAACCATCACCATGAAGCAGGCCGTAACCCGCAGCCAGTCAAGCCATATTTCCCGTTTCCTTTCCATAACTCTCAATCAAAATCCCAACTTATCCACCAAAACACCCCATTTCCGTGGACAAACCCATCAAAACGCCACTTTATCCACCAAAAACGCCAAATCCGTGGACAAACCCGGCAAAATGCCAACTTATCCACGAAAACACCCCATTTCCGTGGATGAGATGCCCGATCAGGTCGGGCATGACGGGAAATACCGGCACTTGTCCACGGAAAACGCCATTTTGGTGGATGGGCCGCCCGTCAAGAGGCTATCCCAGAGCCTTGAGGTTCCTGGGGTTGCAGATGTCCTTGGCTTCTGCGGTGTAGAGGTAGTCCAGAAGGTCGGCGTAGTGCTCTTCCACCTTGCCGCGGACTATCTTCATGGTAGAGTTCATCATCTTGTTGGCGATGGTGAATTCCTCATCGCAGATTCCTATTGCGGAAGGGAGCCAGCGTTCCGGGAATACGCCTTCACGCTTGCCGCCTTTCTTGTAGGAGTTGGCATCGGCCTCGATGAGGGAGAGCATGTAGCGCTTGCCTTCCTCCGATGCGGGGTCCAGGCCTTTCTTCTGGCAGGCGTCCGTGAGGTTGGCCTTGTCCGGGACGATGAGGGCTACGCAGAAGGGCTTCTGGTCGTTGTGGAGGACGCAGGAGGCAACCCACTTGGAGGTCTCCGTGAGGTTGTCCTCGTAGCCTTCCGGGGAGTACTTTTCACCGTCGGAGGAGATGAGGAGGCTCTTGAACCGGCCCACCACATAGAGGAACTCGGGATCGTCCGGGCAGATGTAGCCCATGTCGCCGGTGTGGAGCCAGCCGTCGATGATGGTATCGGCAGTGGCCTTTGGGTTCTTCCAGTAGCCGGCCATGACGTTCTCTCCGCGGATGACGATTTCTCCGCGCGTGCCGTGGGGGACTTCCTTGCCCTCTGCATCCAGGATGACGCAGTCCATGGGCTTTACTATGCGGCCCGATGAGCCGAACCTGGCGTGCCCCATGGAGTTGGCGCAGATGATGGGGGTTGCCTCTGTGAGGCCGTAACCCTGGAACATGGGCATGCCCACTGCGCAGAAGAACCTCTGGAGCTCTATGTCCAGAAGGGCGCCGCCGCCCACGAAGAACTGCATGCGTCCGCCGAAGCTCTCACGTACCTTTTTGAAGATAATCTTGTCGAAGAGGTCTACCAGGGGCTTTCTCCAGAAGGTGCCGCCGGTTCCGCGGTTGTAGTATTCCTTGTTGTACTTGATGGCATTGTTGAGGGCGAAGTAGAAGAGCTTCTCCGTGAAGCCGCCTTTTTTCTTGATGCCGCTCTCGATGTTCTTCTTGAAGTTGCGGGCAAGCGCCGGAACGGAAAGCATCACGTGAGGCCTGGTCTCCATGATGGCGGTGGGCACGTTACGCAGGGTTGCAAGGGCGTTTTTGCCGATGGGCACAAAGCCGATGGAACCGCCGTAGATCATCATTGTGTACATGCCGGCCACGTGCGCGAAGCAGTGGTCCAGGGGCAGGATGATGAGCATGGTGGCGCCGAAGTCCACGGAAATCACGGAGTTGCCCTGCTCTACGTTTGCTGTGTAGTTGCGGTGGGTAAGGAGGATTCCCTTGGGGTCTGCGGTGGTGCCGGAGGTGTAGGAAATGTTTGCATAGTCGTCAGGGCCGATGCTCTTGTAGCGGGCGACGAACTCGTCCCTGTGGGCCTTGAGGAACTCGTCGCCCATCTTCTGGATTTCGCTCATGCGGATTTCGCGTTCTTCCAGCTTCTCCAGGTCGAAGGCGGTATCGTCAAAGACGATGACCTTTTCTACCTCGGGGCATTCCGGGAGGATGGCGCGGATCTTGGGAAGGTGGTTGCAGGACACCAGGATCCATTTGGAATCCGAGTGCTTGATGCGGAACACCAGGTCCTTGCCGTCGCCAAGGTTCACGGACAGCGGAACGTCCGTTGCACCGGCGTACATTGCGCCAAGCTCCGCCAGGATCCACATTGCGCGGCTCTCTGACAGCAGGGCTATCTTGTCTCCCTTCTTGAGACCCAGGGACATGAGGCCGGCGCCGATGCGGTACGCCTCTTCGCGGGTCTGGCCCTGGGTGAGCACTTTCCACTCTCCGCCAACCTTCTCACGAAGGTAGGGCTCGTTCTCGTATTTGTGACTGTACTTTTCTACAAAGTCAATGATGGTTGGTCTTTCTGCCATGGTTCGGGTTATTAGTGTTTATTCTGAAGGGAAAAGGCCGTAGAGTTCAGCGTCAATCTTGTCCGTGATGTACTGGAAGCCTTCCGGATTGTTCTCGAACTTGATGTTGTCTACGTCAATGATAAGGAGTTTGGACTTGTAGTCCTTGATCCAGTCCTCGTAGCGCTGGTTGAGGCCGGTGATATAGTCTATGCGGATAGAGCGCTCGTACTCGCGGCCGCGCTTCTGGATCTGGGCGATGAGGTTGGGGATCGAGCTCCTCAGATAAATCATCAGGTCCGGCGGGTTCACCAGGGACATCATGAGGTCGAAAAGGTCAGAGTAGTTCTCAAAGTCACGGGTGGACATGAGACCCATCGCATGCAGGTTGGGTGCGAAGATGCGGGCGTCCTCGTAGATGGTGCGGTCCTGGATAATGACTTCCTTGTGCTTTGAAATCTCCACCACGTCCTGGAAACGCTTGTTCAGGAAGTATATCTGGAGGTTGAAGGACCAGCGTTCCATGTCCTCGTAGAAGTCTGCGAGGTAGGGGTTGAAGTCTACGGACTCGAACTTGGGCGTCCAGCCGTAATGGTTTGCGAGCATCTTTGTCAGCGTGGTTTTTCCACTGCCGATATTTCCGGCTATTGCTATATGCATATCGTGTGTATTTAAAATAATCCGTAAAGTTCCGCGTCGATGCGGTCCGTGATGGCGGCAAAGTCTTCCGGGCGGTTCAGGAAATCCATGTTGTCTGCCTCTATGACGATGAGCCGTCCCTTGTATTCCGATATCCATTTTTCGTATCTTTCGTTGAGACCGGAAAGATACTCGATGGAGATGGACTGCTCGTAGTCCCTGCCGCGTTTCTGGATCTGGGCCACAAGGTGCTCTATGCTGGAGCGGAGGTATATCATGAGGTCCGGTTCGTGGACTACTTCCATCATGACGTTGTAGGTGTCCATGTAGGTGTTGTAGTCCCTCTCCGACAGGTTTCCCTGGGCGTAGTTGTTTGCAACGAAGATGTGGACGCCCTCGAACAGGGTGCGGTCCTGGATAACCACATCGTCACTCTTGGAAATTTCCAGGACGTCGTGGAGGCGCTGCTGCAGGAAATACATCTCCAGTGCGAAGGACCAGCGCTTGATGTCCTTGTAGTAGTCTTCCAGATAGGGATTGTAGGTGACGGACTCGAATTTTGGCGTCCAGCCGTAGTGGCGGGCGAGTAGAGTGGTCAGCGTTGTTTTGCCGCTGCCGATATTACCTGCTATTCCTATGTGCATAACTCTACAAAGTTCGTGAAAACTTATTAAATTTGCAATGCCAAAAAACCGATTATGCTAAGGACCAGAATATTCCAGTTCAACCCCCTTGGAACCAACTGTATCGTGTGTTGGGCCAGCGGCAGTTCCCTCTGCGCCGTCTTCGACCCCGGCATGTCGCACCCAACGGACGTGGAGGAGCTCACCGCCTTCCTCCGGGAGCATTCCCTTACCCCGGAGGCCATTCTCCTCACCCACGGCCATTTCGACCATGTGTGGGGCGTACAGGCCCTCCTGGAGAAGTACCCTGTCCCGGTATACATGAACGGGGCCGATAAGGAAATCCTCGAGCGCGGCGCCTCCATCTTTGCGGGAATCCCTTCCCTGAAGAGCCTCAGGGTAGATTTTCCCTGGCAGGAACTGCCCGATGAGGTTACCTGCGGCGGCGTTACCTGGAAGGTCCTCCGCACCCCCGGCCATACTCCCGGCTGCGTATGTTTTTACTCCGAAGAAAACAGCCTTCTCATAAGCGGGGACACCCTTTTTGCCGGAGCTATCGGCCGCACGGACCTTGTGGGAGGGGACTACGATGCCATAATGCGCTCCGTCCTTGGCACCGTGATGGTGCTCCCTGGGGATACCGACGTGATTCCCGGCCACGGCCAGCCCACCTCCATCGCCCGCGAGGCTGCCTCCAACCCTTTCCTTGAACCCTTCAACGAGCCCCTCCCGGACAATGATTAACTGGTTCAACAGCCTGGATTCCACCAATAATGTGGCGCTGAGACAGCTCCCGGACATTCCTTCCGGAACGGTCATCGCCGCCCGCGAGCAGACTGCCGGCCGCGGCCAGAGGGGCAATACCTGGTTCACAGAGCCGGGGAAGAACCTGACGTTTTCCATCGTCCTCAAGCCTGAGGGACTGGCGGCGGGGGATGCGCACCTTCTGAACTATCTGGCGTCGGTGGCCGTGGCGGAGTTTCTGGAAGGCCATGGCGTTTCCTGCTGCATCAAATGGCCCAACGACATTTACATCGGGCGCAAAAAAATATGCGGCATCCTGGTGGAGAACTCCCTGTCCGGAGGCTGCGTTGCGGCGTCGGTTATCGGCATAGGGATAAATATCAACCAGACTCAGTTTCCGCAGCTTGCCAACGCAACGTCGCTGAGCCTTGTAACTGGGCGTGAATACCTGCTGGAAGACTGCCTGGAGGCATTCATGGCGGTTTTTGAGTCCTGGCAGCCGCGCCTTTCAAGCCTCTCTGGGGCCTATACATCCCGCCTCTTCCAAAAAGGCGTCCAGGCCCGATACGTGGATTATCTCCTGGGTAATGAAGAATTTACCGGCACCATCTGCGGCGTATCCCAGGACGGCCGGCTCATAATCCATGACGGCGCCACTGAGCGCCTGTACAGGTTCAAGGAAGTTGGGTATATACTTTAGATGAGCTCGTCCCTTTCGCGGATGTCCTTGAGGCGGAGCTGGACGGTGGAGGAGCCGCGGTAGAAGTTTTCCACTATTGAATAGCAGATGTCAATTGAGTTGCCGGCCTTGATGTGGTCGTAGTACTCCGCCATGTTGAAGCCGATTGCCGCAATCTGGCGGTACGGCTGGCTTTCCTGCATGAGGTCCAGCTTGAGGTGTACGCCGCCTGCGCCAACCTTGCGGCCGTTACCTGCATCGTATACGTCCTCGGTGAGGAAAACTGGATTGTTGTTGCCGGGGCCGAAGGGCTGGAACTGCCTAAGGAGCCTCACGAACTTGGGCGTAATCTGGGAGAAGTTGAGGCAGGCGTCAATCTCCACTACCGGAGTGAGTTCCTCGCGTGTGATGTTGCCTTCCACGAACTTGTTCATCCTGCGGCAGAACTCTTCCAGGTGCTCTTCCTTCATGGTAAGGCCTGCGGCGTAGACGTGGCCGCCGAAGTTCTCAAGGATATCGGCACAGCTCTCGATGGAGGAGTAGAGGTCGAAGCCGGAGACGCTGCGGGCGCTGCCGGTGATGAAGCCGTTGCTCTTGGTAAGAACCACGGTGGGCTTGTAATAGGCCTCTACAAGGCGTGAGGCTACGATTCCCACGACGCCCTTGTTCCAGGTGGGGTTATAGACGATGGTGACGTTCTCCGTCTCCAGGGCGGTGCCGTTTGCCACCATCTCAAGCGCTTGCTGGGTGATTTCCCGGTCTATGGACTTGCGCTCGTTGTTGTTCTCGTTTATTTCCTCGCCTATGCGGTTTGCCGTCTTGTCGTCCGTGGCGGTGAGGAGTTCCACTGCCAGGCGGCCGCTTTCCATGCGTCCCGCGGCATTGATCCGGGGGCCTATCTTGAAGACGATGTCGTCAATTGTCACGTGCCCGGGCTCCAGCTTGGAGAGGTTAATCATGGCCAGAAGGCCGTGGCGGGGGTTTTCGTTGAGGCGCTTGAGGCCGTAATGGGCAAGGATGCGGTTCTCTCCGGTCATGGACACCAGATCCGATGCGATGGAGACTACCTGGAGGTCCAGAAGCGGTTCCAGGAGGGCGGGGTCCAGATTGTACTTTTTCACGTAGCCCTGGACAAACTTGAAGCCTACACCACAGCCGCAAAGGTCGTCGAAAGGATAGTGGCAGTCTTCCCGCTTGGGGTCAAGTATTGCCACGGCGGCGGGGAGTTCCTCTTCAGGAAGATGGTGGTCGCAGATAATGACCTCTATGTCCTTTGTGCGGGCATATTCCACTTTGTCTATGGCTTTGATGCCGCAGTCCAGGGTGATGACAAGGTTCACTCCGTTGTCCCCGGCCCAGTCCAGGGCCTTGTAGGAGAGGCCGTAGCCTTCATCGTACCTGTCCGGGATATAGAACGATACGTTCTGGGAGAACATCTTGATGAACGAATACACCTGCGCCACGGCGGTGGTGCCGTCAACGTCGTAGTCTCCGTAGACCAGGATTTTTTCTCCCTGGGTTATTGCCTTGTGAAGCCTTTCCACGGCCTTGTCCATGTCTGTCATGAGGAAGGGATCGTGAAGGTCATCAAGGCGGGGGCGGAAGAAGGAACGGGCCTCCTCAAAAGTGGTTACGCCCCTCTGGACAAGGAGTTCCGCAAGGACTCCGTCTATGCCCAGTTCGGTGGAGAGCTGCGCCACCGTTTCCGGTGCCGCGCTGTCTTTAACCGTCCACTTTTTTTCAGAAATGCCCATAGTCTCACAAAGATAATAAAATCCTTATGAAATAACAATAGGCTGGATAAAACTAGAGGCAGTCTATAATGATTTCGTCGGCAATTTCTTCGGAAGTGAGGCCGTCTGTGTCAAGGATAATGTGAGATGCGGCCTGGTAGAGGGGTTCGCGCTCAGCGTAGCGCCGGGCGAAGGACTCATCGGCAAGAGGCCGGCCTGCGGCTGAGGCCACGCGTTCCTCCAGGGTCTGGAGAGGTGCCTTGAGCCAGATGCAAAGCGTGTTTTTCTGAAGCAGTTGCACTGCCCCGGGGCACGTGACCGTGCCGCCGCCAAGGGCCAGCACCGCGGTGCTGTCGCTATACTTCTTAATGGTCTTGGCCAGGCAATCGGTCTCTATGGTGCGGAATGCGGGTTCCCCGTCCTGTGCAAATATTTCCGGAATGCTCTTTCCTGCCTTCTTGACGATGATATCGTCCAAATCCATGAACGCACACCCCAGCGCATCGGCCACAATGCCCCCCACCGTGGTCTTTCCGGCCCCCATGAACCCTGTTAACGCAATAATCATATGCAAATATAAGCAATACCTGCCGTATTTCAAGGCTGTTTTATCTACTGCGTGCCAGGCGTTACGCGTTTTAGGCACTTTTTGCGCGTCAAGTGGCGCAAGCGAGCCACCCGTTACGCGTTTTGTAGCAATTTTGCGTAATGGGTGGCGTTGTCTAAAGCGGACTAGCGCCTCTTGCCATAGTCTTTGGCACGGAGAAACTGCGCGACAAGGTGTTCTGACATTATAAGGGCACTGGCTATCTGGGTATCGGACATGTTGTAATCTTTCATGAGCATGACGGCGATCTTTCCTTTTTCGTCATTTGTCAACATGGACAGTCTTTTGCCGGAAAAATACAATTGAACTATCCGTTTTACTATGTCGTCCATTTCTTCTTTCGAATATGCAATGGTTTCTCCAATGCTGCTTGCCACTTTTGCGGCGGATTCATAGTCCTTGACAATCCTGCTAAGATAGTCCTTGGGGCTGTTGAAAAGCTTTTCGAACAATGATGTGTCTACAAATGAAATGGGCAGCAGGCCATAATCGGGATGAAACTGCCAATGACTCGGGATAGCTTTCCGTGTCCCTGTGATTCTTTCCAGTTCACGTAAAGAGAAAGTGTTGGCAGCAGGTGCTGTAATCATTTGTGTTACGAATGAATAGCAGATATAGGCTGAGCCCCATGGATAGCCGCCAGGAACTGAAATACCATCCTCATATGGGTTTCTGTCGACATATAAAAACAGGCTTCTCATCTGGTTCTGGCTGTTAATGGGCACTAATTTGAACCAGTAATCGTCGGGAACAGGTGCATATCCGTCTTTGACAAGACGGGCAGATAGTTTAAGCCTGAGGTAATCGAACGCCTTAAGGCACTCACCTCCCGTTCCGCTTACGATTATATGAACATGATTTGGCATCAAGGTGAAGCCATAGATCTTTATGTCAAACAACAGGGTTAGCAGCCCCATTACAATCATGCCATATGCGTACTGTAATTTAGTGTGGAACAAGAATCCATCTTTCCATCCGTCAGTAACCAGATGATAATAGCCCTTCTTTAACTGGCAGCATTGCTCCCTATCTTTTCTTCTTCTGATCATACACTTTTTTGCACCAAACATAAATAATTGGCGGAAAGAAAGCAAGGATCGTTTGAAAAGAAGTGTTGTATCAGAAGATTTTTGTGTGCTACTTGTCGTTCACCACTAAATTCCGTACTTTTGAGTTAATGTTCCGGACAGTAGTTTCAGGGTTAAGGGCACTTTCAATGGGTAGATTTCTGGGAGAAATTTCAAGCAACTGACTAAATCCTGCGCTTTTAAGAACCTCATGGTCTTCAATTCTGCCTGATACCAGTGCAACAGGAATCCCGTCAGAGTGTTTCAATACGCCAAAAGGTACTTTCCCCATAAGTGTCTGGGCATCTGATCTTCCTTCCCCGGTTATAATGAGGTCTGAATCCCGGATTGCTTCATGGAAACCGCAAAGAGACATTATTTTTTCTACACCGGAAGAAACTTGTGCTTTTGCATAAGCCATAAAAGCTCCGGCAATACCGCCGGCCGCTCCGGCACATGGCAAGGACGTAACGTTCACGCCGGTTTGTGATTCAATGAGCGCGGCCACTCCCAGCATGCGTTCTTCCAGCATCTCGACCTGCTGTGGTGATGCTCCTTTCTGCGGAGCAAAGACTCTTGCGGCGCCCTTTGGTCCGACGAACGGAGCCTGTACGTCACAGAGGATTTCAAAAACACATTTTTCGAGAACTTCCTGAATGCCGGGAACCGACATCATGCCACTGCCGCCGTCACATGTTGCCGTTCCTCCAAGTCCGATAATAAAATGCCGGCATCCCACTCTATAAGCATCCATAATAAGTTCACCCGCTCCACGGCTTGATGCCAATATGGGATTGCGTTCCGTTTTGGACAGCAGCTGCATTCCACATGCCTCTGCCGCTTCTATGAATGCTGTTTCTCCTTTAATGCCATACCTGGCGCTGACTTGTCTCCCAAGCGGATCGTGAACAATTGCAGTATTAACGTGAGCCTTAATGGCTCCTGCCAGCACATCAAGCGTTCCCTCACCTCCATCGGCAAGAGGAATGGCGGTTACATCTGCGTCCGGGTACAATTCAAGTATGGCACAGGATATGGCCTGGGCTACCTGCCCGGCTGGCAGGCATTCCTTGAAAGAATCAGGTGCCACTACGATTTTCATAACAACAAAAGTACGCTATTTTTTCCACACCTTCAAGCCAGGGGTTACGCGTTTGGGCCCCTATTTGCGCGTCAAGTGGCTCAAGCGAGCCACCCGTTACGCATTTTGGACTATTTTTGCGTAACGGGTGGCTATTGCGGTGTTGTTTGTTGGACCAAGTCCATTGGACCAGGTCCACGTCAGGCGGCAGGTGAACCGGGGCGGAGGGCCTAGAACAGCGTCCAGTCCGTGAAGTCCGTGGCGGGTTCGTCGTCGGGGGATTCCCGGTCAGAGCCGGGAATGACGTTATGGTCGGTGCCGGGAATGACGTTTGAACCGGGAGTGACTCCAGGCGCGTCAAGGTCTATCTCGATGGGCTCGTCTTCCACGTTCTCGTCAGAGGGCATGTCTTCTTCTGATGGGACGATGTCGTCTTCCGGTTTGTGGAGGGGTTCTGTGAACTCAACGCTCTTGAGGTCAAGGGAAGAGCACTTCTTGCCCTTGGCGGTGAGTCCCTTCTTGGCGATGAATTCTTCCGCATCAATGACATCCGGTTCCTTGTGCTGGAACTTCTTGCCATAGGTAAGGAGTACCTGGGGATGCAGATCGGAAGATATGTCCACCAGTTTTGATCCCTTGGCGTCAGAGATGAACAGCACTGGATTGTTGTTGCTCTCCACAAAGCTGAAACGCTTCACGTAGAAGGCCTTGGCGGCGTTGTCCCAGTAGAGCACGGTATAAACGCGGCCGGGATCCAGTTTCTCTATGCGGATCACGTCTCCCTGATACTTGTTCACCAGGTCGTATGAAGTGGTGTAGTACGTGCCGTCGGAGAAAATGGCAAGCACTTTGTCCTCGCCGGCAAACTTGCCAAGGTGTTCGCCGCGGCCGTCCTCGTTGAGGCGCTGGATGTCCGGATCGTACCAGATGTCCTTGCCCTGGAGGGTGGTGATTCCCTTGGACTTGAGTGTGATGCGGGCTATGGCGTACTTGGTTACAAGGTTGCCCCTTGAGGCTCGTCCCTTGATTGCAAGGTTGGAGAAATCCCACTCCAGCTGGCTCTTCTTGAGCCCCTTCCTTGGACGGAGACCTATGCGTACTGTCTCTGCTTCTCCGTTGTGGTTAACGGTGAACCAAAGTATCCTTGAGCCTTCCTCTCCGGTGGTGATGTCGTATGGCTTGTCTCGGGTTACAGACGTGATATTGAAGCGTTTGGCGTAATGGTTGGGGCCCTTGCCGTCGCGATAAATCACGTTGTAGATGGTGCGTTCATCGGCCCTGTTGAAAACGCCGGCGTACAGGAGGTCTTTCCCGAAGAAAGCCTTCTCCGATACCTTGGTGACACGGAATTTTCCGTCACGGCCTATGACGATGATCTCGCTGAGGTCAGAGCATTCGGAGATGAACTCTCCGCCGTCGTCCCTCTTGAGACCTGTCCCCACGAAGCCCTCCGCCAGGTTGGCGTACAGCTTGGCATTGTTGGATACCACCTTGGTGACGGTGATGTTCTCCAGGGACGATATCTCCGTGAGCCTGGGCCAGTCTGCCCCGTACTTCTTCTTGAGGCCCTTGAACCAGTCTATGGTGAAGCGGGTAATGTTGTCCATGTTGTCCTGGACCTCCTTCATCTGGTCTTCAAGGGCGTAGATCTTCTCGTCCAGGGCCTTGGTATCGAACTTGGATATCTTGCGGACCGGCTTTTCCACCAGCTTGAGGATATCGTCCATGACGATGGGCCTCTTGAGGAGGTCCTGGTACTGGAGCATCTGGGACATGATGTCCTCAAGCTGCTCTTCCCAGCTCATCTGGTTCTGTTCCAAGACTTTGTAGATGCGGTTCTCGAAGAAGATGCGCTCCAGGGAGGAGTAGTGCCAGTCGTTTTCCAACTGTTCCATCCGGTACTGGAGCTGGGCCTTCAGGATGTCCCTGGTGTGGAAGGTATCGTACTCCAGGATCTCGTCCACCGTAAGGAAGACGGGTTTGTTTTCCCTGATTACGCAGGCGTTGGGGCTTATCTTGGTCTCGCAGTCCGTGAAGGCGTAGAGGGCGTCGATGGTCTTGTCCGGAGAAACATCGGCGGGAAGATGGATGACGATTTCCACCTTGTCCGTGGTCATGTCCTCTATCTTCTTGATGTTTATCTTCTTCTTGTCCTTGGCCTTTATGATGGAGTCTATGATGGCGTGGGAGGTTTTGCCGTAGGGAATCTCCGTTATGGTGATGGTGGACTTGTCTATCTTGTTGATGCGTGCCCTGACCTTCACTATGCCGCCGCGTTTTCCCTTGTTGTACTTGGAGCAGTCCGCGATGCCTCCGGTGGGGAAGTCCGGCAGGATGTCGAAGGGCTCTCCCTTAAGGATGGCGATTGAAGCGTCTATGAGCTCGTTGAAGTTGTGGGGGAGTATCTTTGACGACAGACCGGCGGCGATGCCCTCCGTGCCCTGTGCAAGCAGAAGGGGAAAGCGTACAGGAAGTTCCGTGGGCTCCTGGTTGCGGCCGTCGTAGGAAGTCATGGTGGGTGTGACATTCTTGTCGAACACCACTTCCTTTGCAAACTTGGAAAGACGCGCCTCTATGTATCGGGGAGCGGCGTTGGAGTCTCCGGTGAGGATGTTTCCCCAGTTCCCCTGGCAGTCTATGAGAAGACCTTTCTGTCCAAGAGTAACCAGTGCTCCAAGGATGGAGGCGTCGCCGTGGGGGTGGTACTGCATGGCCTGGCCCACGATGTTGGCCACCTTGGTGTAGCGGCCGTCGTCCATCTGGGACATGGTGTGCAGGACGCGCCTCTGAACGGGTTTGAACCCGTCCACAATGTGGGGTACCGCCCTGTCCAGGATGGTGTATGACGCGTAGTCCAGATACCAGTCCTTGAACATGCCGGATAGCTTGAAGCGGGTGCTGTCGCTGCCCAGGAGCTTTTCAAATTTCCCCGAAGCAACGGCGTCTTCGCCAAGCTCTTCACCCAGTTCTTCTTCTTGTCCTTCGATGTCTTCCCAATCTTCTGCCATAACGATTAATATTCATATCCGAACCTGCGGAGCTCCTTGCGGCTCTCTCTCCAGTCCGGGTCAACTTTAACGAATGTGGAAAGGAAAACCTTTTTCTGGAAGAAGTCTTCCATTTCCAGGCGGGCTTCGGTGCCCACTTTCTTCAGGGCGGCTCCGCCCTTGCCGATGATGATGCCCTTCTGGGAATCCCTCATTACGTAAATCACGGCGCTTATCTCGTAGCGGTCCTCTCCCTCGTGGAAGGCCTCGATCTCTACCTGGCAGGAATAAGGAATTTCCTCGGAGAAATTGAGGAAGATTTTCTCACGGATAATCTCCGAAGCGAAGAAGCGGAGGTTCTTGTCCGTGAACTGGTCCTTGTCGAACCACGCCGGAGCCTCCGGCAGACGGGACGATACCGCCTCCAGTATGCTCTCAAGGTTGAATCTCTCCTGGGCCGATGCGGGAATTATCTCCGCCTTGGGCAGCTGCTCCTTCCACCACTGCATCAGCTCCACCACTTTTTCCTGGGAGGAGAGGTCTATCTTGTTTATCACAAGCACCACCGGGCAGTCTACGCTGCGGAGCTTCTGGATGTAAGCGTCGTTCTTGTCCCCTTTCTCCACGGTGTCCGTGACGTAGAGGATGATGTCGGCATCGCCGATAGCCGTGTCCACGAAATTCATCATGCTCTGCTGCAGGCGGTAGTTGGGCTTGAGGATACCAGGGGTGTCAGAGTACACTATCTGGTAGTCCTCTCCGCTCACTATTCCCATTATGCGGTGGCGTGTGGTCTGGGCCTTGGCCGTCACGATGGACAGCTTTTCACCCACGAGGGCGTTCATCAGCGTGGATTTGCCCACGTTGGGATTGCCTATGATATTTACGAAACCTGCCCTGTGTGCCATGCTATACGTATGCTCCCATCTTGAGGATGTTCACTTCACCTTCCGTGAGGTAGCGCCAGTCGCTCTTCTTGAGGCCTTTCTTGGTGAGGCCGGCAAAGTACACGCGGTCCAGGGCTTTTACCTCGTAGCCCAGGGACTCGAAGATACGGCGGACGATGCGGTTCTTTCCGGAGTGGATCTCGATACCCAGCTGGCGGTGGTCGCGGGCGTCGATGAATTCAAGCTCGTCGGCGGCTGCAACGCCGTCGCTGAGCTCTACGCCTGCGAGGACCTTTGCCTTGTCTTCCTCCGTGAGGGGGGCGTCAAGGACAACCTGGTAGATCTTCTTTTTGTTGTATGAAGGGTGAGTGAGGCGCTCTGCCATCTCTCCGTCGTTGGTGAACATGAGGACACCTGTGGTGTTCTTGTCCAGACGGCCCACGGGGAACACCCTGGTGGGGCAGCCCTTGAGGAGGTCCATGACGGTCTTCTCTGCGTGGGGATCGCTGGCGGTGGTCACATAGCCCTTGGGCTTGTTCATGAGGATGTATACCTTCTCTTCACCCTTGAGGCGTTCTCCGTTGAAGCGTATATCGTCCTTGAGGATGTTTACCTTTGTGCCAAGCTCGGTCACGACCTCACCGTTCACGGTGACTACGCCGCTCTGGATAAGGGTGTCCGCTTCCCTGCGGGAGCAGACGCCGGAGTTGGCGATGAACTTGTTCAGGCGGACTACCTCCTGGATCTCTGTCTTCACGTTGTCGTTGTCGGAGTATTTGTTCCCGGACACCTGGGGCTTGCGGCTGAGCATGGCGTTCATGCCCTCGTCGGCCTTGGTGCGGGGTGCACTTTTCTTGAATGCGGGTTTTCCGTAGCCGCTCTTGCGTGCAGGGGCTGCGCCGTAAGGCTTGCGGTCCCCATAGGACTTGCGTTCTCCGTAAGTCTTGTGCTCTCCGAAGGATTTGCGTTCTCCGTAAGTCTTGTGCTCTCCGAAGGATTTGCGTTCTCCGGAGGAGTAGCTGCGGGAAGTGGAATAATCCACTTTTTCTGCCCTGCCGCTGTCGGCGGGCTTTCTGGTGATACGTTTTCTCGTACCTCTTTTGTTGTCTTCCATAGTGTTTTTACGACATCACGTCGTTTTACTTGAGTTTGAAAATATATGTTATGGTGCCGGTTTGGAGGGCCGGGGCATCTGCGGCCATGTTGAAGTGAGCCTTCATAGCCGCATTGCGGGCGGCGTTCCAAAGGTTCTTGTCAGTAACTGTGGTGCCGTCGGCACCGGGAATTGCTTCCGTTACATTTCCGTACTGATCTACCTTGATGGTAACTACGACGGTTCCGGCCATCTGGCTGGCATATTCCGGTTTGGGAAGCGTTCCAAGCACGTTGCGGCCCTTGAGGTGGGCGTTTGCGCTGCCTTCCGTCTTGCCTTCCTTTGCATTGCCGTCAGGCTGGCCGGCCTTGAAGCCCTCGCCGGCTTCTGCGGCTCCGTGAGGCGTGGTGGCGCTGTTGTCCTTCTTGCCCATTCCGGGGAACGAGGCGCGGGGGTCAAGCTCCGGTTCCTTTGGGGGCTCCGGTGCGGGGACTTCCACGTCTCCGTGGGTGTCCGGTTTTGTGGCGGGAGTGACATTGGGGGTGGTGGTGACGTGCGGGGATTCCGCCTTCTGTACCAGTTCCACTTCCTTCTCAAGGTCCACTTCCTCTGCCTGGGGTTCCTGGCCCACGGTTGTTGCCACCGGCTTTTCCACCGCCATGTCTTCCTCGAAGGAAATCACAAGCGGAGCCCTTTCCGGCGGCGGAGGGTCAAGGTATGTGAACCCGCTGGTAAGGCACACCACCAGCGCCAGCGCATGGATTGCCAACGTGGCCAGGATTCCGGTCACGGCTGCGGTTTTCTCGCGTTTCTCTCTTGTGCGCTGGTATGGCTGCATTATTCGGGCTGTGTTGCCAGGATTACCTTGTAATGGTTCCTCTTGGCTATGTTCATGATCTGTACAACCTCTCCTACCGGGGCGCTCTGGTCACTGTAGATGGAGAAGGTGGGGTCTTCTTCCTGTGAGAGGAGGCCTATGAGCTGGTCTTCAACCTCCGTGTAGGAAACGGGTTCCTCATCTCCGTTTACGTGGTAGGTGTATGTATCGTCCCCCCAGTCCTTGATGCTTACGCTCACCGTGGCCTTGGCGCTTACCTGTCCGGTGCTCTTGGGAAGCAGGAGCTTCAGGGCGTTGGGATTGATGAGCGTAGAGGTCACAAGGAAGAAGATCAGAAGCAGGAACACGATGTCCGTCATGCTGGACACCGAGAACGATGCATCTACCTTTGTGTTTCTCTTAAGGGCCATGGCTTACTGCTTTTCCTCTGTCTGGTTGTTGATGACGATGTCTATGAACTGGATGGTGGAGCTTTCCATCTTGTACACCAGGTCACTGACCTTGGAGGTGAGCCAGTTGTAGCCGAAGTAGGCGATGATGCCCACTATGAGGCCGCCCACGGTGGTGAGCATTGCGGTGTAGATACCGTCGCTGAGGAGGGTGATGTCAATGTTGTTGCCTGCCTTGGACATGTTGAAGAAGGCCTTCACCATACCCATCACGGTGCCAAGGAATCCAATCATGGGGGCGCCGCCGGCGATGGTTGCAAGGATGGGGAGACCCTTCTCAAGGCGTGCAACCTCTACGTTGCCCACGTTCTCGATGGCTCCCTGGATGTCCGATATGGGGCGGTCCTTGCGGACGATGCCGGACTCTACCATGCGGGCAACGGGGTTGTCGTATTTGGAGCAGAGGGTGAGGGCGCTCTTGACCTTTCCCTGCTGCATGTAGTCGCGGATGTCGTTGATGAAGTTGGAGTCAATCTTGGATGCGTGATTGATGAGCCACCACTTGCGGCCGATGAGATAGATGGCCAGGATGCTCAGGGCGAGGAGGACCCACATGAGGGGGCCGCCCATGGTGAACATGGAGAAGAGGCTTTCGTTCATCTGGGTGGGCTGAACGGGTGCTGGTGCAGCAGTGACTGTCTGGGCTGCGCTCTGGATGGCCTCTGCCAGCGAGTCTGCTTGTAGGAGATTGAAGATCATATATTGTTTAATTTTGATTATTCAAAAAAGGCTTGACATGAACATAGTTCATATCAAACCGCAAATTTACGAATTATTTCCGTTTAAATCAAGGGCTCACATGCCCCCAAAGTACTCTTGCAGGCGTGATTCCAGGGCTGCGATATCGGCCATGAGGTTGTACAGCCCGTCTTCCGTGAGGAAGCCGCGGGGGATCTCCGCGGGAATCTCTCCGCGCTCATCGGCCTCGAAGTCCCGGAGCCAGCGGCCGCTGTCCTCGTAGCTGTCCAGGATATGGATGTCCTCCTGCACGTCAAGATATGCATCCAAACTGCACTGGAGGGCGTCCACGGCCTTGCGTACGCGGTTATAGCGTTCCTCCATTTCCTGGATTCTCTGTATCAATTCATTATCCATATTACAGGTACATTACAAAAGTGTGGGATCAATACCGTATTCATGGTATTGAGGCCTGGACGACCCTGAAAGATGAACACGATGCAAACCCCACACTCGACCGTATGTCGAGCGTAGTGAATCATCGTTACCCTTTCTGAGAAATTGTCCAGATTTCAATACCGGCAACGCGAAACACTTTCGCTTATTTGAGCGTCAATGCTAATAACAGAACAAATATAATTCTTTTTTAGTATTTTTGTATCACCGATAAAACGAATTTAGAGCATGAGAAGGCTTATTCTTAGTCTTATATCCACCATCATGGCACTCCAGTCATGGGGACAGGACAGTTTCAAGTTCCTGGTAAGGGGAGAAGGGGAGAATATAAAGGCGGCAGTGGATGCCGCTGCAGGTGCAGCGCTGGAGCCGTGCAAAACACTTCTTCCAGACAGCGTGAACGTAGATTTCTCAAAAGCAATAACTGACCGGAAGACAATACGCAGCGGCTTTTCCGGCGGCAGTGCCTACAGCAGCGTCCTGGTTACGTTTTCCACGGAAAAGGTTTCTGCCCTGATGGAAGAAAAAGGGGTAAGTACAAAGGGACTGGGGAAGAAGATTCTCTGGCTTCAGCGGGACAATACCGCACGGGCATTCGAAAGCCTTTTCACCGAACTGGAAGCTCTTGCACCAACAATCATGGACGGGAAAGTTGCCTTTACAAGTGACGATGGTTTTACAAAGAGCGCCAATGCCCTCATAACCTTGCATACAAATGCAAACACGGCCAGGTTCTGCTCCATCCTGGACGCCACCGTCACGGCTCTCTCAATTACGGAAGATGAACAGTATGCCATTGCCTCGGGGGGCTTTATGACCTATAATGTTGCCTATTTCCTGAACATTCCCGAATACAATATCAAAGAGGGAACGGCCACCATCAAGCGCAATATCCGTCACTACAGCAAAGACCCCATGAACGGCTTCACCTATGAGGACGATTATCACCGGGAACTCTATTTCCTTGCCCCTCTTGACATCAACCGTCTCAAGCGCATCTTCCTTGTCGCCGTCAATTCCTACAAGATAATGGACGATAAGGGAAGGCGCTATATCACAAATCTTTGCCAGGATTTCATGGACGTCCTGTACGTTGACGATTTTGCCAAAGCCATAACCAACATAGACTTCTGGAACGTCCCTATCCAGACAAAGGCCGCCTTTGAGGACAAGTGGGGAGCCAGGGCCTTTGAACTTGGCGGCCACGTTGCCTTCTTTCTCATGCCGTCGGACAGCACTGTAAGCACCATCTGCCAGGTCCGCTACTCTCCCGGAACCTATACCGAGTATTCCCTTGAGCCTCCCTATTCCGCCCACTGACGAAGCATTGGCAGGGCTTCTTTTACGGTTCTGGGAAGGTAATTGCCGGCCCTGAACCATGCGTCTATCTCATCTTTCCTGTCCGGAAAAACCTTCTTTAGATTCTTCTTGGTAAGGGGTACGATTGCCTGGTTTACATAGGGATTGTCGTTTAATGTTTTCTTTTTGAGTTGAGCGGTGACTTCTCCCGTTTACTGCCGCATCGAACTCGTCGTTTTATATCGTTTTGACATTGCTGTCCACTAAAAGTTGTGGACGTAGTAAAAGTTAAAAAATATTGATGCCGGAAAGCCATTGTAAGTTGTTAATACCTGGACCGCCGAGGCTTTCTTCTTCGTCGAGGGAATACTTTCTTCCCGTATGATTGTAAAGCATGTCCATATGCTTTGTTAATGATTTGTTCCAAGACTGTCATTCTTTATCAGTCTGAATTTCCCCGATGAGTCGACTTCTATGCACTGACACCAACCGGAAGCATCGGCAGTTTTAAGGTAATGGTTGTCCCATTCGTTTTTTCCGATATATTCAAATGCCAACTGCTCCGACAAACCTTTGGAATCTATCAGTTCTTGTGTTTCTGCCATTACAATGGTTTTTCTTCCCTGGCATTCTGTCGCACCAATATATGAAAAGTGTCCTTCGCAAAATGGTATTTTCGGTGAAATAAACACTTGAACAAAGGTCTTATTGTATTTATTGCTAATAATGATTGATGTGTACCAATCAGTAATGCTTATATCAGTTAATGATAACCAATAATACCTTGTCTCTATATAAGAAAGCAATAAGGTTCTTAACTCTCGATTATTGATAAAAGACATCGTCTCATCCATTTCTCTTATGCTTTTGTGAAGCGTTCTACTATAATCGTCAAACCAATAATCGTATGGCTGTGTGGCGTATATTCTGGTGTCTATCAGTTTGAAAATGCTCCGTCTGTCTTTCATGACAACGCCGTTATACTCAATACCAAAAGACTCTCCAAAGCATATCTTAACTGTATCATCTTTTGCAATAGGAATAAATGCGGCGACACGATAGTCACCACGCGGACCATTGTGGTCTGGAACCAGTTTGTTAACTTCTGATACAAACTCTTTAATAAAAGTTTTGTTCGTAATGACAGTGTCTCTGCTATTGAACTGTAGCGACTCTAAATCAACTCTATTGCAACGTTCAATCCTTTTACCCATGCAATAAAAGGTAATTTCATCAATATCTTTATAATCAATATGTATACTTCTATCGCAAGATACTAGGACCCCAGTTATTGTCAAATATACAATAGTAATTGTTAGTAATTTCATTATCTTCTATTTTTATAGTAACAATACTTCGGTAAATTTTAATGTTTAGGAGCCGCAAGGCGGCAGGCTAAACGAAAACATACAGTTTAACAACAAAAGTTCATTGAAAACACTGTCAATAACGACCGCTCAGAAGGCAACTGAGAGTGGGTGCAAATGCTCCGAAAAAGATGCGTAAAGTGCTGAAAATAAAGCAGAAAAGTATTGCATAAGTCGTTGATTATTAGTAACTTAGAGTGTTCCAGGCTTTAAGTTATGACTAACTCAAACGTACTTACGCAATACCAATCCGAGGTCATTGAAGCCCTCAAATCAGTTGCAAATTTAGGCAAACCTTTCGAGAAAGTACTCATCGATACCCTAAAACTCTTCATGGCAATACCCGATAAGATCAATTTCCTGCAGATGGGCCGGTATGGCGAGTTCACTGAACAGACCTACCGGAACACCTTCACCCGGGATGACTTTGACTGGTTCGCGTTCAACCTTTTCCTTGCGAACAAGGTGTGTACGGGAAAGTTCAGAGCCATAGCGGTGGACCCGAGTTTTATCCCTAAGGCGGGAAACAAGACTCCGTGGTTCGGAAAGTTCTGGTCTGGAGCTGCCGGAGGTCCCAAGAGAGGCCTCGAACTGCTGGGCATTGGCCTGATTGACGTTGAGAATCACGATTGCATGACTCTCGGTGCCCTTCAGACACCCAACGCCAAGACCCTTGAGGAGATGGACTACAACCTGGTCGACTGGTATCGGGAACTCCTGATAGCCATGAAGGACAGGCTTCAGACCATATCCAAGCTTCTTGTCGCGGATGCCTTCTTTGCCAAGCAGACCTTTGTTCTGCCGCTTTTGGACGAGGGCTTCCATGTGGTCAGCCGCATGCGGAACGATGCCGCCCTGTGGTATCCCACAACGGAAAAGCCCACGGGCAAGCGGGGCCATCCCAGATGGTACGACGGCAAGATTGACTTTGCCAACCTTGACCCTACCCGCTGCGTTGAACTCCACGTGGACAAGGGGCGTCTGTTTGGCCTCAAGGCCTACTCGAAGTCCCTTAAACGCTTCATCAAGGTTGCCATCTGGTATCCGGATGCGGACTCGATGGACAAGTGGCAGATCTACTTCAGCACGGACGAGTCCATGACCACCCGTGATGTAATCGACTGCTACAGAACGCGTTTCCAGCTGGAGTTTTGCTTTCGCGATGCCAAATCGTACGCCGGGCTCAACGACTGTCAGGCCAGAGACCTTCGGAGACTGGAGTTCCACTTCAACGCTTCCTTCGCCAGTATCAACCTGGCTAAGGCCGCCTGCAAGGACCTCGGAGTACCGTTTTCTGTATCTTCCTGCAAGTCGATTATCCATAACGCCTACATGCTTGAGCGATTTATTTGCGTGTCCGGTCTGCGACCGAACCCACAAGTTATTGACAAACTTTTCAAAGAACTGGTTTTATTTACATCCAGAGCCGCTTAGGCCTGGGAACAAATTAACGAACTATTGCACCATATATAGGGCATATTAAAACGAATAACAAAACTATATAACGCATAAATTAACCTATCTATATGAGGGTAAACTTGTTGGTCTGTTTATATGACTCTTTTCGGCATGGCTCGCTCCAGTGTTAATATAATCAATACCCATTAGACATCATAACTTTGTCACTATCACATCTCTACGTTATTAAAGACATGAGTATTGAGGAAAGAATTGAAACAATCAGTGTCATTTAGGTAGCTTACTCTAACGTTATGCGCCACTAATTCTGTATTATTAATAGGAGCGTTTGACCACACACGGCAGTAAAACCCGTTATCTAATCTGCAGTAGTATTCATATACTTCCTTATTATCGTCCATGGAAAATAAACCATAACCATTATTGTCCGCAGCTATGGCAGAACTGTTTTCAAAACAAAAATCTCCCAAATAGACTGTAGGATAATAGTATAAATCCCAATCCTTTTCTTCATAATTCAGATAAGAAAATGCGTATAATTTTCCGGAAGCGGCACGATATAAGAGTTTGAGTCGTATTAATTCTTTTCCAGAATAGATAAAACTCATATCGCCGACAGGGTGGGATATTGACATTTTTATTCGCTCAGTCAAATTGTAATCTAAACTCTTGATGGCGCTAGTTAGCCTTTGCAGTATACCTCCTTCAGAAAAGCCTCTTTGGGTAGACGATTTATAAAACGGATATAATATAGGATGATATAAACAATCATGAGAACAAATATCATCGGTATGTTGTCCTATTTTGTACAACATATCTTGATGTGCGACGCCCATTGAAATGAGAACTCGTTCTGTGTCAGATAACACCAACCCCCAGGATGGAATATCAGAAAACATATAAGAAATGGAGTCTATCTGCTTGATTACAAAATCTTGTGGCCACGGCACTCCAATGTGTACTAAGTCAGTCCCAACAATGGAATAATCCTCGTAGCTATTTTTTTCCAAGATGGAATTTTCCGGGATAGTTACATATCCCAGATGATACTGTTTTACTGTCCGTACTTCCCTCGCGAGATGAAGAATATACACTAATGCTATTATCAAAGCCCCGCCAAATAGAAGAACTCTTTTTTTATTTGCGCGATAATGTATTGAATTCATGTGTGATTGATTCAAATAATCTAGTAATCCATGTTGTTTCGGAACTTATAATATATTTGTCAGAGTCAATCATTCTATTGATATTCTCTTGTGAAACATAACCCGAGCGTTTTTCGTTTTGATATTCAGACATTATGCCAGTTTCCTCGTGCTCCATGCCTAAAGTATGCCCTATTTCATGAGCTGCGGTGGAACTAGAAAGCGTCGTGCCTGGTTTTGTGGTAGCATAGGCTTTTTTTATAAAAATACGCTGTTTATCTGCAGTTACCCCTGAGGCTTCTTTTGTTGTTAATATATCTACCTGATAATCATTAATTTCGAATGTATTATCATGTTGTTTAGAATCATCTATAGAATTTGCTTCTGTAACAGTTAATCTGTATTGTATCTTGTATTTATGCCCAGACTCATCAATATATAAATCATCAGTTCGCCTATTCCAAAAAGCGACGCCCTGTTTTGCCGCATTGTAAGATGCTCTATCGGTTGCATAATAATTGGCCGATATTGTTATTTTGTTAAAGTGTCGAGTTATTCTAATTCTCCTCCCATCCCTATCCACCAAATTCACCGGATTCCCTGCGCAGAACACATACGGTCCAATTCCGGGATAGTCTGTGGCCATTGGATCCTGCGTGAGCCATGTGGCAGTAAAAGGATCATACATGCGGGCACCGAAGTCAGAGATGGGGAGTCCCGTGACGGTGTCCTGCTCCTCCTTGCCGGCCAGGCGCCAGCGGTTGGCCGAAGCTGACGGATATGCGGCCGATGTGTCTGAAGGCTGCGTAATGCGTCCACCGTAGGGGTAGTAATCATTCCTCTCAACAACCGTTGCACTTTGCATATCTACAACAGCCCTTACATTGTCAAGATGGTCCGTGACAAACGCAAGAGGCGTCCATGTGCTTCCGGATACGGATACCACCATCCCGGGAAGAATTATGCTTTTGAGTGAGGCTGGCGAGTTGGAGGTCTTACTGTAAATGAAACTGCCCCTGTAAAGAGTATTTGCAGCAAAGTTGATGTTCCTTGCCTCAACCTTGGTTCCGTCCGGAAGGTATATGTAAGTGGCAACGGGGGTATAATCATAGTTTAAGAAGGGCTCATCGGAATAGACCTTTGCAGTCATGCCAATAATGTTGTCGGTATAGTAGCGGTCAGTCTTTCCTTCATAGTAGAGTGACCCGTCATCCTTGTAGGAACGAGTCCAAGACTGCCCGGATACTGCATCAGAAACCGAGTTGAGCCTGCTCCCGGAATAGTTCATGGACATCTGAGACACTGGCGTTCCGTCGCTGCCGCACCTGATGAGTGCGGTAACATTGCCAACGGGGCCGTAGGATATGTCTTTTTCCGTATTCACGTCAGTTGCTTGCAGGCTGTCTCCGATGTACGCACTGGTACCGGTCACGCGGTCAAAGCCGTCGTAGGTGTAACTCTCAGTCCTTGCGGGATAGGAACCATGACAGAAAGTTGCTTCAGAAATCATGCCGCCATAGCGTTTATGGTCCTGATTCTTAATAGGATTCCAATAATACAGGTTTTCTGTAAAGATGGCCGTATTCCCAAGCATTGAAGTACTTTGGGATGTCCATCCCTGTACGGTATAAGAGTAGGTCTGTGATATGGAGTTTCCAGAGCTGGATAAGGACCTTGCTGTAACGCGCCCTATATCGTCATATGTAAATGAAATAGTTTCTGTCAAAACGGCGTCCTGCTTGTCGGGAGCCGTCCCGCTTCCCGTCCATACCGATGTTGAGATAACCTCCCCATGGCTATTATAAGTATTTTCTGTCCATATCCAGTCGGTAGATGCGCTTCCAGGGGGAGTGTGTTCTTCGAGAGAACACAAGACCCTGCCTTCCAGGTCATAACTAGTGGAGATGCGTGTGAGTCCTCCGTCATACCATGATGTAACGGCCTGTGAGACTCTTCCGTACGAGTCATAGTAATAAGCTGTTTGGGCGGGTGTGCCACCAAGCATGTTGTCCCCATAGTTCCAACCGAGGAAGCCCACCCTCCGGTCAAGCGGCTTGACAGGTTCGTTAATGGGCCACTGCGACTCAAGAATCAAACTGCCTGCTATATGAGAGTCCGCAGAAGAAACAATTCCTGGCCGAGCGACAAATGAAAGAGCGGAAGGGATTGAATATGTAATGCCGGGGGTTGCGTATTGGTATTGGGACAGTGTTCCCAGCAAAGCTTCTGGTTGCACTGCCTTGTGGGGCGGGTCGAAGGGGATAAGGGAGTTCCGGTATAATTGAGTGGCGGTAATCCTGGAGAGACTGTCATAGGAGTGTGTCAAGTATAGACAGTTGCCTACCTGAGAAGAGGAAGCCGGAGTTTCGGTGACTGGCTTATGTGCATTGTTAAACGTCAGAAAATACCTGGATTTACCCGGGTTATGAACTCCTGTGAGGTTGCCTTTATCATCATAGTAATACCTATACGTGCCGCTGTCGGTTTCGGCTCCTGTGAGGGGGGAGTCCGCGCCGGCAGCAGCAAGTGTGCTGATTCTGCTGCCAAGAAGGGGCGTGACAACCATATAAGTGCGTCCGTACCTGTCCTTGACAGTGTAAGTGTCAAGATTGTCCGTGCCGGAGCGCCTTCTGGAAAGGACCTCTCGTCCCAGAGCTGTTTCATATACCACAAGTATCTCTCCATCCTCTGAGGTAGTGGTGGTTTTCAGAAGCGTTCCCTCCGGGTAGTAACCGTAGATGGAGACAGACGTGGAAGTGCCAAGAGCTGTTGCATTTTCCGTGCAGATAAGTTTTGGAACCTCATATGATGTGTTGGTGGTACGAGTATGTACGGTAGACTTTCCTGCCGTGTGTATTGCTTTGCCCGGCAGAGTTTCATTCACGGGCAAAGCCATAGGTCCTCCGGAATACGAAGTGGAACTAAAAGCATACTCGCCTTCTTCGTATCCCCATGACAGGCGCTGAAGGGTATAAGCCATGTTCAGGTAGAGTGTGGATCCGGAATATGGCAGGTATGATTTTATCAACCGCCCAAGGCCGTCATATTTGCTCAGTGAGATGCGGTCTCCATCAGTGCTCACCCAGTTTCGTCCCAGGCCATCATAAACCTGTTTTTCTGTCCGCGAGTTGCTGCCTGTTGATATACTGGCAGTCAATAGCTTGAGGGACGTTGTTGGAGAATAAGTCAAGTCGTTATAAGAATAGCTCTTGAGCAGCACGTTGTCGCCATCTTTTATGGCAGAGAGGCGTTTCAGGTTGTCATACTCATAAACCGTGCTTCTTCCTGCCACATCATAGGTTTTTGTTATTCCAACGGATGGAGACCAAAGGAAGGCCCTTGCCTCCTTGTCGCCGCTCAGCGAATAGATTGATTCTATTTGGGAAGTGGAGAGATTCCCCGTATTGCTCGTTTTCAGTATGTATGGGAGAGATAGGAAAGTGCAGTTTCTTACAGTAGCCGCGGGATAGCGCCCGTTATATGCCCACAGGATGGCGGAGCACTCACCATTGTATGAGAGTTCCCTGGGATTTCCCCATTGGTCATGTTGAGAGTACAAAGTAATGTCGGTTACGGTTCCTGCTCCGGAAATGTTGTAAAGGGTATGAGTTTCTGAAATGAGATTCCACAGGGAACCGGACTGCTGGTAACAGAAGTCGGTTGCTTCGGTCAAGTTTTCCGTCTGTATGCCCACTGGCCGGGTGCTTTGTGTAGTCCTTGTAACGAGACTAGGCTGGACGGTAGTATCCAGATAAGTGTAAGCAGTAGTTGTCCTGGAATTATCCGAGTCTGTTATTATGACGGAAGTCTTTCGGCCATATGTGTCGTAAGTGTAGCTTTCGCTGCTTGGAAGGGCTTTTCCTGGGGCTGGATAGAAAACCGTGTTTACCGTTTGCAGGACCCTGTCAGCGATGAACCAGCGTGCAGACCACCATTTATGTCCGCTCCCGATAACATAAGCTGCATATGTGTTGCCGCGGTCTGTGTAAGAAAAAGTTTCTTCCCTGACTATGTTACCTTGTGCATCTGAAAGCGTGGTCTTGATGGGCAAACCTCGCCTGTATGCGCGAGAATCTGGTACCCTTTGGATATTGTCAATAAAAAGGTCGTATGTGTCTCCAAAGCCGGAAGGAGTACTGTTATACACAATATAATGAGGTGAGAACTCGTCTGGATTATCCACCCACGATGTATAATCGGTCCTTGTTGAAGAACCGTCAGAAAGAGTCTCCAGTATGCTGGTATATGCTATATGGTTCTCGTCGAAACTGTTCCCTGGATACTTGAGGAAGGGATTCATCATGTCATAGATACCAGATTTTCCTGCAAAGTACCGGTTGAATTCCTGAATAATACCCGTAGAAACGCCGGAGGCGTCTTTGTAACCGAACGAGCGGGTGCTGGTCCCGTTCACGACGTCATCATCTGTAATGCTTTTTACGCGAATGCCTCCACACAGATTGTTATGAAGCATCACACTAACATTTTCCAGTGAAGTGGTAAATGCTGCACCTGACCTGTCTTCCGGTTGAGGTATAGGTTGGACTGTAGGATTACGACGGCGTAGCAGTATCTTTTTGGCATCATGTGCCTCGTAGACGATGGAAGAACTGCCTCCGGTTGGCCAGTTAATCTTTTTAATGGAGCCGAGTTGTGAGTAGGCACCGTCCGGGTCCATGTTATAGGTGTTCAACGATTCGTTAAGCGATGTGGCGTTGACGGTAGTGGGTGCTATCAGGTTGTCGGGATTGGTGTTCTTGCCATTGTAATAACCCCAAAAGTCAACAGCATTTGATAACTGTCCCGGAAGACGGCCACTGCCCGATGGAAGATTATACTCGAACGACCATGTTCCATAAACCGGGATGGTTACGGACGTGAGCAGGGGACGACCTCGGTTGTCATTATATGAAAGCGATGCCGTGCGGATAATGGCCGTGCCGTCCTGAACAGTGATCCCAGTGAGACGTCTGGTACATACAATCATCTTCCTGTAGTCAAATAGTTCCGTATCATTAATCTCTCGATAGTTCTTTCGCTCCCACGTGAATGCTGCTACCGTCTTTGATGTGCCGGACAGTTCTTTAACAGTAATGGAGGTTAGATATGATGTATAAACAAGACTTGCAAATTTATACCTGGTTGTACTGCCGGAAGAGTTATCACCACGTCCGAAGGTAGTAATCACATCATCCATGCCTTCGGACGGTATAGAGTTGTAGGTTCTTGAAGAAGTATATGAGAACTCGGCAATACGGCCATTGGGTGCGGTAATCCTGTCGAGCAGCCAAGTTGTGACGGGCAGCTCGCCATCAAGAGGTGACAACTGGTGCGGATACTGCTCCAGGATGCCGTTCTGCTTCAGCATTATCTCTCTGCTTGAATCAATGGAACCAAAGCGCCAGGTCGTTCCGTCCGATGTCTTAATTGTAAAAGTATCATCATCGTACATGATACTATAAGTGCCGCCTTCTCCGGACGTGCCATATGGGGCAAAGTGGCCGTTGTTATCGATAACAAAAGACCCGGAATGCCCTGGAAAGGAGAAGTGGTATATGTCGGATGTCGTCTCGTGAGAGTCGCCCAAGGTTGGTTGTAATATTTCCTCAATCAACGAGACGCTATGCTGCATATTGTATATGGTAAGCGAGCTGTAGTGACTTGCATAATAATAGCCATATTCTCCAAAGTCATCGACGCCTACAATCTCACGCGAGATGCACCCTCCGGCACTGAGCGACCATCCAAGTCCTGCCGCACCGCTGGGAGAGGCAGGCTTAAAACCGTCATAACTGTAGTCCAATGAGATTGGTATGGTGAAATCCCGGTCGGAGTACTCGCCTACGGGTACCTGGAGACTCATCTTCCCGGTATTTCCGTTCACGTTGACTTGTCCGCCCTTTACGACAGACAAGGCTTGAGGCGTAGGGGCATATTGCTGTATTATTGATTCTACGCTACCCTGTGAAAGGGCAGGCTTGGAAACAAGCAGCAGGAAGGCAGAAAGGATGTAGGCCATATGCCTGGACATTTTTGCCCAAGCATGAAGACATTGAGTCCGGTTGACAAGACGTGTTTTCATGCTACAGGACAAAATAACCATAATACACACTTCCGTTCTCCAGAGTGAACGTTATAGTCCAATAACCGGATGTCCCACTTATGGGTAGGACAGAGGACCCCGAACCGGGAATAACAAGAGCGTAGGACTCGCCAGTCGTCGTATTGGAGATAGACACGTCTACTGATGAACCTGCTTTGGAAAGATCGACATACACACAAGACGTATCATAATCGTAGTAGGCGTCTATCCTTGTTAAAGACACAGAACGCGGCGTGCCTGGCAAAGGATATTCGTCGGTACGAATGATAATAACATCTCCATCTTTGTTGATGGTGTTGTTGTTTTTACAAAAGGCATATGCTTCAAGTGTGGCGATAGATAGTCCTGCAGACAGCAGGATTATCGCTGTGTGGAATAGATACTTTTGTGACATGATATAATAGCTTAATTATCACAAAAGTCTTGATTGATTATGATTAAAACAAGAAAATAGCTGTTACATTTATTTGCTTAACGCGCTGAAATATAGATTGTTAAATAATTATTGATGTTACAGGCATTTTTTCTATAACAAATTGGCCATTTCTTTCACAAAGAAAGCTCCATTTTCTATGTCTTTTTGCAACAAGCGCTCTTTGTATCTCGATTTTCTGGTTCTTATTGCTGCGCATGTCATATCCATAAGGAACGCTATGGTCTTGTCGGGTATTCCAGCATAGATAAGCGACATGATGCGATAGTCTTCTTCGTTGAAGATGGGCTTGTTTGTCCGCTCGCTAGAACACGCAGAACGTAGTCTTTCCACTATGTTATTCCTCAGGCTGTTAACGTTTTGCTCCAACAAAGAGAATAAAGACTCGTCTTTCCTGAAAGTATCCAAAGCCTGAATGAAGTTTTCAAGTTTCTCCGTTTTCTTTTTTATTGGATCTTCATCCAGATATCTGTAAGGGTCCCGGGGATTATTGATGATTGTAGAATTGTTGACGAAATCATATGCATCGGCGCAATTCTTTACTATGGCAATCCTTTCATGAATAAGATTATACACAGCATTGTTCATTGCGCTGCGCTCTTCATGTGCCAATTGTAATTCTTCCGAGATTTCCCTTATCAGGTTGAGGTCCTCTTCTAGCTTCTTTTCTTTTTCCTGGATTAAGCGGTTTTTCTCTTGAATCTGTTTCTTGCGGATGATAATCTGTTGAATAATAACACATATCAAAGAAACAACGGCGAGGCAAAGCAAAAATAAAGCATAAAGACGATTACGTGCAACGAGACTATGCTGCCTGGCTTCTTGACGGCTAAAATCGCTTATGGCATTTGCCAGTATCTGGTTATCATTCCTGTATACAAGCCTGTTGTGAGCATCTATTCCAATCTTCATCTGCTGATTGGCCTTTTCGTACTCTTTATTGTTATTGTAAATGCGAATCTTCGTGTTGCACAAATGGACTGAATCTAAAGATGTCCGGGCACACTTTTCCGCCAACGCCAAATACTTTTCTACCGAGTCCTTGCGGTGGAGAAGCTCATACGCAATGGCGATGGTCCCATAATCAACAGTGCGATAATTAAGAATATGGAGCTTTGATACTGTATCGTAGTAGGCTAAGGAGAGATTTGAATTCAGGCGTTGAGGCGAGACCTCAAGATAGGCAAGGTCTTTCAGAATAATGGAGTAGAGGGTTTTGTGGTTTTTTCTTGCATAAGGCAGGATTAGGTGATAAAGCGAATCGGCCATCCCTAATCTTCCCTTAGCGAGATGTGCCCTTGCCTCTCCTGCTCTTGAATAAGCGGCATATAACTCTTCTCCAATTGTGTTGAAAGCGTCAAAGGATTCCTTGTAATACTTGATCTCGGTATCCTCATCGTAGCTCGATCCGTACAACTCGGCAATGTTTCTTGCGGCAAGGCCTAAATAGTGCAGGTCGTTTATGGATTGTGCCAGGTCCTTGGCTTTGATAAAAGAAACTATTGCTCCGGCTTTATTCCCGGCATTGGCATAGACTCTTCCTAAAGAGTACTCCGAAAGCATCCGATATCGTATTGGGCCATGGAACCTGTAATACTGTACTGCGTTTTGAGCAAGAGAATCATCAGACGTGTCAATATAGCACTTATCCAATGCCATGGAATACAATAGTGCATGGCGAGCCCTATTGGACTTAGAGTGGATGCTTTTAGGATCAAGGTGTGAGATTTCTTGTAAAGATTCCTGTGGGGAACTATTTATCTTTTCTTCTACACCATTCAATGCTCTTGTTACGGTACTTTCGCATGAGAGCAGTAATCCAAGAGAAATAATAAGAAGCGAGGGACAAAATCTCATATTTAAAAAAGGCTGCCAGAAAACAATCAAATCTGTGAATTAAGCTATTAATATCATGTCCCAGCAGCCTATGCCATCCAATAAAAAGCAAGGTGACAACCAGAAGGTTTCTGATTACACACGCACGGCTCTGGAATGCCAAGTAGTCCAATCATGACTCCTTCTTTATGCCACCTTGCGGATGGCATAGAGAATTTTGTCATGAGGGCCTACTTTATTAATTTTCCAGATTAAGCGTGTGTGCCCATAACAAAATTTCTTTTGAAATCTTATTATATATGTCAATTGTGTGAAAGAGATTCTCCTTCACGGTACAAATATAGTAATCTGTCCGGTTAAAACAAAACTATTCTATATCACCTCAATGTCACGCGAATCAATCCATCCCTGGCGGCCGTCGGCAATCTCTATCTGGGAATAGCCGGAAACGTTGTCAAGGATTCTTACCTTGGTGCCCTCGTGGAGGATGAACAGGTCTTTTGCTGAATCTGCCGACGGGGAGCTGCCCACGGACGATACCGGTTTCATGACGATGGCGTAGTCCTGGCTCCGGAGGTCGCGGTCCTGCCATCCGGCAAAATCCCACGTCACAAAAGTGCACAGGAAGGCTACTATGGCCCCGAAGAAGCCAAGGCGGCGTTTCCCCGGCGTGGAGCCAAGCAGGAACAGCAGTACAAGGGCCAGCATAACGGCCAGGAATACCAGCGACAGCACCGCCCAGGCATTGGACGGCAGGCTGTGGCAGGCATTGCGGCCCCATGTCTCCAGGAAGAACTCCGGAACGGCGTCTATGCGGTCCTGCGTGAGGCTTCTGGCATAGTCCAGGTTGTAGGTGATATCCTTGTCCGACGGGGATTCCTTCAGGGCCCTTTCCCACCAGAGGATTGCCGGGGCAATCTCTCCGTTTTTGAAGTATGCGTTGCCAAGGTTGTAAAGGAGTTCCGTGGACGTGACGCCCGCTTCCTTTACATCTTCCCAGTCTCCAAGAGCCTGCTGGAAAATACCCTGTGTATAGGCTTCCACACCGGCATTCCAGAGGGAATCCGGGTACGACTGCTGAGCTTTCATTGCCAGAGGCGAAAGCAGCAGGAACAGGGCTATGACCGCGGTGTTGCCGTATGATGGTCCTTTTTTCATGGAATTGTCTATTGCAGTAATTGTTGCCACAGCCTTCTCATAATGGGCGTTCATGGCGTCGTGGCCGGCGTCGGGAGAGTAGCGGGCGTACTCGCATTCCTCCAGAAGCTGGACAAAGTCCTTTGCCGTGGCTTCCGGGACGCCCTTTGACGTAAGGGCGCCGGAGATGTTGTCCTTGCTCTGCTCTGCCATGTCCATGGCAAGTTTGTCCCCCACAAAGCCAAGCAGGGAGCGGTGAAGCTCTTCGTAGAAGGCGGTGTAAAGGTCTTTCTGCAGGAATTCCTTAGCCTGTGACAGGCGCCTCAGGGCCTGCTTTGTAGCTTTACGGTTACGGGTGCCGGCAACGTCTGCGCGGCGGGCGGCAACCTTGCGGAAGCCAAGCCAGAAGCCAAGGGCAGCCAGAACCATAAGTGCAAATATAACGGCGTATGCTACGGAGCCTATGAAGAAGCTCTTAGGCTGCCCAAGGGCCGTTTTTGTCTTGATGAAGCGGATGTCCTCTCCAAGGTTTTTCACTCCCTTGCGGTCTACGGTAAGGGTGGTCCCGGGGTCTGTGACCGCAGCTGCCGAGCCCGGTGCCCTCTGTACTGAAAGGTGCAGGGAGTCTGTCCTGGCGGTAACGTATTTCCGTGTTTTTACATCGTAGTAGGAGAACTGTACGGGGGCGATGGTAAAGTCTCCGTGGCTCCTGGGGATGAACGGATACTCGAAGGTCTTGGTGCCCTGGGTAGCCCCGCCGGAAGTGGTGCTCTTGACGTCATAGGCCTCGAAATCCGGAGGGAAACTGACCTTGGGGGCTTCCAGGAGGGCTATGTTGCCCTTTCCGGTGAGGGTGACCACAAGCGACGCGGCGTCGTGTGTCTTAAGCGTGTCCTTGCTTACTTTGGCCTTGATGGAGAACTCTCCTACGCCGCCTCCGAACGATGCCGGAGCGCCTTCCGGAAGGGCTGCTACATGAAGGGTGGGGGAAGATGTATACACCCTCTGGCGCACGGTGGCGTAGTCCGAGCCGAAGAAATCGTCAAAGATGGAGCCGCCGGAGCGCCTGCGCTGTACGTTCACAAGGCAGACAATTTCCGCGGGGTCTATGCTTACGTCCCCTGGCTTCTGGGGAATTATCACCCAGCGCCTCAAAAGCGCGGCGTTATACACAGTACCATTGACTTCCTCCCTCTTGAAATCTACATTTGTGGGGGCTTCCACCTCCTGGCTCCAGAAGCCTTTGAAGGCGGGGAATTTGGCGTTCTCGAAGCCCACCAGGTTGGCCCTGTGGTAAATCTTGAGAGTGGCGGTGACGGGCTCTCCAACAACAACGCTGCTGCGGGAGAGGGTAAGGCGCATGAAGATGTCCGATTCGGCTGCGGACGTGCCCTGTGTGCTCTGCTGCTGACTCTGGCCCTGGCCGCTGCCCTGCTGGGCCTGGGCGCCCTTGGACCCGTTGTCAACAACCTTTACCGTGACGGCATTGGAGTATATTTCCCTGCCTTTGACTTTGGCCGATGCCGGCGCTATGCTGAAGGATCCTGTGTGCTTGGCCTGAAGGATATAGGTGTACGATACCTGGGATGTCCGGACGGTTTTTCCGTTGGTAATCTGGATGCTGGTGGAAGAGCCTTTCTGCGGGCCCCAGACAAGGGTGAAATCGTCCCCCGGGGTCCAGGAGAAGTCCGAGGGCGTGTTCTCTCCCTCAATGACGAACACAACGTTGAAGCGTTCCGAGAGTTCCACTATATTGTGGACCTCTACACGTATTGTGGACTGTGCCCATGCCATGGTGGCAAAGAGGAGGGCGCAAAGTATGCCAAGTGCTCTTTTCATCTTACCAATTCTTTTCCTTCTGTCTGGACTGCAGGACCGCCGCCTTCTCCTTGTCTACCTTCTCCTGGGTCTCGCGCTCCTTTTCCTGTATGGCCTGCAGAAGCTGCTGGGCCTGCTGGGGAGACAGTTCTGCCGGCTGCTGCTGTTGCTGCTGGTTCTGGTCCTTTTGATCTTTGTTCTGATCCTGCTGGTCCTGATTCTGCTGGTCGTTATTCTGGTCCTGGTTGTTCTCTCCGTCTCCGTCCTGATTCTGGTCCTGGTTCTGGAGGTGATAGCGGGCGTAGGTATAGTTTTCCTTTGCCTGGATGTCGTCAGGGTTAATCATGAGGCATTTGGAGTAGGCCTCCACTGCGGCGTTCCAGTCTTCCTGGGAAATGGCTGTGTTGCCAAGGTTGAAGTAGATGTCCGCGGCGTGGGGGTTGTCCTTGATGGCCTGGTAGTCGTAGGTGAGGAGTTTTTTTGCCTCGTCGTAATTGCCCTCGCGGTACAGGGTGTTGGCAAGGTTGTATTTTGCGGCCACGTCCGAACTGTCTTTCAGAAGGCCCTTGCGGTAGCTGATATCGGCCTCCTGGTACTCGCCTTTGGCAAAGTGGCGGTTACCCTTGCGGAGGTCTCCCCGCTGGGCCAGGCAAACGGTGCAGCAGAGTGAAAGCAATATGACTGTCAAAACCTTTTTCATACCTGGAACAGTTTGCGGCGGGGTTTTCTCTCGCCTATGAGCATTTCAATCACCAGCAGCAGGAAAGCGGCTCCGAAGAAGTACATGTACTGCTCGTCGTATTCCTCGAACACTACGCTTCCGAACTCCTCGTCTTCCATGCGGCGGATGTCCTGGATGATGGGGTTGAGGCCGAATTCCTCCCCTCCGGCGTGGATGTATGCGCCGCCTCCGGCACGGGCGATGTCGCGGAGCGTCTGCTCGTCCAGCCTGGTTACCACGATGTTTCCGTCGCGGTCTTTCATGAGTTCCCCGTCTATGTGGATGGGCTGGCCTTCCGGGGAACCAACGCCTATGGTGTATACCTTGATTCCCATCTCCGCGGCGTCCTTGGCGGCAGCTACGGCATCGTCCTCATGGTTTTCTCCGTCGGAGATGACAATTATCACGCGGCTCTTTTCGCTCTGGGCGCTGAAACTCTTGATACTCAGGCGTATGGCATCGCCGATGGCGGTTCCCTGGACGGGGATTGAGCCGGTGTCTATGGAGCTGAGGAACATCTTGGCGCTAACGTAATCCGTGGTTACGGGAAGCTGCACGAATGAAGTTCCGGCAAAGATCACGAGGCCTATGCGGTCTTCCTGGAGCTTGTCCGTAAGGCGGGATATGGAGAGTTTGGCCCTTTCCAGGCGGTTGGGGGAGTAATCCCTTGCCAGCATGGAGTTGGATACGTCCAGGGCCACGATTATCTCTGCTCCGCGGGTTTTCCTTTCCGCCAGGCGGGCGCCGGTACGGGGACGGGCAAGACCTATGGCAAACAGGCCGAATGCCAGGCAGAAGATGGCCATGCGCACCCATCCCTTGGAACGGGAGCGGGAGGGCATGAGCTGCTCTACCAGGGCGGGGTCTCCGAACCTTTTCACCCTGGCCGCCCTGATGCGGCGGAGGACTCCGTATCCAATGAGGAATACGGGAATCAGAAGCAGCAGGTACAGGTATTTCCAGTCTCCGAATATCAGCATGGCATCTTTCTCAAAAAGGCGGTTAACAGAAGTTCCAGAAGAAGGCATACCAGGGCGGCGATGGCGTAACCCTTGTAGAGGTCCTTGTACACGGGGAAGGAGTCCACGCTGGTGCGGGTCTTCTCCATGCGGCCTATCTCTGCATAGATCTCGGAGAGCTTGGTGTTGTCCGTGGCGCGGAAGTATCGGCCTCCTGTACCGTCGGCTATGGTCTTAAGCAGGGCCTCGTCAATCTCTACCGGGACGCGGCGGAGCTCTATGCCCCAGGGCGTCTGCACCGGGTAGGGGGCCTCTCCGTTTGCTCCCACGCCGATGGTATAGACGCGGATGCCGTACGTCTTGGCAATCTCCGTGGCCATCTCGGGGTCTATCTCGCCCATGTTGTTCACACCGTCGGTGAGAAGGATTATAACCCTTGACTTGGCGTCCGAATCCTTCATCCTGGCCACAGCAGTGGCAAGGCCGTTTCCTATGGCCGTACCGTCCTCGATGAGGTCTGTCTGGACCTCTTTCATGAGGTTGATGAGGGTGGCCCGGTCCGTGGTGAGGGGGCATTGGGTGTAGCTTTCCCCGGCAAAGACCACTATCCCCATGCGGTCGCTTGGCCTCTGGGCTATGAACTCTATTGCAATATCCTTGGCGGCGGAGAGGCGGTCCGGATCAAAGTCCCTGGCAAGCATGGAAGTGGATACGTCCATGGCAAAGATAATGTCTATGCCCTCCGTGTCCGTTCTCTCCATCTGTGACGATGACCGCGGCCGTGCTATGGCAATCACCAGAAGGCACAGCGCGGCAGTCCTGAGGACGAAGGGGATATGGCGCACAATTTCCAGCGCGCTCCTTCCTCCTGCCTCCCACGCATTGGCGCTCGAAACCCTCATGTGGGGCCTTTTCTCCTTTACCTCCAGCCACACGTACCTTGCAACCAGAAGTGCCGGGACAAGGAGCAGGAACAAAAGATATGGATATTCAAAATACATGGTCTACTTCTCCTGTTTTTCAGATGCCCGGTCGGGGCCGGGCATGACATTGCCGTCATTGCCGACCTGATCGGCAATCTCTGCCTGGTAAGTTGTGGACACAAAGCGTACGGCTTCAGGCAGTACGCGTTTGTTGTCCTCGTCCGGGGCGGTGTACTTGGCGAATTTCACAAAATCGGCCCTCTCAAAGAGGTCTTTCATCTCTGCGTAAAGGTCTTCCGGGATGTCCTGGCTGCCCTTCAGGGCCTGGAAAATCTCTGCCGTAGTCATCTCCATGGCTCCCACGCCGAAGCGGGCAGCGATGTACTCGCGGAGGGCGTCAGTAACGCCGGAGTAGAAGGCTTTCTGATGCTCCGGTTTCCAGAACTTTTCCCCGCGGAACTTGTCCAACTTTCGGAGGGCGGTAATATGTGCGGGTTCCGCCGGCTTTTCTTTCTGCTTCCTCTCTATCGTGGAATAGATTGCGGCAATGAGCGTGAAAATGGCCAGTGCAAACAGGCCAATCATGATCCACGGGATGGCCTCTGCAAAGGTTACGGGGAACTTGACCTGCGGCTTGATGTCGTTGGGCTGGAAGGTCTCCAGGTCTATGGAAGGCTCTTTGACGTCCAGCATCTGATGGATGTAGACAAGGGTATCGGCCCCCACCAGGCATGTGAGGGGGAAGAGCTCGTACTGCCCCGGAACGGCGGGCGCTACGGTAATGTAGGCGCTTATGTCGTACCTTGCAAGGGTGTCCTTGCGGGGGCTCACCTTCACGGAGTCCAGCTGCCAGCCGTCCAGGATATGCAGCTGCCGTTTTGCCGATTCTTCTCGGTCGAATTCCGGAAGTGCTATGGGGGTGCCCTCCTGCACGTCCTTGATAACCATGCCGTAATGGAACTGGTCCCATACAAGGACGGAGTCCCTTATCTGGAGCGGTTCAAGGTACGACGGCCCCGCCTCTATGCGGCGGCCGGACTGGGCCCCGGCCTCCGGGCTTATGGCCAGAAGGCATGCTGCTATGGCGGGTATTATGAACAAGGGTCTCATCTTCTGTGGAATAAAGTCATGAGGGGACGGACATAGTCATCGGCAGTGCCAATGTCCACGTGGTCTACCCTGTAGCGGAGGAAGAGGCGGTCGGCACTGTCCGTGGCTGTCTGGAACCACTGACTGTAGGCGCTGCGCATCTTCCTGGAGCCGGTGTTTATCCAGCGGGCGGCGCCGGTCTCTGCGTCCTTTACGTGCACAAGGCCCATGTCCGGGATGGTCTTTTCCCTGGGGTCCGTGACGCGGATCACGGAGATGTCGTGCCGTCCGGCGGCCACCTTGAGGGCGTCCTCGTAGCGGGGGGAGGCATCGGCATTCACGTCCAGCATGTCGCTGAGGACAAAGGCGGTGCACTTTTTCTTTATGGCACCGGCAAGGAAGCGGAGGGCTCCGGCTATGTCCGTGCCGTCGCTCTGGGGCTCATACTCAAGTATTTCCCTGATTATATGAAGGAAATGGGTGCGTCCCTTTGCCGGCGGAATGAACTTCTCCACCTTGTCGGAGAACAGGACGCAGCCAACCTTGTCGTTGTTGAGGATGGCGCTGAAGGCGAGGGTTGCGGCAATCTCCGCAATCTGCTCCCTCTTTGTCTTGCCGATGGTTCCGAAAAGGCCGCTCCGGGATATGTCCACCATGAGGACTACGGTGAGCTCGCGCTCTTCCTCGAACACCTTCACGTAAGGGGCGTTCATGCGCGCGGTGACGTTCCAGTCCATGGAGCGGACGTCGTCCCCGTACTGATACTCACGCACTTCGCTGAAGGCCATTCCGCGCCCTTTGAACGCAGAATGGTACTCTCCCGCAAAGATCTGGTGTGAAAGCGCCTTGGTCTTGATCTCTATCTTGCGGACCTTCTTTATTAATTCCTCAGGTGTCATTAAGGAACAATAACAGCGTTGATGACCTTCTCTATGATCTGCTCCGGAGTAACGTTCTCCGCCTCTGCCTCATAGGTGAGGCCAATTCTGTGACGAAGGACCTCGTTGCACACGGCACGCACGTCTTCCGGAATCACATAGCCGCGCCTCTTGATGAAGGCGTAGGCCTTGGAAGCCATTGCAAGGGATATGCTGGCACGGGGGGAACCGCCGTAGGAAATGAGGCCCTGGAGGTCCTTGAGGCCGTATTCGCCGGGAGTACGGGTGGCGTTCACGATGTCTACTATGTAGCGTTCAATCTTCTCGTCCATGTACACTTCGCGGACCACCTCGCGGGCGCGGAGGATGTCTTCCGGCTTAACCACGGCATTGGCCTTGGGGAACTCTCCGGCGTTGTTCATGCGGATGATGAGGCGCTCTTCTTCCTTGGCAGGGTAGGAGACCACGACCTTGAGCATGAAACGGTCTACCTGGGCTTCCGGCAGGGGATAGGTGCCTTCCTGCTCGATGGGGTTCTGCGTTGCCATCACAAGGAATGGCTCCGGCAGGTGGAAGGTCTGCTCGCCGATGGTTACCTGGTGCTCCTGCATGGCCTCAAGAAGGGCGCTCTGTACCTTTGCGGGGCTTCGGTTTATTTCATCGGCCAGGACGAAGTTGGCGAAGACGGGGCCCTTGTGGACCTCGAAGCTTTCCTTCTTCTGGGAATAGATGAGGGTGCCGATGACGTCCGCCGGCAGGAGGTCCGGGGTGAACTGGATGCGGTTGAACTTGGCGTCCACGGCCTGGGAAAGGGTATTGATGGCCAGGGTCTTTGCAAGGCCAGGTACGCCTTCCAGGAGTATGTGGCCTCCGGACAGAAGGCCAATCAGAAGGTTGTCCACAAGGTGTTTCTGGCCGATGATCACTTTGCCCATCTCCAGGGTGAGCATGTCCACGAACTCGCTTTCTTTCTGGATCTTTTCGTTTAATTCACGAATGTTAACGGATTCCATATAAATTGTTACCTTTGTATATGCGTTATTCAATTTGTCTTTCCTACGACGGAGCGGAGTTCTGCGGCTGGCAAATCCAGCCGTCGGCCCCCTCTGTCCAGCAGTGCCTGGAGGGCGCGCTTTCCCGTCTTCTGAACCGCCCGGTAAGCGTTACCGGAGCCGGCAGGACGGACACCGCTGTCAATGCTTACGGGTATATTGCCCACTTTGACATTGAAGGCGAACTGCCCTTCACGCAAGCAGATTTATGCTACAAATTAAATGCCATCCTGCCCCGTTCCATTGCCGTTTTGCAGGTGCTTCCGGCGGCCGATGATTTCCACGCCCGCTTCGGCGCCCGCCGCCGTGAATATACCTACTTCATCCACAGGGAAAAAGACCCTTTCGTGCGTCATTATTCCTGGCAGTGCGGCTATCCCGTCCTGGACTTCGACGCCATGAACTCCGCCTGCCAGTACCTCCTTGGCACCCACGACTTCTCCTGCTTCGAAAAAACCGGCACCGACGTCAAAACTTCCGTCTGCACCATCTACGAAGCGTTTTGGAAGCCGTATACTCCCGTCATTCCCGGCTTGACCGGGAATCCTGATCCAACCGTCATTCCCGGCTTGACCGGGAATCTTACCAAAGCAGAGAATTACTGGTATTTCAGAGTATCGGCGGACAGGTTCCTGAGGAATATGGTACGTGCAATAGTGGGGTCGCTTGTAGAAGTGGGGCGTGGTAAGCAGAAACCGGAGTGGATAGCGGACCTTATTGCCACCGGCACCCGCGGCGACGCCGGCGAGTCCGTCCCCGGTCACGCCCTGTTCCTTTCCAAGGTGCTTTACTGATTGCTTTTGGTTAATCCTTCCGGACACCGTCCATGCGGTAGTTTGTAACTATCTGAATATCAGCTAAATGTAATTTGCGACATGGAAGGTGCCCTTTATTTTTGGGGGACCTTCCATGCATCGTTTTATAAGTCTCTGACTATCAGCTATTTATAAACAAGGGTATGGAAGGTGTTGGTTTTATTCGTATATTTACCGGCGGAATGAGTATAAGACCGGCATATTTGGGGGACCTGAACGCCATAATGGACGTCCTGGTGGCGGCCAAGGGTATTATGCGCGCATCCGGCAACATGGGGCAGTGGATAAACGGCTATCCCTCACGTGAGGTTATCTCTGACGATATCAGCCACGGATACGGCTTTGTGGTGGAGGCCCCGGAAGGCATTGCCGGCTACTTTGCATTCATCCCTTCCCCGGAGCCTACATACCTCAAGATCTACGACGGTGCCTGGCTCGAGGACACTTCACCCTACCACGTCGTGCACCGCATTGGCAGTTATCCCCAGGTTCACGGCGTGTTCAAAGCCATCATGGACTGGTGTTTCAGCAAAGACCCCAACATCCGCATCGACACTCACCGGGACAACACCATCATGCAGCACGTCATCCTGAAATACGGATTCAAGTACTGCGGCATCATATACCTTTCCTCCGGAGACGAAAGACTTGCCTACCAGAAGATAAGTTGTCGGTAAATACAGTGGATTAATCCAGGCTGTGGATAGCCAGGCCGCTGCGGAGCTTGGGCTCGAACCAGGTGGTCTTGGGAGGCATTATGTTGCCGGTGTCCGCAATGCGGATGAGCTGGTCCATGGATACGGGATACAGCGCAAAGGCAACCTTCATCTCTCCGGAGTCCACGCGGCGGGAGAGCTCTCCAAGGCCGCGGATACCGCCCACGAAGTCTATCCTCTTGTCCGTACGGAGGTCCTTGATGCCAAGGATCTTGTCCAGTACCAGATTGCTCAGGATGGTTACATCCAGTACGCCGATGGGGTCGTTGTCGTCATAGCGGCCGGGCTTGGCGGTGAGGGTGTACCACTTGTCTCCAAGGTACATGGAGAAGTTGTGGAGGCCGGTGGGGGAGTAAGGCTTTGCCGGACGGCCGCAGCGGGGTTTTGTTGCCACGGCAACGTCAAAGTCCTCTTCCAGGGCCTTCAGGAACTGCTCTTCCGTGAGACCGTTCAGGTCCTTGACCACGCGGTTGTAATCGATGATCGCAAGCTGGCTCTGGGGGAAGCACACGGCCATGAAGAAGTTGTATTCCTCATTTCCGGTGTGGCCGGGGTTCAGTGCCTTCTTCTCTGCACCTACGCGCGCTGCGGCGGCTGTACGGTGATGGCCGTCGGCCACGTAGAAGGCGTCGATGTCCTTGGTGAAGATCTCCGTGATGCGGGCGTTCACCGCGTCATCGTCAATTACCCAGAAGGTGTGGACGAACTTGTTCTCGTCGGTGAACTTGTACTCCGGCTTTCCGGCGGCGGTCTTGGCGATTATGGCGTTCAGCTCTTCATTGTCCTTGAAAGCGAAGAAGACGGGCTCTATGTTGGCGTTCTGGATGCGGACGTGGACCATGCGGTCGTCTTCCTTGTCCTTGCGGGTGAGCTCGTGCTTCTTGATGATGCCGTTGGCGTAGTCGTCCGTGTGGGCGCAGAGGACTATGCCGTACTGGGTGCGCTTGCCCATTGTCTGGGCGTACACATAGTACTTCTCCCTGTCCTCGCGTACAAGCCAGCCGCGCTCTTTCCATAGCTTGAAGTTCTCCACGGCCTTGTCGTAGGTGCGCTGCTCGTGCTCTCCGGCAATGGGAGTAAAGTCAATCTCCGGCTTGGTTATGTGCAGGAGGCTCTTTTCGCCTGCCATTGCGCGGGCTTCCTCAGAGTTGAGGACATCGTACGGGGGTGCTGCAACCTCTGTTACGAGGTTCTTGGGCGGCCTGATGGCTGCAAAGGGTTTTACTCTTACCATATGATAGTGTAATTAATGGTTAATTAATAATCCTCGTGAAACAAATCTAAGGTCATCTTGTGGGGCCAGTTGTATCGAACAGCGCAAGTGTCCCACATTCGTCCGAGACTACCTTCCCAAGAGACTTCAATTCTCTGTTTATCTTCAAGGTGGCGGCCTTTTATATAAACAGTATCTGACACGAAGATTGTAAAAGCGTCATTTTCTATTTGGTAATAACCACCTGCTCCATCTATATAACCTTTTTTCAACTCTCCTGAATACAGCGACAAATACATCATCTCCGCATGACGATTACTGGTGTCTTTGTCAAGTCCGATCCGCAACTCAAAGCCCTCTTCGGAGTTTAAAGAGACATTACCACGATAGTGACGCATAATGGAAGGAGGATCTACAATAACTTGCCCGCCCTTATCAGAACAGGAAAGAGATAATAATGACAGAGTTAATGCAAGGATTCTTTTCATAGATTACTCATGATAATAGTAAACATCATTAATAATCTGTTTGTTGACTATCTCGTGGGATGTTATGCTGTAGTTATATGGATCAGAACAATAATAACACTCATAATTAAAGCCATGCCATAGGCAGTATGATGAAACACCGCCAGGAACAGTGATATATATATATGAGTAATTGTAATTATAATTTAAGTTTAAATCGGTACAAACAGTACGTAGTACTTTAATTCTGCGGGGATAAGGCAAAGACTGCCGAACAGTACAAGTGTTATCAGTATAAAAAACGATACTGTCAGCGTGTTCTGTAATAAATGTTTCAATAAAGCCAGACACGCTATCTTCTACAATTCTTAATCGATGATGCTCCAAACGATGATATGGAGGACCGTAAATAGAGCGAATCCCTTTTTTATCATCATCTGACAGAACTGATCCTTGATTAAATGGATCACCATTAAGTTTAGTCATAGTGTTAATGGAAGTATCGTAAACGAAATCAGGATTGGTTATTTTGGAGTCATATATCATTATGGAGTTAAAATCAAGGGGGCCCAAATCCATACCTGTATACCCACGCTCAGTATAGGTTTGAAAATTGTGCTTATAACTCGGTTTAACATTATCAATGTTAACTAGAATGAATGAATCTCTATCGGCCCTACTGTGCTCATGAAAAAAACCTAAAGAATGGAGAATCTCGTGAACAATGTCTCTCTGGCTATATATATTCTGAATATTAATGATTTGATATCCTGATTGCATACCCACATTGGAATTTGTTACACTACTATTATATTTAAACTCAATATAATGTGTATTATTTGCAGTTTTCGGTTTAAACTTAACGCCAGTGTAGGTTTGTATGTGAGTCATAGCATTCCTAAAATAAGTTGTGTCTACAATATTGGAATTATACTTATAAGGAACTATGCTATAAGGCCAATAATAATCAGTGACATCACGAACAGCAGCGCGTGTATTATCGGGATTCAAATAAAACAGCCCTTCTTCAGTGAAGACCATATCATCCCAATAATATAAACTGTCTATCTGGGGTAAAATCATACCATTTGACAGTTCAACCCAAACAGTGTCGTGAACTTGAGTATGTGTAGTTTGTCTATCAATCCAAGGGGATATTTGAGACACTATATTATCTTCATAGGTCTTCTCCGAACGAGAGCATGCGACAACTGAAAGAAATAACCCACAAAATATAAACTTGACAAAATTCATATTATTCTATTTGTTCACCTGGAATTTGCGGTTGCCGGTGGCGAAGAAGTCTGCAATCTGGCGGGCGGCGGCAAGGCCGGCGTTCACGTTGGCTTCGCTTGTCTGGGCTCCCATCTTCTTGGGAGTTGCGAACACGCGTGCGCCGAACTTCTCCTGAAGGAGGGCATAGTTGTCCGGCATGACATCGGCAACGTACTTGAGGTCAGGGCGCTCTTCCAAGGCTTTCAGGAGACCGTCCTCGTCGATGACTTCCTTGCGGGCGGTGTTCACCAGCGTTGCGCCCTTTGGCATCTTTGTGATAAGGTCATAGCCGATGCTCCCAATGGTGGAAGGCAGGGCGGGAATGTGGATGGAGAGGTAGTCCGATGCGGCGTAGAGCTCTTCCACGGAGTGGACGGGGTCTGCTCCGCCTGCAACGATCTGCTCGTCCGTGAGGAACGGATCCAGGGCGTGAATTTTCATGCCAAGGGCCTTTGCCTTCTGGCCCACCAGGCGGCCCACATTGCCGTATGCCTGCACGCCAAGGCGCTTGCCCTGGAGCTCGCTTCCGGTAGCGGGAGTGAACTGGGTGCGGGCCATGTAGATCATGAGGCCAAGGGCCAGTTCTGCAACTGCGTTGGAGTTCTGGCCGGGGGTGTTCATGACTACCACGCCGCGCTTTGTGGCGGCTTCAAGGTCTACGTTGTCATAACCGGCGCCGGCGCGGACCACTATCTTGAGTTTGGGTGCTGCGGCCATTACTTCCTCGGTAACCTTGTCCGAGCGGATGATGATGGCTTCCACATCCTTTACGGCAGCCACAAAGTCTGCCTGGGCCTCATACTTTTCAAGCTTTATTACTTCGTGACCTGCCTCTGTGAGGATTTTCACGATACCGTCCACAGCCTTTGCTGCGAAGGGTTTCTGGGTTGCGAGAAGGACTTTCATTATTTCTTGAGTGCTTCAAATTCTTTCATGCAGTCTACGAGGGCCTGGACATCCTCCAGGGAGCAGGCGTTATACAGGGAGGCGCGGAAACCGCCTACGCTGCGGTGGCCCTTGATGCCTATCATGCCGCGCTCCTTGGCAAAGGCGAAGAACTCGTCAAAGATGTCTTCGTGACCGGGTGCAGGGACGAAGCAGACGTTCATGAGGGAACGGTCTTCCTTGGCTGCGGTGCCTACGAACAGGCTGTTGCGGTCAATTTCATCGTACAGGAGGGCTGCCTTCTTCTTGTTGATCTCGTACATGGCTTCCACGCCGCCGATGCTCTTGAGCCACTTAAGGGTCTCCCTCATCACGTAAATTGCGAACACGGGAGGGGTGTTGAACATGGAGAGCTTGTCGATGTGGGTGCTGTAGTTCAGCATGGTGGGGATATGGCGGGAAACGCGGCCAAGGGCATCCTTGCGGATGATTGCGAAGGTGACTCCTGCAGGGCCCACGTTCTTCTGGGCACCGCCGTAGATGAGGTCGTACTTGCTCACGTCCACGGGGCGGGACATGATGTCCGATGACATGTCGGCGATGAGGGGGCAGGGGACGTCGAGGTCTTCGTGAATCTCGGTGCCGTAGATGGTGTTGTTGGTGGTGATGTGGAGGTAGTCAAGGTCTGCGGGAACCTCGAATCCCTTGGGGATATAGGTGTAGTTCTTGTCCTTGGAGCAGGCGATTGCATAGGCCTCGCCGATGCCCTGGGCCTCTACAAGTGCCTTGTGTGCCCAAACGCCGGTGTCCAGATATGCGGCCTTCTTCTCAAGGAAGTTCATTGCCACATACAGGAACTGGAGGGATGCGCCTCCGCCCAGGAAAACAACCTCATGGGTGTCCGGGATGTGGAGGAGTTCCTTCCAGAGGGCGCGTGTTTCGTCCATTACTGCGTCCCATTCTTTTGTACGATGGGAAATGGAGATGAGGGAAACGCCGGTGCCGGCGAAATCTTTCAGTGCCTCGATTGTATTGTCAATTGCCACCTGAGGAAGAAGGCAGGGGCCTGCATTAAAAACGTGAACTTTTTTAGACATGATATTTTGTGTTATTAAAGTTTCGAAAGTTACAAAAATTTATTTAGATTTCTTTCAATTTTACAATATTTTCGAGTTTTTCTTTAAAAATTGGCACAGAAGACAGCCTTACGGCCACTTCCAGGGAACAGCTTTCCCCGAAGTTCTGGTTCTGCGGCTGAAGGCCAAGGTCCTTGAGGACTTTCATGACGGAGTTCATGGAAAGGTAATCAAACTCTGTGAGGAACCTCTGCGTGGCTGTCTTTGGGACGATGACGGCGTTGGAGAGGGCATCGGCCGTGGAAGTCTTGTATGCGCGGATTAGGCCCGGGATGCCAAGCTTGATGCCGCCGAAGTAGCGGACAACCACCACCAGGACGTCGCTGAGGCCGGCGGAGTCTATCTGGCCAAGGATGGGACGGCCGGCACTGCCGGAAGGCTCGCCGTCGTCGGAGGAACGGAATACATCGGCCTTGTAGCCCAGCCGGTAAGCGTAGCAGTGGTGGCGGGCGTCGTGGTATTCCTTGCGGAGGGAGGATACGATTTCCTTTACCTCGGCCTCCGTTTCTACGGGGTATGCCAGGGCTATGAACCTTGATCCGTTGTCCTTGAAAAGGCCCTGTGAGGGGGCCTGGATACTCTTGTATGAGTCAAAAGATTCCACTTCCACGAAAATAGCGTTTTTTCAGATTATTTGCAATTGAAACAGAAAAAAGCAGTATATTTGTTAAAGCAAGTAAATGCAGAAGAAGAATATGGTATTCTCATTAAGAGTAACCCTTACGGGTATAAAAGGTTTTTTCAGAGTTTACAAAGTGAACGGCGCCACTACGCTGTACACCCTTCACAAGCAGCTTAGAAGTGACCTGGAATTCCCCCAGGACCAGCTCATCATGTTCAAGGCGCTGGACATTGAAGAGAACGTCATCGGCCGTTACGGTCTTTTTGACCTTGGCTCCGGCACCGTAGACCAGGTGTCGCTGGAGAAGGTAATCGCAGCGGGAACTGACCACTTCGTGTATTTCTACGACGTTACCAACAAAAAGAGCGTAAATATAATTGTAGAAGGAGAGGAGGAAGGCCTCCGCGTCAGCCCGGACTTCCCGCTCCTTGCAGAGACCAAGGGTCCCAACCCCATCGAGTTCGAGAACGGCTACGTCGCTTTCGAAGACCTTCCCGAACGCCAGCGCGCCGTCCCTTCAGATGAAGATGACGAAGACTTTGACGATGAAGATTTTGAGGACGAGGAGGAAGAAGAGGACGACGAAGACGGCAAGGAGATTTACGACGAGTCCGAGTGAGCCGCCGCATAGAAATCATACTGGGTCCCACCGGCGTCGGCAAGACAGCTTATGCCATACGGCGCGCGCTTGAGTGCGGCTCCCCGGTTATCTCCTGCGACTCCCGCCAGATATATAAGGAATTATGCATCGGTACCGCAGTGCCCTCTGAGGAGGAGCTCGCTGCGGTAAAGCATTATTTCATACGGACGGTCCCCATTACGGAAAACTATACCGCCGGCATCTATGAGGTGCAGGCGATGGAGCTTGTGAACAGCCTCTTTGCCCAGGGGCACGAAACTCTTGTGATGTGCGGCGGTTCAATGCTCTATATAGACGCCTTCTGCTATGGTCTGGACGATTTTCCGGAAGTCCCGCTCCAGCTCCGCCAGCACCTCATGGAGTGCCTCCGGAGTGAGGGCGTGGAAGTCCTTGCAGAGCAGCTCCGGGAACTGGATCCTGTGTCGTATGGAGAAATAGACCTTTCCAACGGGCAGCGCGTGATACGTGCCCTGGAGGTGAGCATGTTCACTGGTGAGCCTTTCTCTTCTTTCAAGACCAGGCGCTTCAAGGAAAGGGATTTCGAGATAGTGAAAATCGGCCTTGAGAGGCCCAGGGAAGAGCTATATGACAGGATTAATGCACGCGTACTGGACATGATGGACCGCGGGCTGGAAGAAGAAGCCCGCAGCATGCTGCCATACCGTGAGCTCCCGGCCCTTCAGACCGTAGGGTACAAGGAGATGTTCAGCTATTTCGACGGTGAATGCACCCGGGAAGAGGCCGTACGCCGTATCCAGGTGAACACCCGCCACTACGCCAAGCGCCAGCTCACATGGTGGCGGCGGGATTCAGAGATCAACTGGGTGAGTCTGAAGTAATTTTTCCGAAATTTTTCAAAATATCGCTTGCGATATAAAATATTATCCTTATATTTGCATCGCGAACGATATAAATTATGAAAAAAAGTATAATCTCCGCACTGCTGGCCGCCGTAATGTTGCTGCCCGCCTGTGCCCAAAACAGTAAGACTATGGCAAAGATTTATGACTACAAAGCCCTCAACAACAAGGGTGTCGAGGTGGATTTCTCTCAGTATGAAGGCAAGGTCCTTCTCATTGTAAACACTGCATCCAAGTGCGGCTTTACCCCTCAGTACGACGGCCTGGAGGCCCTCTATCAGAAGTATAAGGACAAGGGCCTTGTCGTAATCGGCTTCCCCTGCGACCAGTTTGCACACCAGGAGCCCGGCTCAAACGAGGAGATTGCAGAGTTCTGCCGCCTCAACCACGGCGTCACCTTCCCCCTCATGGCAAAGGTCGATGTGAACGGCGCCAATGAGACCCCCGTCTTCACTTACCTTAAGGAAGCCGCTCCTTCAGAGGAGTACAAGGGCCTTAAGGCAAAGGCCACACGTACCATGCTCAAGGGCATCAGCAAGAGCGTAGAGAAAGACAGCGACATCCTCTGGAATTTCACCAAGTTCCTTGTGAGCAAGGACGGTTCAACCGTGAAGAGGTTCGCCCCCGTTGCAGAACCTGAGTCCTTCGAGAAGGATATCGAAGCAATGCTGTAATGGACCAGAGGTTCAAACTGGACAATCAGCTCTGCTTCCGCCTGTACACGGCCTCGCGCCTGATAACCCAGTGCTACCATCCGCTTCTGGCGGAGCGCGGGCTCACCTACCCGCAGTACCTGGTTCTCCTGGTACTGTGGGAAAAGGATTCCCAGCCGGTAAACGACATTGCCAAGCGCCTTCTGCTGGAAACCAATACCGTCACGCCGCTTTTGAAGCGAATGGAGAAGGAAGGTATAATCGTACGTAAGAAAGGGGAGAAGGATGCCCGGCAGATGATAGTTTCCCTTACCCGCGAGGGCAGGGAACTCCAGGAAATACTGGCCGATGTTCCCCTTAAGGTGGCAAATGCCGTCCTTTGCGACAGCGTTACCCCGGAGACAGCCCCGCAGCTGTTCCAGATGCTGGATGGTATTATCAACAAGCTAAACTGTCAGGGCCCAGAGGACAACGCCCACGGAGACGGAAACGTTGAGGGAGTGCTTGGTTCCTTGCTGGGGAATCTCCAGTGAAAAATCGCACTGGTCAACAACCTCCTGCTGCACTCCGTCAACCTCGTTGCCGAAGACCAGGGCATATTTGGTGCCGGGCTCACGGTTGAAGCGATTCAGTTTTACAGAGTTTACAGTCTGCTCGACGGCTACCACGGTGTAGCCGTCTTTTTTTAGCTGCCGGACCAGGTCAACAACGTCCTGGACGTGCTGGAAGGGCACAACTTCCTCTGCACCAAGGGCTACTTTGCGCAGTTCCGGGGACGGGGGAACGGGGGTGATTCCGCCAAGGAATATTTTATCAACTCCGAAAGCATCCGCCGTGCGGAAGGCGCTGCCGGTGTTGTGGGCACTGCGCACATTGTCCAGCACAATGACCACGCCGCTTTCAGGGCGCCGGAGGTATTCTTGGGCGGAGATGCGGCCAAGCTCTATATTCAGGAGTTTGCGGTCTTTCATATTGCAAATTTAAAGTATTTCCGATAAATTTGTAGGATAGATAACACTAAAAATAACAACATGAAACAGGATTTACAGGTTTTTGACCTTATCAAGAAGGAATACGAGCGTCAGAGTTCCGGCTTGGAACTCATTGCCTCTGAGAACTATGTGACGGACCAGGTGCTTCAGGCCATGGGTTCCATCTGCACCAACAAGTATGCAGAAGGCTATCCCGGGAAGCGCTACTACGGCGGATGCGTGGTTGTGGACCAGATAGAACAGCTTGCAATAGACCGCCTCTGCCAGCTCTTTGACGCAGAGTATGCAAACGTTCAGCCGCACTCCGGCGCTCAGGCAAATATGGCAGTCACCATGGCCTGCCTCAAGCCCGGCGATACCTTTATGGGTCTGGACCTGTCCATGGGCGGCCACCTCACCCACGGCTCTCCCGTCAATGCTTCCGGTATCCTCTACCATCCCGTAGCATACGGCCTTGACCCTGAAACCGGCCGCGTAGACTACGATGACATGGAGCGCAAGGCCCTTGAGTGCAAGCCAAAGCTCATCATCGGCGGAGCATCTGCCTACTCCCGCGAGTGGGATTACGAGCGCATGCGCGCAATTGCAGACAAGGTTGGTGCAATCCTCTGGATAGACATGGCCCATACCGCCGGCCTCATTGCCGCAGGCCTTCTGAAGAATCCTGTCAAATACGCCCATATAGTCACTTCCACAACCCACAAGACCCTCCGCGGTCCCCGTGGCGGCGTCATTCTCATGGGTAAGGACTTTGACAATCCCTGGGGTCTCACAACGCCCAAGGGAGAGATCAAGAAGATGAGCGCCATACTCAACTCCAGCGTGTTCCCCGGTGTCCAGGGCGGTCCTCTGGAGCACGTCATAGCCGCAAAGGCCGTGGCCTTCTACGAGGCCATGCAGCCGGAGTACAAGGAGTACCAGAAGCAGGTTGTTGCCAACGCCGCCACCATGTGCAAGGAGTTCATCTCCCGCGGCTACAAGATCATCAGCGGCGGCACTGACAACCACCTCATGCTCATCGACCTCCGCACCAAGTTCCCTGACCTCACCGGCCGTGTTGCAGAAGCAGAGCTTGGCCGTGCCGATATCACCGTGAACAAGAACATGGTTCCCTTTGACAGCCGCAGCGCCTTTGCCACCAGCGGCCTCCGCGTTGGCACTCCCGCCATCACCTCACGAGGCTTCGAGGAGAAGGACATGATTGCCATCGTAGACCTCATTGACTCCGTCCTGGCATCGGCCAACACCCATTTTGCCGCTCTCACGGCCAAGGAGCCCACGGAGCAGCAGCTTGCAGAGCGCATCGCCCATAAACTGGTCCTTGACGAGGTCGTGAAGAAGGTCCACATGATGACCGCCGGCCGCCCCCTGAACCGCTACTAGCCGCCTGCACCACTTTTGCCCTTTGGGCAGGGACACCTTCCACGGCGCGTTTTGCAAGTGATTGATTTTCAAACGATTGCATTTTAACACATGGAAGGTCCCCTGTTTTTTCGGGGGACCTTCCATGTTAGTTTCAGTAACGTGCTGATTATAAGCTACTTGTGATTTGGCGCATGGAAGGTGTCCGGTTTTTATTATCTTTGCATAAGCAGAATGACGGCAAGGCATATCATATCGGCAAGTATTCTATGGATTGGTCTCACTCTTATTGGTTGCACTGGTAAGGGAGTAGACATTCCACGCATTGCTCCTGGTCTTTTCAATTCAGAAGATACCCTTACACTTGGCCTCAGGCGTCTGGATGCAGAGTTCTACCGAGTGCCGGCTCCGGAAGGCTATGCCAATAATGTCCTTCTTACCAGATTCGGCGGCGAGTATTACTGTATGTGGCAGCACTCTAGGCGGGATGAGGACTCGCCGGACACCCAAGTGCTCTACTCAACCAGCCAGGATGCCATGCTTTGGACAAAGCCCAAGATTCTGGCCGGCCCAACAGACACCTCTTTTCCCTCTCCCGGCGGATGGGTTCAACGGGGAGACTCCCTATCTGCAGTGATAAACCGGTTCTCCGTTTCCGGCGGCGGATCGGCAAGCTATGTTACTACCAGAGGCAGGGGGATCTGGGGCAAAGAACACAGCATCACCATGTCTGACGGGACGCCGCTGGACGGTATCCTGGAGCAGGATCCTCTTCTTCTCCTCAGCGGTAGGACAGTTGGAGCGGCACACTTCGGGAAGGATTTAACCGTATGTCCAATCTATACAGATGACCCCTCGGGGCTACGCGGCTGGAAAAAGGCGGCTCTTCCTCAAGGCGAAGGAAAGCCTCTTGAACCAAGCCTATACACGTCAAAAGGAGGATCACTGGTGATGCTTTTCCGTGACCAGGCATCGTCCTTTAAGAAACTGGCTTCCATTTCCCGTGATAACGGAGAGTCATGGAGCGCACCTGTTACCACAGATATTCCCGATTCCAGGTCCAAACAATGCGCTGGAAACCTGCCCGATGGCCGTTCTTTCTGGGTGGGGAACCCTACAGGTAACAAATCCAGGCGCATACTGGTCCTGGCTCTGTCTGATAATGGGGCTGTCTTTGACAAGGCCTGGCTGCTGGCCGGCCCGGATGATTTGCCGGCAAGGCGCAGCGAGGGAAAATACAAAACCTTGGGATATAACTACCCCAAGGCTGTTATTCTTGACAATAATTTGTGGGTGTCGCTCTCTGTAAACAAGGAGGACGTCACGCTGGTCAGGATCCCTATTTCAAGTTTATGAACGGCAGGGCATTTGAGCCGCTGTAGGTGGGGAGTTTGCCGTCCCACTTCTCAATGGCGTACTGCTGGACCAGAAGGGCGTTCAGTGACGCTGCGACAACCCTGTTGTAGTATGCCTCACCGTCACCCTGGATCCTCTGGGCTTCTGCTTCACCCTTTGCCTTGGCAATGGCAATCTTTGCCTCTGCCTCCGCTTCCTTCACCTTGTTCTCTGCCTTGAGTGCATTCTGGACGGCCTCGTTCTTGGCATTGATGGCGGCGGTAAGGGATGCCGGAGGGTCAATCTTTGTGGTGAATTCCCTCACTATGAAGCCTTCACGGTTCATGGACTCGTCCAGGCGGGCACGGACCTCGTTCTCGAACTTTGCACGGTTGGCCATGAGTTCATCGGAGGTGTAGTTGTTGGCGCAGGTGCGATATGCTTCAAAGATACAGGTGTTTATGTAACCCATCTCCAATTCACGTACAGGTTTGCGGTACTTTACAAAGATGTCCACTGCCTTGTTCTCATCTATCTGGTATGCCAGGGTGGGGGTCATGGAGAAGATAGCTGCATCTTTGGGGTTCACAGTGAAGGGTTCATAAGTGACACGCTGGATATAGGTAGGGTACTCGAAGATACTCTCCGTAATGGGATTATACCAAACCCAGCCGCGGCAAGTTCCTTCCACACCGCCTTTGAGCTGTGCGTTGGAAGACCATTTTTTGAACTTGATGCCTACGGAGGCGGAGTCAATGGTGGTGCAACAGGATGCCATAGCGATAATTACCAGGACCGTGACACCCAGTGCGGTCCATGATATTTTTGCAAAAGATTTTGATTTCATAAAAAATGACATGTTGAATTAGTTCCTGTTTCAAACGATTTGATGTATTTCGTCACAAATATACGATTTTCGCAACATTATACGAATCTGAATGTCAAATCTCTTCTCTTTGTTTATATTGCGAAAAAAAACACATGGCAATTATTCATTATGCATCACCACACTGGGAGACCGGACGGCTGTTTACATGTGACCGGGATTTTGTATCAGGAGTCAACACTCTTGCCATTGCAGTAGTATTGTTCAAAGTGAAACTGCTATGCTACTGTTTAATGGATAACCATATACATATCATTCTTGAGGGAGATGCTCTGGAATGTGGGAAATGCTTTAAATGGATAATGCTGCGACTTGCCCAGATGGCCGGTATCCAGCAGTACAAAAAAGACAAGTTAAGCCTTTTGGATATAAAGCCTGTAGAGATAACCAGCCGGAAGCAGTTCGCAAACGAAGTCGCGTATATTCTCAGGAATCCTTACAAGGCAAGGATTAGTTCACCCTATTCTTACAAGTGGAATTCCAGTGATGTTTACTTTAATCCATGGATCAGCAACAGCAAAGGAGAGCCGGTAGGAAGCATTCCCGTATCAAGGGCAAGGGAATTATTTCATACAAAGCATACCTTTCCACTGCATTACGAGCATACGGGAGGAAGAATCCTCAACCGATGCTTTGTCGATTACAAGCGCGCAGAAAAGCTGTTGGAAAGCGACCTTAACCTGTTTGACACAATCCGTCTATGGGATTTGGAAGGTGCCGTGGCTATGAGTCACGGAGCCGAGGAGAAGATTACTTTCACAGACAGTGAGCTTGCGGCAAAGATTGGCACCATGTGCAGGAAAGAGTATCATACTGAATCTATTGAACTCCTGGACAGGAAGACTCTGCTTACCCTGGCCAGGGCAGCGTCGAGGCGTTTTGGTGCCGGCAAAAAACAGCTGTCCCGGCTCCTTGGCGTCTCTCAGGAAGTGCTGGATGCGGTGTTGTGAATCTGGTGCTACCGGACACCTTCCATGCGCCAAATCACAAGTAGCTTATAATCAGCACGTTACTGAAACCAACATGGAAGGTCCCCCGAAAAAACAGGGGACCTTCCATGTGTTAAAATGCAATCGTTTGAAAATCAATCACTTGCAAAACGCACAGTGGAAGGTGTCACCGCATGGGCTTGAAAGACGTCTTCCATGGGCCTCTGTAATTTTCTACAACCCCCAGTCGGAGGCACTGAAGGTGTTCTTGGGCGCGTTGGGGACGTTGGGGAAGAAGGTGAAACCGGTAAGCCTCTCAAGGTCTGCTATGGACATGAGTTCCTTGGCGGATGGTTTCTGGCCCTTGAGATCGTTCACGTGTGAACGGACAAAGGCCACGCACTTGAGCTCCGAGGCGGAGCAGTCCTTGACGCTCTTGCCGCTGTTGCCGCTCTTGGTACGTAGGAGGGCATAGTAGAACATGGTGGGCATATGGACGTCATTTCGGCTTCCAAAAGATATGGTTGAGGGAGTCTGTGTCTTGCCATATCCGTCAGTATACCGCTCAAAGTATGTTCCAAGAACTTCGTAAAGGGTGTCGGCACATACCTGGGTGTCCACGTAGTCTTCCAGAAGGTTCCAGCCGCCACCGCCGGTGTTGAAGCCGGAGGACAGCTGAGGAGCTATGTTCGTATAATAGAACACCTGCTGGTTGGTTGCCTTTGAGCATGTGCGCTCTGCAGAGCCAAGCATGTGGCCCTTGTTGCAGCCGCCTCCGGTAGATTTGGAGTTGTACTGGATGTCTGCAGGAACGTCAGGGTCCTTGCCGTATGCATCTGTGCGGCCAGAACTGCCAACATACATCGAATGCCTGGGGGCTGCCACCCAAACCGGGCAGTGATGCTCTGCACTATAGCATACCGTGTAGTTACGGGCAAGTTTTCCGCCGGGGCCTTTGACATCCGGACTGATGTGCCAGGCATAGTACAGATTGCTGTCCGTAGTGCTCACCTTGTAGCTGCCGTCGCTGGTGTAGTCCAGGACCGGGAGTTCTGCCCATTCCGGTACTGCAGATGTGAGCGCCTTCTTATCCGTGGTGAAAGACAATACCTCTCCGCTTACGTGGGTGTACTTTTTCTCCACGGGGTTCCATGCGTCAAACGTGGCTTGGTAGTAGTATGTCTGACCGCTGGTAAGCTCGTCCAGTGCCTTGGAGAACTCTCCGGAAGGGCCGCTGACATGTTCGAACACTTCAGCCTCCTGGGACAGCGACTCTGCCGATGTGCCGTAGCGGAAAACTACTCCCTGGGGGTCATATTCCGTGTCAAGGCCCTCATAGGAGGCGTGTAGAATTGCCGATGACACCGTAATGCCTGTGGCGGGCAGTGTGGTGAGCTTTGCAGTGAACTCTTTCTTTTCCGGCTCCTGGCCCTGTTTGTCTTCCGGAACCGTATTGGCGCCGGGCTGGTTGCAGGCTACGGCCAGAAGAAGAATTCCTAATAATCTTTTCATATTATCCTATCTGTGCTCCGTTCGCAAGTACTTCCTGGGGAGTGATGAAACGCATCTTGCCATCGCCCTGCTTGGCCATGAGGATCATGCCCTTGGACTCTATTCCGCGGATTACGCGGGGAGCAAGGTTTGCAAGTATGCATATCTGTTTTCCAAGCATGTCTTCAGGGGAGTAGTACTCCGCAATGCCGGAGACTATGGTCCTCTGGTCTATGCCCGTGTCTATGGTAAGCTTGAGCAGTTTGTCCGTCTTGGGCACCCTTTCCGCGGCAAGAACGGTTGCCGTGCGGATGTCCATGGCGGCAAAATCGTCAAAGGTCACTTCCGGCTTCTGGGGCTCCACCTTCTTTGCGGCTTCGGCTGCAGCTTTTGCGGCCTCGGCTTCCTCGCGGGCTTTCTTAATGGCCTCAAGCTTTGCTATCTGGGCGTCAACCTCGGCATCCTCTATCTTGCGGAACAGGAGCTCGGCCTCTCCCAGTTGGTGGCCGGCGGGGATGAGTTCAGAGGTGCCCAGCATGGACCAGGTGAGGATGAGATCCCCGGTCGTGGCCGGGGATGACGCAGCGCGGGTATGCAGGGCTTTGCCTTCGCCGGGTTTGTAGAAGTTGACGGTGGGGGTGCCTTCACCGGTGCGGTGGTCCGTACCGGCGTCAAGGCCCACGCGGAGCATGTGACGGAGCTTCTCTGCGCCGAAGGGCGTGAAGGGCTCGAAGGCTATTGCAAGCTCTGCGCACAGCTGCAGGCAGGTGTAAAGGATGCTGGCGCAGCGGTCCATGTCTTCCTTGGCAACCTTCCAGGGCTCCATGTCAGAGATGTATTTGTTGCCGATGCGCGCAATGTTCATCGCCTCCTTGAGGGCCTCCCTGAAATGGAAGGTCTCTATGTACTTCTCCAGGGCTTCCCTGCAGGGCTTTACGGATGCAAGCGTTTCTGCATCAACGGCTTCCGGCTTAAGATTTGCCGGAACGGCACCGCCGAAATACTTATGCGTGAGCACCACGGCCCTGTTCACGAAGTTTCCGAATATGGCTACGAGCTCACTGTTGTTGCGCCCCTGGAAGTCTTTCCAGGTGAAGTCGTTGTCCTTTGTCTCCGGGGCGTTTGCGGTGAGTACATACCTTAATACATCCTCCTGTCCGGGGAACTCGTTCTCATACTCGTGCACCCACACGGCCCAGTTGCGGGAGGTGGAAATCTTGTCCCCCTCCAGGTTCAGGAATTCGTTGGCAGGGACGTTTTCCGGGAGGATATAGTCCCCATAGGCCTTGAGCATGGACGGGAACACTATGCAGTGGAACACGATGTTGTCCTTGCCGATGAAGTGGATAAGCCTGGTCTCGGGGTCTTTCCACCACTTCTCCCAGCTTTCCGGGAGGAGCTCCTTGGTATTGGAAATATAGCCGATGGGAGCGTCGAACCACACGTACAGCACCTTTCCTTCCGCGCCTTCCACCGGGACGGGGACGCCCCAGTCAAGGTCGCGTGTGACGGCACGGGGCTGAAGGCCGCCGTCCAGCCAGCTCTTGCACTGGCCGTAAACGTTGGTCTTCCACTCCTTGTGCTGCTCGAGGATCCAGTCACGAAGCCAGGGCTCGTACTTGTCCAGGGGCAGGTACCAGTGCTTGGTCTTCTTCTTCACGGGCGTGGTGCCGGAAAGTTTGGACTTGGGGTCGATAAGCTCTTCGGGAGAGAGGGTGCAGCCGCACTTCTCGCACTGGTCGCCATAGGCCTTGGGATTTCCGCACTTGGGGCAGGTGCCCTCGATGAGGCGGTCTGTCAGGAACATCTTTGCTTCCTCGTCATAGAGCTGCTCCGACTCCTTGGTAACGAAGTCGTCCTGGTCGTAGAGCTTGCGGAAGAACTCCGATGCGTTCTCCGCGTGTACCTGGGATGACGTGCGGGAATAAATGTCAAAGTTGATTCCAAGCCCTGTAAAGGCGTCTTTCATCACCTTGTGGTAGCGGTCCACGATGTCCTGCGGAGTGACTCCCTGCTCGCGGGCCTTGATGGTGATGGGGACGCCGTGCTCGTCAGAGCCGCAGACAAACACCACGTCCTCTCCGCGCATTCGGAGGTAACGCACGTAAATGTCTCCGGGGATGTAGGCTCCGGCCAGATGGCCGATGTGCACGGGACCGTTCGCATATGGCAGCGCGCAGGTCACCAGGGTTCTCTTGTACTGCTTCATTTCTTTTCTCTTCCTAATTTCAGGTTTATTGTCTTTTTCATCTGGGTCAGTTTGCCAAGGCGGGCCATTATGTCCGTCTGCTCCTGGGGCGTGGCGTCCGGGAGGCGGCGCATGAGCTCGTTCTGCATGAGGGTTACCCGCTTCTCGTGGTAGGCGAGTATGGCGCGGGGAACAAAAGTGGTGAGCCAGGACTCCTTGGTGGTGAGGGCGTTGGAGAAGTTGTTCACCGTGAGCTCGTATTTCTCCGTGGCAAGGTCTGCAACCACGGCGGCTATTTCCCGGTTTTCTCCGTTCAGCAGGTCAAGGACGATATCGTCCTGGCCGATGCCTTTGTCGTACTGCTCGAAGTAAGCCTCGTAGGCGGCCTGGTAGACAGGGTTCACGAAGACGGTGTCGTCGGCCGCGAGGGCATCGTCAATGAATTCCGCCACGGTCTGGACGGCGTCCGGTGAGTAAAACTCGGAGTCCGTCTCGAAGTTCAGGGGCTCCCGGCCATAGCGGACGATGAAGCCCAGAAGCTCCTTTTCCGACGCGTCTGTAATCCGGTCCCTGTTCAGGAGATTGCCGGTCCCGGCCGGCAATGACGGGTTCTCAGACGGCAGTGACGGGCTCTCTGGGGCACCCGTTCTTGCGTCATGCCCGGCCTGACCGGACATCTCGCGCCTTTTCTGGAGGCTGCCCCTTGTCTTGTGGACCCTCTCCTGTATGATATCGGCCTCAATGCCGAACCTCCTGGCCACGGTGTCTACGTAGACCTGGCGCTTGATTGCGTCCGGGATATCGGCAACGGTATCGGCAATCTCGTTTATGAGGCTGGCCTTTTTGACGGGGTCGTCGCCGGCATCGGCAAGGAGGAGGTCTGTCTTGAAGGCGATGCCGTCCTGCTCGTGCGTGGCGATGAATTCCCGGATTTCCTCCAGGGTATGCTTGCGGGAGTAGGAGTCGGGGTCGTCCCCGTCCGGGAGGAATACCACGCGCGGGTTCATGCCCTCCTTGAGGATAAGGCCGATAGCCCTTACAGCGGCGTGGAGGCCGGCGCTGTCGCCGTCGTACATTATGGTGATGTTCTCCGTGAAGCGTTTTATGAGGCGTATCTGCTCTTCGGTGAGGGAGGTGCCGCAGGAGGCAACTACGTTCCCTATGCCCATCTGGTGCATCATCACAACGTCCACGTTGCCTTCCACAAGTATGCAGCGGTCCTGTTTGGCGATTTCGCTCTTGGCGAAGTATATGCCCATGAGGTTACGGCTCTTGACGTAGATTTCCGTCTCCGGGGAATTGACGTACTTGGCCTGGTTCTCCGCCTTGAGGGTGCGGCCGCTGAAGGCTATAACGCGCCCGCTGACCGAGTGGATGGGGAACATGACCCTCTCACGGAACTTGTCGATGAGCTTGTCGTCCTCTGTCTTTATTGCAAGGCCGGCGGCAAGAAGGTACTCTTCCTTGTAGCCTGCCGCACGGGCGGCGTCTACGAAGGTGCTTCTGCCTGAAGGCGCCCAGCCAAGGCTCCACCGCTCTATCGTGGCATCCGTAATGCCGCGGTTGCGGTAATACCTGTAGCCCACGGCATGGCCTTCGCTTTCCTGGAGCTGGTCGCAGAAGAACTTGCGGGCGAACTCGCTCACGGCCATGAGGCTCTCCGACCTCTGGCGGGCGGCCAGCTGCTCCGGGCTTTCTTCCTCTTCCTTTATCTCTATGTTGTACTTCTTGGCAAGATAGCGCAGGGCTTCATAGTAGGAGAGTTTCTCGTACTCCATGAGAAAGCCTACGGCAGTGCCTGACTTTCCGCAGCCAAAGCACTTGTAGATGCCTCTGGAAGGCACTACGTGGAAGGAAGGAGTCTTCTCGTTATGGAAAGGGCAGCAGGCCCACAGGCTTCCGCCCTGGCGCTTGAGGGTAACATAGTCTCCCACCACCTCTTCTACTTTGGCGGTGTCCAGAATGAGGTCTATGGTCTCCTTCGGTATCATAAGATTACAAAGATACGAAATCTTTTGCACACTAACCCATCCCCGCCCCCTTTTAGCCGGTTTGTCCACGGATTTGGCGTTTTTGGTGGACAGGTTGGCGGAGGGGATGGGCAGGCAACAAAAAAACCTCCGAATCCGGAGGTTTTTCTTGTTTAGAACGGCAGGTCGTCCGAAGGGTCATCGGCGGGCATGTCGTCAAGCGACGGAGCCGGGGCCTGGAATGGCGGAGGTGTCTGGACCGGGGCGGATGGTGCGGCGGCAGGGGCAGCGGGTGCTGCAGGTGCCTGGGCAACGGTGCCTGCGGGGGCGATGCGCCAAATCTGGATGTCCGTGTACCAGCGGCCGTTGTACTCACGGCTCTTGATGTTGAAGGAAACCTTCACGCGGTCTCCTACCTGGTACTTGTCCAGTTCCTGAACCTTGTCCTGACCGAAGGCCAGCATACATGCCTGGGATGTGTAATTGCCGTCCGGGTACTCCAGCACGAACTCCTGTTTTGTCCAGGAGCCGCGGGAGCTCATACCCGACTGCACGCCCAGTTTCTGGCGTATTGTGCCTTCAAGTTCCAGTGCCACTGCTTACTTCTTCTTGGCGAGTTTTGCAGGCTCTGCGACGGGCTCTACGTAAGGGTGAACTTCAAGGAGGTCAACGTCGAAGATAAGGGTGCTGTTGGCGCCGATGTTGCGGGGTCCGCGCTCGCCGTAAGCGAGGTTTGCAGGGATAACGAGGGTGATCTTACCGCCTTCGCCGACGAGTTTCATGCCCTCGGTCCAGCCCTTGATGACGCGGTTCAGAGGGAAGGTGATGCCTTCGTTTGCATCGAACTCCTTACCGTCGATAAGGGTGCCGCGATAGTTGACCTTGACGGTGTCGCGGTCAGAGACGGCGTGAACCTCGGAACCGGAATCCTGGATGAGGTAGACGATACCGGAAGCGGTGGAGTCAGCACTGTTCTTCACATAGAAGTCCTTGCGGAAAGCATCGCCTTTCTCCTTGTTCAGGGCGCCTTCATAAGCGGTACGCTTCTGGAGGAAGCCGTTGATGATCATGTTCATCTGGGAAGGATCGATCTTGAACTGCTGTACGAAAACGGAGTCCATGGGCTCGCCTTTCTTTGCCTTGAGGGCGTCTTTCATACCCTTCTGGACCTGGGCCATGTTGAGCTCGCCAAAACCGTTCTGGGTCATGACAAGACCAAAGTTTACACCCAGGAGATAGGAAGTGGTGTCAATCTGGCCCTTGCTGGGGAGAAGGGAACGAACTTCCTTGGAGCCCTCCACCTTGGAGGTGTTGCAAGCCACCATCAGGATTGCTGCCGATGCGATGGCGAAAAGTTTGAGAGTCTTCATTTTGAATATAACTTTAATCGATTGTTCGGTTAAACTGCGCTAATTGCGCATTCAGTCTGCAAAGATAGTGATAATTTTTAAGAAATCAGTTTTTTTTCAATCATTTGGAAAAGAGGTTTTTTTTTGCTAAATTGTGCCATAATCACAGTAGCCTATGTCCGTTTCATCGTCTGCCATACACGAAAAACTGAAGACATTCTTCGGCTACGACGCCTTCAAAGGGGATCAGGAGAGAGTCATTAAGCATCTCACCGACGGCGGCAACGCCTTCGTCCTCATGCCCACAGGCGGCGGAAAATCCCTGTGCTACCAGTTACCCGCCCTCCTTATGGAAGGCACCGCAATCGTGATTTCCCCGCTCATCGCCCTCATGAAAAACCAGGTGGACGCCATCCGCGGCTTCGTTTCCGGAGACGTCGGCATCGCCCACTTCCTCAATTCCTCCCTCAGCCGCATCCAGATAGGAGAGGTGAGGCAGGACCTCGTGAGCGGCGTCACAAAGCTTCTTTACGTTGCCCCGGAGTCCCTCACCAAGCAGGAGAACATAGACCTTCTAAAGGAGATAAAGATTTCCTTCTACGCGGTAGACGAGGCCCATTGCATCTCCGAATGGGGGCACGATTTCCGTCCGGAATACCGCAAGATCCGCTCCATCGTGGACGAGATCCAGCCCGCTCCCATCATCGCCCTCACCGCCACCGCCACGCCCAAGGTCCAGTCCGATATCCTCAAGAACCTCCGCATCCTGGACGCCACCATATTCCGCAGCTCCTTCAATCGTCCCAACCTTTACTATGAGGTCAGGGACAAGGTGGAGCCGGAGAAGGACATAATCCGCTTCATCCGCCAGAATCCCGGCAAGAGCGGCATCATCTACTGCCTCAGCCGCAAGAAGGTAGAGGAGCTGGCCCAGGTGCTGGCCATAAACGGCATCAAGGCCCTTCCGTACCACGCCGGTCTGGACGCAAAGACAAGGGCGGAGAACCAGGACAAGTTCCTGATGGAGGAGATAGATGTCATTGTGGCCACCATAGCCTTCGGCATGGGAATCGACAAGCAGAACGTCCGTTTCGTCATTCATTACGACATTCCAAAGAGCATTGAGGGCTACTATCAGGAAACCGGCCGCGCCGGCCGTGACGGCCAGGAGGGCATCTGCATAACATACTACAGCTATAAAGACATCCAGAAGCTGGAGAAGTTCATGCAGGGAAAGCCGGTAAGCGAGCAGGAAATAGGGAAACAGCTCCTGAACGAGACCGTTGCATATGCAGAATCCAGCCAGTGCCGCCGCAAGCTTCTTCTCAACTACTTTGGGGAAGACTACCTTCAGGACAACTGCGGCTGCTGCGACAACTGCCTCCATCCCAAGGCCCGCTTCGACGGCCGGGAAGAGCTGTGCCTTGTGATAGAGCTCATAGACACACTCAAGGAGCACTTCAAGCTGGAGCATCTTGCAAACATTCTTGCAGGAGTCTCCAACGCCATGATAAAGTCATACAAGCATGACGAGCTTGAGCTCTTCGGCGCGGGCAAGGACCACGACACCAAATTCTGGTGCGCCGTCATACACCAGGGCCTCATCATGCATTATCTGGACAAGGACATAGAGAATTACGGACTCATAACGGCTACGGACAAGGGCCTGGAGTTCTACCTCAAGCCCCACGAGGTCATGCTGGTGGAGGACCGCACTTTCTCCGAGGGCGTGGATGATGACGAAGACGACCCGGTTCCCGTTTCCGGTGGCGGAGGAGGAGACGAAATGCTCCTCAAGATGCTCAAGGACCTCCGCAAGGACGTCTCCCGCAAGCTAAAGCTCCAGCCATGGATGGTGTTCTCGGACCCTTCGCTGGAAGACATGACCATAGTCTATCCGCTCACCCTTAAGGAACTCTCGGAAAAGTGCCAGGGCGTGGGCGAGGGCAAGGCCCGGAAGTTTGGCCAGCCCTTCGTGGACCTCATCGCCAAGTATGTGGAAGAGAACGAGATAGACCGCCCGGACGACTTCGTCGTGAAATCCGTCGCCTCCAAGTCCGGCAACAAGGTCTACATCATCCAGTCCATAGACCGCAAGCTCTCCCTGGACGATATCGCCGCCTCCAAGGGCCTCTCCATGGACGAACTCCTCACGGAAATTGAAGGCATCGTGGCCACCGGCACCAAAGTCAACCTCAATTATTACATTGAAGAGGAGCTGGATCCGGAAGTAGTTTCCGAAATCTACGACTGGTTCCGTGACGAAGCCACCTCGGATTCCCTCCAGGAGGCACGCGACGCCCTTTCAGACGATTACGAAGACCTCGAGATCCGCCTCGTCCGCATCAAATTCCTCTGCGAGGTGGTGAACTAGGCCAAGGCGTGCAATCGTAACTCGTTAATATACAGCGCTTTAACATGCTACACCCCGGACGTTTGACCGGGGTGTAGTTGCCTAAAATGTTGATTATAAGCTAATTGCGACTGCGTTTTTTATTGTGGAATTATAATCAGGAGGGAATGAGAATCTCTATGGGTTTTCTTTACTAACCGGTGCTGAAATACGACAGATGCCATTGTCTTCAACAATAAACCAAAGGTTCCTTTCATTGTCAAGTTCAACAACTGTAGTGTATTGTTTTTCAGTTGATGAATATACTACGACAAGACATACACTTTTCCCGATCCAATCATCGGATAGATCGTAATAATAATACAGTTTTCCAGCAACAGTTACGCCACAATCCGATTTCTCTAGTAATTGAAAATCTTGAGTAGTATTGGCTTCATTAATAAGAACGGAAACTTCAGGATTATCATCTTCATAGCTATAATCACAAACTCCAATAAACAAACGAAATCCAGATTCTACATCTAGGGGCCAATATGCTGGGGCATCTTTTTCCTTGCACCCAACAAAAAGGCAAATAGTGACAATTACAATACTAACGAAATGACATCTTTTCATAACAATGGATTATTAAAATAGCTCTATTGAATTTTTTCTTCATCATTTGAGGAATTGCACAACGCAAAGGAGGCAGACATTAAAAGTGCTGGAAGACTCAGCATCAAATACTTGATAATTGTTTTCATTTGTTTAAAAGATTAGTAATCCGGTTTTACAAGTTTAGTAAAGTTTTTGTAAACATCACAAAATTAGCCGTTACAATTTGTATGGCCTAAACACCTGATTATCAGTCGATATAATAATTGCGGGCATTACAATTTGCCATATTATGCTTAAGTGTCGTGGTAATTGAGTATATTTGAACGTAACAAAAAGAGATTCTTTCGTTATGAGGTCATTCATCTTACCATTATTGCTGGCAGTTTTATTCGGGTGCACTCAATCCGTTGAGAGAAAGTCACTGGACAGGGCAATTGCACTCTTTGATACAATGCCGGACAGCACTTTAAGAATCCTACAAAGTATAGATACCTCCGCATTAATAAGCAAAAGACAGAAGGCGCGTTTTACTTTGTATTATAGCGCGTCACTAGACAAAAACTATATTGATGTATACTCTGACTCCTTGATGGATAAAGTGGTTGAGTATTATTCTGGGCACTCGAACTCGCATGAATACATGATGGCTTTGTATTATATGGGAAGGATTCAGATGAACAAGAAGGCGTTTCCATCAGCGATTATTTTTTTCGAGAAAGCCTTACAAATTGCGGAGAAGAAGAGAGACAGTCACTATTTGGGATTGATTTACAGGAATATGGCCGATGCTTTTGGTCAAGTCAACAATCTTTCTGCGAGTGTCGATTATTTCCAAAAATCCTTAGATTGTTTTCTTGAAAAGCCCTCGGACATAGTATACCAACAATATGCGCTTTATTCTTTAGCTGCTGCTAATGTTTCCACGAGAGAGTATGATAATGCTAGGCGGCTTCTTCAAAGAATAGTAATTGGAGATTCCAACCTTCTGGATTACTGCCGGATGCTGAATGCAGAAATTGCCTTATTTGATCAAGATGATTATTCTACCTGCATATCATTATATAATAAAGTACCGGAAGAGAAATACTCACACGTAGATTATACTAATCTTGCTCTTGCACATGAAAGAGCTGGGAGGCGGGATTCCGCCGAGTATTGGATTGAGAGAGGTTATAAACTATACCCAGGAGTCTTGTCTTCAGCTATGATAGATTATACGAAATCTAGAATCATCAGAGGGAGGGAGCAATACAATAAAGCTTATGATTTGTTGAAAAACGCGTCCGAGGTTCAAGACTCCCTTACAAGGAAACTGCTTAGCGAATCAGTAAGCTGTGCACAACGGGATTTTTTTAAGGACGATGCTGCTAACCAAAGATACAGAATTGTTCAAATGCAAATACGCAACTTGTCAATTGGCATAATAGTGTATTTGATTCTTTCGTTATTATTCATCATATATCACTACAAGCAAAAAAACAGAGACCTGTATATCAAGGAACTGATGGCGCAGCTTGCTCTTAATAACAAGCAAATAAATAAGTTAAGTAAAGATAACGCAGATTTGCTTAATACCCACTATAGTGAAAGAATCAGGCAACTTGACTCAATATCAACTAATTATTATAATGTTGATACCGAAGAAAGAAAAAATATTGTATTCCGTCAGTTTAAGGATTATATTGGTGAGCTTAATAAAGGAGATGCATTGTATAAGTCGATAGAAAGAGACCTGAATCTATATAGTAATAACATTATGGTTAAACTGCGAGATCAAGTCCCCAAAATCCATGGGCGCAATATTAAGCTCCTTATTCTGTTCTTTGCTGGTTTCTCTTATGAAACGGTTGCGTTAATCACTGGCGCTCAGTCTAGGAGTAGTCTTAGGACTTGTCGTAGCCGTTTACGAAAGGCTATTATTGAATCTAAAGCTCCGGATGCCGATTTATTTTTAGAGATGTTGTAAAGAGGACAGTCGAAATACTCATTTCCGCCAACTGCCTATTAAAATAAGAGCGCAGGCATTCGGGCTCATTCGGTTTTATCTTAAAAAATTTAGGATTCAGAATCCCGAACAATCAAAAGCTTTATGTCTTTATGACAAAACATTTTGCCATGACTATACTGCAAAGTATATAAGCTTCTTTTTTATAAAACAAAAAGACGTAGATTTGTTTAGAGATACACCAGCCGGGAAAGATTATCCGGGGCAAAGAGCCTGGCGGCCATGGACAGGAGGTCTGTGGCCGTTATTGCGTCAATGTGGCGGCGGGTTTCTTCGGGGGACATGACGGTGCCCCAGGCAAGCATGCTCTTGCCCATGGAGAGGCACTGGGCCTCGCCGGACTCGCTGCCTATTGCAAGCTGGCCGAAGAGCTGCTTACGGAAAGCTTTGAGCTTGGCATCGGAAAGGGGAGTCTCACGGAGGCGCTTAAGTATCCTGTCAATGGCCGCAAGGCATTTGTCCAGGTTTGGCTTATCACAGCCAAAACTAATTGCCACAATTCCTGTATCCTTATATTGAGTATAAGAGCACTCAATTCCGTACACCCAGCCGCGTTTTTCACGCAGTTCAGCGTTAAGCAGAGAGTTGGACGCCGGTCCGCCAAGGATATTGACCAGCATGGCCGCAACCAGCCTGTCCGGCATCTGGTACAAGCTTGGCGCTTTGCCTCCAATCACGGCATTCACCTCATGGTTGTGCTTGTCAACCACATTATGGAAGAGATTGCCGGTCATGGCCGGCAATGACGCGGGGGCATAGGGCTCGTCATGCCCGACCTGTTCGGGCATCTCAAACAATTTGTGTGAAAGAGAAACAATGCTTTTTTCCAGTTGAGCTTCGTCAATATCGGCCACAACGGTGAGGGCCATGCGGCCAGGGACAAACTTCTCTGCCACAAAGCGGCGGAGCATGGGAGCGGTGATCTTTTTCACCGATGCAGTGGTCCCGAGGATGGGCGTTTCCAGTGCCGATCCCTTGAAGAGCATGCACTCGAAATTGTCGTAGATGTCCTCGGCCGGGTTGTCCTTGTACTGGATAATCTCGTCCAGGATCACGCCGCGCTCGGTCTCAATCTCGCTTTCCGGGAAAGTGGCCTCCGTGGCAAGCTCGAAGAGCAGCCTGGCGGCCTTGGGGAGGTCTTCCTTCAGTACCGTTGCATGAAGCACGATCTCTTCCTTTGTGGTGTAGGCATTGAGCTCCCCGCCCAGGCGGTCAAGGTAGCCCGAAATGACTGCGGCCGATTTTTTCCTTGTGCCGCGGAACATGGTATGCTCCGTGAAGTGGGCTATTCCGGCAGGGTAGCCGGCCTCGTCCCTGGTGCCTGCGCCTATGGAAAGGGAGCAGTACGCCACGGAACGTCCGCTGCGTTTCACTGCATATTTAAGCCCGGAAGGGCATACCCCGCACCTCATCTTGCCCTGGCTATTTTTTTGAGGTCTTTTGCCAGGAATCCCGCGCCTTTGCCTGCAGTAATCTTGTGACGGGATATATAGACAAGTCTGCGGGAATTGGCCTCGAAGAGCATGTTGTAGCACATGGAGGCTCCTTCTGCCGGGAACAGGGGCGCAACTACGTAAGAGCACAAGGTATTGAATGCACCGGAGATGAACTTCTGGTCAGAGTCATCCTCGGGGACTATGCGGAAGTCCTCGTCCAGAAACCTGGAAGGGTCTTTTACGGAGGCGTCCACATCGCCTTCCGACATCCATATCGTCATCATTTTCCCTTCACGGCGGTATGCGGCGTTGAACCACTCGGTACCAAGGTAGGCGTTCTTTTCCGATGTCATGGCCGCTTCTGTGAATTCCTGGATGGAATTGACCATGGCGCCAAGATAAACAAGCTCCCTACCTGAGCTGCTCCCGGCTGCGGCAAGGGGCAGGGAAATGACCTCATGCATGCCCGATGTCCCTTCTCCGGCCTCCGGACCGCCCTTGACAAGGGTAAGGAACTGAAGCGACGGCGCCATCTCTCCCTTGAACATGGTGGAGCCTACCAGGAGGAAGTAGTAATCTGCCGATTTTTTCAGCCGCTCGAAATCTGCGGGCGTGCAGAACTCGAAGGGGGAAAGCGTCCAGCAGTTCACCACTTCCTGACGGAGCGCGCCGTCAAGGACATCGCTGCCCGGGAGAACCACCTTGGTTATCTTGTCCGAGAAATCGGCAATCATGTATTTCTTTGTAGACACCCTTCCCTGGGCAAGTGCCGTCAGGTATGCCAGAAGGAACATTATCGTAAGCATGAGTTTTCTCATTGTGCAATAAAAGCGTATGTTATTGTGCCCATCTGCCTTGCGGGGGCGGTTTCCGACGATGAGAACTTCGAAAGCCGTGCCGCATTCTTTGCAAACTCGTGAAGGCACTTGTCGTTTGTGGAGATGTCCTCATTCACTTTGACGTTGATGACGTCTCCTTTATTGTTTACGGCAATCATCACCGTAACCTCTCCGGCACCGTAGCAGCGGTACGCGGGGATTGGAAGGCGTGAGGCCTTGCGGCCGTCCAGGCTCCATGACAGGACGGAAGGGCCGCTGTATGGCTTTGTCTCCTGTTTGGGCTCGTTCTTTTTAGGCGCGGGAGCGGCTACAATATCGTCCTCCAGCGGCTGATTCTGCCCGTCCTTGAGTTCCTGGGCAAGGCGTTCCGCCTCTTTGTAAAGCTCTTCGGCGTTGGTGCCGCGGTCGTCCTTAAGGGAAGACCGGTCCACCGTCACATTGCGGATGGGGATGCTCCGGGCGGCGGCAATGAGCTCTTCCAGCTTCTCTGCCGTCATCTCCTTGAAAACCTTCTCGCGCTCTTCCCGCTCCTGCTCCTCCATCTTTGTAAAATCCAGCACAAAACTGTTCTCCCTCTTCCACTGGGCCCCTATCTGCACAAGCAGAAGTACGATAATCACCGCGACGTGAACTATCGCGGTGATATACAGTCCGGCCTTGGTTTCGGGGGAGAGGCGTTTCATTTCTTCTTTTTCTGCCTTTTGCTCTTGAGGGCTTTTTCTATGGTGTTTGAAATGATGTCAATAGCAACCTTGTTGTGGCCGCCCTGGGGGACGATTACGTCGGCATAGCGCTTGGAGGGCTCGATGAACTGAAGGTGCATGGGCTTGACGGTGTCGCAGTAGTGCTCTATGGCGGTTTCTATGTTGCGTCCGCGCTCCGCGATGTCCCGCACCATTATGCGCATGAGGCGGTCGTCGTCATCGGCATCCACGAAGATCTTGATGTTCATCTGGTCCCTGAGTTCCTTGCAGGTGAAGATGAGGATGCCTTCCACGATGATGACATCGGCGGGCTCTACCGTGACGGTTTCCGTTTTGGAGCGGGAGCAGGTGATATAGGAGTAGACGGGCTGCTCTATGGTTTTTCCGCTCTTGAGCTCACGGATCTGCTGGCACATGAGTTTCCAGTCGATGGCATCCGGGTGGTCGAAGTTGATGTTCTTCCTTTCCTCTGCGGGGACGTGGCTGGAATCTTTGTAGTAGGAGTCCTGGGGAATCACCACCACCTTGCCCTGAAGCTGCTCGGTGATGGCCCTTACAACTGTGGTTTTTCCTGAGCCGGAACCTCCGGCGATACCGATTACGAGCATATTCTAGAATTCTGCGTTTTTGGGAGTTCTGGGGAACGGGATTACGTCACGGATGTTCGCCATGCCGGTGACAAAGAGCAGCAGGCGCTCGAAGCCAAGGCCGAAGCCGCTGTGGGGCACGCTGCCGTAGCGGCGGGTGTCTATGTACCACTCGAGGTTCTTGCGGGACATGCCAAGCTCGTCAATTCGCTGCTCCAGCTTTTCCAGGGAGGCCTCGCGCTCGCTTCCGCCGATGATTTCTCCAATCTTGGGGAAGAGGACGTCCATGCCGCGAACGGTGCGGCCGTCCTCGTTCTGCTTCATGTAGAAGGCCTTGATGTCCTTGGGGAAGTCTATGAGGATGACGGGCTTCTGGAAGTGCTTTTCTACGAGGTAGCGCTCGTGCTCTGACTGGAAGTCCGTGCCCCAGTGGACGGGATACTCGAACTTGAAGCCGTCGGCGATGGCCTTTTCCAGAATCTCTACGGCTTCCGTGTACGTGACTTTCTGGAAGGCGATGCCAAGGACGCTCTGCATGCGGGCGATGAGGCCGTCGTCGTATTTGTCGTTGAGGAACTTGAGGTCGTCCATGCAGTTGTCAAGGGCGTATTGTACGAGGTATTTCACGAACTCCTCCGCCAGGGCCATATTGTCATTGATGTCGTAGAAGGCCATTTCCGGCTCTATCATCCAGAACTCTGCAAGGTGGCGGGGGGTGTTGGAGTTCTCTGCCCTGAAGGTGGGGCCGAAGGTGTAGATCTCTCCCACGGCGGTGGCGCCGAGTTCACCTTCCAGCTGGCCGGAAACGGTGAGGGAGGTCTTCTTCCCGAAGAAGTCCTTGCTGAAGTCTACGTTGCCCTTCTTGTCCAGGGGGATGTTCCTGAGGTCCATGGTGGTTACCTGGAACATGTCTCCTGCGCCCTCTGCATCGGACTCTGTGATGAGCGGGGTGTGGAGGTAGACGAAGCCCTTGTCGTTGAAGAACTTGTGGATGGCGAAGGCCATGGCGTTACGGATGCGGAGGACGGCGCCGAAGGTGTTGGTTCTCAGGCGCATGTGTGCTACGGTGCGGAGGTACTCCAGGGTGGTGTCCTTTTTCTGGAGGGGGAAGCGCATGGGGTCGCACTCTCCCAGGACCTCTATTTCAGATGCCTGGATTTCCACGGCCTGGCCGCTGCCAACGGAGGCTTCCAGCTTGCCTTTTACGGCAAGTGAAGCGCCTGTGGTAACCTTTTTGAGGAGCTCCTCGTCAAAAAGCTCCGTATTGGCCACTACCTGTATGTTGTTTATGGTTGAGCCGTCGTTGAGGGCTATGAATTTAATCTGTTTGTTGCCTCGTTTGGTTCTGACCCATCCTTTGGCAAGAACCTCTGCGCCCGGTTCCATCGAGAGCAGGGCCTTAATCTTTGTTCTTTTCAGGTTTTCCATTAGAGAATTTGCTCAAATCATGCAAAGATAGCAAATTCTTGCCATAGGTGCAATCTTTGCTCTGCAACAGTTTCAGATATTTAAGCCTGGAGCGCAGCTTGGAGGTCTTTATGCATTTAAGGAGGAGGTGCTTTTCGTTGGCGGTGTTGGAGGGCTTCCCAAGTTCGAAGGTCTCCAGAATAAGGCTGTCCCTGACATTAATTGCAAGACACGCGAAAAGGTTCGCTTCAAAGATGCCGAACTCCGGGAAATCGGAAAGGAGGGAATCCAGCGCTCCGCCGGTCTGCTGGTTTATCTCCTTTGCAAGGACGCCCACGGTGGTGTGTGTGCCAAGGTACTCCTGCAGCCACCGGTCACAAATCTCCTTCAGATGCTTTTTTGTTGCCCCTACCTCAAGGCTGTACAGAATCTCGTTCACAAGTCCAAGGAATGCCGTGTATTCCGTGGCGATGGCGCCTTTGACGAGTCTCAGCACCTCTTCTTCCAGCCGCAGCTCTTTCTTGACGTGGTAGGACAACAAGGCTTGCAGGTTGTGGCACTTCTGCCTTAGCAGTTCGGTCTCTTTTGTTCTGTGCATAATGGTTTTCGTTTTTTGGTTACGTACAAAAGTATTTACCAAATACCATTATTCCACCATCTTGACGAACTTTATTATAACAAGCTAAGCGGCAGAAAATCTGCCGCTTAGCAAAAATAGTCAAAAAAATGAGGCAAAGTCAAGCCATACTATCAATCATCCGACAAATAGATAAGACGTGGTTAAGGCCAAATAATAGGGGCGTTGAAGGTATCCCCATCCATGTGAACAAAACTATGATTCTACCGTAACAACTCTGAAGGTGTGCTGTTGATATCATATCCTTACCCTGAGAAAAACATACCGCCTCATCCGTTTGGATGACATAATGGACTCGAATTCTATAAACTTCATTTTTTTGATGATAACAATAATAATTGTATATTTGCAGTGTTGATTCCCGGTAGCCCCTGAAGTAATTCAAGCTATCGGGTTTAGTCTTTTATTCACCTCAAAATTAATGAAGTTCCAGCATCCGCCGGCGGATAGGCGTGTGATAATTATAACAAGCTAAGCGGCAGATACTCTGCCGCTTAGTAAAAAATGTCAAAAAGATAAGGGCCTTTTATACGGAAAGAACTATTGCTTCTCATACTCTTCCACCAGGGCTGAGAGCTTGTCCAGTTCCTGTAGGCGGGGATCATCGGCAGGCGTGTTCTCGTCCGTTTCGAAGAAAAGGTGATCAATACGTGCCATCTTGGCCTTGTACTGTATTTCGTCTTTAATCTGTGCCATAGGTACTGACCATATATGCTGCTGCAAAAATAGTGATAAAAAACATGATAAAAAAACTAAGCGACGGGAGGCCGTCGCTTAGCTTAAATTGTCAAAAATGTGAGAGGGGGGATTACTGGATCTTCTCGCAGACGAATGCGGTCTTGTCATCAGCACCCATGCTGTCGGGGTTGGTCTCGTACTTCTCCTTGGTGTCGTAGAGCTTGGTCTCAACGATGACGCAGTTGTTGGCGTCCACGTTCAGGGGATAGTAAGCGAGCTTTGCGGCATACTCCTGCTTGACCTCGGTCTTGTCATCGTTGACAACACCATACCACCAAGCGGTGCGCATGATCTGAGCGGAGGCGCGGCCAACGAGGTTGGTCTCATAGAACCAGCGCTTTACTTTGACGTCCTCGTCCCATTCACCGTGGATACCGGCGGCGTTGACGTTGCTGTAGTAGGTGTGCATCTTCTTGCGCCAGCCTGCTGCAGTGGTGGTCTCATCTACCTGGGAAGCGATACCTACGCGGCCCCACCACTCGATGTTGCCGTCTTCGTCGATGGACTGTACGGTGTTAACGGTGCCGTCAACCTTTGCAAGGGTGAGGAATCCGTTTGCATCGTATTTGCACTCGAGGGTCTTCCAGCCTTTACCTACCTCGGTGTCAGCGGCCTGGGTGATCTTGGTGGCGTGCTTCTGGTCGTCAACGGTGATGGTGCAGACGGGCTTGTTGTCGTTCTTTGCATCGACCACGGTTACGGTGTTGCCGGACCATGTGAATACCATGCTGGAATAGACGTCCTTTGCCCATGCCATGTCAACCTGTGCAATAGTGCCGTCGGCGTTCCATTTGTAAACATACATATCGCCGCTCTCCTTGTCGTCACCTTCCCAGCTCTTCATGAGCTTAACAACGCGATAGGTGGGAGTGGGGATCTTGGCCTCATCTTCCTCGTCGTCAATCTTGTTCTTGTCGCAGGAGACAACTGTCATGGCAAGTGCTGCCATCATGAGTAACATAATTTTTTTCATAGTGTTTTGTGTTTAATGGGTTAATAGTAAATATATGATTTGATTGCTGAAATACTCAATAAAATATTGTACACAGGGTCTTTGTAAGCATTTACAATCCTGTACTCAAACTTGGCTCCGTTATTCTTGCAGGCGTTGTACAAGGTGTTCATGCCCTGATAGTTGCTGTCATCGTCCGTTCCGCAGAAATATATTTCCTGGTCCCTGGCCACGTTGGGTTTGTCTCCGGTGGAGGGATTCACATAGTAGCTGCGCTTGAACGTTCCGGAAGGCAGGGCAAGGGCGTCCTTTGCACCTTCTCCATATCCCAGGACCAGCTTTTTGGTATTGGGGTACTTGGCATCCCAGTAAGACATCCATTCGGAGAGAGTCTTCTCTGATACGTCGCAGGGAAGCATCACATACCCGCTGTCAAAGGCAGAATCCGCGCAGGCTGCATACATGATGCGGTCCAGTGCGCTGTCGGAAAGCTCGTTCTTATGGACGATGTAAAGGGCAGTTCCGGTGCCGTTTTCCTTATATTTGTTTGAAGCAAATGTGCCGTCCTCGTTCCTTGTGACAACTGCGGGATTCACGTCTGTCTCAGGGTTGGGAGACCAGCGTGTTACGCCGTTCATGTAGTAGTCGAACATGGGAAGGACCTCGTCCAGGGCGGGGTTCCAGACCGAGGAGGAGTGGCCGCCGTCAACTACGCGGTATTCGTGCGCATAGCCATTGTCGCGCATGACGCAGTGAAGCTGGTCGTTGGAATAGAGAAGGTTCTTCTCGTCGTCCCCGCAGATGAGGTACCAGTGCACGGTGGAAAGCTGCTCCTTGTTCTCCGCGTTGAAATAGTGGATGGGGCAGTGCTGCTTGTAGTATTCCGTGATACGGCCTTCGCCGGTTTGTCCAAGGCCGCCGAAGATGATGCCCCACTGGTTTTCCCAGCCGCTCTGTGACTCTTCAAGATACTGCCAGTCCGTGCGGACGGACATTGAGAGCGGGGCGCATGCTATGAACATCTCCGGATGCTTTTCTGCCAGAGCGCAGGCACCGAAACCGCCCATGGAGTAGCCGGTTATGCTGCGGTGCTCCCTGTCCGGAATTGTGCGATACTCCTTGTCTATGAGAGGGATAAGCTCGTTCACAAACATATCCATGTAGTTGTACGAGCCGTCATAGAAGTTGCAGTAGTAACTGGCAAAACCCTGGGGAAACACGTATATCATCTTGGAAAGGCCAAGGCTTTCCTGACCAAGTATCTTGGAATTTGCATGAAGGTAGTCCCCGTTCCAGGAGTTGTTGTTGTCTCCCAGGCCGTGGAGCATGTACACAACTGAATAACGTGTATCTGTGGCGGTTTCATAGTCTTCCGGGAGATAGACGGAATACTTCACGTACTCCCTGAGGATCTTGCTGTTGAGGACAAGGTCCTTCTGGTAGCGCTTGAATCCTTCCGGCTCCGGAGGCGTTACGGGAGTGACAGGGGTTTTATCGTCACCTTCCTTCTTGTCATTTGGTTTTGAACAGCTGCCGGAAGTGAGGATAAGGACGGCTCCCAGTATATATAAAAACCTAAATCTCATCATAAACTACCATTTCAGATGCATACAGTTCATAATCCGGATGGGGGTTGTTGAGGCGGAGGGTAAGGGTGTGCTCTCCGCTTGCAAAGCAGTAGGCGGAGAAAATCTCATACTTGCGCTTGATATAATCAATTGGCATAGTAAAGTGCTCAACCTCCTTTCCGTCCAGGAGCGCGGTAATGTCCGCGACGTAGCTGTCGTCTGCGTGTCCGGTCTTGCGTACGCTGCCTTCAACCACGATGCTGTTTCCCTTGAACCTGAGGTCTACGCTTGTTGTAAAGGCCTTCTTGAGTACCCGCTTTTCCACGGGGACAATCCCCTCAAAGCTCTGCTCAAACCGGACGGGCCGGGGTTTTTCCACGTTAATATAGATGCAGTCGGAATCTTCTTCGTTGCATGAAAACAAAGTTTTCACCAGTTTGAAATTCTCCGTGCAAACCTGGTCCAGGCTAAGCGATGTGTAGGGGAAAGGAATGTCCTTGATACGTTCTGCGCCCTTCTTCCAGTATTCCGGGATGGCATCGTATCCGTACATTACGCCAAGTATGCCGGCGGCCGATGCCGGGTTGCAGTCCGAGTCGTTGCCGCAGCGGGTGCTTATGTCCATGGTCTTGAGGAAGTCCCCCTCGCCGTAGAGAAGGCCGATGGCCACGAAGGCGCTGTTTATGGTGGCGTCTATGTTGAAGCCGTTCCAGACGCCTTCCGGGCAGCCCACATCGTTGGCGTGACGGTTTGTGACCTCGAACCAACACTGCTTCCAGTCCTTGGGGTACTTCTTCCAGTATTTGATTACGTCCGCAATGGTGCTGTGGAACTTGGTGCCTTCCGGAATGGTCTTGAGAGCCTCCGTGACGATGGTAGGGATATCGTCGCAGACATAGGCCAGGCAGTACATTGCGCCTATGTAGACGCCGCCGTACCATCCGTCGCCGTAGTTCATGATGTGGCCGATGCGGTCGCTAAGTTCAGAAGCCTTGTTCACCTGCCCTGGGTACAGCATCCCGATGAAGTCCGCCTCTATCTGGAAGTCGATGTCGTCCGAGTGGGGGTTGTACTTCCAGTGACCGCTTTCAGGGGCGCCGCGTCCGTTCAGTATGTTGTATCGGGCAGCCTGGTTGGCGTGCCAGAGCTTGTAGTCGGCATAGGCAAACGCCTTGGCATACTCCTCCACGGGGGCGTCCAGGCCATACTTGAGCATGGTTTCCATGAAGGTAAGGTCCATGTAGACGTCGTCGTACAGGCCGGGGTCCTCGATGTACGTGTCGTAGATGTAGTCGTCGTACCAGGGGATGGGAATCTCTTCCATGATGATTCCGCCCTTGTACTTGAACTCCGTGGGACCGCCGTAGGTGCAGCCTATGGTCTGGCCGTACCAGCCGCCGCGGATCTTGTCCATGAGGGTGGCGCTGTCCATCTTCACCGTCTCCCCGTAAGGGACCTTGGCGGTGCAGGCGGCAAGCGTGAGGAGCGCTATGATAAGGGTCCTTTTCATCCTAATTGTGATAATAGGTGTCTGTGTTCTGCTTTTCGCTGTAATACTCTATGGCGTTAATGCGAAGGAGGTAGGTATCCGGCTTTGCGTTTTTCCAGACCAGCTTCACCGTGTGGCGGCCTTCCTCCATGCAGTATTTCCATGCGGGCTCCAGCTTGCGGGAGGTGCCCTTCATGGGAAGGATGGAAACCTGGTCCAGGGCTCCGTCTATCCAGACTTCTATCTCTGCCACGTACGGGTCCTGTTCCTCTGCCATTGCAAAGACCTCGGAGCCAACGTGCTTTTTGGCAACGCGTGCGGCGTAGTCCGGAGTGATGCCCCTCAGGCACACGAGGTTGCCCCATATTACAAAGCCGTTGCCGGAGAAGTCAAACTCATACTCCTTTTCCAGCCATGCGTCTTTCTGGTCACGCATGAGGGGATAAGTGTTCACGAAGTTCTGCTCCAGAGGCAGTACTTCCGGCTTTTTCACAGGGATCACGACCTCGTTCTCACGCACCTCTCCGCCATTTTTCTCAATGAGCTGCAGGGCGTGGTTGTAGGAATACCGGCTGCCTTTTTCAAGGGATACGTCGGTTCCCTCGAAGTCAAGGTTCCAGATTTCCATAACGGGTTCACGCCAGAACTCAGGGATGTTCTTGAGGCCAAGGACTACGCCAAGGACGCCGCCCACGGTGGCTGGATTGCAGTCAGAGTCCTGTCCGCAGCGGGTGGCAATCTCCATGGAGCGGCCAAAGTCTCCGCCGCCGTAAAGCATGCCCATGGCAACGTATGCGCTGTTAAGCTTTGCGTCGATGTCGAAGCTAAGGCCTACGCCCTTTGGGCAGCCGGTGTCCGCGCCCCATTTCTTGAGGAGCTCGAACCAGGCGGCTTTCCAGTCTGCAGGATACTTTTTGTGCCACAGCCTGACATCGTTCAGGCACTGCCAGAACGTACTTTCCTGGGGGATTGCCTCCAGGGCCATGTCCACAATCTTAGCGGGGTCCGTCTCTATGAAGGCGGCGCTGTAAAGGCCGGCCACGAAGGCTCCGCCGTAGAAACCGTCGCCGCTGTTCATGATGTGGCCAACGCGGTCTGCGATGTCAAGCGCCTCCGGGAGCATTCCCGGGGCCATGAGGCCCACGAAGTCCGCTTCAATCTGGAAGTCCAGGTCGTCCGCATGGGGGTTGTTGAGCCAGTTGCCGGATTCCGGGGGCATTATGCCCTGACGCACGTTGTAGCGGCCCGCCTGGTTGGCATGGGCAAGGTGGTACGGCGCATAGGCAAAACGCATTGCAAGGTCATTGGACGATGCATCCAGACCCAGCTGCTCGAAGGCCTCGGCAAAGGTGAGGTCGTTGTAGACATCGTCAAAGAGGCCGGGCTTGCGGTCCCACCAGTGTTTTACGTAGCCTTCTCCCCAGCCGATGGGAATCTCTTCCGGGATTATGGTGCCGCAGAACTTGAATTCCGTGGGGGCGCCGTAAACAACGCCTATTGTCTGGCCGGCCCATCCGCCCATTATCTTGTCCATGAGCGCATCCTTGCTAAGGGTTACGCTTTCCGGAGCCTTTGGGGCGGAGCAGGCGGCAAGAAGGGCCAGCGCAAGTATTAAGCTACTTCGCTTCATATACCTGTAGTTCCGTTATAGAAATGAAGGCCGATACGTCCTTGGTGTACTTGTTCCAGTGGATAAGGACGGCATCGTCGCCGATTACGCGTATTGCGGTGGTGGTAACCTTGGGGAAGGAGAAGATGAACTCTCCGTTGTGGGGCTGGAAGAAGACCTCGTCGCAGTAGGGCCAGTCCGGAGTAACGGTGGCATCCAGGGGTACCCAGTTGCCGTTTTCGTCCATGTATTCCGGATGGAGGTTGCTGTACCAGCCGCCAAATTCCTCAAGCGGTCCGTAGTGGAAGGATATCATGTCCGTGGTTACGGGCTTGTCCCAGCGGTAGCCGAAGTAGTCCCTCTTGGGGGCGTTGGACTTGCTGCCAAGGGAATAGAAAGCCGCTCCTGGGCCGCCTGTGACGCCGTCGTTTATGACGTCCACGGTGTAAGCCCTGTAGCTTACCGGAATGGTGAGCCAGCAGGAGTCAAGCGTTGCGCGGTCCGTCTCGCGGGTGAGGGCCAGTATCTCTGCTGCTTCAGGGGCCAGGTTGCGTCCGCGGTCGGTGGGAAGGGTGAACGATGCATCCGGCTCCACGGGCTTGATGTAACGGGCCTTGGGATTGATGGTGTATATCTTCTCGCCGTTTTCCTCGCGAACGGAACCGCCGCGCTCAAGGATGTTCTTCTCTGCAAGCACTACGGTGCGTTCGATGATGTCCTCTATGGAGGCGTCAGGCATGTCGTAGCGGGTTACGTTGATGTAACGGTCGTTGAACGGCTTTGTCCAGTGCGGGAATTCAGCCGGCATTGCGCGGTCAAGAGGAACTCCGCCTATACCGTTGATGACGCCCAGGAGGCCGCACATGGTGGCGGTCTGGTTGTCGCAGTCAAAGCCCATGGCACAGCCTATGAGGAGGGTCTTTTCTATGTCGCCGTCGCCGTACAGGAGGGACAGGATGCCCATAGCACCGTTGAGGTCTGCGTTCCAGATGCTCTTGGTGATGTCCGGCTCGTTGAAGTAGAGTTCATCGGCAATTACCTTGCGGGAGGCTTTCCAGTCGTCGGGGTTCTTCTTCCAGAGGTCCAGGCACTCGTCTATTATATGGCGGAAGCGGTCTCCCTTGGGGAGATACTCCTTGGCATGGCGGATGAGTGTAGGGATGTCCTTTTCGAAGAATGCTTCCGAGTACATGGCTCCGTACACCACCGTGGGGGATACGGCCCAGTCGTCGGAAGTAATCCTGGCGGCCCAGTCCGATATGCCTGCGGCGTATGCAGGCATTCCAGGTGCGGTGTAGGCCCAGATCTCGTTAATGAGCTGAGGGTCAATCTGGAACCAGTGGGGGTTGTATTCCTTCTTGCCGGTAGAGGGCGGCATGAATCCGTAGTGCATGAGGCCAAGGGCGGCGCGGTTTGCAAGCCATACCCTGTCGCGGATGTGGTACATCCAGCCTTCCTTCACCTGTGCGTAGGTGATGTTCATGCCGTACTTCTCCATCATCATGAGATAGAGGTACTCGACGTCCGTATCGTCATCGGAGAAGGCTCCGTCTACGGCTGCCATCTTACGGATAGCCTTGTTGAAGACGAAGGGGCCTTCGCCGGGCTGGTCCACGAACTTGTTCTCGTACTCAAGTCCGTAGATGTTGCCAACCATCTGGCCAAGCCAGGCGCCGGCAATCTTGTCCTTGAGCTGCGTACGGGTTATTTCCAGCGGCTTCTGGGCGCAGGAAATGGCCAGGATGCAAAGGGCTATGATAGATAATCTTTTCATAATCAATAACCGGGGTTCTGTCCAAGGTTGGGGTTAGCTCCGCGTTTGTCCTCGGGGATAGGAAGGAGGATATGGCCTGCATCGCTGTCTGCGGGCTTTGCCCACCATGCGTCCAGATACTTGCCGAAGCGGACAAGGTCGTTATGTACCCATCCCTCAAGAGCCATTTCCTTCTGGCGCTCTTCGAAGAAGTTGTCCAGAGTGAGAACAGCCATGGGAAGAAGTCCGGCACGGGTGCGGATCTGAATGAATTCCGGGACCAGGGCTGCCTGTGCGGCCTTGTTCTGGCGGATGAGGCATTCTACATACATGAGGACTACATCGGAATAGCGCATCAGGATGAAGTCGTTCTCCATGTCTACCGAATAGGATGTGAGGGAACCGTCCGTCTGGTATGGCCACTTGATTATACGGGCGCCTTCCATGCGGTCAAGGCCGCTGCGGAAGTGGCTTTCGTCGATAGGATAATCCTTCAGGGAATACTCCTTTACGATGGGCTTGTTGTTTGCATCTACACCGTCCTCGATTGTCCAGCGCTGGCCGTTGAGGTCGTAGATGTCGCCGAAGAGCCAGGTTTCCGCCTTTCTGAGGTCATTATCATCGTAGCGGGCCATGAAGTCCGGCTGGCCCATGTGGGTGCCGTTCCAGGTGCCGGCGCTGATGTTGAACAGGGGCAGGAGGTCGCTGTTGAGGGTGAGGACGAAGGGATAGAATGTATGGGAAGTATAGACGGTGCTGTAAGGAATGGCGAGGATGGCCTCAGAGCAGCCCTCGTTGTTGATTGCGAAGTTCTGCCCATAGGTAGATGTGAGCTTGAAGTGTTTGCTGTCCATGATTTCCTTGCAGATGTCGCCGGCTTCCTGCCATCTGGCGGTTCCGGTGAATACCTCGGAGTTGATGTAAAGCTTTGCCAGAAGGAATTTGGCCACATCCCTGGTTACACGGCCGTAGGTTGCCGATGAAGGAGTGTCCGTGAGGTCGTCCATGCAGCCCTTTATTTCTGTTTCCAGCCATGCGCACATTTCCGGGCGGGTCTTGACCTCGGGAAGTTTGGTGTCCAGCTTGTCAATGGAGAAGGGAACCTGTCCCCAAAGGTCTATTGCCATGAAATAGTAGTATGCACGGAGAATCTTGCATTCTGCGATGTTGCGTTTTACGGTCTCGTTCTGTTCAAGTTTTCCCAGCTCGTAAATGGCGTCGTTGCAGGCCGATATGCCGTTGAAGCAGAAGTCCCAGCCGGTGCCCACAAGCTTGTTGCTGGTGGTAATGTTGTGGGTCTGGAGTTCTACGTAGCGTTCTTCGCCCCAGCTTTTGTCCCAGGACTTGGGAACTGCCATTTCGTTGCCGATCTGAAGGACCAGAGTCCAGTAGCTCTGTTCCTCGCCCCAGTTCTGAAGTTTGGTGTAAGGACGCGAAGTGTACTGTGCAATGACGGCATCGTTCTTCATGAACTCCTCCTTGGAAATCTGGGAGTAGAGATGCTCGTCAAGATTGGTGCAGGCGGCCATTGCCAGCGCTGCAAGTGCTATAGTGAAATACTTTTTCATAGCCTTAGAACTTTACGTTTGCACCAAGAGTGAACATGCGGGTACGGGGATAATAGCTTGTGCCCTCGATACCGGGAGTGAGGCCGGACAGACGGACCTCAGGGTCGACGCCGGTGTAGCCGGTGATGCACAGGAGGTTCTGGCCGGTGGCATAGAAGCGGAGGCCCTTGATATACTTGTTCTTGAAGGGTGCGTCATAGGAGACGGTCACGTTGTCAAGTTTGACGTAAGTGGCGTCTTCAAGGCAGCGGTCAGAGTAGACCACCTTGCCGGTATACTCAGTGTAATTGAGCCAGGAGGCAAGGACGTTCTTCTGTCCCAGCTCGCTGATGTTCTCGTAGAGGGCGCGGAGCTGGTTGTAAGCCTTACCTCCGAATGCCCCGCGGAGAGTTGCGCTCACGGAGAACTGGCCGATCTTTACGGTGTTGCTCCAGCCAAGGGTGAAGATGGGATATGCAGAGCCAAGGTTGAGCCACTCGTTCTGGTCTATGTTCTTGAGTTTCTGGTTACCGTCGCCGCTGAACTTGGTGAAGTGAGGACCATAGAAGGTACCGATGCTCTCGCCCTCTATGAGGCGCTGGCAGTTGGCTCCCAGAGGAGTGCTTAGCCATGCAATGCGGTACTCCTGACCCTGGAATTCCTCGTTGGTGAAGGATATGAGCTTGTTCTTGTTGGTGGCAAATACAAGCGAAGTGTTCCACTCCACGCTCTTTGTCTTGATGGGATCTCCGAAGAGGGTGATCTCAAGGCCGCTGTTGGAGATTGCGCCGACGTTGGTGAAGAAATTCTGGTAGTCGTACGGAGGTACGGGAACCTTATAATTATATAGCAGGTTGGTGGTGAGGCGGTAGTAGTAGTCTATAGTGCCGCCGAAACGTCCCTTGAACATAGCAAAGTCCAAACCCACATTCCATTCGCTCTTCTTCTCCCACTGGAGGTCAGGGTTTGCGTTGCTTGAAGGTGCGTAAGCATTGGACCATTTCCCGTCATAGTAGAAATATCCCACGGGTTCTACGCGAAGGATGGACTTGTAGTTGTCAAAGTCCTGGTTTCCGGTCATACCGAAACCGGCCCTGAATTTGAGCTCGTCAATCCAGGAGACAGACTTCATGAAGTCTTCCTGGGTGATACGCCAGCCAAGGCTCACTGCCGGGAACAGCGCCCACTTGTTGTTGGCGCCGAAGCGGGAGGATCCGTCGTACCTGAGGGACAGGGAGGCCATGTATTTTTCAGCGTAGTTATACATTGTACGGCCGAAGAAAGCCACATATCGGCTGCCTTCCTTTGAGGATGACATCTCTGCCTTGGCGTTCTTGATGGCGCTGCCGGCTCCAATGTTGTTGGTCTTGAAGAAGTCCAGGTCGAAGCCATAGTTGGACATGTAGCTGTCCATGCTGCCAAGCTCCTGGAAAGCATAACCGGCAACTGCCTGGATATGATGCTCTCCGACTGTCTTGTTGTACTGGAGCGTGCTTTCATACTGGATGTCCGTAGCTACGGCGTTGGAGATTTCCGCTGTACCCTTCTTTCCGGTTTCGCCGGGATAGAAGCGGGTACGGTAGTCGCGGTTTTCGTAGCGCTGCTGTCCGTAGCTCACAAAGTTGTCCCACTTGAGGCCCTTGACGGGCAGGATATTGAGGGTGACTCTGCCGTTTACGCCGATATCGTCAACGTCTGTCTGGCTGTCGCGCTCATTGAGCATGGCTACGGGGTTGTAGTAGTCCATGGACTCCGTCTTTGTGAAGTAGCCGCCGCCATCCACGTTGGTTTCGTCGTAGATGGGCTCGGTAGGGTTATGCAGGAAGGCCTGGCGGAAAATGCCGTAGCGTGCTCCGCTGTACTGGCGCTTGACGTAGCTGATGTTGGCGTCAAAGACCAGCCAGCCTTCAAGGGCTTCCTGACGGATGTTTGTCTTGAAGAGATACTTGTTGGCATCGTTCTTCTGGAGAAGACCCTGGTTGTTCTCTATATTGATTACGGTACGGTGGCTGAATTTCTCCGAGCCGCCGGCTATTGCCAGGTTGTGCTTGTGGCTGAAAGGAGTGCGGGTCACGGCCTTGAACCAGTCCGTATCGGCGCCGTAAATCATGTTGGCGTTTGCAGGCAGGTACGTATTGATAGTATTCGTGAACTGCTCGGCAGTCATTGGAATAGCCCTGGACCTTACGGTCTGGACGGACATCTGGCCGTCATAGGTGACGGACGTTGTTCCGGCCTTTGCCCTCTTGGTGGTGATGATGAGAACGCCGTTGGTGCCTCGGGTACCGTAGATTGCGGCCGCGGAACCATCCTTGAGGACGTCGATGGACTCAACCTCCTGGAAGTTGATGGTCTTGATATCGGCACCCACGACGCCGTCTATGATGATCAGGGGACCCTGGCCGGCGCTGAGGGTGTTGGTACCACGGAGGAGGATTTCGTAGGAACTGTTGGGGTCTGCGCCGTCCGGATTGGTGACGGAAAGACCTGCAACCTTGCCCTGGAGCATTCCGGCCGCCGATGTGAACGATCCCTTGTCAAAATCGTCGCTCTTGAGGCTAACAACCGATCCCGTAACCTCCTTCTTGGTAGTGGTTCCGTAACCGATGGCAACGGACTCGTTGAGCATGGTGGCCTCGGAAGGAACCATGTTTACGTTATATACCGATGCGCTGCCAACGGTGAATACGTAGTCGTCGTAGCCCAGGTAGCTGACGGTGATCTCGCTGCCGGATTTGGCGGTGAGGGAGTATTTGCCGTCCAGGTCCGTGATGGCATATGCCTTTGTGCCGCTTACCACCACGGTGGCGCCGGGAAGGGCATCTCCGCGCTCGTCGGAGACCTTTCCGGAGACGGTCTTGTTCTGTGCGAAGGCGGTGGCGGCCACAAGGACTGCCGCCAAAGCCAGTATTACTCTTTTAATCATACGTTTACCAGTTTACATTCCAGCAACTACCACGCAGGCAAGGCCTGCGATGAAGAGGGCGAACATGAGGGCCAGGAGGCCGTAGACGCCCTTCTTGGCACCCTTGAACTCCTTCCAGATGAATACGCCCCAGATGGCGGCGATCATGGGAGCGCCCTGGCCGAGTGCGTAGGAGACCGCTGCACCGGCGGTACCTGCGGAGATATAGTTGAGGGAAGTACCCAGTGCCCAGATAGCGCCGCCCAGCATGCCCACGAGGTGGGTCTTGAAGTTGCCGGCGAAGTACTGCTTGTAGGTGACAGGCTCTCCCACGAAGGGCTTTTTCATGACGATGGTGTTCACGATGAAGTTGCTCAGGAACACGCCCAGGGCGAAGATTACCATTGCGGTGTAGGGGGTGAGCTTACCGGCTGCGGGAGCGGCAAAGTTGTCCAGGTCTACACCGTTGTAGACAAGGGCGGAGAAGAAGGACATGATGAGACCTGCAAGGACGGCTAGGATGATGCCCTTGCGGTTCTGTTTGGGATCCCTCTGCTCGTTGGAGACCTTTCCGGAAGCAATGCCGTTGCAGATGACTGCAACCACAACCAGGGCAACGCCAATCCACAGGAGAGTGGTGTTCTGGCCGGCCACGGGGTGGAGGAGGAGGTTATTGAGAACGCCCATCACCAGTGCGATGCCAACGCCCAGCGGGAATGCCACGGCAAGTCCTGCGATGGAAGTGGATGCGGACAGGAGGATGTTTGATACGTTGAATACCACTGCGCCAAGGAGCACCCAGCCGATGCTTGCCCAGCTGGCCTGGCCGAGGTCCTGGATGAAGGGACGGCCCTCGGAGCCGATGGAACCGGCGGTGAAGGCGAGGAGCAGGGAGAACAGGACCATACCAATGACATAGTCCCAGTAGAAGAGCTCGTATCTCCAGCTCTTGGCGGCCAGTTTCTGGGTGTTTCCCCAGGAGCCCCAGCAGAGCATGGTAATGAAACAGAAGATAACTGCGAGCGTGTAACTGCCAACGATAAACATAGGGTTATAATATTAAAGGTTAATTTCTTTACGGTAAGGAATGGAATTCTGTGCGCCCATCTTCTGGACGGTAAGGGCCGACGCCGCACAGGCGAACTGGGCGGCATCCTTGAGTGACTTACCCTCGGAGACGGCCACGCAGAGGGCTCCGCAGAAGGTGTCTCCGGCAGCGGTGGTGTCAACCGCCTTTACCTTATGGGCCGGGACAAAGACGCCTGGACCGCCCTCGCAGATGAGTGCTCCCTTGCTTCCCATTGTGACGATGAGTTTGCCCACGCCCTTTGCCTGCATTGCCGCTGCGGCCTTTTCTGCCGATGCGGCGTCGGTGACCTGGATGCCGGAGAAGGTGGAGAGCTCTGTCTCGTTGGGGATGAAGAGGTCTATGTACTTGAAGAGTTCTTCCGGAAGTGCGCATGCCGGAGCCGGGTTCAGGACCACCGTTGCGCCTGCCTCATGGGCAATCTTTGCTGCCTTGAGGACGGAAGGGATGGGGGTTTCCAGCTGGAGGAGCAGGATGGCGCACTCCTTGAGATCCTTCTCACAGGATGCGATGTCCGCCTCCGTGAGGTCTCCGTTGGCGCCGGATGCTACCACAATGCAGTTTTCCGCATGCTGGTCCACGGAGATGAGGGCTACGCCGGAGGGATGGTCGCTGCGGAGGATGCCGCTGGTGTCCAGGCCTTCCTTCTTGTACTGTGCTATTGAATTGTCTCCGAAGATGTCGCGGCCCACCTTGCAGATGAACTTGACATTTCCGCCAAGACGCTGTGCGGCTACGGCCTGGTTTGCGCCCTTACCGCCGGCACCCATTGTGAAGACACCTCCAAGGACGGTCTCTCCCGGGCGGGGTAGTTCCTTGGTTTTTACTGTCATGTCAGTGTTACTGCTGCCAATGACAAGGATACCTTTCTTACTCATATGATGTGTTATTAATTGTGCATTTTTGCGCAAACGATTGCGCTGTTTATGAGACAAATATAATAATATTTCACATATTATCAAGCGAAATGTTTCGAAATATTATAATATTCTTTACCTTTGTAGCGCAAACGATTTCGCATATGAACGGCAAAAACAATCTTGCAGCTATCTCAGACCGCACCGGATATTCTGTTTCAACAGTTTCCAGAGTTCTGTCCGGAAAGGCGGAAAAATACCGGATCAGCCAGTCCGCAGTTGAAAGAATCACCAAGGAAGCCCGCCGCTGCGGCTACAGGCCCAACCTGGTTGCGCAAAGTTTGCGCACCCGCCAGTCGCAGACCGTTGGCCTTGTAGTGCCGGGGATAGACAACCCGTTCTTCGCTACGCTTGCAAGCATAATAATCTCCCAGCTGGATGCCCGTGGGTACCATACCCTCCTGGCGGACTCCCGTGAGTCCGAGCGTGAGGAGCGCCAGGCTCTGGAAATGTTCCAGGACAGGGGAGTGGACGGCATCCTGGCAGTCCCCGTGGCCTCATCACCTGAGTTTCACGAGGAAGTTGGAGCCAACGTCCCCCTCGTCCTCATAGACCGATACTTCCAGGAGACCTCGCTCTCCTACGTTTGCACGGATAACTATGCCGGTGCATATATGGCCGCGCAGTACCTTGTGGACAAGGGTTACAGGCGAATCCTCGCCATCCAGGGCGTCCCCGCCTCAATGCCAAACCGTGAGAGGGTAAGAGGCTTCCTGGATGCCATAAAAGGTCACGGCGTGGAGAGCAGGGTGGTGGGAGACGCCTTCTCCGTGGAGAACGGCAGCCGTGAGACCCTCGCCGCCTTTGCAGGCAATCCCGGGGCCTACGACGCCGTCTTCGCCTTCAGCGCCACCATCCTCATCGGAACTATCTCGGCCCTCAGGAAACTCGGACTTACGGAAGGCACTGACGTGGGCGTGATATCATACGACAACAACGGCTTCCTGGACTTTATGAACCCGCCCGTCACCCGCGTGGAGCAGCCCCTGCAGGAAGCCGGCGAGATTGCCGTTGAGGCCCTCTTCTCCCTAATGGAGGCCCACCGTTCCAGCCTTCCCCGTCCCGCCCCCGTCCAGCAGCTGGTCCGCCCCACCCTCATCATCCGCGAAAGCTGCTAGCCGTCCGCAAAAAACGCCATTTTTGCGGACGGAAGAATCAAAAAGGCACCGCCGTCCGCAAAAACGGCCAAAAACAGGGACGGACAGGTATAAAACAGACATCCGTCCCTAAAAACGGCCGTTTTCAGGGACGGATGCTGAAATGCGATGATAAGATTACTTGTCTCCGCCGGGTTTACGTGCAGAGTACATAATCTTAAGGGCTGAGCAGCGGCGCAGCTCTTGTTTTACATCGGAAACGATACCCATGCGGACATCCTGGTCTACGCGGAGGTTTACAGTCATGAGGGACCTTTCGGCCTCACTCATGGCGTCACGCTCTGCTGCGATGAAGTCGCGGATGTCGGCTATGCTCTTGAAAGAGTCGTTGAGCTGGATACGGGCGTCTGTACCGTAAAGAGCCTGGTACTGGCGCATAGGAGCACCGATGTTGATATTGGCGCTCAGGTCCTTTCTTTCCAGTTTGGCAACCTCGGATGCTTCGGGAACCTTGACAAGAACCTTGTTCTCAGTTTCCCTCATCTGCGTGGTAACCATGAAGAAGAAGAGGAGCATGAACACGATATCGGAAAGGGAGTTGGACGATGCCTGGGGGACTTCCTTCTTATTGCTGGAACTTCCGAATTTTGACATAATCTGTTTCCTCCTTATTTCTTTTTACCGGTGTCCTTAGGCTCTGCCTCGGAGATGTTCTGAGGAACTGCCTTCTTAACGATTTCCTGCTCGTCCTCCGTAAGGCGTGAGAACTTCTTGCCGAAGTTTACGCGGGAGAAGTCGTCGCGGAGTTCATTCACGGCTTTTACGAGCTCGTTCTGCACTGCCAGATATGCCTGGTACGAGGTACCGCGGTCGTTCTGGAGGGAGATGACGCCCTTTGAAACCATGTAGGTTTTTCCTTCAATTTCCTTTGGTTCCTTTTCAGGAAGGTTGGGGGAATTGGTGGGGTTGGTAAGGAACTCCTTGATCTTGTCTTTCAGGAGAGAGATGTCCATGGCCTCGCTACCGGCAAACAGCTTATCGGCAGAATTGATTCTGACGATGATGATGTTTCGGCGGTTAACCTGCTGGTCCTGTGCCTGCTCTTTGTCAGGGATAGGGGGCAGACGACGCTGCAGACCTGTCTGGTCTCCCATGGTTGTGGTCATGAGGAAGTAGCAGAGCAGGAGGAATGCAATGTCCGCCGTGGAACCGATTGCTTCAAATTTTCTTCTTGCCATGGTCTGATTTACTTTTTGTTGCGGATAGCCATGAAGACCTCGCCGCAGATGATGGACAGGATAGCTGCGCCACCGACGACGTATGCGAGGTTAAGGATGGTATCGGTCATCTTAAGTTCGCTGGGAGTTGTGGGTTGGGAGCAGTTGATTGCAGGTGCGCCGGAAGCCAGCAGGTAGCAGATTCCGAACAGCACTGCTGCAGCGACCACTGCGATTCCAATCTTGATGAGGCCTTTGGGATTGGTGGTGGCTGTAACGTACAGACCCACGCAAATCACTGAAGCAAGGGCAAGACCAAGCACGATGTATGCCCAGTAGAGCAGAGGTGCTACGGTGCCGTTGTCCGGTGAACCCGACTCCGGATATCCCTTAATCATACCCCAGAGCAGAACCCCAACGCTCAGAATTATCAGAACCACAAGGAGGATCTTGACTATTTTAGCGTATTTCTGGTTTTCCATTTTATCTGGAATTAAAGGGGTTGATTACTTCTTGTTGTATTTTACCATGGTGTCGACGAAGCGGATGCTGCTGTCTTCCATGTCGATGGAAAGGGCGTCGATCTTTGCGATGATGTAGTTGTAGAAGATCTGGAGAATCATAGCGACGATGAGACCGCCGACGGTGGTGATGAGGGCGACCTTCATACCGCCTGCAACAACGTTAGGGGAAATGTCACCGGCTGCCTGGATAGCATCGAATGCCTGGATCATACCGATAACGGTACCAAGGAATCCGAGTGAAGGGGCGATGGAGATGAAAAGGCCGATCCATGAGAGGCCGTTTTCCATCTGGCTCATCTGGACGCCGCCATAGGAAACGATGGTCTTTTCTACGACGTCTACGCCCTGGTCTGCGCGGAGCAGGCCCTGATAGAATATGCTGGCGACGGGACCGCGGGTGTTGCGGCAAACCTCTTTTGCTTTCTCGATGCCACCTTCTGCGAGAGCAGCCTCTACTGCGTCAAGGAGCTTGGTGGTGTTGGTCTTTGAGAAGGCCAGATAGAGAATGCGCTCGATGGCAAGTGCCATACCGAGGATGAGGCAGATGATGATGAGGGACATGAAGCCTGCGCCACCTTCGATGAACTTGGTCTTGAGGGCCTGGTGTAGAGGAACTTCCTCACCGGAACCGGCGAAAAGGTCCACGACGGGCTCTGCGTCGTCCTCAGCTACCTGCTCGGTGGCTGCGGGAGCTGCGTTCTCTTCCTGAGCGGAAGCGATGTTGGCAGAGAAGGCCATGAGGCTGGCAACTGCCAAAAACATGAAGAGCTTTTTCATAATTGTGTTTTGAGTTGTTAGTTATAAATTGATTAGTTTACTTGTTACTCGTTTGGTCGTGCAATTTAGCAAATTATTTTTTAAATGCCAAAGATTATTTGCTTATTTCTCCGCAAAGATTCTTCTCCAGCATGGTTTTGACCCATGAATTGTCATCGCTTTTGCCCATGAGGGAAAACAGTTTTCCGAGGGCGGCCTCGGTGGTGCAGTCGTAGCCGGAGACAAGGCCGGAGAGTTTGAGCGTGCGCCCGGTGGCGTAGAGGTCCATGTTCACGGTCCCGGACTTGCACTGGGTTACGTTCATTAGGATCTTGCCCATTTCACCCGCTTCTTTTATGATGTCGAGGAACCAGGGTTTGGAAAGGGCGTTGCCGGAGCCGTATGTCTCCACTATCGCGGCCCTGGTTTCCGGGGCGCAGAGAACGGAGCGCATGACCTGGGGAGTCATGCCGGGGTGCACCTTGAGTATGGAAACCCTGGTGTCCAGTTTTGTCTGGACCTTGAGGGGCTTGCCCCATACGGCGGGCCTGAGGATGATGTCGGTATTGTACCTGATGTTGATTCCGGCCTCTGCCAGAGGGGGAAGGTCCGGAGAGACAAAGGCGTTGAAGGCCTCTGCGCTGTATTTGATGGCGCGGTTTCCCCTCAGGAGCTTGGAATCGAAGAAGATTGCCACCTCCGGGACGACGGGATGGGAATCGGCCCCCTTGGCCGATGCTATTTCCACGGCCGAAATGAGGTTCTCCTTGCCGTCTGTGCGGGGGACGCCTATCGGCAGCTGGCTTCCGGTGAAGATGACGGGCTTTTCCAGGTCCTTGAGCATGAAGGACAGGGCCGATGCGCTGTAGGCCATGGTATCCGTGCCGTGCAGAACCACGAAACCGTCGTAAAGCTCGTACTTTTCCCGGATTATTTCACCAAGCCGCACCCACATGGAAGGCTCCACGTCGGAGGAGTCGATGAGGGGATCGAAGGTGTAGGAGTCCAGCCTGACCCCGTACTTGGAGATTTCCGGCACTTCTTCCAGAATCTGGGAGAAGTCGAAAGGCCTCAGCGCCCCGTCAATGGGGTCCCGCTTCATGCCGATGGTGCCTCCGGTGTAGATTATTAATATTGATGCACTCATTACAGGTTGAATAGTTTTATTGCGTTGTCGGTAGTTTCCTTTTCGATGACGTCAACGCTCACCCCCTTGACTTCCGCCACCTTTGCGGCAACTAAAGGCAGGTATGCGCTTTCGTTCCTCTTGCCTCTGTACGGGACCGGTGCAAGGTAGGGGGCGTCCGTCTCAAGGAGAATGTGCTCCATGGGAATGCGCGCAACCGTGGCCGCAAGACCTGAATTCTTGAAGGTTATGACCCCGCCGATGCCAACGGAAAAGTCTCCGTACTGATTGGCTCTCTGATAGACCTCGAAGCTTCCGCTGAAGCAGTGGAGGTCTCCCCTCAGGTGGAGGTGGGAGCAGTCCTTGAGGATGGCGAAAAAGTCCTCCCAGGCATCCCTGAGGTGGAAGTTGACGGGCAGGTCAAGCTTTGCGGCCAGCTCCAGCTGAAGCCTGAGCGCTTCCTTCTGCTGCGCCGCGAACTCTTTCCCTTCATGGTAGTCCAGCCCTATCTCCCCGACGGCCACAAACCCCGTGATTCCCGGCTCCTCGCCACTTGTCATTCCCGGCTCCGACCGGGAATCTTCCGCAATCCTGTATACCTGGTCCAGTTCTTCCTTCCAGTTCTCCGCCACCGACCCGGGGTACAGTCCCAGCATGTTGCGGACCACTCCAGGATGCCGGCCGGCCACCTCCCGCATGGCGGGGCGCTCGCGGCTGTCGATATCGGCCTGAATCATAAGTCCGACGCCGGCATCAAGGGCGCGCCGGACGGCCTGGTCGGCATCCGGGAGCAGCCACTGGTCATAGAAGTGGGTATGCGTGTCCACGAACATATATGCAAAGTTATGCAAAATTATTATATTTGTAGTATGAAACGTTTCCTGTCACTGCTCATTATTTTTGCCGGCTTCATTGGTTTTGCCCAGAGCCGCGCGGACATGTATTCCTTCAAGGTCATGTACCCTCAGGGTACTGTGACGCAGGGAGATTACATCAATGTAACCTACTTCCTGGAGGCCCTCAATTATTCCGTAAAGGATGTGGAAGAGGTCCCCGGCCTCAAGCTGGAGGCAATCAACCGCACCAAGACCGTACTGCAGAACGGCTTCGACCTTGTCACCACACAGTGCATGTACACCGTGGTGGCCGCCGGGGAGATTCCCCTGCCAAAGCTGGATGCGTCTGTAAACGGAAAGCCGGTGTCGGCCAATCCCATCGTCCTGAACGTCCTGCCCAATCCAAAATACGGCAAGGAGTGGGAGGTGGCCAGGGATTTCCTCATCTCAAAGGGCGTACAGCCGGACAACCTTACGGTAAGGTATACGTCCGATGCCCTGGCGGCGTTCTCGGACAATACGGCAAAGGCATTTGCCATAGTTGTGCGCAAGGCTTTTGAGCCGTATATGGACAATCCCGTCCTGGCATACGGGATAGGGAACTCCATGTGGGACGGCAGCAACAGGGCCAGCGAAAACTCTGTCTACTATATCCTGAGCCAGTACAGCAACCAGCTGCAGACACTGAGGAAAAAGGGTGAACTTTACAGTTCCCTGCCCCAGTCCCTGTACATGGAAAACCCTGCCGGGGTAAAGCCTCTTCTTGGAGACATCAACTACGGCCAGAACAGCCCTTACAATGCTTTCTTCCCCAAGGAAAAGTATCAGGGCAAGGATTCCACATGCCTTGTAGGATGCGGTCCCGTGGCCCTTGCGTCAGTGCTTTCTTATTACAAGTACCCTGAAAAACCGGTGGGCAAGGGCATGCTCATCCTTTCCGGCAAGCAGATGGAAGTGAACATGAAGGACGCTCCGTTCTCATGGGACGGCTCCAAGAAGGCCCTGGCGGCCCTCATGCTGTGCTCTGCCGCTTCCGTGAACTCCGAGATCGGCGCAACCGGCACGTCAAGCGAACTCATAGACTTCAAACCGGCCCTCATGAACAACTGGGGTTTCTCCGCCAAGTGCTCCTACCTTGTGAAAGAGCCGGACATGACCATGATTCAGATGGTGTACGACGACCTCAATGCTATGCGTCCCGTCATCGTCGCCGATGCCGCCCATATCTTTGTCATAGACGGTTACGACCAGGATTACCTGCATCTCAACCTTGGCTGGGGCGGATACTGCAACGGCTATTACAGGGCAATGATAATACAGTCGGACAACAAGCGCCAGCTGCCTTTTGACGAGCTCCTTGCCGGCATCGCCCCCAAAGGGGAGGACGAGGAGTATGCCGTGGCAATCAAGCTGAGCAAGCCCGCAACCCTTGAAAAGGAACTGGCAAAGCTCAAGGACGGCCGCGCACCGGAAGAGATAACCAGCCTCAAGCTTTCCGGAAAGATCAACGGCTGGGACCTGGCGGTGGTCCGCCGTCTTGCCGGCGCGGCCACTGACGGCAAGTACGACGCCAAGCACGGCTCGCTCACTGAGCTTGACCTGTCTGAAGCCACCCTTACCCACGGCGGCTGCTACGTTACCCGCAGCGCCAGCAAGATGACCTTCTCCGGCCAGCTCAACGGGGTTCCGTACCGCTACGACATGGCCCGCCTCACCTCCGAGCAGTGGATGGAAATGCAGGCCATGGGCCTCTCACAGGGCCCCACCTGGCTCATCAAGCCGGCTCCTGACGGCGGCTTCCAGGTGTCCTGGTACGAGGAAAACGACACCATAGGCCCCTACATGTTCTCCGACTGCCAGAACCTCCGCAGCATCATCCTTCCCAAAAACGTCAAGGAAGTGATGGGCAACGCCTTCTCCGGCAGCCGTGCCCTCCAGTCCGTCACCGGCCTCCCCGCCAAAGTGGCCCCCGACGCCTTCGAGAACTCCAGCCTCAAGGGCAAACTCTAGTTACCACCTTGCTCCCACGGAGCAGCGCTGGAGGAGGTCGGTGGCGAGGAAGCCGTCGGCTTCGAGGATGCCGGCGCATTCGAGGACCGTGGCGTAGGGGAGAGAGGTAAGAGCCGCTATTTCCGCGAAACCCACTCCGGGGTTGTCAAAGACGCAGAGGCCCACGGTCTCCATAGCGGCAGCACCAGTCCCGGCAACGGCACCACCTGTTCCGGCAGCGCCGTAGCGGGCGAGGATGGCTTTGCTGAAGGCACTGCGGCGGTCCAGCTTGCGCCGTGCGCGTGGCATGAGCCCCAGCTTCTCCACCAGCTCTTCCGGAGAGGTTACTATTTCTGCCATGTGGGCCGATATCAGGGAGTTGCAGCCGGAGGAGCGGACATCGTCCAGGCGCCCCGGCACGGCAAATACATCCCGGTTGTAGTCGCAGGCATAGCGCGCCGTCATAAGGGACCCTCCCTTTTTCCGGGATTCAATTACAGTTACTGACGATGCCAGCCCGGCGATGATCCTGTTGCGCCTTACGAAGTTGAGGGCAACAGGATCGGTGCCAAGCGGATAGTCCGTGACAAGGGCGCTTCCGGGGAAGCCGGCAATTCGGGAAGCAAGTTCCCTGTGCCTTGCCGGATACACTGAGTCTATGCCCGTCGCCATTACTCCGATTGTGGGAAGACCGTACTCCAGTGCGGTGGAATGGGCTATTGCGTCCACCCCGAAGGCGAGGCCGCTCACGATGCACGGCGTTACTGTGGCATCGGCCATGGCGGCCACTATCTTTTTGCACCATACACTGCCGTAAGGGCTCACGTCGCGGGTGCCGACTATTGCCACCAGGGGCCTCAGGGAGAAGACTTCCGCCGGGGAGGAACTGCCTCTGAGGTAAATGCCCACGGGCGGGTCGTCGCACTGGGAAAGAGCTGTGGGGTAGTCATCGTCCCCGAGGTGTATGAAACGGCACCCGATGCGCTGAAGGGATTCCAGTTCCCGGGCAGCCTTGTCCAGTGATTCCTGGCAAATCTGGTCGGAGAGATTGTCGTGACCAGGGATACGCGGGGCTATTCGGAATACCTCTTCGGCGCTGCCGTAAGTGTTGATGAGATCAAGTGCTAAAACGGGGTTGTACCCGAAGATCCTGTTGAGGGCACAGCATGCGATGGCTTCTTTGTTCATGGCTTTTTTGCCACGAATATATCAGCAAAAAAAAGATACCACAAAAATTGCAGGGCAATTGGTGTGGTATCAGAATGTTTTTTGCGTCTTTTTTAAAAAGACCCCTATACTATAAGGAGCGCATCTCCGTAAGGCCCGAAGTTGTAGCCGTTCTCCAGGGCGGACTCATATGCGGCCATCACTTTCTTGTATCCGCCGAATGCGGCCACGCTCATGAGCATGGTGCTCTGGGGCAGATGGAAGTTGGAGACTATGGCATCCGGAACGGAATACTGGTAGGGCGGGAAGATGAACTTGTTTGTCCATCCGTCATAGGCGTTGACCTCGTGGGTGGTGGTGACATAGGTCTCCAGACCCCTCATTACGGTTGCGCCTATTGCAACGACCTTCTTTCCGCTGCGCTTTGCCTTGTTGATGCGCTCTGCGGCGGCCTCGGAGATTATGAGGCGCTCGGAGTCCATCCTGTGCTTGGAGAGGTCTTCCACATCTACGGTACGGAAGTGGCCGATGCCCATATGCACGGTGATGAATGTCTTGTCTATATCCTTGAGGATCATGCGGTTGAAGAGCTCGCGGCTAAAATGGAGGCCTGCGGCCGGTGCACTCACGGCGCCCTCTTCGCGGGCAAAGATGGTCTGGTAGTTCTCTATGTCTTCCGGGGTGGTCTTTTCCTTTACAAACTCCGGGACATAGGGCTCTCCAAGGGCAAAGAGCGCTTCCTTGAAGTCCTCGTACGGGCCGTCGAACAGGAAACGCAGGGTGCGCCCGCGGGAAGTGGTGTTGTCTATGACTTCCGCCACCAGGGACTCGTCCTCGCCGAAATACAGTTTGTTGCCTATCCTGATTTTACGGGCGGGATCCACTATGACGTCCCAGAGGCGCTGCTCGCGGTTGAGTTCCCTCAGCAGGAGGACCATGATATCGGCCCCTGTCTTTTCCTTCTTGCCGTACAGGCGGGCGGGGAAGACCTTGGTGTCGTTGAGGACAAACACGTCGCCTTTTCCAAAGTAATCGATGATATTCTTGAAGATGCGGTGCTCTATTTCGCCGCTGTCCTTGTGAAGGACCATCAGGCGGGCCTCATCTCTCCAGCGGGGAGGATTCTGGGCGATGCGCTCCTGAGGCAGGTCAAAGTTGAATTGTGAGAGTTTCATTGGCAATATACTCCCCCAATGGGGATACTACTATAATACGTCTGCAAAAGCAAAAAAGTTTCACGCTTTTTTGCGAAGCCCGAATACACGGCCAATCACAGGGTCTGTAACCTTCATGCAAAGACCCGTCAGGATGGCCTGCAGAAGGGTTCCTTCGCGGATTACCACGGTTGCACCATTGCCCGTAAGGAGGGAGAAAAATGCATAGGAGAGTATTGCCGTAATTGCCACAAGGGTTACGTCCATGATTACCTTCACTGTGCCGAAGCTGGAGCCGGTGCGCCGGACAATGAGGCTCAGCGTGGCGTCGGCCGGCAGCATCCAGCCCTGTCCGGCAACCTCCACGCCTATTCCTACAGCAGTGAGTATCACGGCGGCGAGGCACAGCAGTATCTGAAGCACATAATTGGTGGCGGGAGAATTGAGTGCGTCAAACAGCCATACCGCTCCGTCCACAAGGTAACCGAAAAGTAAGATGGGCACAATCTGCAGAAGAATCTCCCACTTGAAATCCTTTCCCAGAATAATCAACTGAAGCAGAACAAAAAGCAGGTTGAAGAAAATGGTGAAAGTGCCTATGGAAATATCTGTAAACTTCAGCGCCAGCACCGTGGGTATGCAGGAAAGGGGCGCTATTCCCAGATTGGACTTTATGGAAACACCTACGCCCAGGGCAACTATTATGAGCCCCAGGGTGGAGATTCCGTATCTTCTCAGGATATCTTTCATATGTTCATCTTTATGCGGTTGGCTTTGGGATAGAGGTTGTTGCAGCGGGTGCCGATGTTTTTGGCCGGTCCCAGCGCCTGCCCCTTGAAACAGATGGTCACCATGCCAGGCGGCGTGCCTTCCGGCAGCCTCAGAGCGTCCCCGTGAAGGTAGTGGAGTGCGGTCTGAAGGTCAACCTCCACCGGGGGAAACATCTCCGTGGAAGCCGCCGGCCTCTCCGCCCTGAAAAGCAGGAAAGGATCGGCCATGCGGGAGGGAACGTATTCCCCGTGCTTCCGGAGGGCTGCAACATACTGGCCTTCCCCGGGAACAAGGCCGGGAAGCATGGCGTAGCCTGCTCCAAGGTGCAGGGCGGGCGTCAGGTCTCCGAGGTCAATAACGTCGGCCCCCAGTTCAGAGGCAATCCAGGCCGCGGTGTCCTCGTTCTCCAGGTGGTTGAAAGTGCAGGTGGAGTAGACCAGGATTCCGCCTTCCTTGAGGACGGGCCAGATATCGGAAAGAATCCTTTTGGAACGGGCGGCGCAGAAAGAGGGAAGCTCCGGGGTCCAGTCCTTTACGGCCACGGGGTCCTTGCGGAACATGCCTTCGCCGGAGCAGGGAACATCGGCAATGACTATGTCAAAAAGGGGCGCGTTTCCAAAGGTCGACGGGTCGCGCGAAACGGTGCCCACGCGGTCATCGGCCCAGAGGCGGACGTTGTCCCGGAGAACGGGGTAGCGGGCGCGCATGACCTCGTTGGAAAGAAGGGTGAAGCGGTCTCCGAACCTTTCCCTCAGGGACGATGACAGGTCCGTCGTCTTTCCTCCGGGAGCAGCGCACAGGTCCAGCACCTGCACCCCGGGGCCGAAGCCTTCCAGCACCTGCCGGAAAACATGCCCAACCATCATGGCGGAGCTTTCCTGCACATAGTAGCAGCCGGCATGGAAAAGGGGGTCCAGCGTAAAAGACGGACGGGTTTTCAGAAAAAAGCCGTACGGACTCCAGGGAACCGGCGCCGCGTCCGGGAAAGGGCAATCCTTAAGTTTGGAAGGGTTGAGCCTCATGGAAACTGAAGGCTCCGTTTCCAGGGCCTCCAGTACCGTCCGGGCGTATTTCCCCACGGATTCTTCAAGAAGGGATATGAACTCCGGCCTAAACATGCGGGGTCCAGCCGCTGGCGTCGAATCCTTCGGGCATAATGCCGTTGGAGGCCTCCACAAGGCCGTCCACAATCTTGTCCAGGGCATCCTTTATCTTTCCGGAGAGCATCATCTTCATCATGAGGTTGAGGTCTGCATCAACCTTGATCCAGAAGTCTGTCTTGTAAGGGTCCGTGACCGACGGGTCGAAGTGAATCTCTATGTGGAAGGCAAACGGGGCGCCGTAGTCTACCAGCTCTATCCTGGAGTAGGGCACCCTCTCGTGCACCTTGACGCCTATGTTGAACCCCTGCACCGTGGCGGTGAGGGTGTCATAATCGGCCTGGAGCATGTCCTGCTTGTCCTGGGGGAGCATCTTCTTGAAGTTTGAGAGGTCCACCATTGACATATATAACTCGTGCGGCTGACGGGAAACGGTCCCGTGCTTGGACGTAATTTCGGTCATAATTCGTATATTTGTAATCGCAAATATAGCAATTTATGCACAAAATCTACTTCGAGAACCGCTGCATCATAATCTGCCCCCCTGAGGACGAGTCCCTCTCGGACGCCAACTCCGTGGAATTCCACGTGGGGGAGGTCCTGGACATCCACAATCTTGTGCGCATGTTCGAGGTCCAGGACACCCTGTCCAGGATTTACATCCCCACTGACGATGTTGAAAAGACATACCGAAGGGTTTGTGCGGAGTTCAAGGAAGTGACTGCAGCCGGCGGCCTGGTGTCCAACCGCCGCGGAGACTATCTTCTCATATCCAGAAACGGCCTCTGGGACCTTCCAAAGGGCCATCAGGAAGAAGGAGAAGACATAGAGATATGTGCAATACGTGAGGTTCAGGAAGAAACCGGAGTGGACCAGCTGGAGCTCCGCCGCCTCATCTGCATTACGGACCACGTGTACTTCCGCAATAACCTCTGGCACCTCAAGCATACCTGGTGGTACGACATGCTCTATACAGATCCCACCAACCTCACGCCCCAGCGGGAAGAGGACATAACCAAAGCGGCCTGGGTGGCAAAATCGTCCCTGCCGCCGTTCCTTAAAAACACTTATCCGTCAATAGTGGAAGTTTTCCGCGAGGCCAGGATTTAGGCTATTCCTCTTTCTTTCTTGATGGCTTCGTAAGCTTCCTGCACCTGGCGGAACTTTTCCGCGGCGGCTTTCTGTACCTCCGGGCCAAGGGTAGCCACCTTGTCCGGGTGGTTTTTCATGGCCATGCGGCGGTAGGCGGCGCGGACCTCATCGTCCGTGGCGGAAGGGGATATCTCCAGTACGGTGTAGGCCGACCCTGTGTCCTTGTAGAACATGGAGATTACCGACGAGACATCGGCCCCGGAAAGACCTATGGTTGTGCCGATGGCTTCCAGGACAGACTTTTCGCTTTTGGAGAAATTGCCGTCGGCAAGGGCAATCTGGACCAGGTAGTGGAAAAGCTGCAGGCGCTGGGAGTAGTTCATGTACATGGCTATCTGCGGGCCGACCTCGTAGATGTTCACGTCCTGCTCCAGCATCTGCCTGAGGAGCCTCATGGCCTCGTGCACGGAGTCTTCGCCAAAGTTCTTGCGGATGAAGTCCTTTACGTAGTCCATCTCCTGCTGGCGCGTACTGCCGTCGGCCTTGATTACCGCCGCGGAGAGAACAAGGAGACTTACCATGAAGCTGTTTCGCTGCTCCGTAGCGCTGTATGTATGAGAGGTGCCGCCAGTAGCCTGCCCCAGGATGTCTGACGCGTTGTCAAACGCCCTGCCGGCAAGGTAACCAAGGAGGCCGCCGATGGGACCCAGAATGACCCATCCCAGCACTCCGCCAATCCATTTTCCTAAACCCATATCTAATCTTTTGGCCCTTTTTGCTGCAAAAACCGCTCCTTGCGGAAGTTACTGACATAATGTCCGTTTACTATCTCCTTTAAAATGATTACTTTTGTCATGTGAAAGACAGAGTCAACATCTTTCAGGGAAGGCTGTTTGTCCACCGATTTGGCGTTTTTGGTGGATAAGTTGCCGTTTTGGCCGGTTTGTCCACGGAAATGGGGTGTTTTGGTGGATAAGTTGGGGGGCTACTCTGCCTTGACGGTTTTGGAGGGGTCTATGCGGGCGATGAGGCGGGCCGGGAGCCAGAGCATGAGGAGGATGCCGGCGTAGGCGGCAATATCGGCCCCGAGGATAGCCCAGATGTTAACGTGAACGGGGACGAAACTTACGAAGTAGTTCTCCGGATCAAGCGGGAGAATGTGCGTTGTGCCCTGGATGAGGCAGAACAGAAGCGCCAGGGCGTTACCCCACAGAAGGCCCTTGAGGGCTGCAACGGCGCCGCTTTGCACGAAGACCTTTCCTATGGAGCGGTCGTTCATGCCCATGGTTTTGAGGGTGCCTATGGTGGAGATGTTCCTGAGCACCATTATAAGAAGGCCGGAAACCATGTTGAAACCGGCTACAAGCGTCATCAGGATAAGGATGACGGTAACGTTTAGGTCCAGAAGCCCCAGCCAGTCGAAAATCTGGGGATAGGTTCTTGCCGATGTGCTCACGTACAGGCTCCTGTCCTGGAGAATCCAGCCGATCCGGCCGGCGATTGCCTCCTGGGCCTTCTCCCCGCGGTGGCTCTCCTTTAGGCGTACATCGATGCATGAAACTTCATCCTCGCTCCAGCCGTTGAGGCGCTGCATATCCGGAAGCGAAGCGTAGACAAGGAGGTTGTCATCGGCCTCCAGGATATCCCTGTGCACATCCACTATGTTGAACTGGCGCACGCGGACCTTTTCGCCGATGAAATAGGTTGTGAGTTTGTCCCCCACGCCAAGGCCGGTGATTTCCGACAGGCGTGTGGGGATGGAGACCGGGAGGGATTGCCGGTCGGAGCCGGCAATGACGGCTGCACCGTCATCCCCGACCTGATCGGGGATCCCTTTCACAATGACGCCGTGAATGACCTCGCCGCTTTTGACGATTCCGGCGCGGACAACGGACGGCTCCAGGGCCGATACTCCGGGAATATCCAGAATTGCGTCCTCTTCCGGCAGATGGAGAGGCATGGGAACAGGGTCCGAATTTCCTGACGTATAGGGCGTTATACGAATATCGCCGACCATGGCCGCCACTCCGTCACGGATCTCGTGACGGAATCCGGAACTGACGGCCACGGCGACGATAATGACAAGGAAACTGACGGCTATTGCTATGGCCGCCACGTTTCCCTTAAACTTGAGCTTTCGCGATATGAACCGCTCCGCTACCAAATGTGTACGCGCTCCTGTTCAGGACGGAACATCGGGTCTCCTTCCTTGATGTCGAATGCGTCGAAGAAGGTCTGGAAGTTACGCACGGAGACGTTGACGCGGTTTACAGCAAGGGAGTGAACGTCCATATTGGTGAGGCGTTCCTTCTCCTGGTCGGTGATGTTCTGGGCCCAGATGGCGCCGTAGCTCAGGTAGAAACGCTGGGCGCGGGTGAAGCCGTCGATCATGGGGTCTTTCTTGCCGGCGACGGCATTCTCCATTGCGGTGAAGGCGATGGAAAGGCCGCCGTGGTCGCCGATGTTCTCACCAAGGGTGTAACGGCCGTTGGCCTTTACGCCGGGAAGAATCTCCACTGCATCGAACTGGGCAACCAGCTTGTCTCCAAGGGCGTCGAACTTGGCCTTGTCTTCAGGAGTCCACCAGTTGACCATGTTGCCGGAAGCGTCGAACATGGAACCCTGGTCGTCAAAGCCGTGAGACATCTCGTGGCCGATTACAACGCCTATTCCGCCGTAGTTCACCGGATCGTCCGCATTGGGATCGAAGAAGGGCTTCTGCAGGATAGCTGCAGGGAAGCATATCTCGTTGGTGGTGGGGTTGTAGTAGGCGTTCACCGTCTGGGGAGTCATGCCCCACTCGGTCTTGTCAGTGGGCTTTCCAAGCTTGGAGAGGTTGTCCTTCACATACCATGCGCTGGCGCTGCGGAGGTTCTCGTAATAGGTGCTCTCGGGGTCTATGTCAAGGGTGCTGTAGTCTTTCCACTTGTCCGGGTAGCCAATCTTCACGGTGAAGGCGGCAAGCTTTTCCTGGGCCTTTGCCTTGGTCTCGTCACCCATCCATTCCAGGGTTTCGATGTGCTGGCCAAGGGCGGTGCGGAGGTTCTCCACAAGGGCCACCATCTTCTGCTTGGAGCTCTCAGGGAAGTAGCGGGAGACGTACATCTCACCCACAGCCTCTCCAAGGATACCGTTAGGAACGCTCATGGCGCGTTTCCAGCGGGGCTGCTGCTCCTGTGCGCCTGCCATCTGGTGGGAGTAGAACTCCCAGCTGGCGGTGTAGAAATCGTCACTGAGGGCACCTGCCTGGCCGCTTACGAAGTTTGCAAGCGTATATGCCTTGAGGGTCTCGATATCGGTCTTCTTGAACAGGGTGTTAAGTCCGTCAAAGTACGAGGGCTGCTGGACGATTACCTTGTCCTGGGCGGGTACGCCGGTCTCCTCGCAGACAAGGGCGAAGCGGATTTCCGGCCAGCGCTTGTTGATCTGGTCCGTTGACATGGGGTTGTAGATAGCCGCCATGTTGCGGTTCTGCTCCCTGGACCAGAAGATCTTTGCCATGGCGTCTTCCACCTGCATGTCTTTTTCCATGACGGCAGCAGCATTCTGCACGCCTGCAAGTTCAAGGACCTTTACAAGATATGCCTTGTAGCCTTCCTTGAGGGCGCTGTTCTTGTCAAGGAGATAGTAGTCCCTGTCTCCCATGCCAAGGCCACCCTGGCCAAGGTAGAGGACCTGCATGTCGGAGTTGGTGAGGTCTGCCTCGACGCCGGCGCCGTAGAAACCGCCTTCTCCCACAAGCATCATCTTGCCAAGGAGTTTTGCAAGGTCGTCTTTAGTCTTGACAGCCTGGATTTCTGCGATGTAGGGCTGTATGGGCTGTGCGCCAAGGGCGTTGCGGGTAGTGGAATCGAGGGCCATCTTGTAGAGGTCCGATATCTTCTGGTCCACGGTGCCGCGCTCTGCCTCCATGGTGGCCATGCTCTCGAAGAGGGCGTTCAGGTTCTCCTGGGCTTTTTCACGCAGGGCGTCAAAGCTGCCGTAGCGGGAGAACTCCGGACGGAGGGGGTTCTTCTGCTGCCAGCCGCCGGTTGCGTACTGATAAAAGTCTTCCTTGGGGCTCACGGAAGTGTCAAGGTCCGTGAGGTCAAGGGCGGGAGCGCCCTTGGGGCCGCAAGCTGCAAATGTAAGCAGTGACATAAGGATTGCGATAGATTTTTTCATTATTAAAACAGGTTTGTGTATTGTCTTATCTTGCAAATTTACACAATAATGCGGATATTTGCCAAGGAGAATGGGTAAGATTTCACAGACAATAAGGGATTGGATGCTTCCAGGGGCGCTTGTCCTTGGGATAAGTTCCTATCTTATATATCATTTCACGCCGGCTTTAAGGCCCATAGGCCCCGTCTGCCACACAATTGCTGCGTTAGGGCAGAGGTGGCTCATAGCCGTTCTTCTTTTCTTCCAGTTTGTAAAGGTCTCTCCGCACGACCTGAGGCCCGTAAAGTGGCATCTTGGGGCCCTTGCGCTGCAGATTATCGGCTTTGCCGCATGTGCGGCCGGAGTTGCCCTTGCCCATAGCGCCAATGTCCGCATTCCGCTGGAATGTGCCATGATATGCCTCATATGCCCTACCGCATCGGCGGCGGGTGTAATTACTGACAGGCTTGGCGGCAGCATTGCAGAAAACGTGTCATATCTGGTTATAACAAACATAACCGCGACGCTGCTCATTCCGCTTGTGATTCCGCTGGTAAGCCCCTCATCGGAAATGGGCTTCTGGGCTTATGTACTGTATCTGGCCTCCAGAATTTTCCCTCTGCTGCTCCTGCCGTGTGCCCTGGCATGGACAATCCGGTATACCACAAAGAAACTCCAGCGTACGCTCATGCGCTGGGCGCCCAATTCATTTTATGTTTGGGGAGTTAGCCTGACCCTTGCAATGATTCTTGCTACCAGGGCTCTGGTGCTGAGCAAACTTGGAATTCTTACCATCGTACTGGTGGTTATTGTTTCGATGGCGGCCTGCTTTGTCCAGTTCTTTGTGGGAAGGCGGCTCAAGAAAGGTGACCCCGTCACTCCCGGCCAGGCCCTTGGCCAGAAGAACACCGGCCTCATGATCTGGCTTGGCTACAGTTATCTTACCCCCGTCACGTCCGTAGCCGGCGGCCTTTACGCCATCTGGCAGAACCTCTTCAACAGCTGGGAACTCTACCGCAAGGATCACCCCACCAAAGCGGAGTAAGGTATCCACCAAAACGCCCACTTTCCGTGGATGGGTTATTTTACGGGGAAGAGCCGGCTGTAGTCGCGGTAAGTGTCAAGGACGTTCTCAACGTATTTCTTAGTGTGGTGGCCTTCGGGAAGCATGGTGCTTACGGAGGCCCAGCGGGAGGCGTCAAGGCCCTTCTCCCGGGCCTCGTCCAGGCAGCGCTGGACCTTGCCTTCTCCCACGTTGTAGGCGGCAAGGGTGAACTTGAGGCACTCTGTGTCATCGGCGGCAGTGCGTGAGTACATCTTCTGAAGACGACGCAGATACCTGGTCCCTATCTCGAGGTTCCTGTCCGGGTCACTGACCTCTTCATAGGTGTACTTGGAACTCAGGATCTGCATCAGTCCCTGGGCGCCCTTGTGGGAGCTGGCCTCGTTGTGGAACTGGGACTCGTTGTAGATGACGGCGGCAACAAGGCGCCAGTCCCAGCCAATGGCGGCTGCGTGCTTCTTGATGAGGTTATCGTACCGGCTTATGACGTCCAGCCTGTCCAGCTTTCCCTTTTCCATCTTGCGGTAAAGCCTTGTGGACGATACCTCCGTCATCCAGTGGTTGATACGGCGCAGGGCTTCCGTCTCATTGTCCCTGACCACCCAGACCGTGTTCTGGAGAAAGTGCTTGGAGGCCATCGTCCCTTCCGGGATGGTAAGCGTATCCGGAACCACGGCAAGATCTATTACCTGCGCTTTCAGAGAGTCCATGCTGGCCTGTCCAAGCTGCACTTCCATGGCAAGATTCTGGTCCTCGGCGTACTTGAGGACCAGTTCCTTGTGAATGCCGGAAGGTACCATGCAGCGAAGAGTTTCCTGAGGCGGAAGCTCCTGCATCGGGCGCTTGTCGCGTACGGGAAGGAGCAGAAGCACAACGGTTACTCCTGCAATGATAAGGACCGATTTTAGTTTGGGACTCATCGGCTCATATTCTTTAGAGCACCTCCAAGACCTCCTCCAAGTCCGCCGCCAAGGCCGGAACCGGAGCTGCCGCCCATGCCGGCGCCAGCGCGGGCAGACATGGTCCTGTTGGATCCCATCATGGGATAGAACGGCCAGCTTATGCCAAACTTGAGGGCACTCACGGGTTGGATGTAATGGTGGGCGGTGAAGTAGTCTCGCTTGTCCATAGGCCAGCCCTTGCCCAGATTCTCCATCTTCAGGAACAGGCAGCAGTTTTTCCACTGCACGTTCACGAAAGCGTCAAACACAGGACAGTTGCCGTAGAGTTCCCGTTTCTGGGCCATGAAGACGCCGGCGACGGGATTGTAGGAAGGAGCATACCACAGCGTGTTGTAGCGTGTGTTTATTCCAAGCTGAAGATGCATGGTCTTTGGATCCACCACGACGAATTCTGCATACCACCTCAGGTTCAGGGCCAGGGTGGGCAGCGGAAGTACGTACTGGTCCGACGAGAACTGCAGAAGGGCCTGGTTCTCCAGATGCATCACGCCAAATACGAAGTCTTTCCTGAGACCGGCAGAGATGACGCTCATGGGCGCGGTATTCTGCTTTGCGACGCCGGTGGAGTCGTAGTATACGTTATTTGCCAGCAGGGCATAGCCTGCAAAAGCGTTAAATCTCCATCTGGGCACGTTCAGAGATGCCTGAAGTTTTGTTTCCGACGTCTTGGAGAACCCGTTCTCCCATGCCATGTGGTTGGCGTAGAAATGCTGCTGGTAGAACGTTGGCTCCCTGAGCGAAGTCTCAAAGTGTGCCTTCAGGGTCATGGGGCTGCCGGGCTGCCGCCTGAATGGGAAGAGGTTCAGCTGTGCGTTTGCGTTTACATTGAAATCTCCCGCTTCCGTTCCGGCAAAGTTCAGGAGCGCCGTAGCGTCCCAGGTGAGATACTTTTTGAGTTTTCCCTCAGCTCCTGCATAAGCATACACGGAGTTCCAGACCGTATTTGCAGGCTTCTTGAGGTAGCTGCTTCCCGGCTGGAACAGGTAGAAAGACTGCCATCTGTCGCCTATGCCGCCTTCTATCTTGGATACGATGGCGTCTTCCTTCCACGGCTGCAGCCGTACGAATATGCGGTTGTCCAGGCGCTTCACCTGCAGGGAGTCCGTGCTCTTGGCAGGGTTCACGTTGAAAACGTCCCTGTAGAAAGTTGACAGCGAGCCGGATGTCTGGTCTACGTACTTCTTGCTGAACACGGAGTACTCTGACGATGTGCCTATGAACCCTGTTGTCATGTCCGTATTCAGGGTGTCCGGCTTAACCCATGCGGTATCTTTGCGGTGGCGGAGCTCTTCCAGGAACTCGAAGGGAATGCGGTAGCTCTGGTCCAGGAAGATGGTTTTCTTGGTGTAGCGGTTTGTAGCCGCGGCAAGGTTTACCTCTATTTCACGAACATCCACCGTGGTATCCCTTATCCACATGTTGTCCTGTACGCCGCCGCTTTCCTGGCGGGTGCTCTTGTTGGAAATGAATCCGCCGTGGGCAAGATACTTCTTGCCAAGGTAGTTGGCGGCCGCAAAGTAGGTGCGGTTGTCCGTTTTCTCGTTCTTGAGGGTACCGGCGCCGCCGTGGCGCTTCATTTCCAGGGCGATGTTAAGCTCCGGCAGGATGTTCTGGGTGGTGAATACACGGAAATTGTCCGAGCTCTTGGTGCTGTTGTCAAAGATATTTCCCGTGTACTCAAGCTCCGTGTACGGAGTTTTGGTGTTGAACATGGGGATGTTCTCCGGAGTATATGTCCACGGCTCCAGCGGAGCGTAGAATTCCGGAGAATTGTCTTTTCCGCGCAGGAAGAAGTTGTGCGTCTGTATGGCCGATCCCGGCATGCCCAGCCAGGTTGCGCCCACGTCTTCCCTCATGAAGGGGTAGTCGTAGAAGTGGTAGTTGGCCGTGGTGTCCCACTCAAAGACTTCCACCTTGTTGTAGAGGCGGTCGTGGCGCCAGGTCACCATGCGCTTGTAGTAAAGGCTGTCCGGCAGGAATGCGGTTTCCAGGATACGGGGTGTATTCTGGATGATGCTGTCCTTGATGCGCTTTATGCTGTCTTTACGGTGGAGGATGGAGTCCTGTCTGTGCTGGATGGCCGGGAGCTTTATGTGCTCATAGTCCCAGCGCTTTCTCTCCGCCTTGGAGAGGGACGCATACCAGCGGTTGAACTTCTCGATTGCGGTTGCAGTGGAATCGGCAAGGTAAAGGGAGTCGATGAGGGGCCATGTGAGGGAGTCGCCTTCCGCCTTCAGGGAATCTACCACGATGCGGTGGGTGAGGGAGTCCTTTACGGCAACGTACCACCGGTACATGAACGGGTCCGTGAACTGGAGGCTGTCCGGCACCCTCATGGTGTCCCTGGCAAAAATTCTGGGAGTGGTGTCCACCGGCTCCGCAGCGTCCCCGAACAGGAAGTCTTCCTCTTCCAGGGTGTCTATGGCCGATGTGTCCCGCGCCGTGGTATCCAGCACCACGGTATCCTTTACCGCGTCCGGAAACCAGGCGTGCATCCTGGACGCCCGGTGCACTTCCACACCAAGCGTCTGCGCCGCCACGGCCCCTGCGATGGCCACGGGAACAAGTATGTCGGCCCAAAACTTTGCCATATATCCTGCAAAGATACAAATATTCTAATAATACTTGTAGAACAGCGCAATGGATTCCATCCCGGCCCGGAGCTGCCTCAGCAGATAGCTTTCGTTGGGGGAGTGGATGGTGTCCCTTTCCAGGCCGAAGCCCATCAGGAGAGGGTCCACGCCAAGGATCTTCTGCATGTCTGCAAGAATGGCTATGGAGCCGCCGCCACGGGAGGGGACAGGCTCTATGCCGTATACTTCCGCCATGGCCTTGGATGCGGCCTTGTATGCAGGTGATGTGATTGGAATGAGGAAGCCGTCACCGCCCTCGCAGGGAGTCACTTCCACCTTCACGCACTTTGGCGCAATGGCCTTGAAGTGCTCTTCGAACAGTCTGGTTATCTCTGCCGACCTCTGGTTTGGAACCAGCCTCATGGATATCTTGGCGTGGGCAGTGGACGGCAGCACCGTCTTGGCGCCGGTGCCGGTGTAGCCGCCCCAGATGCCGCAGACGTCCAGGCAGGGGCGTATTCCAGTGCGCTCCATTGTGGTGTAGCCTTCCTCTCCGCGGATATCGTCAATGTCCAGGAACTCCTTGTACTCCTTGAGGTCGAAGGGTGCCCTTGCCAGCATGGCGCGGTCATCGGCACTCAATTCCACCACCTTGTCGTAGAAGCCGGGAACCGCCACGCGGCCGTGGTCGTCGTGAAGGGCCGAAATCATCTCGCAGAGCACGTTGATGGGGTTTGCCACCGCGCCGCCGTAATGGCCGGAGTGGAGGTCCTTGTTGGGGCCGGTGACCTTGACTTCCAGGTATGCCAGGCCGCGCATGCCGCAGTTGATGGACGGCACCTTGTCCGATATCATGGTGGTGTCAGAGACCAGAATGACATCGGCCCCCAGCATGTCCTTGTGGGCTTCTACCCATGCGGGAAGGGAAGGGCTGCCGATTTCTTCCTCGCCCTCGAAGATGAACTTGACGTTGTGGTGAAGAAGGCCGCGGCGGACCTCCCTCTCGAAGGCCTTGAGGTGCATGAAGAGCTGGCCCTTGTCGTCGTTGGCACCGCGGGCATAGATGGCCTCCTCCCCGGTTGAGGGGTCCTTGCCGATAACGGGCTCAAACGGGTCCGTACGCCACTTCTCCAGCGGCTCCGGCGGCTGCACGTCGTAATGGCCGTAGACCAGGACGGTCTTTGGCGCGCCGATGTCCTTTTTGCCGAAGACCACCGGATGCCCGGCTGTCTCATAGACCGCCGCCTCGTCCGCCCCGGCTTCCTTGAGCAGTTCCACCAGCCGCTCCGCACAGCGGTACATATCGGCCTTATGCTCCGGCTTTGCACTTATCGATGGTATTCTGAGAAGGGAAAAGAGCTCGCTGAAAAAACGCTCCCTGTTGTCCTTGATGTACTGTTTCATATCGGTCATAGTTTTCCCAAATATACGAAAAAAATGCTACATTTGCAGTATGAGTATAAGGGAAATACTGTTCCTCCTGGCGGGGACTGTGCTTTTGACGCTTTCTTCCTGCCGCACCGGCGGGAAGGAGGATTCCTGGGATGAACTCCTGCAGGAAAGCGACCGCCTTGCATCCCTTCAGGAATGGGAGCCCGCCACGGAATATGCTCTCAAGGCGTTGTCGGCCGGTAAAACTACCGGGGACAGGAGTCTGGCGCTGAGCCGTCTGGCCTCCCTTGACATTATGACGTGGCGTGATGCCCAGGGGTGGGAGCACGCCGTGGAGGCAGAGCGCCTTGCCCGTCTGGACGGGACGGACAGCCTCATTTCCGGAGCCCTGCTTCAGAAGGGGCGCCTCCAGCTCTGCGGCGCCATCACGGAGGGTGAAGCCCAGGATGCCGATGCCCTTGAAACCCTTCAGGAGGCACTGTCCTTCGCCTCTTCCACTCCCGGTCTCCAGGCCGACATCCTCCTCCAGATAAGCCAGGCCTACATTGGCCTCAACCGTTTCAGCAACCCCGTGGATCCTGATATATACGCTAAGGCCGGCGAAGCCATCAACCGGGCGGTCTCCGTCTCAACGGATCCGTCATTCCCGTCCCGGGCACTGCCCTACTGGATGCGCTGGTACCGCCAGGGCGGCAACTGGAAGGACGGAATAGCCTGCTGTGAGAAGGTGCTTGAAGGCCTCAAGGAGGACGATCATCTTATGCGAAGCCAGTGCTGGAACAACCTGGTAATGCTTTATGCACAGTCCGGAGACGTTGAAAACACCGCCCGTGCCCATCAGCAATATGTGTATGCGATGGAGTATTACATGCAGCAAAAGGCCGACGCGCGTTTACAGGAGATGGAAACCCGCTATGAGACATCCCTCAAGGAGGCCAGGATTGCCAGGATGCGCATCTGGGTGCTTATGCTGTGCATACTTGCAGCCGCTCTCGTGGCCCTGGTGTTGCTGTCTCTGGCCTACATCCGCAGGATTAAAGCCTCGGACCGCGGAAAAGAGCAGCTTTTGCGCCTTGTTTCCAAAGATTTCACCAGTCCGCAGTTCAACAGGAAAGTTTCGGAATCTCTCAGGGAGCTGTCGTCGCTGGAGGACGAGGCCGTCGTCCGCGACCGATGCAAGGAACTCTTCGGCGATGAGGATGGGTTCATCGCGGAAGATGTCGCCTCGTACATCGTCAATCTTTTGGAGGAGCGTTCCCGCGAAGTGAAGAAACTGGGCCTCACCGCCCGTGAACTGGAAGTGATACGCCTGAGCCGTGAAGGCCTTTCCGCTTCGGAGATTGCAGACCGTCTCCACGTGAGCGTGTATACCATCAAAAACCACAAGCAGAACATCTACCTCAAAATGGATGTCCGCAGCAATGCGGAGATGCTGAGTAAGGCAAATCAGCTGGGATTATCCTAAAAATAGTTCTTTCGTACTATATGGCGAAGACGGGTTTTACCTATCTTCGCCAAAAATTATGTAATAAAAGTTACGATGAAAAAGCTATTCTATGCAATTCTGGCTTCGGCCGTCCTTTTCTTCGCGTGCGACGAGATAGAGATTCCCGCAACGCTGGATATTCCTGAGGAAAGTCTGGAATACTTCAACCACGGTATCAATTTCTCCGCAACGTCGGAAGAAGGTACTCTTACCGTGAAGGTATCATTCTCCTCGTCGCTCAACTGGAGCGCAGCCATCGAGGATGCCGAAGGTAAGCCCGTATCCTGGTTCACTGTAAGTCCCACCTCCGGTCTGCCCGGTGATACGGAAATTACCGTCACAGCCCAGGACAATAAAAGCGAGGAGCCCCGCAGCGCCAAGATTACGGTTACCTGCGGAAGCATCTCCAAATCGATAAACGTTACCCAGGCCGGGCTGAAACCCACAGTCGTTGAAGTGCCGGCAACCTCCATTACAATAAATGAGTCCGATGGACTTACAATGAAGGTTGGGGAGACCAAAACCCTTACCGTTACTTTAGAGCCGGCAAACACTACGGACAAGGTGGAATGGGAATGCCTTATGCCGGAAAACGCCACTGTCGATCAAAACGGCAAGGTTACGGCATTGGCAGAAGGATTTGCATCCATTACGGCCAAGGCTGGAAAAGTTCAGGCCACTTGCCGTATCAGTATCGTCAAGGCCGGAGACGAGACAGAAAGCCTTGTCATTGAACCCGCGCCTGTCACTCTTGCCATAGATGAGGAGGCGGTACTGACAGCGGTAATGAAACCTTCCGGCACCAAAGTAAAAGTTGAATGGAAATGTGATAAACCTGAAGTAGTTGCGCTGGGTGCCATTAATGATTCCCAGGCCAAAGTGCAAGGTCTTGCAGAAGGCAAGGCGATTGTCACCGCGTATGCCAGCGGCAAGACTGCAACCTGCGAAGTTACCGTGGAAGGCGGTGCGGCTACCGTGGCGGTGACCTCCATAACGCTTAACAAGACTCAGCTTGAAATGACTGTGGGCCAGCAGGAGACACTTGTGGCCACGATTTATCCCGAGAACGCCACTTACAAGGCCTTGAATTGGAGCGTTATGGATAACAGGATCGTAAGTGTGGGCGCTAACGGTGAACTTACCGCACAGTCCATTGGCACAACCACGGTTACTGTAATCAGCGTGATGTATCCAAGCGTAATGGCATCGTGCCAGGTGACTGTCAGCGCCGGAGGCGGCTCCTCTAATATCAATAGCGTGTCGATTGATCCTTCCTCCGTGACTCTTGCCCTGAACGAAGAGAAGGCTCTCACGCTGATTCTGGATCCTTCCGATGCCGAGGTCACTATCTATTGGGATTCGTCAAACTCCAGCATCGCCAAAGTGCAGATGACTTCCAAGACCACCGCTAAAGTCCAGGGCCTTGCGGCGGGGCAGGCCACGCTTACGGCCCACGCCGGAAATCTTACTGCCACCTGTGAAGTTACGGTCCAATCCGGCAGCTCCGTCCCGGTAGAATCCGTAACTCTCAACAAGCACGAGCTTGAGCTCAGTGTAGGCCAGCAGTTCCAGCTTGTTGCCACGGTCCTGCCTGAAAACGCCACTGAGAAAGGCGTGGTATGGAGCAGCAATGTCCAGTCCAGTAAACTGTATATAGACACAAACGGTATGGTGACCGGCCTGCAGGAATGCGAGGCCACCGTCACTGTCCGATGCAAGGACAACGCCTATATCTATGATACCTGCAAGATCACCGTCACCGGCGGAGGCTCTTCCGGTACCGATGAAGAAGCTGTAGACCTTGGACTCCCCAGCGGACTCAAATGGAGCTCAATGAACGTGGGAGCATCAAAGCCCGAGGATTACGGTAATTATTACGCCTGGGCTGAAACTTCACCCAAATCAAGCTACAGTTCGTCTAACTACAAGTATCCGGCAACCTCATATGGCGACGGAATAACGATTTATGCCAAGTACGATACCACCCCTGGCGGCGATGGCAAGACTGTTCTGGAGGCCGAAGATGACGCCGCAACCGTAAATCTGGGCAATGGCTGGCGCATGCCTACGTTCAAAGAGTTCAAAGAATTACGTGAGAACTGCACGTGGACGTGGACAACCCGCAACGGGGTCAATGGAATGCTGGTGACAGGACCAAACGGCAAGAGCATATTCCTTCCCGCAGGAGGCTGGTATGACAAGACCACCCTGAACTACAAGGGTTCTTACGGAAGCTACTGGACTGCCACCGGAGACGGAGGTACTGCAAACGCCGTGGACTTCGTCAACGGCGACAAGGACAAGGCTCTGGTCCCTCGTTCCGAAGGCCGCTCTGTCCGCCCCGTCAAGGATTAGTTTGAACCACAATACCTCCCCGAACGCCTCCACCCCGTGGGGGCGTTCATTGTTTATGCACTTAATTCCTGTAATAGATTTGCAGAGGTCGGAGGGATTGATTATTTTTGTAAGAATTGAGAAAAACTGTTACAAGAATGCCTGATTTTAAATACGCCCCAATGTTTCAGTTGGGACCTGACACAACAGAGTACTACAAAATTCCCGGATCGGAGAAACTTGTAAAGACGGCCAAGTTTGGAGACAAGACTATTCTGGAGGTATCTCCCGAGGCCCTCACACTTGTTGCACGACAGTCTTTCCACGACTGCCAGTTTATGCTGCGCCGTGCCCACAATGAGCAGGTGGCGGCCATCCTTCGGGACCCGGAGGCATCGGACAACGACAGATACGTTGCCCTACAGTTCCTGCGCAATGCGGAAACGTCTGTCAAGGGCGTTCTCCCGTTCTGCCAGGACACCGGCACCGCCATCATCCACGGAGAGAAAGGCCAGCATGTCTGGACGGACTTCGAGGACGAGGAGGCTCTCTCGAAAGGCGTGTTCGACTGCTATACGCAGGAGAATCTCCGCTACAGCCAGAATGCTCCTCTTGATATGTACAACGAGGTTAACACCAAGTGCAACCTCCCGGCTCAGATTGACATCGAGGCAACGCAGGGCGAAGAGTATCGCTTCATCATGGTGGCCAAGGGCGGCGGCAGCGCCAACAAGACATACTTCTATCCCATGACCAAGGCAACCATCCAGAATGAAGGCACCCTCATTCCCTTCCTGGTGGAGAAGATGCGTTCCCTGGGCACTGCAGCCTGTCCGCCTTACCATATAGCATTTGTGATTGGCGGCACATCGGCCGAAAAGAACCTTCTCACCGTTAAGCTGGCAAGCATCAAGTTCTATGACGGCCTGCCCACCACCGGTGACGAGACCGGCCGCGCATTCCGGGATCTGGATCTGGAAGAAAAGCTCCTGAAGGAGGCGCAGAAGATTGGCCTGGGCGCACAGTTCGGAGGCAAGTATCTGGCCCACGACATCCGTGTGGTCCGTCTGCCCCGCCACGGAGCCAGCTGCCCCATTGGCATGGGCGTCAGTTGCAGCGCAGACCGCAATATCAAGTCCAAGATCAATGCCGACGGCATCTGGATAGAGAAAATGGACTCCAATCCCTCTGAACTCATTCCAGAAGAGCTGCGCCGCCCCGGCGAGGGCCCCAAGGGCATAGAGATAGACCTGGACAAGGGAATTGACGCAGTCCGCGCAGAACTCACCAAATACACCGTAGGCACCCGCGTGAACCTGAAGGGAACCATCATCGTGGCCCGTGACATTGCCCACGCAAAGCTCAAGGCACGTCTGGACGCTGATGAGGAGATGCCCGCCTACTTCAAGGACCATCCCATCCTGTATGCGGGCCCTGCAAAAACTCCGGCCGGCTATCCCTGCGGTTCCATGGGCCCCACTACGGCCAACCGAATGGACCCGTATGTAGATGAATTCCAGGCTCACGGAGCCTCCCTGGTGATGATAGCCAAGGGCAACCGCTCCAAGGTGGTCACGGATGCCTGCCAGAAGCACGGAGGCTTCTACCTTGGCACCATCGGCGGTGTTGCAGCCGTCCTGTCACAGAGCAGTATCCGCAGTATCGAATGCGTGGAATACCCTGAACTGGGCATGGAAGCCATCTGGAAAATCACGGTGGAGGACTTCCCGGCTTTCATCCTGGTGGACGACAAGGGGAACGATTTCTTCAAGTCAATAGGACTGTAACCAATAACTATAACTATAACATACCATGGCTAACATCAATCTCTCCGATTTCATCCTCAAGCAGGTCACTTCTGCAGCAGGCAAGGTAGACATCCCCTCAAACCTCAAGGAACAGGTCCTGGGCGGCATGTCAGACTCCATCTTCGGTTCCCTCACCCAGACGGCAACCAAAGCCGGCGGCATTGACGAGATCAAGAACCTCCTCACCGGCAAGACCTCCGCGGCCAAGAGCGGCATTACGGACCTTGCAACCAACCTCTTCACCAAGAACATCGTTTCCAAACTGAACCTTGGCAACCTGGGCGGCACCCTTACGGCACTTATTCCCGGCATCATGGGCAAGCTTGGCGGCATCCTCAAGGACCAGGACGGTGACGGCGACGTGGACTTCAACGACATCATCATCACCCTCAAGGGCGGAAGCAAGCCTGCATCAACCGGCTCCGGCCTTCTTGGCGCTGCAACCAGCATCCTTGGCGGCCTCCTGAAGAAGAAGTAGCAGTACACCTTCCATCCTGCTGCGGGTAAACGGCAGATAATCAATAGGTTGTAAAACGACACATGGAAGGTCCCCTGTTTTTTCAGGGGACCTTCCATGTTGTTATTCACAAACCGTTGATTAACAGGAGATTACAAAATGCGCCATGGAAGGTGTCTCAAAAAGATTTCAGCATTAACTTACGCAAGGTTTCGGAAATAATTGCTATATTCGCATAAAACTAGCCACACATGAAAAACCGCATAGTCTTATCCCTTCTCATTCTATTCACCGCAACTTTTACGGCCTCTTCCCAACCCTCCGGACGCATCAACTGGAACAGCGGCTGGACATTCTCCAAGGACGGCGAGTCCCGTGTCCTGGACCTCCCTCACGACTGGGGCGTAGAAGGGCCGTTCCGCCAGGAGTATCCCGGAGAAACGGGCAAGCTGGCCTGGTGGGGCAGGGCATCGTACCGTAAAGTACTGGAGGTGAGCGAGGAAGACTTGGAAAAAGATATCCGCCTGGAAGTTGACGGCGCCTTTTCAAATGCGGAGGTGTACGTGAATGGCACCCGCGCCGGCGGCTGGCCATACGGCTATGCCTCATGGGCGGTGGACCTTGGCCCCTTTGTCCACGAAGGAGACAACACCGTAGAGATCCGGCTGGACAACAAGCCGGAAAGCTCCCGCTGGTACCCCGGAGGCGGCATCTACAGGAACGTCTGGATCACCAGATCGGCCCGTACGGCTGTAGGCCACTGGGGAACCTTCATCACCACCGTTCACAAAGGCAGTTTCGCAAGGGTCTTCCAAAGGGTGACGCTCAAAAGCGACGCACCCAAGGTTGCCTGCGTCATCACCCGCATATTATATAAGGAAGAGCTGCCGGGAAAGATAGTCGAGCACATTGTGGCCGAAACCCGCAGCGTAGAGCAGGTGTACGACGGCCGCACCATCGTCCAGACCTTCGACCTCGGGGACATCCGTCTCTGGACCCCGGAGAACCCGCAGATGTACATTGCCCGCACGGTCATTGAGGGAGAGGACGATGTCTACGAAACGCCCTTCGGCATCCGCAGCGCAGAGTTCCGCGCCGACGGCTTCTACCTCAACGGAGAGAAGACTTTCCTAAAGGGCGTGTGCCTGCACCACGATGCCGGAGCCCTTGGCGCAGTGTGGAACGACGACGCCTGGATACGCCGCCTCCAGATGCTCAAGGACATGGGCTGCAATGCCATCCGCACCAGCCACAACCCTCCCGCTCCGGAGCTTCTGGACCTCTGCGACCGCATGGGCTTCCTGGTCCTTGACGAGCTCACGGACACCTGGACCTGGTCCAAGAAAGAGAACGGCTACGCCACGCTGTTTGACGATTGGGCAGAGAAAGACCTTGTGGCCATGATCCGCAGGGACCGCAACCATCCTTCCGTAGTAGCATGGAGCATCGGCAACGAGTGCGGGGAGCAGGGAGACAGCACCCGCTGGTGGATCCCACAGATGCTCACGGATATCTGCCACAGGGAAGACCCCACCCGCCCCACCACGGCCGGCAACGACAACCCCTGGGCGGCTTCGCAGCCATACGCAGAGACCATGGACGTCTACGGATTCAACTACAAGCCACACCTATATCAGAAGTTTGTGGAAGACCATCCCGGAAAGCCCGTTTACGGCTCAGAAACGGCATCCTGCATATCTACAAGAGGGTATTACCGCTTCCCCGTGGAGCAGGAAAAGGGCAAAGGCTGGACAATGGAGCCCCCTTTCCAGGTGAGTTCCTATGACCTTTACGCCCCCGGCTGGGCGTCAAAGCCGGACTACGAGTGGCAGTATGAAGACCAGGTTCCTCAGTGTGCCGGAGAGTTTGTCTGGACGGGCTACGACTACCTTGGAGAGCCCACTCCGTTCAACATGGACCCCTCCGTCCTTACCAACTTCCACACGGAAGAGGAACGGGAAGCTTTCAAGAAGATGGTGGCCGGCTGGGGCCAGGCTATAAGCGACGTTCCCCTGCCCTCCCGCAGCAGCTATTTCGGAATCATGGACCTTGCGGGATTCCCCAAGGACCGCTTCTGGCTGTACAAGAGCCGCTGGAACCCCGCTGTTCCCACAGCACATATACTTCCCCACTGGACATGGCCCGGCCGTGAAGGACAGATAACGCCGGTACATGTGTACACTTCCGGAGACTCCGCAGAACTCTTTGTGAACGGCAAGTCCATGGGCCGCAAGGTTCGCGAAGGCTACCGCATTGTGTGGGATAACGTTGTTTACCAGCCCGGCAAAGTGGAGGTTGTGGCATACAAGGATGGCCGCGAGTGGGCCCGTGACGTGATGCGCACCGCCGGAAAAGCCGCCAAGGCGGTGGCCTCGGCAGACTTTGCCGGAAAGGAGCTCATCTACGTCACCGTAGATATCCAGGACAACAACGGCGTACCGTGCCCGGATGCAGACAACATGCTTTCCTTTGGCGTCAAGGGCCCTGGTGAGATTGTTGCCACAGATGCAGGTGACCCCACTTCACACGTTCCGTTCTACAGTACCGCCCTTCCCGCCTTCCACGGCAAGGCATCGGCCATTGTCCGTCGCACAGGTCCCGGCCAGATTACCGTCACCGCCAAGTCCAAAGGGCTCAAGACGGCAACGCTTCTACTTAAATAGCTGCCACTCCATACTTGTCTAGGACACCTTCCATGTCTTGTTTTGTAACATGTTGATTATCTGCTGTTTGCGCAAAGCAGCATGCAAGGTCTGCTACAGCGGACCGTGAGCAGGCAGGAGAGCCTGGAACAGGCAACAGAGTCGGGAGCAGACACCAGAGGCCGTGGCTATATGCGGCTGGTTTTACGCTGGTGAAGCAATTTTTCCGAAACATAGCGGAAGAGAATGTTGAAAACTTTGTGGAAGAAAGGTGGCGGGAGGGTTGTTAATAAAATTTTTTATTATTAACTTTGTATGGTCATAATAGGACTGAAGGGATTGGATACACTTACAAACCTATTATATCATGACAAAACAGCAGCAAGCCATCTATGACGCCCGCGCTCTTGGAACGGGCAAGATGCTTACCCTCGGCTTCCAGCACATGTTCGCCATGTTCGGAGCCACCGTCCTGGTCCCGGTCATCACGGGTCTTTCAATGTCCGCCACACTGCTCTTCGCAGGTCTTGGCACCCTGATTTTCCACCTCTGTACCAAGTTCCGCGTCCCCGCTTTCCTGGGGTCGTCGTTTGCCTTCCTGGGCGGCTACGCGGCCGTCGTCGCCATGGGAGAGCAGCAAGGTCTCAGCGCTGCTGAATCACTGCCATATGCCTGCATCGGAGTTTTCTCGGCAGGCATAATTTATTTTATCCTGGCAGGCCTGTTCGCTGCTTTCGGAGCCAAGAAGGTGATGCGTTTCTTCCCGCCCATCGTAACGGGCCCCATCATCATCGCCATCGGCCTCACTCTGTCCGGCTCCGCCATCCAGAACTGCAACAGCAACTGGTGGATTGCCCTTCTGGCAATTGCAATCATCATCGTCTGCAACATCTGGGGCAGGAAGATGATCAAGATTATCCCCATCCTGCTGGGCGTGCTGGGATCTTACATCGTTGCCGCCTGTTTTGGTCTGTGTGATTTCACTCCCGTCAAGGAAGCCGCCTGGCTGGGCGTTCCGTTCCACTGGAACAACACCGCCTTCCACGTATTTGTCAATCCCAGCTGGAGCCTCATAATCTCCGCCATCATCGCCATCGTCCCCATCTCGCTGGCTACCATGATGGAGCATATCGGTGACATGTGCGCCATTTCCTCCACCACCGGAATCAACTATCTGGAAGACCCGGGCCTGCACCGCACCCTCATGGGCGACGGCCTTGCCACCATGCTGGCCTCCCTGTTCGGCGCCCCTGCAAACACCACTTACGGAGAGAACACCGGCGTCCTCAACATCACCAAGGTGTACGATCCCAGGGTAATCCGCATAGCTGCCGTGATAGCCATCATCCTCAGTTTCTGCCCCAAGTTCAGCGCACTCATAAGCTGCATGCCGGTGGCCACCATCGGAGGCGTCTCTCTGGTGCTTTACGGTATGATTTCCGCTGTGGGTGTACGTAACATAGTGGAGAACCATGTAGACTTCACCAAGAGCCGCAACGTCATCATCGCCGCCCTCATCCTGGTGCTTGCAATAGGCATCAAGTACGGTGCGGGAGACGCCATCGACCTTGGCTTCACCAAGCTCAGCGGCCTTGCCGTTGCAGCCCTTGTGGGGGTAATCCTCAATGCCATACTCCCGGGAAAGGACTACGAGTTCGGGGCCAATCCGGAGGGGGACAAGGCCGTGGACTTTGAGATCAACCCTTCGCTCAGAAAGTAAAAAAACACCCGGCGCCGTGGCCGGGTGAACCTTTTAAATATTTAACCATAAACTACGCTTTATGAAAAAAAACATCATCGCAACAGCAGTGGCCGTACTTGCACTGGCGCAGGCAGCCTCCGCTCAGACCAACCTTCAGATGTTCTACGACTTTGGCCGTGGATACGCTACCACCACCCTGGAGGGCTTCTATGCCGACAACTGGGGAGACACTTTCTTCTTCATCGATCATTACTATGCTACCCAGGCAGACCGCAAGAACACAGGTGCCGGTACCGCCATCAACGGCAGCTATTTCGAGATCGAGCGTAACCTGAATTTCTGGAAGGATTCCCCCCTTGCCGACCTCAGCCTCCATGTGGAGTATGACGGTGCAACCTGGGGCGCCGGTGTCGCATGCGTAGGTGTCAACTACTTCCTGCACTCCGACGACTTCAAGAACATCTACAATGTTGCTTTGATGTATGACCACCACATCGGCTACGGCTCCGCTTCAGTTCCCCTGAAGTTTACGGGCGTATGGGGCATGCAGGACATCTTCGGCGTGGAAGGTCTCCGCTTCAGCGGCTTCATCGACATCTGGGGACTTGACAACCAGTTCGCAAATCCTGACGATATCCTCAACCCTTACGAGACCAAGCTCACCATCCTCTCCGAGCCCCAGATCTGGTACAACTTGGGTAAACTCATCGGCGTTGACAATCTCCACGTGGGCGGCGAGGTGGAGCTCTCCCTCAACTTCGCAGGCAACCACGGATTCATGTGCAATCCCTGCATCGGCACCAAGTGGATCTTCTAAAGGAGGATTAGACCATGAAGCCCGCATTTGAGAAACTCTTCGGCTTTGACAGCTCGAAGCACAGCGTGCGTACAGAGATCCTTGCCGGTCTCACCACCTTCCTCACCATGGCCTATATCCTGGCCGTGAACCCTGGAATCTTCAGCGCCCTTGACATGCCCGGCGGAGCAGTGTTCACTGCAACCGCACTGGCAGCCATCGTTGGTACCCTGGTAATGGCCCTGTTCGCAAAGAAGCCTTTCGGCCTTGCCCCCGGCATGGGCCTCAACGCCTTCTTCGTGTTCACCGTATGCCTTGGCATGGGTCACAGCTGGCAGTTTGCCCTTACCGCCGTTTTCCTTGAGGGTCTCATTTTCATCATCCTCACCATCACCAAGGTCCGCAGCTGGCTCCTGAATGCTATCCCCGGCACTCTCAAGAAGGCTATCGGCGCAGGTATCGGCCTTTTCATCGCCTTCATCGGCCTGCAGAATGCCGGTATCATCGTCAATAACGACGCCACCCTGGTAGGCCTTGGCAACATCACCAGCGGTCCCGCTCTCCTTGGCATCATCGGCCTTTTCATCACCGCCGGCCTTGTCATGGCTAAGGTGCGTGGCGGAATGCTCCTCGGTATCCTTGCCACCTCTGTCATCGGCCTCTTCATGAAGGATCCCGCAACCGGTGAGGCCATCACCAAGTTCAGCGGAGTTGTGTCCCTCCCGGCCAGCATCGAGCCCATCTTCTGCAAGTTCGAGTGGAGCAGCATCCTCTCCTGGGATATGCTGGCAGTGGTGTTCACCTTCCTGTTCATCGATATGTTCGACACCATGGGCACCATCATCGGCGTCCATCAGAGCGCAGGTATCATCAACAAGGGCAACGAGGAAATCCCCGGCCTGGAGAAGATGTTCCTGGCCGATTCCATCGCAACCGTAGCAGGCGCATGCTTCGGCACCTCCACCACCACAACTTATGTGGAGAGCGCATCCGGCGTGGGTGAAGGCGGCCGTACCGGTCTCACAGCCTTCTCGACGGCTGTCTTCTTCATCCTGGCCCTGTTCTTCAGCCCCATCTTCCTGGCCATCCCCAGCGCAGCTACCGCACCCGCCCTCATCATCGTGGGCGTGCTCATGATGCCTTCCGTGAAGACCATCCACTGGGACGACTACAGCAAGGCAATCCCCGCCTTCGTCACCATCATCATGATGCCCCTTGCATATAGCATCTCTGACGGTATCCTCCTCGGTGTCATCTCCTATGTTCTCTGCCACGCCCTCAGCGGACAGTTCAAGAAGATCTCCATCACCATGTGGGTGCTTGCCGCAATCTTCATCTGCAAGTATATCTTCATCTAAGATATAGCACATATTTGAACCGGCCCGGCCCTTAAAGGCGCGGGCCGGTTTTCTTTTTACGGGAAAAATCCCCATATTTGCAGGGTATGAAAATAATTATGCTCCTTTTTGCCCTTATTGCGGCATTCCAGACCCTTGGCGCGCAGGCGCCGGCAAAGGTAAATATTCCTGCGGCAAGCGTTTCCATCCTTGACTACGGTGCCGTTCCGGACGGAATCACTCTCAATACAGAGGCCTTCCGGAAGGCGGTATCGGCCCTTGAGAAGAAGGGCGGCGGACACCTGAACGTGCCGGAGGGCATTTTCCTCACCGGTCCCATCGTCCTCAAGGACTGCATGGACCTGCATCTGGAGAGGGGAGCTGTTATCCTCATGAGCCCGGACAAGCGGGACTTCTACGACGGCAAGTCCGTGAAGCCGGGAATATCGGCCTCCAAAAGGCACGATGTGAGCATCTCCGGAGAGGGCATAATCGACGGCAACGGAGCCTGGTGGAGGCCTGTGAAAAGGAGCAAGGTAAGCGACGCGGAGTGGAAGGAATTCCTGAAGATGGGCGGCACGGTATCCGGGGACGGCAGCCTCTGGTACGCCTCCGGCCTCAAGCATCTGCCGGACATTGTGGCCGATCCCAAAGCCCAGGAGAAGCTGCGCACGCACCTTGTGCGCTTCACGGACTGCGAGAGAATCTCCGTCACCGGCGTTACCCTCCAGAACTCTCCCAAGTTCCACCTGGTACCCCAGCGCTGCAAGGACATCACCATAGACGGGGTCACGGTCCGATGCCCCTGGAACGCCCAGAACGGCGACGGCATAGACCTCATGCAGTGCCAGAGGGCCCTCATCGCCCACTGCACGGTTGACGTCGGGGACGATGGCATCTGCCTCAAGGCCGGTGCCGGGGAAAAGGCCCTCAAGGACGGCCCCTGCAAGGACATCGTCATAGAATACAATACCGTCTTCCATGCCCACGGCGGCTTTGTGATAGGGTCCGAGTTTTCCGGAGGAATGGAGAACATCACCGTCCGTCACAACACCTTCTGTGGCACTGACACCGGCCTCCGCTTCAAGAGCGCACCGGAGCGTGGCGGCAGGACCTCCAACATCCGCATCCACGACATCCAGATGACGGACATAAAGGACCAGGCCATCGTCTTCCAGACAGACTATGCAGACCGCCCGGCAGGCTATGAGAACAACCAGGCGGCCAAAACGCAGAACTTTGTACCTGAATTCACGGACGTAGAGATTACCCGCGTCATCTGCCGGGGCTGCGCCGTTGCCATAAAGGCCGACGGCTCTGAAGAGTCCATCCACGGCATAAAGATATCGGATTCCGTATTCTTCTGGTACTCTTCGCCCACACAAATAAGCGCCACCCCTGGGGTGACGCTTGAAAACGTTCGTCTGGAAAGTTTCCAGGACTAGTTACTTGGTGCCGAAAATGCGGTCTCCGGCATCTCCAAGGCCGGGGACGATGTAGGCATCGGAGTTCAGGTGGTCGTCCACTGCGGCCACGTAGATGTCAACGTCCGGGTGTTCCGCCTGGACTTTGTTTATGCCCTCAGGCACTCCCACAAGGCACATTAGGCGGATGTTGTTGCAGCCTTTTTCCTTAAGCATGCAGATGGCGTCGCAGGCGCTGCCGCCGGTTGCAAGCATGGGGTCCGTGAGGATTACCAGGCGCTTCTGGATGTCTTCCGGGAGCTTGCAGTAGTAGACAACGGGCTTGTGCGTTTCCTCGTTGCGGTAAAGGCCTATATGGCCAACTTTTGCCACTGGAACCAGGGTGTGAAGGCCGTCCACCATGCCAAGACCGGCCCTGAGGATGGGCACTATGGCCAGTTTGCGTCCGGCTATCTCCTTTCCGGTCATCTTGCAGATGGGGGTTTCAATCTGGATATCCTCCAGGGGAAGGTCCCTGAGGACTTCATATCCCATCAGAAGAGATATTTCGTTAAGCAGTTGGCGGAAATCCTTGGATCCGGTTTCCTTTTTCCTCATGATTGTGAGCTTGTGCTGAATCATGGGATGGTTGATAACGTGAAGTTGGCTCATATTGTTGTAATTAGTTGAAATGTCTGAGGCTCTGTGATGCAAGGGAAATCTTTTTCTTGAAAGTCTTGCTTCCCTTGTAGTACATAAGGTCCAGCGTGGTGCCGTCGCTCTCGAAGTAAATGCTGCGGATGTATTTGTCCGTCTTGCGGTTGCGGCAGACTGGTTCCGCCCAGAGGAGGGAGTATTCTCCGCCCTTTGAAGCGCAGATTACGGTATAGCCCCTTATGTCAAAGAGGGCAGTGCTGTAGCTCTTGCCCCTCTCTTTGGAGGCTTTCTTGAATGCCGCCACCATGGACGATTCCGGATCCAGGAGGCCGAAGCTTACCTTGGAAGCGCTTGTCTGGGCCTTGGGGTTCTTTGAGAGCCACCAGCGGATGGACTCGTCCGTGAGGATATCGGCCTTGGAAATCTGGACCAGGGAAGGGTTTTCCCTGAGGCGGGAAACCAGCCAGAGGACCTCCGGGGTGAGGGTGAGGCCTTCTATCATTTCCGGGCTCTGGCCCTCGATGCCGCCGTCCTTGACGGGAGTGCCGTAAAACATTGCCTGATGCAGGATGTCCTCTTCCGGGAGGTAAAGGACCTCCACGTATTCAGTCTCTCCGTTGCGGTATGCAAAGTGCACGTAGTTGCGCCTTGCGCCAACGGGGGAGATTACTTCCATGGGGATGACCAGCCGGAGCACTCCTGGCGTCTCTTCCATTGTATAAACGGGTATCTGACGGGTGCCTTCCAGAGCGCCGTCGGGGGAGAGGATGCGGAGTTCAAGGTCCTTTCCAAGAGCCAGCACGTGCTCTTTCCTGTCCTTTTTCCAGCCCACGGCGTCAAGGGTGCCGCCGGCCGCTCCAAGGGCATCTGTCTTGGAGATAGTACTCACGTTGTCTTTGGCAAAGGCATCGTTGAGGATGCCTTCTTTAAGGTCCAGGACCTCCTGTGCATATACAGACTGCGGGAATTTCTTCAGGAACTTGTCCGCAGCCTTCACGGAAGGCTTTGCCATGGTTTTGTTGTAAAGGGATGTTTCCGCCTTGGTCTGGGCTCCAAGGGAAAGCGGCAGAATGAGCATTGCCGCTGCAAGTATAGTTCTCAGTACTTTCATCATTACAAATATAGCATTTTTTAAAATTAGTTGCGATATTTGTAAACATGAACACAAAGCTTGCCACATCAATCATTTTCCTTTCCCTTTTGCTTGCATGCTAATGTAAACGCTTCTGACGGCAAGGAGGTGGCAAGGGATACGTTCTACACCAAAGGTCATCTGCATCAGATTTATTTCACGAAGAAGGTGCGTAACGGCCGTGACCTTGGAGGCTGGACAACCTACGACGGCAGAACCGTCCGTTACCGTAAACTCTACCGCAGCGGCAATTTCCGTGACCACGTGGAAGCCTACTTCCTGTCAATCGGAGTTACCCAGCAGGATATAAATGAATTCCGCAGCCTGATGCTCATTTCAGATTAAAACTGGTAGAGGTTAAGGCCTGTTTCCGTATCCTGTACACGACCTACGTACTGGTTGGGGAAGGACTCCACAAGAAGTTCGCATGCGCCGTTAATTCTGGCGGAGAGAAGATGCCCGCCAACGCAGCTGTAATCCCTGCGGGAGGCGGTGATGTGAAGATGAAGGTACACCTTGCCGTCTTTCTGGGAGATGTTCCCGGTGAGGTTAGTTACCTCCATCTGCTCGCTGAAGGTCTTGTCCACATATTGTTTTGTGGCAGGGTCCAGAAAGCGGAAAGTGGCCTCCGAAATGGCTCCCAGCCCGCTAACGACACCCGCCAGGATGCCCTTTTCCTCACAGAATGCGGCCAGCGCCTGCGCCACCTCCACATGGTTGTCCAGACTAAGGACAAACGTATTCTCTTTAACTTCCTTGAATTTGTACATATTCTTATCCTTTTCTGCGCGAATATAGTCATTTGCCGCCACACAACCAAGGACGGCCAGGAAGTGAACCTGCAGGTCCAAGCACTGTACCCCTAGGTGCAAAAACGGCCCTAAACGCACCTACCGGTCCATGATTAGGACCCCCAGGTGCACTTGAAGCCCCTTCTTGTGCGGGCAACGGGACAATTATCGAACCATTTTTGAGGACTTAGTGGCATTTAACAATCATGCCGAATCACTGTTTTTTTCTGCGAAGATACTTTTTTTTGTCTACCATGGAAAAAAATACTAAATTAATGTTTATATTTGCAAAAACAGTAATATGAAAATCAGGCACTTACTTATCCCATCAGTAATCATTGCGGCACTTCTTGCCGGCTGCAGCAAGGAAGGCGGTTTTAAGGACTCCTGGTACGCAGAGGATCTTTATACTGCCTCTTATTTCGACTCTATGGAATTGTCAGAAGAAGGAAAATCGTACATCTTTACTTCTGGCGGTATCTTTGCCCCTGGTTATGGTGAGGGCGGAAGCTACTATGACCCTGAAACCGGATTATGGGAGCTTTCATCACACAGCGATCCTATATACGTGGATTTTATCCATATTGTGGATAAGAATCAACTTAATTATTATGAATCAGCAGTACTTGCCAAAGACGGTTCCGAGATAACCAAAGGTAGGGACCGTATATACTCTTTGAAGAAAGTCAAGGCTGCCGGGAACATGTCCTTCTACGGCAATCCTACCATTTATTTCTATGAGAAAGATGGGGATTTCCTGACAGTTACCCAAGGCAAGGAAACAGTCAAGATTAAGATTGAGGATCAGGCACTCTTAATGAATGGCGGCGGCCGCTGGCCTAAGTTCAATCACGATGAATTGCATTGAATAACTTAGCTGCTTGATAAACCCTACCCGGAAAAATGCCTGGTGGGAAGCCAGGCCGGTGCGGTACCTATTCAGAACTCAGTTGTAGATGCCGAAACCGGTTAAGTAATGTTAAAAATTCAGAGCAAGGACAATACCGTTGTCGGCAAGCCCGTAATCAAGAACTGCGGCTGTTTGTCCTGCAGCGTTTTTCAATTTCTTGACTTTGTGACGCCCGAGCAGGGCAATACCGGCTCCTGCAAGCATGCTGACATAGCCACCAATTTCAAGGGCTTCACCTTTTTTGTATTCGGGTTGCTGCTTGGCTTCTTGGTTCAAGCTATAAATCTCTTCGACAGTCCCTGAAGTAGTATGACTATTGGTGTACTTGTTCAATTCGATTGTACAAATGACGTTGCCGACAAGCCAAGCGGCAGTTCCAACACCAGCAACAACAAGTCCACCATAGTAGGCGGTATTGGCAATCTTATACTCCGTTGTCTTTGTCACGTCACCGTATCCGGGATTGGCATACTGAGCAAAAGATACAGATGTTGAGAGTATGAGGGCAATAAGAGAAAACAATACTTTTCGCATAAGCATCTAAACAATTCGTTTGGGTAAATATACGATTTTTCTCCGACATCTTATGCCGCTTCTGTGTCAGGTGTAATTATAAGTGTGACACCTAGTACACGGAAAAGCCCAGCCAAAGAAAGGCTGGGCGTAATTTCGTGCGGGCGAAGGGACTCGAACCCATACGCCTTGCGGCACCAGATCCTAAGTCTGGGTTGTCTACCAATTCCAACACGCCCGCAGGATTGGAGTGCAAAGATATAAAAATTATCCGAGAATCTTAGCAATGAGGCGGGGAGAAGTTTCGCCCGTGAACTCTGCAATATGATTGGAAAGCAGTTCGTAGGACTCTGAAGGGCTGTGGTGTGTGCTCTCCGCGGTAGGCTTGGCGAAGGGGAGTGGTGCGTCAAATAGCAGGTCTTCCGGCCGGCAGAAGGACGCCACCTGCCAGCCGGAGTACTTGAGCTCCGGGCCGCGGTACACGCGCACAAGGTCTCCGATAACCACCCTGCACTGCATCTGAAGGCGTGTCATCAGGGCGTCGGCGGCACTCTTTTTCACGCCAAGAAGGCTTCGGACCTCCTTGATTGTAATGCTCCCGTTCTCCTTGATATAATCCATCACAAGCGTCTGTGGGCCGCTTTCAAGGGCGTATTTTCCCAGCGATTGCCTGTAATTGCGAAGCTCCTTGTACCAGGAAGGCGTTGAAAACGCCGCCTTGCCGCCGCAAAGGAACTTTCCGTAGAAGATATCCCCGCTCTGCAGGCAGTCTATCTTCCAGTCCCATGGGCCAAGGACGCCGGCCTCCCCGTCAAACCAGTAAACCGGATCTGTCATCTCCTCTATGGAATACCCGGGAATGGAGTTCTCAAAAAACGGAACGATTCCGCACCCCTTGATGGCCCTAAGCATTGTCTCCGCACTCACAACGGTGGGTGCAGAAAGATTCCCTGCATGACGTCCTATGCTCATTTTCCGAATTCAATACAAGCCCAGCCCTCACGGGAAGATTTTCCGCACAGAGTCAGGCCATTGGCTTCTGCTACGCTTACTACGGCATTTACATCCTCATCGTAGAACCCGCTCACCAGAAGCCTTCCGCCGCGGCGAAGGGACCTTGCGTAAGTTGGCAGGTCCTCCAGGATTATGTTCCTGTGGATGTTTGCAAGAATCACATCGTAGGTTCCCATCTGCATGAGAGAGGCGTCGCCGCAGGCGGTTTCCACGCGCGTTCCTACCTTGTTCCATCGGCAGTTGCCCCAGGCGGAGTGTGCGGCCACTGCGTCGATGTCCACGGCAAAAACCTTCCGAGCACCCATCTTGGCGGCCAGGATGCCCAGGATGGCAGTTCCGCACCCCATGTCGCACACGTATGCGTCGCGCATGGGAAGCGCCAGCATGCGCTGCATCATCATATAAGTAGTATGGTGATAACCCGTGCCGAAGGCCATATTGGGATCTATCCAGATGTTGTACCTGGTGCGGGGGACGTCCTTGTTGAACGGAGCTTTTACCGTGACCACGCCGTCTACCACTATGGGCTGGAAAGACAGCTCCCAGTTGCGGTTCCAGTTTTTGCCTTCAACCATCACGGCATTGAATCCGGCAACGCAGTCGTATCCGCTCAGGACCACCTTCAAGTCCTGTGGCCGATATTCTTCCCGCTGGATGTAACACTTCAGGAAAGGCTCTTCCGTGACGAAGGAATCGTAGGGGAGCTCCGAAAGCTCCGCCATCAGGACCTCCGCCATCTCCTCGCTGAATGGGGCGATGCGGACAGACACTTCAATGTATTCCTGGCTATTCATCGTCTTTCTTTTCCAACTCTGCTGGTGCAGGGGCTGAGTACTTTTCCTCCAGGTTAAGCACCTCCTGCCTCAGGGCCTCGCGGCGGGCGGCAACGCGCTCTGCCACGTCGCCCGTCATGCCTTCCATCCTTTCAACCTCTGCCATAATGATGTCGTCCATGGCCACAGTGTCTATCTGGATGTCAAAGCCGGCGCGTGCCTTGCTGTCCTGGATGATGGTCTGGCCGGTGTTCTCCGCCATTGCCTTCTCCACGCCCAGTTCAAACACGTTGTGGATTGCCGCCACAAGATTGTACTGGACGGTATCCAGCTGCTTGGTGAACATGGGCACGTTGGGGCTGGTATACAGCGGCTTGCCAAGACCGTACTTTATGTGGTCGAAGTCGGTGCCCCATGCGTTGAGGCCGAATTTCACGATGAGCGGGGAGCGTATTACTGAGATATGGTACTTGAAGCTCTCGTCAAGGTTCTGCACGCCGCTTGCGGCCAGCAGATATCTGTCTACGTCAAGCACGAACGGGAACACTTCCGCGGTGTTGTCGCGAACCATGCCGGCTACGGACATGTTGTCTATAACGGCCTTCGTGTTATCCTTGAACAGCAGCAGCTTTGCAATCTTTGTGAACTCCTTGCTGTCCTTGAGGGTAAGCTTGGAGCCGGTGAAACGCATGATTCCGTCCACGGTGGGAAGGATGAGGTTCATGGTGGTGTCTATCTCCGTGGTGGCGGCGACCTCCATGTCCAGGTCTCCGGAGAAGGAGTTCATGATTGGCATCTCCTTCTTCACGTCAGGCAGCAGGGTAAGTACTTTTTCTGCCGATATGTCCACGATGTTGAGGTCGAATCCGGCCTTGATATCGTCCTTGGCGCGCGTGGCGTAGAAGCCTTCCACGTACAGGTCTCCCATGTTGGAGGCCGCCAGGGCGTTGGTTATCTGGACGGTGCGCTCGCGCATGGCTATGTCCGCAGCTACCCAGTTAACCATGAGGCTGTCGTACTTTACGCCGTGGCCTTCCAGCATCACATTGGCCTCCAGGTTGGAGGGAAGGACGATGAGGTTGGTTCCGGCAATGCTCTCGGAGGTGGTGTCAACCGGTTCGTCGGACACCTGGCTCTGGGCGAACTGGGCGTAGGCGCGTAGCAGCTCGTTGGCGTCGATGTAGTCGCTGACGATATTGGCATCGGCCTTGATGTAGGGCTTGCCGCGGCCTATGAGAAGCCTCCGGATGCCGCTTATGCTTGCGCTTGCCGAAAGATCCGACTGCCCGGCGGTGACGGTAATGTTCTCGAGGTCAACCTTGTCGTTGGAGAAATCTCCCTTGACGTCCGTAACTTCCGGATTAAGCGGGAAGTCCTTGATGTATGCGCGCACGAGGTCCAGGCCCAGGCTGCCGTTGAAGTCCCACTGGCGGGCCATCTGCTGGGACGATTTTGAAAGCGACAGCATTACATCGGCACTGGCGAAGTCGTCCTTGAGCTCGCGGGCCATGCGCTCCATGCGGGCCTTGCGGAAGAGGGAGTCGCGCGGAGTACCGGGATATACCCTCTGCAGGGAATCCAGGATGTGGTTTCTGCGCTCCTTCTTGGACTTTTCGTTGGATACATGCTGGCGGGCCGATATGTTGGCCGACAGGTTCTTCATCGCGAAGGAATTGCCTTCCATGATGGCGGCAATGGCCTCGCTGTCCGAGGTGAGCTTTATGGTGGGGCTCTTCTCTCCCTTCTGGGGAGGAATTATGCGGAAGCGCTCCGTGTTGCCCTTGAGGGCCATCTCTATGCCGTCAAGGTCCTTCAGGGACAGGCGGTCTACCTGCAGGATGCCCATCAGCGGGGTGAGCTGCTTGCCGCCCTTGAGGATGTCGGCCGAGTTCTGGGCCCTTACGCGGAGGTTGCTGCCGCGGGCGAAGACATCGGCCCCGTAGGTGACGTTGAGGGTGTCGATATCGGCTTTGAGGGCAAGTATGCGGGCCCCCTGGCGGATGTTCTTGTCCCGTTTGTTGGCGTCGGTGGCCGCGTTGATGCTGATGCTCTTGATGTAGGCATGGACGGAGTCTTTGGGCATGTCTACGCGGAGGTTGTCTCCGGTGAGGTCGCAGTCTATGTTGGCATAGCCTATGTCCTTGAGGTTAAGCTGGGAAAGCTTTGCCTTTCCGTGGATGTCCCCTTTGATTATGCCCTCTCCGTGGATGCCGTCCAGGAAGGCCCTGGTGAGGGAATCCACCCTTGCGCGGATTTTGCCGTCAACGGCCAGTTCAGGGTCTTCGCCAAGGATGTCCCAGCCGTTTCCGGTAATGTTCAGCTTGGCTCCGGCAATGTCTGCAACCAGTTTGTGCACGGAGGCGTCCATTCGGGACTGGTTGTCTGTAACCACGTCTGCATCAATGGCCAGGGTGCCTTTCCTGCCCACTCCCTGGATATCTACCATGGACTGGGGGATGAGGAGACTGGCGCTGATGGCGGGCATCTCATCTTTGGAATACGTGCCCTCCGCATGGGCGGTGAGGCTTATGATGGCGTCAGTGTCTATCTTTTTGAGGAAGTCAATGTTGTCCCGGAACTCTTTGATGAGATCTCCCAGGGGGCATTCCTCTATGGCGGCGTCTATGTCCATGTCCAGGCCCTCGCTGTGGCTCAGGATGTCTCCCTTTGCCTTGAGCTCAAGGGCGGAAACGCCCGCCGTGAGGCTGTGGATGTTTGCGGCGAACTCACCTTCGTCAGTCTTGGGGAAAGTGACGTCTCCGTCCAGGTGGATGGGGACGCGGAGCCTCCCGAAGCTGTTGGTCCTGAGGCGGGCCGTGGCGTTGGCGTCCAGCTTTGCGCGGCGCCTTGCAACGTCCAGGTCAAGGTTGTGGAGGCCTATGGCAAGGGTATCGGCCGGAAGGCGCCCGGACACGAAGAGGGAGTCTACTTCAAGGGTGGCATCGGCCTTCCAGAAGTTTGGCAGAGGAAGCTTTCCCTCCAGGCCCAGCTGCTTTGCGCGGAAGGCAAGGTGCACGGTATCGGCCGGATTGGTGAAAACCACCAGGGGCTTGTCGCTGAGGCTTATCCTGTGGAGCCGGATGTCCGGCATGGGGGACGATGTGGTATCTTCGCTTTCCCCGGAAGGAAAGATGTCCAGGTTGGAGGCGGTGGAGTCGAAAAGGTGGATGAACACGCGGGCCTTCTCGAGCTCTACCTTGTGAACGTCTATGGTGCCGCCCACAAGGGACATGTAATTGAGCGATGCATAGAGCCTCCGGGCCGACGCCAGGGTGTCCGTACCGTTTTCCACGTCCCTCTGGTTACCCGCCTTCAGAAGGCTGAAACGGTGACTGGAGGTGTAGACTGAGTCGAATCTGGCGTACCTCTGGTGAGGATAGGTTATCTGGAAGTCCGTGGCTTCAATGCTGGCGTAAGGGAAGCTTTTTATGAACCTTGCCCTTATCTGGCTGAACTCTATGTTGCCCTCTACGAACTGCGGGGCGTACTTGTTCACCAGGGAGGTGAGTACGGAAGGCCTCAGGAGTATCTGCAGGGCAATCAGGAGAACCAGGATGAAAGCCAGTATCCCCAGAATGACGTTTCTTAGTATTTTCCAGCCTTTCTTTGCCATGGCACTTTAGATTACATAGTCCTTGACGTCCTGTGCGCTTACCGGATTCCCGCCCAGGATGAGCAGGCGCTCCACAACGTTGCGGAGCTCGCGGATGTTGCCGGTCCAGGACTTCTGTACCAGAAGGTCGATGGCCTCTTTTGAGAACTCCTTGCGCGGCATGGCGCTCTCTGAGCATATCTGGTCCAGGAAATGGGCCACCAGGAGGGGAATATCGTCCTTCCTCTGGTCAAGGGTGGGGACTTTGATGACGATGACGCTGAGCCTGTGGTAGAGGTCTTCGCGGAAGTTGCCCTTGGCTATTTCTTCCTGGAGGTTCTTGTTGGTTGCGGCTATTACCCTGACGTTTACCACGATGTCCTTGTCAGAGCCCACCCGGGAGATTCTCCTTTCCTGGAGGACGCGGAGGACCTTTGCCTGGGCGGCCAGTGACATGTCTCCTATCTCGTCCAGGAAAAGGGTGCCGCCGTCGGCCTGCTCGAACTTGCCCTTATGCTGTTTGATGGCCGATGTGAAAGAGCCTTTTTCGTGGCCGAACAGCTCGCTCTCGATGAGTTCCGACGGAATTGCCGCGCAGTTGACCTCCACGTAAGGCATCATGGAGCGCTGGCTCTGCTGGTGCAGGGCGCGTGCCACGAGCTCCTTTCCGGAGCCGTTGGGCCCGGTTATAAGAACTCCGGCATCGGTAGGGGCCACCTTGTCTATGATTTCCCTTACGTGTTTGATGCCTTCCGACTCGCCTATCATCTGCTGGCCGTAGACTTTCTTCTTGAGGATTTTTGTCTGGGAAACAAGGTTGGCCTTGTCCGTGGCGTTCTTGAGGGTGATGAGTATGCGGTTAAGGTCCAGGGGCTTTTCGATGAAGTCGAAGGCGCCCTTCTTTATGCAGTCTACAGCAGTCTGGATATCGGCATGGCCCGATACCATGATGACGGGGCTTTCAATTCCAGCTTCCACTGCCTTGACCAGGACCTCCGTGCCGTCCATGACCGGCATCTTGATGTCGCAGAATATGGCGTCGTACTTTTCCTTCTCTGCCTTGGAGAGCCCCTCTTCGCCGTTTTCGGCGGTTTCTACCTCGTATCCTTCCATCTCCAGGATCTCTTTCATGGAGTAACGGATGGCACGTTCATCGTCAATTACAAGAACTTTCATGGGAATGCGCTTATTTATGCAAATATCGTAAAAAATATTTATTTTTGTATCATGAACATTCCTGATATTATCATAGCGGTGGACGGCTGCTCGTCCACGGGGAAAAGTACCTTCGCAAAAATGGTCGCGGGAGCCTTCGGCTTCCTTTATCTGGACAGCGGCGCAATGTACAGGGGCGTTACCCTGTATGCCATGGAAAACGGTCTCATAGCCGGGGACGGCGCCATTGACGAGCCCGGTCTCAAGGCGGTGATAGATACCCTGGACCTTCATTTCCGGAGCATTGACGGCGCCACTAAGCTCTTCCTGGGGGAGCGCTGCATAGAGAAGGAAATCCGCACCCTGGAGGTATCGTCCCACGTGAGTCCGGTAAGTGCGATAGGCTGGGTGCGCAGTTTTGTGGACGACAAGCTCCACGCCTTCAGCGCCGGCGGCCGCGTGATCATGGACGGGCGTGATATCGGCACCACCGTGTTCCCCAACGCGGAGCTCAAGATATTCATGACGGCCGATGAGAAGGTCCGCGCCCAGCGCCGCCTGGACGAGATGCTGGCCAAGGGGGACAACCCCACCTTCGAGGAAGTCCTTGCCAATCTCCGGGAGAGGGACTACATCGACTCCCATCGCGAGGTCTCGCCGCTCACCCAGGCCCCCGATGCCTTCGTGCTTGACAATACGGACATGAATCTTCACGAGGAGCTTGTCTGGGTCCAGGGCCTCATCCAGGGCCGGTTCGGCATCCTATGCTAAAAGTCGAGACGGATCCCGGCTCCGGTTTCTGCGGAGGAGTTATCCGGGCCATATCCCGTGCAGAGCAGTTTCTGGACGGGGGAGGAAAGCTTTATTCCCTTGGCGCAATAGTCCATAACGAGGCCGAGCTCTCACGCCTTGCCGCAAGTGGCCTTGAAACAGTGGGCAGTGTGGCCGACGTGCCCCAGGGGTCATCCGTCCTTATTCGCGCCCACGGAGAGCCTCCGGCAACCTATACCGCGGCGCAAGCCCGTAATCTGGAAGTTATAGACTGCACCTGTCCCGTGGTGCTCAAGCTGCAGTCCAGGATTCGTGACGCCTATGCCCGGCTGCATACCGGCGGGCTTAACGGTACGGTTATCATTTTTGGCCGTGTTGGTCACGCAGAGGTCCTTGGTCTTCTTGGCCAGGTTGGCGGTGACGCCGTGGTGGTTGAAGACACCGCCATGCTCACGGAGGCCCTGGAAAGCGGCAGGATAGACATAACCCAGCCCGTGGAGATATTTTCCCAGACCACAAAAAGCCCGCTGGAGTACGAGGAAATCTGTGAAATGCTCCGCTCTAGCGGGGCGGAGGTGAAGGTAAACAATACCATCTGTGCCCAGGTGGCATCCCGTCACGCTCAGCTGGAGTCCTTTGCATCGTCCCACGATGTCATCGTCTTCGTTGCCGGCAAGGCTTCCTCCAACGGCAAGGTCCTCAGCGACCTGTGCCGCAGCTTCAACCCCCGGACCTATCTGGTTGGCGGTCCCTCGGAGATTCTTTCCCAGTGGTTCGCGGGCCTCTCCACCGTAGGCGTCTGCGGCGCCACCTCCACCCCCAAGTGGCTCCTCGAACAGGTTGCCCGCGCCATTTCCCGCCTCTAGCCCTCGCTGGTCCCTCCCTGGCTGGTCCCTCCCTGGCTGGCCCCTTCCTGCCGCCCCCGCCGGTGCCTGCCTCGGTCTCGCCGAACACGCTCGCGAGCATGTTCGGCCGTTTCCGGCCCCTATCTGCTCTTGAGCCGCCTTTCCCACCCCGCCTCGCGAGCATTTTTCCCCTTTTTCCGCCCTTTTTGCTCTCGAGCGTGTTCGTCATAAAAGGCGGTCAAGGTCTTCCTTTTTCAGGAACAACGCTTTAGCCAGGCTTTCGGAACGCGTTGCCGTACGCGATTTCAGCATACTGGAAGCAATGACTATTCTGGCTTCAAAAGGAAGATTCCTCAGGGCCATCCCATACTTTTGATGAGCCTGCCTGTTGGCGCGCTCCCTCATATCCTGAATGCTGCGCTGTTCTATGTAATTACTTGCAAAACTCTGCTTCAGACGTTGTTCATCGTCTTTCTTGACATGAAGAAATGCCAGGAAAGCACGCACGGAACCGAAGAGTCTTTCTACCTCGTCCACATCTATGTAACTTGATGGCAGTATCAGGCCATCGTCATCGATTCTCCAGTGAAGCGGGAGGTCCTGACGACACTCAAGTATGCGGTAACGTTCTCTGGCAGAGTAGTTTCCTAAAGGCGTTCCTTCCACTTTCCTTCTTGCAAAGTACAGATTCCCAACGCCCCAACGGTACTCCCAGGGAGCACCACGGAAACAGTCCAGGCAGTTTCTGAATGTGTATACTATCTTGACAAGTAGTTCTTCACGGGTCTGAATCTCCCCTGCGGCAATGAATATCTCTCCTGCCTCTGGGCCGCCAACCCTGTTTACACGTGTTGTCAAGCGCCTCTTTAGCCCGGAGCGGAAACCATCGACACTCTCTCCTTTTACCACGGTATGAAGATGTGTGTCATTCACCTCGCTGCAAACCACGTTCATATTGTTCTGATGCGCACAGATAACGATGGAATTCATGGCAAAAACCTTGTCTTTATCTGTCGCAAAAGGGATATCGGCACGCTTGCCGTCGGAGTATACATGCCAATACCCCGTCACCCTATCGTCCATCTTTGTTGAAGATCTTTACCCTCAGGTGTACCAGACGGCCTATTACTCCGTTCACGGACCGGCCAAGGCAGGTTGCCATTTCCTCGAAGGATTCACCCTCATTGTACATTTCCACCAAGGCTTTGTCCTCGAACTCTGTCCATCTTGGCGGCATTTGCCTGGGTACGTAAAGACCAAGCGATTTGAGTTTCAACTGGACGGAATTGGGCGTTCTTTGAAGCTGGATTGCCATGATGTCTTTGGAAACGCCGTCAGCGGCAAGCTGTTTAAGCTCTTCCACCTCGTCTTCAAGCCAAGGTTCGTTGAAGCGGGAGTAGTTGTTACGGATTTCGTCAAATCTTTCCTGCGTGAGAAAAGCAGTATTTCTTCCTGGCATAATGTGTTGTATTTAAGTTAATTCCATCACCCTGTGCAATGGATTCCGACGGCAAGATAATGCTAATTATCGGTGTACCTGAAAAATGAAACGCTTATTTGATAAAAAAGCCGCTACACATATCCCTGGCATTGATTATTCCTTTGACATGAAACGGATAATGCATCTATCTGCCCGGATAAAGTGTGCAAAAACGGCTTTTCTATGCGGTCCGGCATATGTTATCCGTTTCACAATTTGGAGCTAAAATGCGGATATTGTGCGAATTCGGAAAGCAAAATTTGCAAAAAAAGGAGCAAATGGTTATTTTTGTGGGCTGAAAACAATTAACCAAATATAGATTATATGGCAACAACTGCTGATCTGAAGAACGGAATGTACATCATGTTCAATGGCAAACCCTGCGTTGTAGTGTACTTCCAGCATGTAAAACCCGGCAAGGGCCCTGCTTTTGTCAAGACCAAACTTCGTAACCTGGAAAACGGCCGTATCCTTGAAAACACCTTCACCGCCGGTGTCAAGCTTGACACCATCAGCGTAGAACGCCGTCCCTATCAGTTCCTGTATGACGATGGTGAAGCATTCAACTTCATGCACGAGGAAACTTACGAGCAGATTACCCTTCCCCACGATGTGGTTGAAAACGCAGACCTCATGAAAGAAGGCCAGCGTGTGGAGATGATGTATATGACAGAGCCCGAAGAGCGCTGCCTCACATGCGAACTCCCCACCTATGTAACCCTTGAGGTTACCTACAGCGAGCCTGCAGTCAAGGGTAACACCGCATCCACTTCCGCCCTTAAGGAAGTCACTCTGGAGACCGGTGCAAAGATCATGGTTCCCCTGTTCATCGAGACCGGAGAAATCATTACTGTAAACACCACAGACCGCTCCTACGGCCAGAGGGTTAAGTAATAACGTTCTTCCCCAAGCAAACAGCGGCTCCGTTCACAAGGCGGGGCCGTTGTTGTTTTGTAACGAACACGCTCGAGAGCAAAAAGGGCGGAAAAAGGGGAAAAATGCTCGCGAGGCGGGGTGGGAAAGGCGGCTCAAGAGCAGATAGGGGGGCGGAAACGGCCGAACATGCTCGCGAGCGTGTTCGGCGAGACCGAGGCAGGCACCGGCGGGGGCGGCAGGGTGGCAGGGCGGCAGAGTGGCAGGGCGGCAGGAGGCCAGCCCGGCACCGGCAGGACAGCGCAGGGCAAGCAGGGCACCCCGGGCTATTCCGGTTTGGGGTATTTGACGGTGAAGGAGGCGCCGCCAAGGGTGAAGGAACGGTTGTAGGAGATGGTGCCGCCACAGTGCTCCACAATTCTGCGACAGATGGCAAGGCCAAGGCCGGAGCCGCTTGTCTTGGTGGTGAAATCGGGCTGGAAAATCTTGCTCTGGTTCTGCTCCGACACGCCGGGACCGTTGTCTTCTACCACTATATCGTAGAATCCGTCATCGGCGGAGTTGCGGACAGCTACCACAATATGCTTGTCCCCTTCGTTGTCTTCCACGGCCTGGATGGCGTTGGTGATGAGGTTCACCACCACGCGGGTGAGCTGCGGACGGGGGGCCTGGACGATGGCTCCGGAAAGGCCGAAGTAGTCTACCCTGACATCGTCCCTGGAGTCGAACAGGTCTACCTCCTGACGAACAAGGGCGTCAAGGTCGATTCTTTCCGGCTTTTGGTCGTACATCTTGGCGAAGGTGGAGAACTGGTCGGCGGAATCTGCCAGGAGGTCTACGTGGTAGAGGACGGTCTGGGCCACCTCGTCAAAACGGTCCTGCCACGCAGGGTTGCCGGAAGACTTCATGCGCATGAGCATCTGGAGCTGCAGCTTGATGGGCGTGAGAGGGTTCTTGAGGTCGTGTGCAACGCGCCTGGCCATGTCTGTCCAGGCTTTGTCACGTTCTGCCTGCGCAAGGCGGCTGGAGCTTTCCCTGAGGTCCATGACCATGCGGTTGTAGGCTTCTACCAGAGGGGTAATTTCGTCCTCGCCCTCGTAGGAAAGGGTCTCGAGTTTGTCCACATCGGTAACCTTCATCTTCCGGCTCAGCTGGGAGATGGGCTTGAACATGCGGCTGACGACCTCGTAGGTGATGATCCTGGCCGCAATGAGCAGCAGGAGGAAAATGGTAATAACCGTGGCGATATGCCTTACCGCCTCTGCCTCAAAGTCCTGGGAGGTATCCGTGAACGGGGCGGAGAGGATGGCAATCATGTTGGAACTGCTGTTGAACACAGGAGCGTACATGGCATAGAAGCTGCGCCTCCCTACCTTTTCTTTCTGCAGATAGAAGCGCTTGTTGACGTGAACTATATTATAGAACGCCGTCTGGTCCAGTCTCTGGCCAAGGACCATGCGCTCGTAGACCTCCGGAGTGGTACTGACGGCCATGCGGCCTGATATGTCGAACAGCGTGATGTCGCAGCGGAGGCTGTTGCCCACTCCCTCTACCTCGTTCCGGACGCCGACCGTGCGGAGGCGCTCGTCGGAGTTTACCATGCGAAGGCGCTCCTGCATCATGCTCTGAAGGGTGTTCACGCGCGAAGTCATGACACTTTCCATCTCTGCCAGATTGCGCCTGTAGACAAACCAGATGCTGAATCCGGCCATGGCCACCAGGGTGAGGAAAAGGGAAGTGTAAAGCACAAGCGTAATCCTGTTCTGGTAGTACCTGGGGCTTCCGCTCCGGCGTTTTCCGATGGACAGGGCCGACATGAGAAGGAAGGCGGCGAAGGCCAGCATGAAGCCTGCGACGATGTAATCCAGCACGCTTGTGCGCGGACGGGAAACCACCACCACTTCACCGTCGGACACATTGTGCACGAAGTGGCACCATCCTTCCTGGTAGAAGTGGCCGTCCTGTATGGTGCTGAACTTCCCGGTGCAAATGGTAGGGAAGCCGTATGCCCCCTTGTACTGGGAAAGGCGCCCGTCAACATATTTTGCCCATGAATACACCCTGGGTATGCTTATGCGTCCGGGTTCCGAAATTCCCAGGAGCCTCAGATAGCCCCTGTCTTCCCGGTTGTGCTTGGACTCGACGGCAACAAGTACGGACGATGTCCCCGCGCCCTGCACATACCAGGTAAAGAAGCCGGTATATGCTACGCGGCCGTTCCCGAGCGCCTTGTAGAAGAAGTGCGAATTGTCTGCCAGGCGAACCCCTGAGCGTATCCTTTCCTGGAACAGGGGGTGGGATGCCAGGTTCGCTCCCCTCTGAAGGATGGAGATGTCATAGTCCTGGGAGATGCGCCCCATGTAGTTGCCCACAAGGCGTCCGCGTATAATTTCCGCTCCGCCGTCCACTGCAGCCAGGGCCCCGAACATCTGGTCTTCGGCAATTGCCCCTTCTACTGCGCGGAGCTGCATTTCCAGGGCCACGTCCCTGTCCATGGCAAGGCGGTTGGCCCATACTTCCACGCGGCGCTCCTCCTTGCGGAAACCCATGGCCGCGGAAAGGGCCACGAAATAGATTCCCAGCATGGCGGAGTAGACTGCCCTGCTCCTGACGGTGAAGACATCGTACCTTATTCCGAACAGGGAATGGACCAGCGGGGAAAGCATCTGGACCATGGGCGGAACCGCCAGGGCCAGCGATATGAAGGAAACATAGACCAGCCCGGAGTGCAGCGTCAGTCTGGACACCTTGTATAGTTCAAGGCAGATGTCCGAGTTCTCGGATACGCTCCTGAAGGCATAGAGGAAATATGCGATTATTCCTGCGGTAATGAGCCCCCCAAGGATCAGGAGTACGGCCCTTCCGGTTGCGGATCCCTGACGGCGGGTTCCCTTTGTGAGCGTCCATCTGGCAATGTAGAAATCCAGCACCAGCAGCACTATGAGGGTGTTTATGATAATCACCGCGCCCAGGGAATACAGCACCGGGCCGTCCGCATACACCAGCGGGGAGAATAACTGGACCGACGCCCCGGCATTCTTCCCCCTGAAGTACATCCAGACCAGAAGGAGCGTCTGGAAAACGGATACCAGCGTAAGCCACAGTGCCGATGGCCTGGCGCTCAGCCACACCATCATGCCGGCTATGAGCAGTACAACGGCAAGGAGCTGCAGCGCGGAATTGTGGCCTCCGGATACGGCATCTATCTTTTCCGATACCAGCTTGAACATCGGCGCCCCGCCCACCGTTACGGGAATGCCCACACTGGCGGAGAGGGGCTTTATGGAGTAGCGGTCGTCAAGTTTCAGGTTCCGGTTGACGCCGTTGAAGGAACCTGCGCGGAGCTCGTTTACTATTTCAAGACCGGCTATTATGCGGATCTTGTCAATGGTATAACTCCTTTCCAGATACCATTTGGGGCCATGATTGGCGAAGGTCCAGTTCTCCGGGACGTCGGCAAGGGGGGAGACTGCGTCTCCGCGGGACTCGCCCAGGCGGCGGACTACGGCGCGGGAGCGGATATCGTCACTTCTTATGGGGAACTGGTTTGCCCAGCTCTGGAGGGTGTCTTCCACATAGCGGTACACCACCATGTCTGCCGGGAGGTCCTGAAGGGTGAGCCATGTGCCGTCTTCGCTGGCGGCGGCTTTCTGGATGGCGGTTTCAAGGCTTGAGAGGCGCTGCTCCACCCTTTTGCCCAGGGCGGTGGCGTAGGACTCGTTGTCCGACGGCGTGTACGCAATCATGGACGCACCCACCAGCGCCGCGGCAACTCCCAGGAGCACCACGGCAACCCACTGCCTTATGAGCCTTTTCTTATTCATGATGATAGGGCTCTCCCTTTAATATAGTGCACGCGCGATACAGCTGCTCCGTAAAGACCGCCCTCACCATCTGGTGGGAGAAAGTCATTTTGGAGAGAGACAGTTTTGCCGATGCCCTGGCGTATACCTCCGGGGAAAACCCATAGGCCCCGCCAATTACGAACACAAGCCCACGGGCTCCTGAGGCAAGCTGCTTTTCCAGCCAGGATGCAAACTCCACGGAGCGCATCTGGAGGCCGTGCTCGTCCAGAAGGACTACGGTGTCCTGCGGCGTCAGCTGCCTAAGGATCAGTTCTCCCTCCTTCTGTTTTATCTGGTCTTCGCTGAGGGCCGATACTTTTTTAAGCTCCGGTATCTCTTCTACGGTGAAAGGCACATAATGCCTGAGCCGGGAGGCATACAGGTCCAGGCCTTCCTTTACCCAGGGGACGTCCGTTTTCCCCACCGTAAGAAGTTTCACGTTCATCGTCACAAATGTAAATATTCGGCTCGAATTTTGCAAGAAAGATGCCCTGGATGAAAAAGATTAAACTCATAATATGGCTTGGAGCACTGCTGCTTGCGGTTCCCTCCATGGCTCAGGTACAGAAGACCCCGGTGGTCCAGTCCTTTGCCCCGTCCCCGGACGGAGACTTCGCCGTATTCAATTCCATAATCAAGTATCTCAAGGCCGGTGACGCCGCGTCCCTTTCCAGCTGGTTTGCAGACAATATGGACGTCACCATCATATCGTCCCAGAGAAATTGTTCCCGCAACCAGGCGCGCCAGATCCTGCGCACCTTCTTTTCTGCCTACACGCCGCGTTCCTTCGAGGTGACGCATAAGGCATCGGAAGCCAACAAGAAGTATCTCATCGGCGTTCTCAATGCCGGAGGGGAGCTCTTCCAGGTAACCATCTACGCCACTTCTCCCTCTTCCGGCGGCACGTATAAAATCCAGCAGCTGGCAATAATCCGCCAGAGCGGGGCTTATTAGCGGGCTTCCAGCACAAATACGGCAGAGGCATTGGACCCGTTGAGAACCGGGTTGAATCCGCCGTTCATGAGGAAATCTCCGCTGAAACGCTCACCGTTTCCCCACCAGCAGGAGTTGTCCACGTTCTGTTCCGTGACAAGATACTTGCGGGAAGGGTCAAGGCCCTGAAGCTTCAGAAGATGCCCGCCCGTAGCACGGTTCTGGTAACGAAGGCAGAACTCGAACACCACGGCTCTGGACTTGTCTTCCGACACATACATAAACGCGTAGTAGTCTGTGTCGTAAGGGGAAGACAGCCGGTACAGGTCTCCGGTGAACACAACGTCCCTGAAGCCCTTGTAGGACTTTATGCAGCGGTCTGCCAGGGCGCGCTCATCGGCCGTAAGGTTCTTTGGCTGGAGCTCCATGCCAAGCCTTCCGGCGGCAGCCATGTCGAAACGCATCTTGAGGGGCGTCACGTTGCCGCTCTGATGGTTGGGCACGGCGGAAACGTGCGAAGCCATGGCGCATGCGGGATATATCATGGACGTGGCATACTGTATGCGGCTTCGGGAGATTGCATCCGTGTTGTCCGATGTCCAGAACTCGTTGCACCAGCGCATGGCGCCGTAGTCAAGGCGCGAGCCGCCGGAAGAGCAGCACTGCACCAGTACGTCGGGATACTTCTCGCGTATCCTGCGCATCACGGAATACAGGCCCTGGACGTACTCTACATAGAATCTGTCCTGCTCGGTTCCAAGATAAGGGCTGCCAAAAGAATAAACCGGACGGTTGCAGTCCCACTTGATGTAATCTATGCCCGGGGCAAGCTGCATTGTGCGGTCGAAGATCCCGAACACAAAGTCCTGAACGGCCGGGTTTGCAAGGTCCAGCACCCACTGCCAGCGGGCTTCGTAAAGTGCGCGGCCGGGGCTCTGGACAACCCATTCGGGATGCTTTTCCGCCAGCTCGGACACCTGCGAGACCATCTCCGGCTCTATCCAGATGCCGAACTTGAGTCCTTTACCATGTGCGTAGGAGGCCAGGTAGTCTATGCCTTCCGGAATCTTGTCCGTGCAGAGGTCCCAGTCGCCCAGGGAGCTGCGGTCCGAGTTCCTGGGATACTTGGTGCCGAACCAGCCGTCGTCCAGGACGAACATCTCCAGGCCCATGGCGGCGGCATCGTCAATCATGCCCGTGAGGGTTGGGGTGGTGAAGGTGAAATATGCGCCTTCCCAGCTGTTGAGGAGGGTGGGGTTCACCGTTCCGCCGTTGTAGATGCCGTATTTGCGGGCCCAGCGGTGAAGGTTCCGGGATGCCCCGCCTGCGCCTTCGCCGGACCAGGTCCAGATCATATCGGGTGTCACGAAAGCCTCTCCGGCCTTCAGGGGATAGGCCGATGCAAACGGCGAAATGCCGCCAAGGACGGTCACAAGGCCGGTTTCGTCCTTCTCGAAACTGAGGCGGAAGTTACCGCTCCAGGCCAGTGCGCCGGCAACCACCTCGCCGGATGTCTCGCTGAATTCCCCGGTGTTCAGGGAAACCAGGAACGAGGGATTCTCCGTCTGGGTGGTCTGTGTCCCGCGGCGGCTCTCGATTACCTTGCTGCCAAAGTCCAGGAGTTCCCGGGAGGTCTGCATCTCATAGGCCCAGCCCCCGTGGAAGTGGGTGAGGAGGTATTTATCGACCTCCAGGGTAAGGGACGATGACGCCGCTTCCAGCAGCTCCACGGGCTTTTTCCCGCCGTTCACGATCTCCGAGTGGGAGAGAATGACGTTTTCCCTGCGGTATGCATCGTAGACCAGCTTTACCTGGAGGTCCGTCACGTAGTCTTTGAGGACGATTTCCGTAGACGTTACGCCGTCTTTTGCCGCTACGCTGTGCGAGAGGTAGCGAAGCTCCGTGTTGTGGTTTCCGTCCGCGTACTTCACATGCAGTGCGGCCTGGCCCAGGAAGGTGCCGCCGGCTGCCTGGTAGGCATGGGCGCCGCTTCCGCGGCCGGTTTCCAGGCCGGTAAACTGCCCGGGGTCCTTTACCGGCGCGCCGTAGTGGCGCAGCACCAGCTGGCGGTCTGCCGTTACGGCCAGCACCAGCTGGCTGGCATCGGTCTCTATCACTATGGCCTGCGGTTCCACGGAGGGAATCTCCACTGTCTGATGGGTGAATTTCTTGGCTTTACGCGCCTGAGCGGGCATCACTGCCACCATCATGGCGGCAAATAGAATGGCTATGCGTTTCATTTTTTGTTATCAATTATGAGCATAAAGATAGTGATAAAAATAACAAAACAGAAAAAAGTCAGCTGGGAGAGCGGGTATAACGTAATCCACACGTTCTAAATCTTGCCCTATCCGGGCAAATTACGTAAAAGGTTCGGTTTTTTTGACCGAACCTTTTACACTATACGCCCTGAAATGCCGTTTTATGTGAATGGTTAATTCCGTGCTGACCACTTTCCCCCTTCCACGTCACCCCAGGCCACGATAACGCGGGAAAACGTGGCCCCAGGTGATGGTCATGTCACGCCAGGCCACGATAACGCGGGAAAACGTGGCGGCGGATGACTGGTATGTCACGCCAGGTCACGAAAACGGGCAAAAACGTAACGGGGGCTATGTTAAAAAAGTATCAAAAATTGGAGGATTTGTATAAGATTTGGCTATATTTGCAAATAAATATGTCAAATAACGTATCATGACAAAAATATTGCACGAAATCCCGCCTATATCTGAAAAGGACTGCTTTTTCATAGCGGAACGGCATAAAAGCGAGTTTACATGGCCCATACATTCACACAGCGAGTATGAACTGAATTTCATCGAGGGCGGAAGCGGAGTGCGCCGCGTGGTGGGGGACAGCATAGAAGAAATAGGCAGCTATGAACTTACCCTGATTGCCGGAAACGGGCTGGAGCACGCCTGGGAACAGGGAAACTGCACAAATACCGACATCCGGGAAATAACCGTCCAGTTCTCCGCCGACCTTCTCCCCTCAAGCCTTCTGAGCCGCAACCAGTTTGCATCCATCCGCAAGATGTTCGAGAGGGCACGCATGGGCCTCACCTTTTCCATGCAGGCAATAATGAAAGTGTATTCCATCCTGGACACGCTTTCGCAGAACCAGGAAAGGATGGAACAGTTCCTTCAGATGATAAAGATACTGTACGAACTCTCCCTGGACAAAGACGCCCGCACGCTGGCCTCCAGCGCTTTCGCCGTGGTGCAGGAGACCAACGAGATTCGCCGGATATTAAAGGTAAAGGAATACATAGCATCCCATTATCCCGAGGCAATACACCTCGAGGACCTGGCACAGATAGCGGCAATGACACCGTCGGCCTTCAGCCGCTTTTTCAAGCAGCACACGGCCCGCGGCCCCATGGACTACATCATAGACATAAGGGTTGGCAGCGCCGCCAGGATGCTGTCGGACACCTCCACGTCCATCAGCGAGATATGCTACGCATGCGGTTTCAACAACCTCTCCAATTTCAACCGTACCTTCAAGGCCAGGCGCGGATACACCCCGCGTGACTTTCGGGCGCTGTTTACCAAAAACAAGATTTTCGTCTAGGGAAAACCAATAGAAATAAAACATTTCGAAGCGTTTCGATGCGGTTTGTCAAAAAAGTATCATTAATGGGTTGTTAAATGTTGGCAGGCGCATCGAAAAAGGCGTACTTTTGCCAAACACATGAAACGATTAACCAACAACATATAATCATTAACCAAAAAACAGTAGCATGAAACAAAGAATTGTGACCTTCATGCTGGCGCTTCTTGCAACCACGGCCCTGTTCGCCCAGAACAAGGTCTCCGGTACCGTCACGGACGATATCGGCCCGGTTGTGGGAGCATCGGTAGTGGAGAAGGGCACCAACAACGGTGCCATCACAGACCTTGATGGAAAGTACACCATCACCGTCAAACGCGGTGCAACCCTGGTGTTCTCCTCCATCGGTTATGCAACTCAGGAGATCGCAGTAGGCAGCCAGTCTGTCATCAACGTGAAACTGAGCGAAGATGCCGAATTCCTTGACGAGGTTGTCGTCGTGGGTTACGGTACCATGAAGAAGAGCGACCTCGCCGGCGCTTCCGTCTCCATGAAGGAAGACGCCATCAAGGGCTCCATCATCACCAACATCGACCAGTCCCTCCAGGGCCGCGCCGCCGGTGTTACGGCAGTGCAGACTTCCGGTGCACCTGGTTCATCGTCCTCCATCCGCGTTCGCGGTCAGGCCACCATCAACGCCAATGCAGAGCCTCTGTACGTGATTGACGGTGTCATCATGCAGGGCGGCGGTTCCTCCGGTGCGGACTTCGGTCTGGGTGACGCCCTCGGCAACGGCGCCGTTTCCACGGTATCCCCGCTGTCCACCATCAACCCCTCCGATATCGTATCGATGGAAATCCTGAAGGATGCATCCGCAACGGCCATCTACGGAGCCCAGGGTGCAAACGGCGTTATCCTCATCACCACCAAGCGCGGTAAGTCCGGAGACGCCAAGTTCACCTACGACGGCATGGTTGCCCTCCAGCGCCAGACCCGCAGGATCGACCTCCTGAACCTCCGCGAATTCGCAGAGTACTACAACGACCTGGCTTCCGTGGGCATGGTAGGAGAGAACGAATACTACTCCGATCCCTCCATCCTGGGCAAGGGTACCAACTGGCAGGACGCTATCTTCCGCACGGCCCTTCAGCATCAGCACCAGATCAGTGCCCAGGGCGGTACGGACAAGGTCCAGTACTATGTATCCGGCTCCTGGATGGACCAGCAGGGTACCATCATCGGTTCAGAGTTCCAGCGCTTCAGCGTACGTGCAAACCTTGACGCAAAGCTCAAGGAATGGTGGAAGATAGGCCTCAGCGCCACCTTCTCCTCCACGGACGAGAACATGAAGCTGGCCGACTCCGACGAAGGTATCATCGGCTACTCCCTCACCTCCCTGCCTTCCGCACCTATATATGATCAGGACGGCAACTACTACAACCTTTCCATGAAGAATTACTCCATCATCAACCCTGTCGCCATGGCAATGCTGGAGCAGATTCTCCTGGCCAGACAGAAACTCGCAGGAAACATCTTCTCCGACATCAACCTCCGCAAGGACCTTGTATGGCATGCGGAACTTGGTTATGACGTGAGCTACTCGGAGGCGGAGACCTTCAACCCCAGCGTAAGTCTTGGTTCATACCAGAGGGCAGCCAACGAGGTCCGCGTCCAGAAGAACAATTCCCTGTACTGGCAGCTCAAGAACTACCTCACCTGGAACGGCAGCTTCGGCAAGAACAGCTTCACCGCCATGGTGGGCCAGGAAGCTTGGGAATCCAGCTGGGACTATGAGTCGGTATTCAACACCGCCCTTCCTTCCAACGATGTGGTGAACCCTTACCTTGGCACCGGTACTCCTACCATCGGTTTCGGTTTCGGCAGCGCCGCAATGGCCTCCTTCTTCACCCGTGAAACCTGGAACTGGGACAACCAACTCATCGGTACATACACATTCCGTTACGATGGTTCCTCCAACTTCGGCCCCAACAAGAGATGGGCACCGTTCCACTCCTTCGCACTGGCCTGGAGGTTCACCAACAGCCCTCTGTTCCGTGGCGCCAAGGGCTTCATCACCGACGGTAAGCTCCGTCTGGGATGGGGACAGACCGGTAACGCATCCATCGGCGGATACAAGTGGGGCGCAAGCATGACCAAGGTGGCAACCGGTCTTGGCACAGGCTACCGCCAGAGCAACATCCCCAACCTTGACATCATGTGGGAAAAGCAGGAGCAGTTCAACGTAGGTCTGGACCTGAGCCTCTACGACAACAAGGCCAACCTGGTTGTAGACTGGTACGACAAGCGTTCCAACGACATGCTTATGCCTCTGCAGATGCCCACCTACATGGGTACTTCCGGTAATGGTTCTTCCGCGCTGGCAGCTCCCTGGGGCAACTATGGTTCCATCCAGAACACCGGTGTGGAGATTACCCTCACCACCCACCCCATCGACAAGAAAGACTTCCACTGGACCTCCGAAGGTCAGATTTCCTTCAACCGCAACAAGCTTCTGGCCCTTGCAGGTACCGCTTCCGCAGCTATCGTAGGTTACGGACAGTGGAACGACATCGTCTCCGTCTCCAATATCGGAGATCCCCTGTTCAGCTTCTACGGTTATGTGACTGACGGTATCTACCAGAGCTTTGAAGAGCTGGTGAGCGGCCCCGTTCAGGGCAAAATGCCCATGGTCAAGACCGCCGACGGAGAGGTCATCGATACAAATCCCGCCAGCTGGAGCCAGTACAGCAACACCTGGATTGGCGATATCAGGTACAAGGATCTCAACGGCGACGGCATGATTACCGAGGCTGACCGCACCAACATTGGTTCCCCCATGCCCAAGTTCACATTCGGCTGGACCAATACCTTTACATATAAGAATATCGACCTCAGCATCTTCATCAACGGTTCATACGGCAACAAGGTCCTCAACTACCTGAGCATGCGTACCGGCAACATGAAGAGTGCATGGGCCAACCAGCCTTCCGTAGTCCTTGGCCGCACCAAGCTGGAAGCAATCGATCCGGAAAAGACCTACGACGGAACCGGCGGAGTCTGGAACTGGTTTGAAGATGTCCAGAACGTGAAGATATCCAATCCCGGCGCAACCCTGCCCCGTGCAACCACCGGTGACCCCAATGAGAACAGCCGCCTCAGCGACCGTTACATCGAGGACGGTTCCTATCTCCGCGTGAAGAACATCACCCTGGGATACACCCTTCCCAAGGAGAAACTTCAGAAACTGAACATGAAAGTGGAGAACATCCGCGTGCAGATGAATATCCAGAACCTTCTCACCTTCACCAAGTATTCCGGATATGATCCCGAAATCGGTGCAAGTACCGCTTCCGTTAACGTGATGGGTCTGGATAACGGCCGTTATCCTTCTCCTACCGCATACTCCCTTGGTGTAAACATAACATTCTAAGGAGGATATGATTATGAAGAATACTATTAAATATATTATTGTTGCTGTAATCGCAGCCTTCACGGCCTCTTCCTGCGAAAAGTTCCTTGACCGCCCCAGCGAAGACAGTTACAACGAGTCCAACTTCTACCAGGACGAAAACCAGTGCATCCAGGGCGTGAACTACCTTTACAACTCTCCCTGGTACGACTTCATCCGCGGTTTCTACCGCGTCGGCGAGTGCTTCTCCGGTAACTACTATATGGGCAACAGCCCCTATCTCCAGTTCACCGTGAACGGTTCCGATAAAGAGCTCCGTGACATGTCCTCTTCCCTCTGGGCTGTGAACTCACACTCTTCCGTGGTTTACAACCGTATCAAGAAGTCGGACATCGACCCTGCCGTAAAGAACATGTGCATGGGCGAGGCCCTTACCTGGAAGGCTTTTGCAAACTTCTTCCTGGTACGCTCCTTCGGCGAGGTCCCCATCATCCACGACATTTCCGCAGAGCTTGCAACCGGCACCTACAACGAGGTTTACAAAGCTACCAAGGAAAACGTCTATGACTATACCATCATGCTTCTGAAAGAGGCTATGAATCTCCTTCCCAAGAAGGTGGCAAACAAGGACGGCCGCATCGACTTCTACAGCGCAGAGGCTCTTCTTGCAAAGGTTTACCTCCAGAAGGCCGGTGTCAGCGGAACCCTGAATCAGGCCGACCTTGACGAAGCCGCAAAGTATGCAAAGGATGTGATTGAGAATTCCGGACGTGAGCTCCTTGAGAATTACTCCGACATCTTCCGCCTCCAGAACAACAAGAACATCGAGTGCCTCATTTCATGGCACTGGGATGCTTCCGCACAGCCGTGGACAGCCCAGAACTCCTTCCAGAGCGACCTTGGCATGAACGGCTTCGACGAGTTCGGAGACGTATGGGGCCAGTGGAACGGTCCTTCCGTAGCACTTCAGGAGCAGTTTGGCGTGAGCGCCCTCATGGATCCCGCCACCCGTTCCGACGTTGATACCCGCCGCAAAGCTACCATGATGCTTGCCGGTGACAAGTACGACTACTTCTGGACCACCAACGGCGGCTTCGACTACCTCCGTTTCTTCTATGACGACAATTACGGCCCCAGCGGTACTACCAATGCCTCCGACAAGAGCATGAACAGCCCCACCGGCGCCGCCTGCGTCAAGTTCCTCTATGGAGACGGCAACGACCACATGGCAGCCCTTGGTGTTTCCGCAGGCCGTATGGCCTATGGTCTCAGCACCCATATCCTCCGTCTGGCCGATATCTATCTGGTATACTGCGAGGCCAAACTCAAGGGTCCCGGTTCTTCCACAACCGACCAGCTTGCACTGGACTGCTACAACGCAGTACGCAACCGTGCCATCCCCGGCGCAGTGAGCGCCAAGACCTCCATCACCTTTGAAGAGGTGTTCAAGGAGCGCAATCTTGAGCTTGCACTTGAAGGCGACCGCTGGTACGACTACGTCCGCGTAGGTTACTACAATCCCGACTTTGCCGTCGCTGACATCCAGGCACAGAAGCGCAACGCCATCCTTGGCAGCCTCAACGACGTTTACAAGGCATACTACGAGAATGGTGTATGGAGCGTCCCCGAGAGTGTTTATTACAACACTGAGGAATTCACTCCTTCCGCAGACGCCATCAAGTCCAAACTCGCTGCCCTGCCTTTCCCTTCAGAGGATGTGGTTTACAACCCCAATCTGGGTGCAGAGGCCAAGGAGTTTGACCTTTCCACTATTACGTTCTAATCCTTAAAACGCAAAGAAATGAAAAACATCATTGCAAAAATAAGCATCTGGGCCGCAGCCGCACTGGTTGCAGCCGTCAGCTTCACTGCGTGTGAGGATGAACCGGACCGTTTCAAGCTGACCGACGGTGTTCCCACCGTATACTATATCCGTCCCGTAAAGGCGGCCGCAGCAGATTCCCTGCTCACCTCCGCCTACATGGGCAACAGCATATGCCTGGTAGGAGACAATCTCCGCAGCGTTTACAAGATGCTGTTCAACGACCAGCAGGCCGTCCTGAACAACAGCTACATCACGGACCATACCATCCTTGTAGACGTTCCCAACGAGATTCCCAATGAGGTTTCCAACTATATTTACCTCATCAACAAGAATGCAGACACCGTGAAGGTGGACTTCCAGGTCCTGGTTCCCGGTCCCTCCATCAGCTCCATGTCCAACGAGTTCACTCCCAAGGGCTCGCTTGCAACTCTGTACGGAGACTACTTCGTGGACGATCCCAACGTCCCCATCCAGCTCTGGATAGGCGACGCGGAGTGCTCCATCAAGAGTTTCACCAAGGGCGCCATCAACTTCGAGGTCCCCGCCGGCGCCGTGGTGGGCAAGAACCTCAAGGTTAAGACCATCTACGGCGAGGTTACATCCGTCTTCCAGTGGTGCGACCCCCGCGGAAGCCTCTTCAACTTCGACACCGATCCACATCCGGCCAACCACGGCTGGCATGCCCAGGTCATCGAGACCGATGAGACCGCCCTTTCCGGCAACTTCCTCCGCCTTGGCGGCACTGATGTCACCATGAAGGAAGACGGTGCCTGGGACGACGGCCACTTCAGCTTCGAGTACTGGCCCGGCGACTGGGACGATCCCGTCACCTACGCTGACAGCCCCCGTCTGACCGACTTCGTCGACTTCTCCGACTGGCAGAACATGAGCTTCAAGTTCGAGCTCTACATCCCTTCCGCCAATCCCTGGATGGCCGGTTCAATGCAGATTATCTGCGCCGGTGTTGACAAGGTTACCGACGGCGCAGCCGGTGCAACCGACATTGACGGCAACACCCTCGCGGGCGCCAACAACACTTTCTTCAACGGAAATGTACTTCCCCGCGGCCTGTACACACCCTGGGCCTCTACAGGTTCCTTCGATACAGGCGACCAGTGGATAACCGTCACCATCCCTTATGCCAACTTCATCTATGGGGCGGATGGTACTGTTGCCACAGGCTCTCTCACTGCTGCAGACTTCACGTCTCTCACCATCTTTGTATGGAGCGGCGGTCTCAAGGGCACGGAGTGCAACCCCGTGATCAAGATCGACAACATCCGCGCTGTTCCTAACAAATAATGAAAAGGCTTATGAAAAAGATATTTCAACTGACTTCAATTCTGGCCGCAGTCTCCCTTCTGGCGCTTTCCTGCACCACGGAGGAACTCTCCACTGACCAGTACAGCAGCACGGCGGTAGTCCTTCAGGCCTATGGTCCCCAGCCCGTTGTCCGTGGCGGCACCCTCCGCTTCATCGGCTCCAACCTGGATCAGGTAAAGACCGTAGTTATCCCTGAGAATAACCAGATTACCGACATCCAGGTTATAAACGCCGGCGCCCACTCAGAGATCCGCGTCACCGTTCCCAAAGAAACCGCAGCCGTGGGTTATCCCAAGCTGGTCCTTGCCGACGGCACCGAGATTGTGGGTAAAACCCTGCTCGAGTATTCTGAGCCCATCACCATCGACGAGCTTACTCCTGCCGCCGCTTATCCCGGCGAGGTAATCACCTTCAAGGGCGACTACCTGAACCTTATCCATGAGGTCGTATTCAACAACAAGGTTGTCGTTTCCGAGGATAAGTTTGCATCCCACACCCGTTATGAGATAAAGGTTGCGGTTCCCGCTACCGCCCAGACCGGCGTCGTTGCCCTAGGTACGGTTGACGAGACCAAGGTTGACGCTTCTTCCGCTGAAGGAAAGAGCCTCCTGGCAACCCTGAACCTGGTTTCTCCTGAAAATGAATTTACCGTGAAGACTGCCGATGGCAAGGCCGTGGCCGGCACTTACAAGCCCGGTGCGGAGGTTACCGTCAACGGTACCCGTCTGGACCTTGTGAAGAGCGTTCTCCTTGAGGGTGCAGACCCTGAGACATTCAACGCAACAGCCTCCAAGATTACCTTCGCAATGCCTGCCGGCGCCAAGACCGGCAACGTTACACTGGTAATGGAGTCCGGCGTCGAGGTGAGTGCAGGTACCATCACTTCCGCACAGCCTTCAGGCCTTGCGGCAGCTCCCGCTCCCGTAAAGAACGGTGCACAGCTCACCATCACCGGTGCGGACCTTGACCTTGTCACCGGAATCGACCTTCCCAATGCGTCCGGCACTGAGTTCGCCCTTGCAGACGGCAAGATTACCCTTACCGTAGGTGAGAAGGCCCAGGAAGGCGACATCACCCTGTGGATGGCCAACGGCCTCAACGTCACAGTTGCCTACACCCTTGTAAAGCCCACCGTCACCGGCTTCAGCGCCAATCCTGCTTCCGCAGGTTCGGACGTCACCGTCGAGGGTACTGACCTTGACCTGGTTGCAGCCGTCACCTTCGGCGGTGGTATCAAGGTGGCTGTGGAAGCAACCGAAACTGCAATTACGGTTGCCGTCCCCACTGCAGCGGAGACCGCTGTCCTTGTCCTGAACCTAAAGAACGGTTCTGACGTAGAGACTATTGAGCTCGCTATTGACAAGCCTGCAGGTGCCTATATCGCAAACTTCCCTGCAGAGCAGTATAAGAAGGGAGATATGTTCATCGTTGAACTTGAGAATGCCGATCACCTGACCGGTGTCCAGATTGACGGAGTGGATGTGGTTTATATCCTTAACGGTACCACTCTTTACCTCCAGATACCGGACGATGCCAAGGCTGATAGCCAGCTCACCCTGGTTTCGGACAATGGCGCAGTTACTTACACAATGAATATCGACCCGGGTGACAAGATTGAGGTTACTGTTTGGACTGGTCCTTCCGGCCATACCGGAGACTACGCAGCCAATCAGGAACTCGGTGGCGAGGATGACTGGGTGAACGCAGGTCTTCAGGAAGGTGACGAAATCCGTATTTACTTCACTCCTGACGATCCCAATGATTGGTCTATCCAGATATTCGACGGTCACTGGAACGGTATGAGTTATGTAACGCCTAACGGTGCCCAGTGGAATAACGAGAATGATCCTGAAGCAGTTGAGAGAGGCTATGTCTCGTTCAGGGCCAGGGGTGATGCGTTCACTGCAATCACGACTCATGCATGGTGGGGCTCTGCCCTTATCCTCCAGGGTAAGAACATGATATTCACCAAGCTGAGTTATGTGCACTATTATCCTCAGGAAACCACTGTCTGGACCGGACCTTCCGGCCATACCGGAGACTACGCGGCCAATCAGGAACTTGGCGGCGAGGACGACTGGGTGAACGCCGGCATCGCCGAAGGAGACGAAGTACGCATCTACTTCACCCCTGACGATCCTTCAGACTGGTCCATCCAGGTCTTCGACGGTCACTGGAACGGTATGAGTTACGTAACACCTAACGGTACCCAGTGGAATAACGAGAATGATCCTGATGCTGCGGAAAGAGGCTATGTTTCCTTCGTGGCAACGGGCGATGCATTCACTGCTATCACAACTCATGCATGGTGGGGTTCAGCCCTTATCCTGCAGGGTAAGAACCTGGTGTTTGACAAACTGTCGTTTGTGCACATACCGTAATTTAATCAATCCGGAGGGGCCTGACCGTCCCTCCGGGTACCAGATATGAAAAGGCATTTAAGCATAGTGGCCGTGCTTCTGGCCATGTTTTCATGCACGGTGGACAATCCGGACCCCGATATTGAGGAGCCGCAGCCTCCGGCAAATATTACCCTGAGCCCAGGGAACTATGACGCAGACCAGAAAGGCGGAAAATTCTCACTTACCGTTACTTCTCCCGGAAGACCTTCCGTTTCAGGGCAGCCGGATTGGATAACGGTTTCTGAAAGCGGCGTCTATAAGGACTATAAACTGGTATTCATAATAAAGGTGGCCGCCAATTCTTCCTCCGAAGGGCGTTCCGCGGCACTGACTGTGAGCTCGGGGAGCCTGTCCGGGACCCTTGCAGTGTCGCAGGCCGGTTTCAAAAGGCCTGTCCTGAACATAGACCCGGAGCTTACAGCATCAAATCCTTCGGCATCGGCCGTTAAGGTCTATGACTTCCTCCGGGAGCAGGCTGGCCTCAAGGTGATAAGCGGCGTGCAGTCCGGCGGCACTGCCAATAACAACGAGCGCGTAAACCAGATATATCAGATGACCGGAAAGCACCCCGCCCTTGCCGGTTACGACTATATCTTCCTCCAGTATTCTCCCACTCCCGCCGGATGGACGTGGGTGGTCAATTATTCCGACATCTCCGCCGCAAAGGAGCAGTGGCAGAACAACGGCCTGGTGTCGTTCATGTGGCACTGGAACGTTCCCGACTCCCAGCAGGCATGGGAGAACGGGAAAAACGGCAATTTCGACGGTTACAACTTCTACAGCGACAAGACCTCCTTCAGCATAGACAGGGCGCTTACAGAGGGCACCTGGGAGCACGATTTCATCCTTCAGGACATAGAGAAAGTGGCAGGTTACCTCAAACTCCTTAAGGAAGAGGGCATCCCCGTTATCTGGCGCCCTCTGCACGAAGCCGCCGGCAATTACAATGTCTATGGCTATAACGGTGCATGGTTCTGGTGGGGCCGCGGCGGGGCGGAATCCTGCAAGGCCCTCTGGAAACTGCTCAGGGACAAGCTGGAAGGGGAGTACGGGCTCGACAACCTCATATGGGTATGGACCCTTGACACCACTGTGGGCGCGGAATCGGACTATGAGAAATGGTATCCCGGCAACGACATGGTTGACATAGTGGGCGTGGACATCTATGCCGATGATACCGAGGCAAAGGAGCGCCAGTACCAGGCGGCAATGTCCCTGAGCGGAGGCCGGAAACTGGTGACGGTGAGCGAATGCGGCAATATCCCCAATCCGGACAAGTGCCTTCCCGCCGGAGAAACCTGGAGCTGGTTCCTTGTATGGGACCTGGAAACATACAAGCTCAATACAGATACTTATTGGAAGGCCTTGATGGACTCTCCCAACGTGCTTACAAGAGAAAATATGCCATCACTTAAATGATGAAAAAGCTTCTACCAATACTTGCAGCCCTGTTTATATGTGGCTGTGGCAAAACCCCTGATGACGGAGGCAACGGAACTCAGACACCCGTCGCCCCTTCCGCCATAACTCTTTCTTCCAGCTCCGTTGACGCCGGAGTTGACGGAGGCAGCTTTGACATTACCATCAAGGCCCCGGCCCGTCCCAAGGCCGGAACCCTCCCGTCCTGGATCAAGTACTCGGACGGTATTTTCAAGGATTACAGCATTACCGTCACGCTGAAAGTGGAGTCCAATACCACTTATGAGCCCCGGAGCGCAGAGATAGAGTTCTCATGCAGCGGTGCATCCCCGGTGAAACTCACTGTAACCCAGGCGGCCAGGGAGGTGGTGAAGGATCCCAGCCTTCCTCAGAATGGTGCCGTTGCCATGTCAGAGGCCCTTGGTCTTGGCTGGAATATGGGCAACCACTTCGACGCATACTACAATGGCAGCTGGGCAGGTGCCAAGGAAGGCTATCCGGACGAGGAAGTATGGGGCGGCACAAAGGCCACCCAGGCCACTTTCGACGGAGTCAGGCGCGCCGGATTTACCAGCGTGAGAATCCCCGTTTCCTGGCTGAAGATGATTGGAGATGCCCCGGATTATACGATAGATGAAACTTGGATGAACCGCGTCTACGAGGTTGTCCAGTATGCACACAATGCAGGTCTCTATGTAATAATCAACACTCATCACGACGAGAATCACGGCGTAGACAATACCTACCAGTGGCAGGACATAAAGGCAGCCGTCGCCAGCGAGGAAAGGAACCAGGCAATAAAAGCGGAAATCACCGCCGTCTGGACCCAGATCGCCAGCAAGTTCAAGGACTGCGGCGACTGGCTCATAATGGAAGGCTTCAATGAGATAAATGACGGCGGATGGGGCTGGAGCGCCGATTTCAGGGCCGATCCCACCAGGCAGTGCAATATCCTGAACCAGTGGAACCAGACCTTTGTGGATGCCGTCCGTGCCACCGGCGGCAACAACGCCACCAGGTGGCTGGGGGTCCCCACGTATGCTGCAAATCCGGACTTTGTGACATACTTTGCCATGCCTGAGGACAGCGCCGGCAAGATCATGATATCCGTCCACTTTTACAATCCTTCCAGTTATACCATAGGAACGGAACAGTACCAACAGTGGGGGCATACGGGAGCTGCAGGCAAGAAAGACGGATATGGTGAGGAAGAGGTCAAGGCATGTTTCAACAACCTCTTTACTAATTATGTGGCCAAGGATATTCCCGTCTACATAGGAGAGTTCGGCTGCTCAATGCGCAGCAAGTCGGACACCGTGGGCTATGCTTTCTTCCTGTACTATCTTGAATACGTAGCCAAGGCCGCCAAGGTGTTCGGGATGCCTTCTTTCCTCTGGGATAACGGCTCCCAGGGCGTGGGTCAGGAGCAGCACGGCTATATCAATCACGGTACCGGAGAAATAGGCCCCAACGCCGATGAAGCCATTGCTGCATTGATGAGAGCCCGTTTCAACACGGACCAGAACTATACTCTTGAGTCTGTTTACAATTCAGCACCACAGTTTTAGTCATGAAAAAAGCCTTTTACATCTTAGCTCTCTGTGCGCTGGCTTCATGCGCCTGCGCCTGTAAAAAGAAAGTGGATACTCCAAAGGACGCTCTCATGCAGCAGCTCCTCTCCTTTGCAGAGCAGGGCAAAATTGCCTACGGCCACCAGGATGACCTTCCTTACGGCCACGCCTGGAAGGTGGAAGACTGGGAGACCGATGACCTTGAGCGCTCTGACATCAAAGACGTCACCGGCCATTACCCCCTGGTGATGGGCTTCGACCTTGGAGACATTGAGCACGGGGCCTCCAAGAACCTTGACGGTGTTCCCTTCGGCCTCATCCGCAAGGCCACCCTGAAGCACATAGAGCGCGGGGGAATCGTCACCTTCTCCTGGCATCCGGACAACCTCCTCACCGGCGGCGACGCCTGGGACGTATCGTCCAATAAGGTAGTGGAAGCAGTCCTTCCTGGCGGTGAAAAGCACACGGAATTCATGGAATGGCTGCGCCGCGGGGCCGATTTTGTGGAGAGCCTCGGCAATGTTGCCATCATCTTCCGCCCCTGGCACGAGAACACCGGAAGCTGGTTCTGGTGGGGAGCAGGCCTTTGCTCCGCCCAGCAGTATATTGAGCTTTTCCGCATGACCTGGCTCTACTTTGTAAAGGAACGCGGGCTCAAGAACCTTGTCTGGTGCTATTCCCCGGACGGCGGAGCATCGGACATAGAGGGCTACATGGAGCGCTATCCCGGCGACGAGTTCGTAGACCTCCTGGGCCTTGACACCTATGCCTCCACGCACTTCAGCCGTGAGGAATCGGCGGTCCTTTTCATGGAGAGCCTGAGGAAGGACCTTGCCTCCCTTGCCGCCGTGAGCGTAGAGCACAAAAAGCCTGTCTGCCTCAGCGAAACCGGCCTTGAAGGTATCGAGAACCCCGTCTGGTGGACACAGGTACTGTATCCCGCAGTGAAGGATTTCCCCATAACCTACCTCCTTACCTGGCGCAATGCATGGGACCAGCCCGGCCACTTCTTCGGCGCATGGAAGGGATTTGAGAACGAGGCCGATTTCAAGGCCTTTGCAGAACTTGACCAGATTGTTTTACTTGACGAATAATTACCATGACCTTTGAAGAGAGACTTGCCTGGCTCAAAGAAAGCTACAGGCAACTTATAGAAAGGAAAAATACGCCCATCGAGGGCAATGGAATATTTGAGCGCTGGGAGAATCCCGTCCTCACTGCAGACCACGCCCCGCTGGAGTGGAGGTACGACCTCAATAAAGCCACCAATCCCTATCTCATGGAACGCATCGGCGTAAATGCAGCGTTCAATGCGGGAGCCATCAAATGGAAAGATAAATATGTTGTTGTTGCCCGCCTTGAAGGCTGGGACCGCAAGTCCTTCTTTGCCGTGGCAGAGAGTCCAAACGGCGTGGACAACTTCCGATTCTGGACCCGTCCCATAACCATCCCGGAGTACGGAGAACCTGCCACAAATGTTTACGACATGCGCCTCACGGCACATGAAGACGGTTGGATTTACGGCATCTTCTGCGTAGAGCGAAAGGATCACAGCGCAGAAGGAGACCTTTCCGCAGCCACGGCTGCAGCAGGCGTTGTGCGCACAAAGGACCTTGTGAACTGGGAAAGGCTCCCGGACATCCGCTCCGCCTCCCAGCAGCGCAACGTGGTGCTGCATCCGGAGTTCGTGGACGGCAAGTATGCCCTGTACACCCGCCCGCAGGACGGCTTCATAGATGCCGGCAGCGGCGGCGGAATAGGCTGGGCCCTGGTAGACACCATGGACGGCGCCGTAATCAAGGATGAGAAGATTATAAACCGCCGATTCTACCATACCATCAAGGAAGTAAAGAACGGCGAGGGTCCGCATCCCATCAAGACTCCCAAGGGCTGGCTGCATCTGGCACATGGAGTCCGCGGCTGTGCCAGCGGCCTGCGTTACGTGCTTTACATGTACATGACCGCCCTTGACGACCCTTCCCGCGTGATTGCCCAGCCCGGCGGCTACTTCCTTGCCCCCAAGGACTGGGAATACATTGGTGACGTCATGAACGTAGCCTTCTCATGCGGCTGGATTGCAGACCCTGATGACAAGGTGTTCATCTACTACGCATCGTCAGACACCCGTCTTCACGTTGCCACCTCCACCGTAGACCGCCTTGTGGACTACTGCCTCAATACTCCTGCCGACGGCCTCCGCACCGGCCTTTCCGTAGAAGCAATCAACAAGCTTATAGATTCCAACGAGCGCTCCTCCGCTTCCGTGCCCGTGGGAGTAAAAGCCTGATTATTAGCGGTTTAACTAATTGTCCCTGGGTAAATTAGCCCAGGGACAAACAAGTAAAATATTGAATATGAACATGTTGCGCCCACGGCTGATATTACTGACACTTAGTTTGTTGCTCTTTGCTTCCTGTAACAAGACCTCGGTAACCGTAAAATGTGACGACGGCGGGGCAATCCGCCTTCAGGTGGTGAGCCCGGAGATAATCCGCGTGACTCAGTGCCCGGACGGAAAGTTCAATGACCGCAAGTCCCTGGCGGTGCTCCCGCAGAAGCTATGCAAGGATTATGAGGTGTCCGATGCCATGGGCAAGGTGCACCTTACAACCAAGGCGCTGGCCGTGGATGTGTACAAGGCCGATGGCAGTATTCACTTCTACGACGGCGAGGGTAATCTTCTCTCCGGAGACGGCCGTGCGGAGTTCAAGCCGATTACCGTAGAGGGCAAGGACGCATGGAGTACGTGTGTAAGCTTCGAAAGCCCGGAGGACGAGGCTTTCTACGGCCTTGGCCAGCAGCAGGCAGGGGAGTTTGACCACAAGGGCGGCAACGAGGAGCTGTACCAGTACAACACCAAGATAAGCGTTCCCATGGTGGTCTCCAGCAAGGGCTACGGCATACTTCTGGATGCCTATTCCCTTAGCCGCTGGGGAAATCCAGAGCCGTACAGGCAGCTTGGAGAGGTCTTTGACCTTAATCTCAAAGGAACATATACCCCTAAAGGCGGAAAACCCTTCACTCAGCCGGAAGACTCCCTGTACTATGAAACCGAGTGGGCCATCAGGAACCTTCCGGAGGGCGGTCCCTTCAGCAAGGTGGTTTACGAAGGCACAATCGTCCCCAAAGAGACCGGAGACTATCATTTCATACAGTACTATGCGGGTTTTCAGAGCACCAGTTTTGGCTCTGAGGAAGTGATGTCCCGCCGCTGGCGTCCGGCATGGAACCCCAACAGCTACAAGTTTACCGTGCATCTTGAAAAAGGTGTTCCGGTACCTTTCAGGATAGACTGGGAGCCGGACGGAGACGTATCCTACATAGGCCTCAGGGTGGCCCCTCTGTATGAGGGACAGTCACGCCTCACGCTATCGTCAGAGTTCGAGCCCTCGCTGGACTATTATTTCATAAACGGTGGCAACTACGACGGCGTTATCAAGGGTTATCGCCAGCTCACGGGCAAGGCCCCGGTTATGCCCAAATGGGCGCTGGGTTTCTGGCAGAGCAGGGAGCGCTATTCCACCCAGGAAGACTTTGTGGGGACGCTCGCAGAGTTCCGTAAAAGGCACATTCCCATAGACAACATAGTGCAGGACTGGCAGTACTGGAAAGACGACCAGTGGGGCAGCCATGAGTTCGATGAGACCCGCTATCCGGACCCCGAGAAGATGCTGGACGACGTCCACGCCATGAACGCCCGGTTCATGATTTCCGTATGGCCAAAGTTCTACACCAACACGGAGCATTACAAGGAGCTCAAGGCCGCAGGATATGCATACACCCACGCAGAGGACGACGGCCTCACGGACTGGCTCGGCCACAAGCAGTCCTTCTATGACGCCTATGCAGAAGGTGGCCGCAGGATGTTCTGGAACCAGATGGACAAGACCCTTTACAGCCGCTACGGCCGTAAGATAGATGCCTGGTGGATGGACGCCAGCGAGCCCAATCTCCGGGACTGCCTCCCCATGGATTACCTCAAGTGGCTCACAACTCCCAATGCCCTTGGCTCTTCCACGGAATACCTTAACGCATATGCCCTGGTCAACGCCCAGGCCATTTACGAAGGCCAGCGCAGCGTAGACCCTGACAAGCGCGTCTTCCTCCTTACCCGCAACGGCTTTAGCGGCCTCCAGCGCTATTCCACGGCCTCCTGGAGCGGGGACATCGGCACAAGCTGGACGGACATGAGGATGCAGATGGCCGCCGGCCTGGGCTACTCCATGAGCGGCATCCCGTTCTGGGGCATGGACATAGGCGGATTCTCCGTAATGAGCAAGTTCTACGATGCCGCCAGCCAGGATGAATGGCAGGAAATGCAGACCCGCTGGCACCAGTGGGGCACCTTCGTCCCTCTGTTCCGCACCCATGGCCAGTGGCCCAGGAGAGAACTCTGGAATATCGCCCCTGAGGGTTCTCCCGCCTACGAGAGCATCCTCTGGTACATGAAGCTGCGCTACCGTCTGATGCCTTACCTCTATTCCCTCACCGCGGCCGTCCATTTTGACGACGCCACCCTCCTCAGAGGCCTTCCCATGGACTTCCCGGCCGATCCGGAGGTACGCGACCTCTCGGACCAGTGGCTCTTCGGCCCCGCCCTCATGCCCTGCCCGGTGTATGAGTACAAGGCCCGCAGCCGCAGCGTCTACTTCCCGGAAGGGGTTTGGTACGATTTCTATACCGGCGCAGTGGTAGAGATCCCCGATCAGGTCGGGAATGACAGGCGCATTACCGTGGATGCCCCGTACGGGCGCATGCCGCTGTACGTGAGGGGAGGAAGCATAATTCCCATCGGCCCGGAAATGGAATGGAGCGCGGAAAAACCCGCCGACGATATCCTCCTTGCGGTATACGCCGGTGCCGACGCCCAGTTCATCCTGTACGAGGACGACGGCCTTACCTATGATTACGAAAAAGGCCAGTACTCCGCCATTCCCATCCGCTGGGTGGATTCCGAGCGCACGCTCCTTGTTGGCGCCCGCGAGGGCTCTTATCCCGGGATGCCGCAGGAACGCTCCTTCCGCGTAGTGGTAATCGATGCCGATAATCCGCAGCCCTATGATCCAGATGCAGAGGGCGTACTCAAAGTCCGGTACTCCGGTAAACCGTTTGAAGCAAAACTCTAAACCAATATGAAGAAAAGCGTAATACTTGCCGCCGCACTGGCCCTTGTGGCCTGCTCACAGGGCGTCACTCCGGTTATTCCGGAAGACAAGGCCATAGAGGACAAGGTAGAGAAGGTCCTGAAAGGAATGACCCTTCAGGAGAAGGCCGGACAGATTGTCCAGATTAACATAAGTATGCTGCTGGGGGCGGACGGAGAACTGGACCAGGCAAAGCTGGACAAGGTGATAGGGGAGTACAAGATTGGCTCCATCCTCAACGTCCAGGGAGACCGCGCGCATTCCCGCGAGGAAACCGCCGCCATGGTGCGCCGCATTCAGGAAAAGAGCATGGAGGCCATCGGCATACCTTGCCTGTATGGCCTTGACATGATTCACGGAGCAACCTATCTCACTGACGGTACGTTCTATCCGCAGGAAATTAACATTGCTGCTACTTTCAACAGGGAATATGCCCGTCAGATGGGCCGCACAATGGCCTATGAGACCCGCGCCGCGCAGGTTCCGTGGGTGTTCTCCCCGGTGATGGACCTGGGACGAGACCCCCGCTGGCCCCGCCAGTGGGAAAGCTACGGCGAGGACCCTTTCCTCCAGGCGGAAATGGCCCGCGAGGAAACCCTGGCCATCCAGGGCGATGACCCCAATAATGTGGACCTTGAGCACTGCGCCGTGTCCATAAAGCACTTCATGGGCTATGGCGTTCCCGTGAGCGGCAAGGACCGCACTCCTGCAATCATTGCCCAGAACGACCTCCGCGAGAAGTTCTTCGCTCCCTTCCTGGAGTGCTTCCGCGCCGGCGCCCTCACCGCCATGGTAAACTCCGCCTCCATTAACGGCATCCCCACCCATGCCAATGAGAAGGTCCTTACCCAGTGGGTAAAGAAGGACCTTGGCTGGGACGGAATGTACGTCACGGACTGGGCCGATATCGACAACCTCTTTGTCCGCGACCACGTTGCCGCAGACAAGAAGGAGGCTGTAGCCCTTGGCATCAACGCAGGCATAGACATGATAATGGACCCGTACGATGTTAAGTGCTGCGACGTCCTCATCGAGTGCGTGAACGAGGGCCTTATCCCCATGTCCCGCATAGACGATGCCGTGCGCAGGATTCTCCGCACCAAGGCCCGCCTTGGCCTGTTCGAGAACCCCGTCTGGGAGCATGAGTACCCGGAGTTCGGCTCACTGCAGTATGTCTTTGAGTCCTACCAGGCCGCCCTTGAGTCCGAGGTCCTCCTCAAGAACGAGGGCATCCTTCCCCTGAAGGGAACGGAAAAGATTCTGGTCTGCGGCCCCAACGCCAATTCCATGCGTTCCCTTAACGGCGGATGGAGCTACACCTGGCAGGGTTCCGCGGACGATTTCGCTCAGGACTACGACACCATCTTCGAGGCCCTCTTTGACCGTTTCCCCGGCAAGGTGAGCTGGGTCCCCGGCGTGGCTTACGACAACCGCTTCTACCAGTGGGAGAAAGACATCGCCATCAATATCCCCCAGGCCGTGAGCGCCGCCAGGAAGGCTGATGTGGTTATATGCTGCGTGGGGGAGAACTCCTACTGCGAGACTCCCGGAAACACGGACGACCTCAATCTTAGCGCTAACCAGAAAGAACTTGTGAAGGCAGTGGCCGCTACAGGAAAGCCTGTTATCCTCGTACTTAACGAAGGCCGTCCCCGTATAATTGACGACATTGAGCCTCTGGCAAAGGCCGTTGTGGACGTGATGCTGCCCTCCAACTGCGGCGGCGACGCCCTTGCGGCCCTCCTTTCCGGCGACGAGAACTTCTCCGGCCGCCTGCCCTTCACCTATCCCAAGCACACCGCTGCCCTCCACACCTATGACTATAAGGTGAGCGAGCACCGCGAGACCATGGCCGGCTCCTACAACTACGACGCCGTCATGGACGTCCAGTGGCCCTTCGGCCACGGCCTCAGCTACACCCAGTTCGCATACAGCGACCTCACTGTGTCTGCAGACAGTTTCACGGCTGCCGACGTGCTGAAGATCTCCGTGAAGGTCACCAACGCCGGTTCCCGTGCCGGCAAGGAGGCCGTGCTGCTTTACAGCTCCGACCTCGTGGCGTCCCTGATTCCGGACGTGAAGCGTCTCCGCGGCTTTGAAAAGATTGCCCTGGAAGCCGGTGAGAGCAAGGTTGTGGAGTTTGAAGTGCCCGCCAAGGCCCTGGCCTTCGTGGGTGCCGACGGCCGCTGGCGCCTCGAGGAGGGAGACTTCCGCATTGCCTGCGGCGGTTTGGGCCAGATAGTCACTTGCACTCAGACAAAAGTGTGGGAAACCCCTAATATTTAGCCAATAATGTGAAAGGTTCGGTTTTTTTGACCGAACCTTTCACATAAAACAGCATTACAAGGCGTATAATGTAAATGGTTCGGCATAAAAAACCGAACCTTTTACATTTATGACATGAGGCGCATGACTTCAAGGCACATACGGGAGTTGTGATACGGGCACTTCCAGAAGCCGGCGCGGGGCTGTGACAGGTCCGGCGCGCCGTCCGGAAGGATGGCCCAGTGCCACTCGCCGTCTGGGCGCACAAGGTGCTTCTGGATGTATTCCCAGCAGGCTATGGCGCGGTCCAGGCCTGCTGCTTCTTTGTGGTACTTCCACAGCCAGAGGTTACCCACGACGGTTTCTGCCTGAACCCACCACTGGCGGGAGTCGTCATATGTGCCGTCAAGGAGCTTCTCATAACGCATGGAGCCGTCCGGGAGCAGGCCTTCGTTGCCTGCGTGGGCCATCTTGACAGCCCAGGGACGGACGCGTTCCGCCACGGCGGGATCACCCAGAGCCATTGCGCACTCCAGGGCAAGCCATGAGGTTTCTATGTCGTGACCGTAGGAAACTCCGCCGGGCATAACGCTCCAGTCACGTCTGAAATACAGCTGAAGGTGCCCGTCCGGGGCCATGACCTTGGTGCCGACTATGTCCAGAAGGCTCTCCACGGCCTTTTTGAGCTCTTTGTCCGGCCACACGGTATAAAGGTTGGCATATGCCTCCAGGATATGCAGATGGGAGTTCATGGTCTTGTCTGCATTGATGTCGTGGGCACTCAGGGACATGTCCTCCAGAGGGGAAAAGTCACGGGCCAGGGCCTCTGTGTAGCCGCCGTTCTCATGGTCTGCAAAGTGTTTCTCCACCACATGGAAAAGGTCTGTGGCGGCCTTAAGCACATTGTTGTCCTTTGTGACTTTATACAGCTCAGACAGGCCGTAAATTGCAAAGCCCTGGGAATAGAGCTGCTTCTTGCTGTCAAGGGGCTCTCCGCACGAAGATACGCTCCAGTACACTCCGCCGTACTCATGGTCACAGAAATGCTCCAGGAACCAGTCCTTGGCATGTTCTGCAGCCTCCAGGTACTCCGGCTTGCCGAGTGCAGCATATGCTGCGGCAAAAGACCAGATTATGCGTGCATTAAGGATGACGCCGCGCGGAGCGTCCTTCAATACGGTGCCGTCGGAAAGGACTTCTCCGTAGAACCCGCCCTGAGGGTCCTTGAGCGTGAGCCAGTAATTGAGGATACTGGTGAGTTCTTTACTTACTGCAAGTGCAATCATATATTTACGTTTATTGTTCCGGGGTCTCCTTGCACTATGAACTGAGCCCTGCCGTTGAAGGCGGGGATAGATTGCCGGTCGGGGCCGGCAATGACGGGATGGGGACCGGCAATGACGGGACAGGCGGGGTCTCCGTTGCCGGCGCCTATGATGCGGCCGGAATCAATGGTCAGAGTCACGTCCTGCCGGGCATCGGGCACAAACCGGCCCTTCTTGTCCTGGAGTTCTACATTCACAATGGTTATGTCTCCCACTGTTTCGGTTGAGGCAACGGCTTTCACGGCCGGTCCGGTTGTCTGGATGGTTTCCGTGAGGACTTTCTTCCCCTTGATGTAGCCTGTGGCAACAACCTTACCTGGTTTATACTTTGCTTCCCACGAGAGATGGCCGTCGGCAGGCATCTTCTTACGGCCCAGGTTCTTGCCGTTTACGGACAGCTGGACCTCGTCACAGTTGCTGTAGGCCCATATCTGGACGGTCTCTCCCTCATGGCCGGAAAGGTTCCAGTGGGGGAAGATGTGAAGGACTGGCTCCCGGGTCCAGGCGGCCTTGAGGTAGAAGGCCTCGTCTTTTGGGAAGCCGCAGTAGTCCAGGATGCCGAACTCCGAGTCGTGGCTTGGATAGCTGAGGGGATTGGGCTCACCGCGGTAGTCAAAGCCTGTCCAGAAGAATACTCCGCCGGTCCAGGGATTGTCCCTGTAGTACTGCCAGCCGCGTTCTATCACGTTCTCCGGGCTTTCTGTCCTGTTTATTGAAGGCATGCGGCCGGGCTCCGGGAAGTACACCCCGCGGGTGCCGCAGCCGGTGGTTTCCTCGGAGCCGTAGGCAATCCACTCCGGATGCTGCGCGTGGCGGTTTTCCACATCGTTCTGCCTTATATAGTTGTAGCCCTTTACATCGGCCTCCCTGAACATTGTACCGCCGCCGGCATTGGCAAGGGTGGTCTCTCGGGTGGGATCAAGAAGGTGGACGTAGTCCTGCATCTGCCGGGCAACCCTGGCGCCGCGGACATCGTTCTCCAGCCCCCATTCTTCATTGCCGATGCTCCAGAGCACCACGGAAGGATGCTGACGGCCCCATCGGACCATGTTCTCCAGGAGGCGCTTGTGCTCCGAGTTGATTCCCATGAGGCGGTTCTCGTCGATGACCACAACGCCAAGGCGGTCGCATATTTCCAGGAGCGCCGGGGTGGCGGGGTTGTGGGAGCAGCGGATGGCGTTGACGCCAAGTTTCTGAAGCTCCCGAACTCTCCATTCTATGAGCCCGTCAGGCATGGCTGCCCCCACTCCTGCGTGGTCCTGGTGCAGGTTCACGCCCCTCAGTGTGACCTTGCGGCCGTTGAGGAGGAAGCCTTCGCGGGCGTTGAACTCTGCCGTGCGGATGCCAACGGGAGTGCGGTATGTGTCGCCGCCTATGGTGGTTTCGAGGGTGTACAGATACGGGTCTTCCGTGTCCCAGAGGTGAGGCCCCACAAGCTTTAGCGCGGCCTCCGCCGTAGCGGTTTCGCCGGGGAGGAGGTCAAGGGCGTCAGAGCCTTTGGCCACCTCCGTGCCATTGGCCGAGAGCAGTCGAAATGTCACTTTCGCTTCTGCTTCGGAGCTGCTATCGTTGGCGGTCTCTGCAAATACAAGCAGGTTGCCATCGGCCCACTGGGTGTAGATGCCGCCCTGAGTGGGATGGATGCTGCCCGACTCAATCAGCCATGCGCTGCGGTAGATGCCGGCGCCCTCATAGAACCAGCCTTCCTCAAGGGAGGCGTCGGCGCGGACGCAGATAAGGTTATCGGCACTATAATTAATGTAGGGGGTGATGTCGTAGGTCTGCACGGCATAGCCGCTAGGTTCCGTTCCCATGTAGTAGCCGTTGAACCAGACGGTTGCGTTACGGAAGATGCCGTCGAAACGGAGTTCGTAGTGGCGGTCCCGTTTTGCGCCGGACAGGTCCAGGCGCAACCTGTACCAGCCCACGCTGGTTTCCGGATACTTCCAGCCAACTGTCTTGTAGCCGTGGGAGTGGCTGGCTTCCCGGGCGAAGGGGAGGGTCGTGGCCCAGTCGTGAGGGACGGTGACGTCCTGCCAGGCACTGTCGTCAAACTTAAGGACGTACGGGCCCTCGTTGTGTATGGAATTGGCTTTTGTGAGGTAATTGAAGTACTCCGTTCCGCAGCCAAAGTCCTTTGCCGGGTCCGATGCGTTGCCAAATGCGAATTTCCATCCTCCGTGCAGCGGAGTTTCCGTCTGTGCACCGGCGTAAAACGCTGTAAGAACCAGAGTTGCCAGAAGTATGATTACTCTTTTCATTTATACAATTCTTTGAATCCTTTCCATATATAGTCCACGAGGTCCCGGCTGGAGAAGGACTCTTCCGTGCGCTCTGCGGCAAGGCAGTCGCCGGCATAGCCGTGGATCCAGACACCAAGCGCGGCGGCATCGTCCGGGGAGTATCCCCTTGCAAGAAGACCGCCGATGAGGCCGGTCAGGACATCCCCGCTGCCGCCTTTGGCCAGGGAAGGCCCGCCTGTCTGGTTCACAAGGCACCGTCCGTCCGGGGTGAAGACCCTGGTGTGGTAGCCCTTCATGACCAGCGTGCAGCCTGCGTAGGCACACAGTTCGCGTGCAAGTTCCACGCGGTTTTCTTCAGAGATATTTGGCAGAAGGCGCCGGAGCTCTCCCATGTGCGGAGTCAGGATGGACCCGGGAGGAACCAGGTCTGCCCAGTCAGGGACTACGGACAGGGTGGTAAGGGCATCGGCGTCTATCACCATGGGAATCTTGTGGCTGGAGGCAGCAAGGAGAAGGTCCAGGAGGGCGTTCATGGTGCCCGGAGCCCTTCCAAGGCCGGGGCCGACGGCGATGACGGAGAATTTGTGGATGTTCTCCGGGAGGTTGCAGAAATGGTCCTCCGGGTCTTCGGACAGCATGGCCGACGGATAATTGTTCACGGCCGACTGGAGGGCCCTCTCCGTAGAATGCAGGGTGACCAGACCGCATCCGGACTGGAGTGCCGCGCCGGTAGCCAGGACGGCCGCTCCGGGCATGCGGTCGCAGCCAGCAACTATGAGAAGATGGCCGTAGTGGCGTTTGTGGGTGTCTTTCTCGCGGCCAAGAAGCCGCTCCTGAAGGTATGTCTGGTCAATGGGTGTCATATTTCACAAATTTACGAAACTTTTCTTATATTTGTGAATAGATTAACACTTTGACTCATGGCCAAATTCTCAGAAAAAATCGGGTATGCACTGGGTGACGCCGCGGCAGGCGGCATTACATGGAAAGTGATGTCCATAGCATTCCCTCTGTTTTTCACCAACATCTTCGGCCTCACGGTGGCCGATACTGCAACCCTCATGCTGGTTGCCCGCCTTTTCGACGTTATTACGGACCCCATGATGGGAGCCATCGCAGACCGCACTCAGAGCAAGTGGGGGACATATCGTCCCTGGCTCATCTTCGGAGCCATTCCGCTGGGCATAATCTTCGCCCTGCTGCTGTACACCCCTGACTTCGGCCCCGTGGGAAAGCGCATCTGGGCGTACTCCATGTACCTTCTCATGATGGTGGTGTACACTGCCGTGAACGTGCCTTACGGCTCGCTCCTTGGCGTTATGACATCGGACGACAATGAGAAGAACCAGTTCAGCGCATACCGTATGGTGGGCGCATACGCAATGGGCTTTGTGACGCTGCTGTCTTTCCCTTACCTTCAGAAACTCGTAGGCGGCACCGAGTCCCACCAGTATGCCGTCCTGGGAGCCATCCTGGGTGGTGTGGCAGCGCTTGGTACGCTGGCCTGCGGCCTTCTCACCAAAGAGCGCCTCAAACCCGTCCGCGCAGAGAAGTTTTCCTTCAAGCCCTTTGCAGACCTTGTGAAGAACAAGCCCTGGATATATCTTACACTCATTGGAATCTGCACCAACTTCTTCAACGGCTTCCGTTATGCCGTTGCCGGCTACATGCTCCAGTACTGCCTGCACGGTGATGTCACGGTGTCCGGTCTCATCATAAACTACACTGTGTTCATGACCTTCGGAGAAGTTACCTGCATGATCTTCGGCGCCCTATCACCGGCGTTCACCAAGTGGGTTGGCTCAAAGAAAAAGGCCTTCACCTGGGCGGCCGTCATCTGCGCAGTCACTTCCATCGGCTTTTTCTTCATCCCCATGGATCCAGCATGGATATGGGTAATGGTTGCCTGCGTCATCCTTACTTCCATCGGTATCGGCTTCTATTCACCGCTCCTGTGGTCCATGTATGCCGATGTTGCAGACTACGCAACCGAGAAGAACGGGACATCGTCCACCGGTCTCATCTTCTCTTCCGGCACCATGGCTCAGAAGTTTGGATCGGCCATTTCCGGAGCCCTTGTGGCAGTGTTCCTTGGCATTGCAGGCTTTGTTTCCGGAACCGACGCCGCAACAGGCCAGACGGTAGTTACCATAACCAACGAGCCCGCCGTCCGCACCATGATCTGGAGCCTGTTCTCCCTGTTCCCGGCGGCCATCGCCCTGCTGATCATCCTGCTTCTGAGGCTGTATCCTATCAAAAAATAAGCGCTTAAAATTTGGTGAATTAAAAGTCTTTTACTACCTTTGCAGTCCCTTTTGCAAAAAGTTAAAAAGATATATCATGAAAAGAACGTTCCAACCCTCTCAGCGCAAGCGTGTTAACAAGCACGGCTTCCGCGCCCGCATGGCATCTGCAAACGGCCGCCGCGTCCTCAGCGCCCGCCGTCGCCACGCCCGCAAGAAACTTACCGTCTCCGACGAGGACCGCTGGTAGTTTCCTGCCAACTTCAGAAAAGTAACGCTGTTCCATTGTTGGACAGCGTTTTTTTTGTGAACATTTACCGAACCTTTCACGCTTAGGGGGCGATTAATTGCTAACTTGCCGGAAAAAGGAACTCGGTATGCTGTACGAAGACTCATTACTGGCACTCTACTACCTTTTGGGTGTAAATCAGGAGCAATTGGAAGCTCCAGCTGTATTATACGGCAAAACAGTGGAAGAGCAGGAGACATCAGAACTCCTTGCCTTTGTTGAAATGGCCAAACGGGAGCTGGACCGCAGAGACACCCTGGCCCGCCAAACCGTGGGAAACGCGCAGATACGCATAACAAGCAACCTCCGCATATTCGTGGGCACCCAGGAAGTCCGCGTCCGTCCTATGGCAAAGTGTGTCCTGCTTTTGTTTCTCAAGCATCCGGAGGGCATAGTCCTCAAGGAGATAAATGACTATTACCATGAGCTGCGTGCCTTTTACCGCCGCCTCTCAAGGAGCGGCAGTCCGGAAGCAATAGAGCAGAGCGTCCAGAATCTCATAGACATCTGCAACAACAACCTCAACATAAACATCTCCCGCGCCAACTCCGCTATAGCCGGCCTTGTATCCGAGCCGGGCCTCTATACCATCCAAGGCCCCTCCGGCCACCGCAAATCCATCCGCCTCTCCCGTAGTCTTGTGGTTTGGGAATGACCGTGAACAACTTGAGGCGGAAAACTAGGATTTGTCTATATGAATAACCAGCTTACCTTCATAGTAGTGGTCCTGCAGCCAGGTGTCTACGGGCCAGGTGTGGACGGAGCCTCTGGCCAGTTTGTGGCGGGACATGACGGCGGAGATTTCTTCGCCAACGTCGCCGCCCTTGAGGTAGAGGATGCCTTTTTTGAATTTGCCTTTGACCCAGGGGTAGAAGTCCGTGAGGGAGGCGACGGCGCGGGATACAACCCAGTCAAAGACTAGCGGGAGACTCTCTGCACGGGCGTTCACAACCGTGACGTTCTCCAGTCCCAGGGCCTTGGCAACCGCTTCTGCCACAATGGTTTTTTTCCCGACGGAGTCGCAAAGGGTGAACCTTGCTTCCGGGAAAAGTATGGCCAGCGGAATGCCGGGAAAGCCGCCCCCGGTGCCAAGGTCCAGCACGGTGCCGTGGGAAAACTCCTCCCACAGTCCTTCTTCCTTCAGGTACTTGGCTATTGCAAGGGAATGCAGCACGTGGTGGCTGTACACGTTGTCTATGTCCTTTCGGGATATGACGTTAATCTTGGCGTTCCATTCCCGGTAGAGGCCGTCAAGGGCGGCAAAGCGCTGCTCCTGGAGGGGTGAGAGTTCAAAACTTTCCATCATACTTCCCCTCTCAGCATCATTTCCGCAAGGTGCTGCTTGCCGCGGCGTATGCGGGTGCGCACGGTATTCAGCTCAAGGTCCAGCTCACGGGCAATTTCTTCGTACTCAAGCTCTTCTATCATGTACTTTATCATGACGTCCTTGTACAGGGACGGGAGCTCGTCTATGTATTGCATGAGGCGGGAGTGGACCTCGTCCTGGATGATTTCCTCTTCCGGGGTGGTCTCCGTGAGTTCGCTTTCGCCGTCGGCCCCTTCCGATGCCTTGAGGAGGAAGCCTTCCTTCTTCTCGTCCTCCCTCTTTATCTGGCCCAGGTGGTCCAGTGCGGTACGTGTGGCGATGGTGAGGAGCCAGGGGCGGAATTCCCGGGACGTGTCAAAGCTTCCCAGCGCCCCAAAGGCCTTCTGGAAGGTTTCCATGGTGACGTCGTCAACATCGGCCTTCCATTTGAAATAGCCGCTTACGCGTCCGCGGACGGCCTTTTCGTATATCTGGTATATTTCCCGGTATGCGGTCTGGTCGCCTTGGATGGCGCTCATTATAAGGTGAATGTCGGTTTCCATATCAGTGTGCTTCCAGCCAGTTTTTGCCCGATGAGCATTCCACCGTGAGGGGAACGTTCAGTTTGACTACGTTTTCCATTACGTCCACAACAATCTCTTTAAGGGCCTCTACCTCGGAAGGGACGGCATCGAAAAGGAGTTCGTCGTGTATCTGAAGGACCATGCGGCTTCGGAGGCCGGCTTCCTTCATGCGGGAGGCCACGCCTATCATGGCCAGCTTGATAATATCGGCCGATGTCCCCTGGATGGGGGCGTTGACGGCGTTTCTTTCCGCCAGGGCACGGACGGTGGCGTTGCGGGCGTTTATGTCCGGGAGGTACCGGCGCCTTCCGAACAGGGTCTCAACGTAGCCGTTCTTCCTGGCGAATTCCACGTTCCCGGCGATGAAATCCTTGATGGCGGGGAAGCTCTCGAAGTACCCGTCAATCAGGGCTTTGGCCTCTTTGCGTCCCAGCTGCAGCCTCTGCGCCAGACCGAAGGACGATATCCCGTACATTATGCCGAAGTTGGCAGTCTTGGCCATGCCCCTCTGCTCGCGCGTGACCTCGCTCACGGGGATACCGAAGATCTTGGCCGCCGTGGCGGCATGGACGTCCACCCCGTCCCGGAATGCCTGCAGGAGATGGGCGTCGCCGCTCAGGTGGGCCATTATGCGAAGCTCTATCTGGGAGTAATCGGCACTGACGATGAGCCCGTCCGGCGTCCCCGGGATGAAGGCCTTTCGGATCTCCTTGCCCCTTTCCGTGCGGATGGGGATGTTCTGCAGGTTGGGGTTGGAGCTGGAAAGCCTTCCCGTTGCCGTAAGCGCCTGGTTGAAGGTGGTATGGACGCGGCCGTCGACCTCCGAAACGTAGGAGGGGAAGGGCTCGATGTACGTAGACAGCAGCTTTTTCACCGCCCGGAATTCCAGGATTTCATTCACGATGGGGTGCCGGTCCGCAATCTCAAGGAGCGTGGCCTCGTCGGTGCTGTACTGCCCCCTGGCGCTCTTTTTGGCCTTGGGGTCCAGCTTGAGTTTGTCAAAAAGGAGGTCTCCCACCTGTTTGGGGGACGATATGTTAAGGCTATGGTCCCCGGCCATCTCCCGGATGTGGTCTTCCCGGATGGCTATCTCCCGGCGGAGGCCGTCGGCAAAGTCTCGGATCTGGCCAAGGTCTACCTTCACGCCGTCCCTTTCCATGGCGGCAAGCACCTTGGAGAGGGGTTCCTCCATCTTGTCGTAGAAGTCCGGAAGGTTTTCCCGGAGCTTACGTGAAAGCAGCACCATTGCAGCGGCTTCCTTGAGGCGGGCGGTGTTGTCCTCCTCGGGTTCATCGTCAAAAAGGGAACCGGTGACGGCGGTTTCCGGTGCGGCCTCAAGGTCTATCCCGAGGAGGGTCTTGCAGAGCTGGACGGGGTCGTGGCTGCGCTCGGGGTCCGTTACGTAGTGCATGAGTTTGACGTCGTTCCACCGGCCTTTGAGCTCTATGCCGGCGTGATGCAGCTGGTTCGCCTGCTTCTTGAGGTCTGCTCCGCATTTTTCAATGGTATCGTCCTCCAGGAGGGCTTTGAGGGATTGCCGGTCGGTGCCGGCAATGACGGCGGAGTTTTCTCCGTCGGAGATGACGATGCTTTTGATAGGGGCGAAGATGCCGTCGCCTTCCGCGATGGTCACAATGCCGATGGTTCCAGGTTTATTGGCGGCAATTTGCCACGCGTCACACGTTTTGGGCTCAAAAAACAGGTCATTTTCGCGTAACGGCTGGCTTTCCCCTAAAGCAATCCTGCCTTCCAGGAATCGCTTTAACGAGGAGAACTCATAAAAATCGAACAACTCCCTGAGCCGCGGCTGGAACTGCCCGGTGTACTGCATGTCGTCAAGGGTGACCGGGAGTTCCATGTCCGTCTTGATGGTGACAAGGGCCTTGGACAGGGCCATGTGGGGCTCTGCCTCGCGGAACATGGCGGCTTGTTTTTCTGACAGCTCATCAAGGTGGTCGTAGATATTCTCCAGCGAGCCGTATTTGGCTATGAGCTTTGCCGCGCCTACTTCTCCGACGCCTTTCACTCCGGGTACGTTGTCTGCGGAGTCGCCGCAGATTGCCAGCATGTCAATGACCTGCGAAGGGTTCTGTATGCCCCATTTTTCACATAGCTGGCTCACGCCAACGAGCTCTGTCTCCGAGCCTGCCTTGCCGGGTTTGAGCTGGAAAACGTGCTCGCGTATGAGTTGGCCGTAGTCCTTGTCCGGGGTGAGCATGAAAACGTCAAGTGACGAGCCGCCGTACTGGGTGGCGATGGAGCCAAGGACGTCGTCGGCCTCGAAGCCCGGGACCATGACTACGGGGATGTTCATGGCTTTCACAAGTTCCGTGAGGGGCTCCAGGGCGTCTATGATGAGCTGCGGAGTGGGAGGGCGGGTGCCTTTGTACTCCGGGTACATCTGGTTGCGGAATGTGCCTCCCGGGGGGTCGAAGGCCACGGCTACATGCGTGGGGGTCTCCCTCTGGAACAGCTCCAGAAGGTATTTCGTGAAGCCGAAGAGGATGGACATATCCGCCCCTTTGGAGTTGATCATGGGCCTTCGCAGGAATGCGTAGTACATCTTGAACACCAGCGCGTGCCCGTCTATGAGAAGTAGTTTAGGCATAACTTTCAAAGATAGTAATTTTTTTCGATTTAGGCGGGAAGTCACGGTGCGGCTATGCATTTATGCATAATTGTGCCAAATAATGAGATTTTTTTATATATTTGCGATGTATGTCGCAAATTGCCACAACTATAAACTAAATAACCAAAGCTTTTTATTAACCATGAAGAAATTCTTAAAGTATTTTTTCACCCTCGGACTTGCCGCATTCACTTTTGCGGCTTGTGAGGAGGATCTGCCGGAACTGGTGAACTATACCATTTCCGCAGATGCTACGTTCAACTCTTCCCTGGAGGCCACAGTGACCGTTACCGGTGACAAGGCGGCCCCTGCAGACATTGAGGTGGCCATATTCCTGGACAATGCGTCCACCTTCCCTGCCGGCAGCCTTGACTTCGCCGCTTCCGTAAAGGTGGCTGCGGGTTCAAAGGAAGCTACCGCCAGGGTGAAGATCTCCGGAATCGACGCCCTCGAAGGCGGCAAGGAGTACAAGGCCGTCTTCGGCGCAAAGGTGAACGATGTTCCCCTCCAGCAGAAGGTTACCATCTCTTTCACAAAGCCTGAAGACCCTGTTACCTTCCGTTTCAGCGCAGATCCCGAATTCGTGAACAACATCTGCATGCTCAAGGTGGATGCCACCAAGGAAGTCAAGGAAGAAACACTTGTGACAATTACCCTTGACGCCAAGTCCACAATGCCTGCAGAAGCTCTTACCATCCCTGAGCTCAAGATTGCAAAGGGAGAGAGGCACGGAGAGATTCAGGTAACCCTCAATCCTGATGTTCTGACTCCCGGTCAGGAGTACACCGCAATTTTCAACGCCGCCATCGGTAACGATGCAATAGGCACCGGAACCGCCAGCTTCAGCAAACCTGACCTCAACGGCAAGTGGTCCGTCATCGGAACAATCAACGGTTCAAACTGGGACAAGGATTTTGCTATGACAGGCCAGGATGGCGTTTACACTCTGGAAGGCCTTGAGGCCAAAGCCGGAGAGGAATTCAAGTTCCGCAAGGATGCCGCCTGGGATATCGCCTACGGTATTCCTGAAAAGGGCACTCCTGAACTGGGCAAGGAATTTGCCGTTACCGCCGCCCCCGGCTCACCCAATATCGTAATCGGCGAGGATGGCGTTTACACCCTGACTCTTAATCCCAACAAGGCTGTTGCCAGGATGGACAAGACCGGAGACCTTGTCAAGGTTCTCACCCTTGCAGACCTCGTGGCCCTCATGCCTGCAGAAAATAAAGCAACGGCCGATTTCAAGGGTATCCTGAACGATATCCTGGTAACATATGTAAGCGGAAGCAACGTCTTCCTTGAGGATGCCACTTCAGCCATGCTTCTCTATCTGGCCAATTCCGGCCTCCAGCCCGGAGTCAAGCTCTCCGGCTACTTTGAGGGTAAGGTCCAGAACTTTAACGGTCTCCCTGAAATCTCAAGTCTTACTTTCAAGCAGGAAGACATTACATTTGGCCAGGGAGAGGTCCCTGCACCTCTGGAAATGACCATAGCTGAGGTTCTTAGGAGTTTTGACAAACTCATCAGCAGAAGGGTAAAGCTCACGAATGTCTACGCTGGCGACGACATCCAGAAGAAGGGTGAATCCTCCATCTATCAGGGAGAAGCCAGTATGCCGTTCTACACCAACGTAGCCCTGTCTACGCTGATCAAGAAAGGATCTATCTTTGACGTTACGGCCATTGTCACTCCTTATAATGAGAAAAAACAGGTAAAGATTTTCGAGGAAAGCGCCATTGGCAGGGTTGTTCCCCATATGACCATGAGTGACATCCAGGCACTTTGCACTTCGTCAACTAACGCTAACTTTGCCGGCGTCTTCGATGGCTTGTATGTGAACTATATCCTTGGCACCCAGCACATTTATCTTGAGGATGAGAGTGGCGCACTCCGCTTTTATTCTGAAAAAGGTAAAACTTTGAAGTTTAGCGGCGCGGATCATACTTTAGCGGTTGGTGATAAGATTTCAGGTGTTATCACCGGTATGTGCAGGCTTGACGGCGGACGTCCCACTATCAATTATCTTGATTTCTCTTATGCCACAGTTGCAGCTGCTCCTGCAGACGAGCAGCCCAAACCCGTCACCGGCACCCTTGCAAGCTTCACTGACGTAAATGGCCTCATGTACCGCAGAGTATACCTTGAGGATGTTACTCTTGAAGCTGATGTTGTCAACAGTAAGAGCAGCCAGATTATCACCATCTCTGATGCAACTGGCACATTCCCGCTCCATGTCAGGTTCAAACCTTCACAGACCCTTCCTAAGGGAGCCAAGGTTACCTTTACCGGAACCTTTGACGTTAATGGCGGCAAACTGGAAATCAGGGTCTTCGCCCAGAATGAAGTCACCAAAGTTACAATTCCCGAATAGGAGCAACCCTGAACCATAGTTCTTAATAATGACGGCCCGGAATCCCCGGGCCGTCATTGTTTGTATTCTTAATTAAAAATGATTACATTTGCAAAAATGATATCATTTATGGAAAACACAGGTAGGGTACAGACGGTTATCCGGCTAAGGCCGGATGTCATGGAGCGTGTGAAATACCGCGCCAAAAGCCAGAATATTTCAGTGAATGCATTTGTGGAAAATGCACTTATTGAGGCAACGAAGGTACCAATTCCAAAGTTGCCCAAAGACTTTAAGATAGACCCGCTGGTAGAATCCCTGAGCGGCATAATCCCGGCTCCTTCTAAAGAGATGCTGGAATCTGATGATAGATTGGCTTATATACTTAGTAAGTGATGGCAAAGGTATTCATAGACACAAATGTTCTTCTGGATATGCTTCTTGAAGAACGTCCTGGCAACGGGGTCGCAAAAACGCTTTTCGGAGCTGCCAAGGCCGGCATATTCGATGGCTATATAACTACTCAGAGTATTATAGATGCTCATTTTACTGCAAGTAAAAATGGGCTGAGCTTCAACGCATTCAAAAGCGCTATCCAATTTCTCCGCTCTTTTATCAGGATCCTTGCAATAGATGAATTAGACCTCCTGTGGGCAATCGGCAACCCCACCGGGGACTTTGAGGACGACGCCCAGTACGGCAGCGCATACAACGGCGTCTGCGACTTTTTCATCACAAGGGATAACGCACTATTCAAGCTAAACTCTCCTTTCTGCCCAATGACGGTCATGACTCCTTCGGAGTTTGTGGCGGGAATGGAAATCAGGGACGAATAGTAACAATTACGGGGCAGTGGTCGGAATAGTCGGCGGTGCGGCCGGTGATCACGCGGGCGTCCAGCACCTGGACCTGCCCGGCGGATTTGAGGGCCATTATGTAGTCGATGCATTTGCCGTTGCCCGGGAAAGTGGGGGCTTCCGGAGAGAGCCGTGTCCAGCACTTTTCCAGTTCCCGGATTGCCGGGCTGCCGGGGACGGCGTTCATGTCCCCGCAGAGGAAAACGGGTTTGGAGAAGCCGGAATAGTGCTTGGTAAACCAATCGTTTACAATCTTTGCCTGTTCCAGCTGCAAGCCCTTGAAGTCCAGGTGGACCGATGCAAATACGCACTGTGGCGTCTCCACAACGGCTACGCTCCTGGGTTCGGAACCGTCAAGTTTGGGAAGGTCTGCACGGCTGCGGGACAGTATAGGCAGGGAGCTCACCACGCCGTTGCCATATGCGCCGCCGGCGAAGTTGAAGGCGCTGGCAAAGTGGCCCTCATAGCCAAGAGCTCCGGCCAGCAGATCCAGCTGAAACACGTTGTGCCGGCGGTTGCAGCTGTCCAGCTCGTTCAGGGAAACCAGCGAGGCGCCTTCCTCCCGGATAAGTTCCGCCACGTCCTGAAGGCTGTCCTTGTATTTGGAGAACACGCCCACGTTGTATGTCATGAGTGTGAGTGCATCGTCTTCAATCATGGGCGCCGAGGCCACTGTGCCCTGCTCCATCTCCCAGCAGTCCCGGTTGAAGGAGTCCTTGTCGTATGTGCCGTCCAGCATCCTTTCCACGAACATCTTCCAGCGGGGGAGGTAATAATCCCGCGTGAGGCCGCCCCAGAGACGGTTTGCGTAGTCGTTGAGGCGCTCGGAGTCTCCCCATGTTGTCACAAGGTGCCATGCATTGTGGCGGTAATAGGACTTTTCCTCTTCATAGGCCGCCCAGCTCTCCGCGCGGCGGAGCCATGTGTCCATCCTAAGTTCCGGGTGCGTGGAGGCAAGGTTGTCGGCCCTTGCAAGCAGGTCCAGCATCTCCCGGCCCAGGGCAAGAGCCTGGTCCCGAAGGCCGTCCCGGCAGGCGGCCACAAAGGCGTCCCTCAAGGCAGGAAAACGGTTCCCGAGTACCTGGCAGCCTATTTGGGCAACGTCGGCCCTGTAGATTGCAGAGCTGCCGCCGTGGTCCAGAAGCCTCCGGAAGGCGCGTTCCAGGACGTCTGTCTCATAGGGCGTACGGTGAGCCACCCTCCAGCTGTGGTAGCCTTCCGTGGACGGGCGGTCGCACATTAGCACTCCCTCGGAGGACGCTCCCCTGAGATACACGCTGTCGGCCATGGACTTCCAGAAGCCGTCCGGGCTGTGGTGGCGGCGGTCCAGGCCGGAGAGCCACTCATCGTCCGAAACGCCGGTATTCCAGGCGCGGGAGAGGACGTACTCGTACATCCACCGGTTTATGCCGAAGCCTTCCAGGGTGCAGCCGATGCCTGCGGCGCCGCCCTCGGTGAGGGCATCCGTAATGCGGGCGCTCTCTTTCCGGAAAGGCCCCGCCAGACGGGTGTTCCCGCCGAAGTTGCCCAGGTAGCAGAATATATAGGGCTGCCCATAGAAGCCCTCCGTCAAAGGCCAGATGGGCGTATGCTCGGTGTAATAGTCAAGTATTGTGACCTTCCCCCGGGGTACCGCCTGCAGATATGCCTTTACGTTTTCCGGGGTCCAGTGCTTGCTGTCGTAATAGAACATCCAGCCCATCTGGAGCCACAGGGCGTCAGGGTCCACTGCGGCAACGCTTCCGTAGGCGTTACGGGCAATTCCTGCCAGCGTTTCAGGGTCCCAGGAGGGGGAGTCCACCTCATTGAAAAGGTCGAATCCGTAAATATGGTCTGTGCCGAACAGCTTAGTCTGTTCATGGAGGAAATCCTTCTGGATGAGGGGGTAGAGGCTGTCAGAAGGGCTCAGGAAATAGCAGCGGTTCTTCTCTGAAAAGCCACCCCATAGTGACACGGGGGTTATCTGAGCATCGGGATACTTCTCTGCAAGGATACCGGGTACGTGCCCTGCAAAAGCAGGGAGTACGGGCTTCATCCCAAGCTGCCTTTCCCGGCGAAGGATTTGCTTCTGAAGCCGGGCCTGAGAGTCAATCCAGGCCTGCGGCAGGGGGCCGTCAACTCCGTCGATGTTGCACATGCGGTGCCATGGCAAATGGGCGGGGCCCGTGAAGAAGCTTCGGATTTCGTCGTCGGTGAGGCCGTACTTTTTCCAGACCTTCTGCCAGACGGCTTCCTGTCCGGTGATGGCCAGGGGCATATTTACGCCGCGGAGGGCCATCCAGTCTATGAGGCGTTCCCACTCCTCCCACTGCCACCAGGCCATCTGGTATCCGAATGTGCAGTAGTTGAGGAAGAAGCGGCGTGGGACAATGGCCTCGCATGTGACGATGCTGTCCGGGAGAGGCATCTCCTCCGGGGCCTCAACCGCCTGCGATGCGTACCAGGAAACGTCTATCCCGGCATCGTCCAGGTACCGGCCCAGGCCGGCGGAGAGGGAATTGGCGTTGTTCCCTTCTATGAGGATGCCGTTTTTCCGGGGGCTTATTCTGTAAAACTCCCCATCTCCCTTAACCTCTTTGAAATCTATCCTGTATCCTGGCACTATTCTGCCGGCAAGATCTTTCGCTGCCTTTTCCGACGGAGTTGAACATGCACATAACGTGAGGGTCAGGGTAAGGGAAACAAGAGTCTTGAAAGTCATGGTGTGGCGTTTATGTGTGCAAATATAAGGTATTTTGAGTGTTATTTCTATGAAATAATAGAATTTTGTTTTATATTTGCAATGTACCACAGTATACCACAGTTGTTTTTCGATAACACAGTTAATATGAAAGCGTTCTTAAAGTATCTGTTTGCAGTGACTTTTGCTGCTTTTGCTTTTGTTTCATGCGAAGAACCGGAGCCTGTCGAGGAGCATCAGGATCCCGTAAAATACGTCCTTACAGGAGACTCTGCCTTTACAAATCTGAAGGCTTCCGTGAAGGTAACGGCGGACAAGGCCGCACAAGAAGACGTCAGCGTCGCAATCAAACTGGATGAAGCATCGGATTTTCCTGCCGGAACTCTTTCTTATACGGAGAGACTTCAGATAAAAAAGGGTGACACTGAGGCTGTTGCAAGTGCTGAAATCATCAAACAGGATGCGCTTGATCCCGGCAAGGAGTATAAGGCCGTCTTCATGGCAGAGGTTGCAGGTGCCGCTCTTGCCCAGAAGGTAAGCATTACCTATACCAGGCCGGACCTTAACGGCAAGTGGAGCGTGATTGGAATCGGAGGGAATTGGAATGACGATATCCCCATGGCAGAGGCGGAAAACGGCTGGTATTCATCGGAAGGAGTAATAGCTGTTGCCGGAGACTGTTTCAAGTTCCGCAGAGATGGCAAATGGGATCTCGCCTATGGCATCAAACCCAGCGGCATTGCCCCTCTTGACACGGAGTTCAACGTGGTCACAGACCCGGGAGAGACAAATATCGGCATTGAAAAAGAAGGAGTGTATTCGTTATACCTTAATCCTAACAAGGCAATTGCAAAGGTGGTCCGCACTGGCGCCGTTGCCGTTACCATCGCCGGACTCAAGGCTCTTGCTCCCAAGGAAATCTCCTCTGAAGAAAAGGTAGCGTTTGAAGGTAACCTTAGTTTTACGGTTACCCTTGTTCCCGATGCATCCAGCGCCATTGTCCAGGACCAGACAGGCGGTATCCTTATCTCTCACCAGAACCATGGCTGGACTGCAGGTACTGTTGTAACGGGCGATGTAAGCGGAAAGGTAACACGTATCAATGGCCAGCGTGTGCTGTGTGAACTTGACTTGTCAAAAGTTGAGGCCGCTTCCGGAAATGCCCCTGAGCCCAAACAGGTTACAGTTGCCCAGATTCTCGAGAGAATGGATGAATATGAAAATACCCTTGTGAAGCTGGAGGGCCTCAAGAACGAAGGATGGCTTTCCCAGGATGCAAATCCTGTGTTCCAGGGCAAGGACAAGATAATCCTCTTCATCAATCAGGAAACCGCTCTCAAGGTGGAACCTTCTTCAAGTTTTGACGTAGTGGCCGTTCCGTACACATCGGCTTATGGTACCAATCTGGTAAAGATCTGGAGTGACGATGCCATTTCCAATGTGAAAGCACCCACAAAGGCAATGAGCGTAGAGCGTTTATGGGGATACTACAATTCTCAGGGCAACTGGGACGATGCCATGGTTACCACCAGAAATGAGTGGAACCGCAGCGCCGTTCTTACCAAAGACAAACTCTTTGTTGCAATTGCCGGCAGTGCAGACGGACAGTATGGCGTGGCAGTATTCAATGCCGCAAACGGAGAATTCATAGAGACTATTACAGCCGGTTTTGAAACTGATTCGGACCAGGTATTCCGCACTTGCGGCATGGCAAAGCTCGGGGACAGGATTTATGTGAGCAACCTGGCCAGAAACGGTCAGACGCTCAGGATTTATGAGCTTGATGTGGTTAACAGGAAGGCAGACAAGATACTCAGTTGCAAGGCTCTTGGACCCAAGTCCGGAAACCGTGAAGACATTAGCCAGAATCTCCGTCTTGGTGACAAGATGTCGGCCTGGGGTAATCAGGATGCCGGTCTTCTTGGTTTCTCCGATTATGATGGAAATGGCTACATTGAATTCCGTATTGCTTCCGGCGTATGGGATACTGCTCCCAAGTACAGCACCGGCACCTTCGAGCGCACTAACAATACCAGTCAGATAGGCGGTATGTATATCACTAACGCCGAATATGGTGCCGCTCAGGGTGAACGTTATGCGGTTTATGCTTCAAACAAAGAGGTTGATTTCCGTGTAACATGGGCTTATGGTCAGTGTGATTACTGGTATGGCGGAAGCGGATACTGGTTAAGCAGGGACGGTGCAACGGAGGGTAACATGATGGATCCCCGCTGGTTCTGGCATACGGACGGCAACAAGTACCTTGCGTATGTAACTTCCACGGGCACGGTTGGCGGCCCGGCTTCCGGATACCTCAAGGTGGTGAAGATGACCGGTGATACATGGCTCGGTCAGTTTCAGAATATCGTTAATGAAAAAGTAGTATGGAAGTTCGCCTTAGGCAGCCCGGACGATATCAATGCCAAAGGCTCTGTCAATACCAACCAGCAGGGTTTCTGCGACGTTTATTCGGACGGCGAAGGCAGCATCTTCATTGCCGCCGGTCTGTCGGAGTGCGGCATAAGCATATTCCGAATGGGCGTAATGGTGGTTGAATAATACTAATTACAGCGTTGTCTTTTTGGATTGTTAAGAATTATTATTATCTTTGCAAAACACCACAGTACACCACAGTTGGAAGTTTAACACCAAACCATAATCAACATGAAGAAAAACAATTCATTTACAAGCACAGGGGCTTCCTATGAGACTCCCCGGTGCGAAGTTTTCAGGATTAATCTTGAAAACAACATTCTCTCCGGTGGGGCATTTGGTGACCCCGGAATGCCCGGCTCAGACCTTGATGATCTTTCTCCAATTATCTTCTAAAATTCTGCGAGCTATGAAAAACATTGTAAAATTCAGCGCAATCGCTGCCATTGCAGCACTTGCCCTTGTTTCCTGCTCAAAGGAAATAGAGAATCCTGAAGAAAACCAGTCAGAGGGTATTAAGGTAACCCTTGTATCCGATCTTGCGACCAAGACATATCTTGACGGAAGCACTCCCAAGTTTAAAGCAACTGACGCTGTGGGTGTTTTTGTCGGTACTGATACTCAGAACCACAGGTTTGACAACACTAAGGCCGACGGCGCTGCAGCAGAGTTCTCCGGCAGTGTTTCTTCTGTCGGTACATACTATGCATATTATCCGTATTCAAGTCAGGGTGTGGTTGTGGCGGAAAATGGTGCCAAGGTCAAGATGCCTGAAGACCAGTATCCTACCCCCACCTCCTTTGACGGAGCCGCAGACCTTCTCATCTCAGAGAGTTTCAGCGTAGCTTCTACAAATCCTGAAACCATCAACGTCAAGTTCCGTCGTCTGGGCGGTTTCCTGAAGTTCACCTTTACCGACGGAACAGCAACCAGCAAACTGGCCGGCGAGCACGCCACTTTGGTTTCAGTTATTGTCAATAACGTGTATGGCGATGGCTCCAAGCGTCCTTGCCCTACTCTTTATATTACTCCCTCCGGAATTGGAACAATTGGTGCCGGCATGAAGACCATCAAGGCTCATTATGATGCCGATACCTATGAACTTACGGCAAGCGGTAAGTCCACATGGCTTGGTGTAGTCCCCCAGACATTTGCTGCCGGAAGCACCTTTACCCTCACAATCTCAACTGATAATTACAACATTACCAGGACATTGACACTTCCCGGCGATGTCACCCTTGGAGCAGGCCAGATTCTTCCCATAAACGTTGAGATCAAAGATGCCGATGTCGCAGCCAAGTCAGTTCAGATTGAGACCGTATGGAGCAGGATGTCTGACGGAAGTACGGCATGGAACAGTTATTTTGGCGCCGCAGCCAATTCTGACCGCAATATTGCAATGGACGATGATTATGTCTATGTAGCCGAAAATAAGGCATCCGCAGCTCTTTGGGCAATTAGCCGCACTAATCCTGAAGATGTAACTGCTGTCAATGTCACAGGTGTATCTGGCGGCACTCATGCCCTTGCTTGCCCCAGAGTTATCAAGAATACGAATCCTTCTGTCAATGGCGGCAAGGATGTCCTCATCTGCAGCGATCTTACCCGTGGAGGCGAGGAGCCTAAGCTTTATTTCTGGCTTGACGGCATTGCAAACGCTCCTACGGCAGTAACCCTGGTTACCTATGCGACAGGCGCATGGTATGGTGATGTCTTTACAGTATTTGGCACATTGCAGGACGGCGTTTTACTCTTTGACAAGATTGGAGGAGACAACGCGAACGGAATCGTGACCTTTAACCTTGATGGTACTATCGGCTCCAACAATTACCTCCTCAAGCGTGTCAAGTTTAATGACGCCTTTGGAAGCCATGGCGGAGCCTGCGCATATTATCCTTTCCCGGGCAACATCAATGCGGGTATTTATTCTCCCGGCCGTGGTGTTGAGGCAAGGGGCAGGAGTGCTGTTGTAACAGGAGATTTCTTTGCAGACGGTAATGCTGCTTTCGATGTGACATTGACTGACCTCGATTATGCAGATGGCCGTAATGGTTTTGTTCTTGGATACAACTTCATTGAATGGAAGGGCAAACGCTACGTAATTTATGGTCGCCAGACAAGCTCTACTCAGGGTTACACATATGTCCTTGAGGGAAGTACAGGCGCCTCATGGCTTGATATCGCAAACACGGCTTCTGTGAAGTTCCGTCGCGATATGGTTCGTGCAGATGGCTGTACTCTGACTTCCGGTAACTCCGGCATGGACGTTACTGCCCGTATAATTGGCGACGATCTCTACATTGCCGTCCAGAAGCAGAATATTGGCTGCGCCCTCTACAGACTGTATTATGAATAGTATTTGAATTGGTTAGTTCGTTTATGATTCGGCCCCGGGAAAGTCCCGGGGCCGTTTTTAATACTCCTTTTGTCGCTTCGCCAAATATTACCTCAGGAAGAAACCTACGGTTGACTTTACGTTGCGGGTGTTGCCGGTGAGTTCTCCGGTATTCTTTACGTACATCTGCGTGGAGCCGCCGCCGTCAAGGTTCATGGCGTAGTCACATCCAAGTCCCTTCATGATACGTGCCATTTGGGTTAAGGTGACGCCGGACGTGACAGTTACAAGGAACATCTTGCCAGTTGCAGATGCATATCCGATAGCCGTCCTGGGACGGGAAGAACCGTAAATGCTTCCTGCGGAAGTGTCCCACAGTTCATAATTGGTATAGTACACTCCGGTAGATATCTTGTCTTCACTTACGCAGACTTTTCCGTCATAAAGGAGCATCGGACCGGTGGAGAGTGCTTGTTGCGGAGCCCAGGAACGAACCGGTGAAGGCCCTCCTGAGGCACTTGCCTGAGGGTAAGACAGACTCCCGGCAGTTCCGGCAGGAGTAGGACGGTCAAAGAAATATGCAGTACCGCTCACAAGCGCGCACCAATAGGATCCTGGAGTACCGGAGGCGTCTACACCAAGTATGGCGCGGGTAATTGGCTGGCTGGAAGAATAGCCGTTTCCGTAGAGGCGGCATGCGGCAATACCGTCATCGGAGGAATTGTTGTAACGGAGATTTCCGTCCACATAGGCAAGTCCAATATTTCCCTGTGCGCCGAAAATCTGTCCGTTAATGAGGACAAGGGCGTCGCTGGAAGACGACTGGGACGACATGGAAATGGCTGATGTGGTGCCCAACGATGCATTGTTGACCCCAAGACGGATTGTCGAAGATGTTGAACAGTCGGCTTCCGCCACAAAACCGCTGCTGCCATTTGCGGTAAAACTGTAAAGACTGATGGCGGCATTGGGTGACGGGAGAGGAGTCTTTGTGGCCGAATACCCCGAAGGTTGGGCCGGGAGAGTGAGTGTTTGGACAGGGGAATACACGTAGTTCCCGGCTGTGGAATCGTAGCAGTATGCTCTCACATAACAAGGCTCTTCCGCCCTCAGTGCGGCATTCGGCACGCACTGGGACAGGCTCACGGTGCCGGTGGATGACGGTACGGGACCGGGGAGTTTGCCTTCGGCCCCCACAGACCCGCATGTGGGAGAAGAGTTGGAATAACTGAAGATGAGACCGTGCTCCGCTCCGGTAGAGGAGAGATTCGTGAGGGTGTAGTTCACCACAAAGCCGTAGTAATTCTCTGCATGGCTGTCCACCGTTACGGTCATGTCACTGACGGCGGCATTTATGGTAATGTCTTCAAGCCAGGTGATAGGTGAGTCTCCGTAACCGGAATCTCCTTCACACGCTGCACTTACGCCGAAGTCATAGGTGACGCCTGTAGTCAGCCCCGTGAATGTATGGCTATAGGAACCGTATGCTCCTGAACCTGTGCTAAGGGAACCTGCATAAGTTCCCTCGCCCATAGAGGCGGCATCCCTATAATAAAACTTGTATGTGTCCCGTTTTCCGGAGGAGCAACTGAAAGTGATAGAAGCCGTCGTGGCCGATGCCGCTCCTCCCGCACTTATTACCGGTGCGATGAGTTCCGTCCCGCTCTGTGTCCTGGACGCCCTGTCGTCGTTTACGCCCCAGTTCTTCTCAATCAGACGTATGTTGGCATTTCTCCTGAGCACGAGCGCTTTGGTAGAAGAATACTTGTTATACGATGCGTCCGCAAAGAACCACACGTCGAATCCCTGGCTGTAATTGCCGGGATAAACAACTGCATAAAAGGTTTTGCCGATGTTTCCAGATGCAAAAGTAACCTCTACGTAGTTTTTGGAAGCAGTAGTTGGAGAAACGGTGGGAGAGCCGTCGTTCCAGGCGATATTTGCGGGACCAGTCATTGCCACGGAGCCGTCCCGGCTCACGATCCTTGCCTTTGTAATATAGTTTCCGGGAACAGTGAAGGAAAGTATTGCACCCACATTCTTGAAATGAAGGATGTCGGAGTCTTCATCGGTCTCTGTGTCTACGCGGGCCACGGCGATATTGGAACCGGCGGCAAAACTGTCCCGGACACCAGCCTGGACTGTAGGGAGAGTTGTGAGTATCGTCCCGGAGGTTGATACAAGACGGGCAGATGCGTTGTGCGGATACAAGGCATAGTAATACCCATTGGAGCTTGCCGGAGTGAGACCGGTAAATGTCGCCACACGACCCTCGTCTGATGTTGACGATACGCCGAAGGAAGTTCCTGCCGCTCCAGTTGAGGCGAAGAGGCTTACAGCATCGGACCCGCTCCAAAGTATGGAATAGTCTGTACCAAGGGAGGTCTTTGTAGGAAGCTCTTCCTGATATGCCGTAAAAGTCAGAGGTATCAGGTCAATTTGCGGTTCCGGAGAGATGATTTCATTCTCGATGAATACATCTGAGCAGGAAACGGCTGCAAGTGCTAATGCAAAGCTTAAAACAGTGATTCTCATGGTATCCATACTAAAACAAACCTCCATACTCTTCGGGTAAATCAAATTGCTCGCCTGTGGGGCTGGCGATGCTCATCTCCATTTTAACGGCAACCAATTGGGTTTCGGGAGCCGTATACTCCTTTTTGGTGTTCGTGGTAATCATATATTAAAAAGTGTGGCGTCGAGTTGCACGGAAGGGGCAGTGGAGTTTTTCCATCTTGCGCTTGAGAATCATCTCGGCAGCAAGACGGCCCATCTGGGGGAAGTCAGTAGACAGGGTGGTGAGACCGCCCAGGATGAGTTCGTTCATGTCGTATTCATTATATGAAACGATATAAACGTCTTTTCCGATGGTAAGACCACTTGACTGGATAATACGCGCAAGGGCCACCAGGCCGGAGTCAAGCTGAGAGTTCAGGACAAGGAACAAGTCGCCTTTGGATATGGATTCCGGTGTTTTGGTCAGATACTCCACATTGAGTCCGTTGGTCTTGGAATAACGCTCCACGCCCTTGCAGATCATACTTCCGTACAGGGATGTGGACAGGGTTATAACGCGGAGTTTTACAGCATCACGGGAATCTTCTCCCAACTGCTGCAGACCGGTAAGGATATCATTGTCAAAGTCCTGATAAACCGCGCCGAAATTGCCGCTCATGCCAGGCTGGAGGCGGTCCAGGAGGATGAGTTTGCGGTAGGGGACACGTTTGAGCAGTTTGGTGACCTTTTGCTGGGACTGTTCGTCCAACGGGAAGTGCGGGGCAATTACGTAGTAGTCGAACTGGTCCAGATAGTTGTCAAGGTAATACTCCAGCAGTTCCACGCTCTGGTTATGGTTCAAGATGGTAATCTCCGCCTTGTCTCCCAGGATTTCGGCAAATGCGTTGTACAATATCTGCTTGTAAACGGAGAACTTGTCAAAGACAAGCAATACCTGGATGTGTGAAGAGTCTCCGGGATTAGCCACAAAAAAGCCTTTGCCCTGCTTGGGGATAATTATACCCTTTTCTACAAGTATGCCGTAAGACTTCTTTACAGTCTCCTTGGAAATGCCCATGCTGGCAGACAGCTCGTTCATGGAAGGAAGGAGTTCCCCGGGTTTTATGCTGCCGTCTTTGATGCCGTGCTCTATTTGGGCTACAAGCTGTTTGTAAATGGCGGTTTTCCCTGCCTGGTCAATCTTTATATCCATTCTTCTTATGATTTTCCAATTGTTCAAATCTCTGGAATCCACTCAGTGCGAGTTCGCTTTCCGTGTCCATGTCAAAGGTATTGTATCCACGGGCTCGGAATACGTCCAGAAGCATCCTGGCCCTTGGCCTGAAGCTTTGGTAGTCTTTCTTTTCCGGGGGAGTCCAGGCGGTTTCCGCAAGGGCGAAGAGCCTGGGATATAGCATGTATTCCGCATGCTCCGGAGTGGGTATCAGTTCAGTCCAGAGGTTGGCCTGAACGCCCAGAAGATGCTCCTTGCTCATCCCCTCTCCAAGGGGCTCGTATCCGTATGTGAAGCGCAGGGAAACAAGCTCTCCAACGGCCCTGGGCTCTTTCCGGATTAGGTCCTGGTAGTAGTTGTAGTAACAGTGGCTGTTTGGAGACATGATGTAGTCGTACCCCCGGGCCGACGCCTCACGGCCTCCTTCCACGCCTCTCCAGCTCTGGACCACGGCGCCGTCCGGAACGCCTGTTTCCAGAATCTCGTCCCAGCCGATAATCCTTCGGCCGTGGCTTCTCAAAAAGGCCTCGATGCGCCTTACAAGATATCCCTGCAGCTGCTTTACGCCGGTAAAGCCTTCTTCCTGCATGCGCTTTCTGCACTTGGGGCAGTCCGGCCAGGTTTTCATGGTGGCCTCGTCTCCGCCTATGTGGATGAAGGGGGAAGGGAAGATGTCCATCACCTCTTCAAGCACGCTCTCAAGGAGCCTGAAGGTAGCCTCGGAGCCGGGGCAGAGGTCCCAGGCGCCGCGGCAGAGGGTGCCGTCCTCCAGCGTGCAGAGCACCTCCGGACAGGCATACCCCACTTCCATGCTGTGACCCGGCATCTCTATTTCCGGGATTACGGTTATGAACCGTTCCTTGGCATATTGGACGATTTCTTTCAGGTCTTCCTTGGTGTAGTACCCCCCGTAGGCATCAGGGTCGTCCTGAGTGGAGAACTGGTATTTGCCGGCTTCCCAGTCGTGATAGGTGTAGCCTTTGCGGAAGGCGGTTTTGGCGGTGAGGTCCGGGTAGGAGTCGATTTCTATCCGCCAGCCGGCGCTGTCGTCCAGATGGAGGTGCAGGACGTTGAGCTTCAGGAGAGCCATTGCGTCTATCTGCTTTTTGAGGAAATCCTTGCCCTTGAAGCTCCGGGACTCGTCTATCATGAGGCCGCGGTGCCTGAGGCGCGGATAGTCCAGGATAGTGCCCTGGGGGAGTTTCCCCATGGCCCGGAGCTGCTCCAAAGTGGTTTTTGCGCGGAACCTGCCTTCTTTGGTGAGGGCTTCTATCTTAACTTTATCTCCCTTGACTGTGAGCCTGTAGGCTTCCTGTTTCTGCCAAGGCTCAAGCTTGGCTGTGGCTTTCCTGAAGCAGGTCCTTGCCCTTTCCGGCGTGTATTCCACCGGAGCGGGTACCAGGTTCAGGGCCACAGACAGTATGAGGAGGAATCTCATGGGTATTGTTATTTCTCAAATATGAGTACCGCCAAACTGTTATGGCTCAATGCTACAGAGCCGTTCTTAATGGGAGTGCCGTCCAGGTACCGGCCTTCGGAGAATCGGTAACCGGGAACGCTTATCGTTGTTTTTTGCTTTCTATCCTGAAGCGAAGTGGCAACTACTGCTATTTTGTTTCCGGCGGTATAACTCCGGGCAACAACCTTTGGATTGCTGCAGGTGAAACCGTCAGTTGCCGTGTAGCGGCCCTCCAGGAGGAGCTCCGGGAAGGCGTGGCGGATGGCGTTTACTTTTGAAAGATATGCCTGATATACAGGAGTTTCGTCTATGAGCCCGCGGCAGCGGAATACCTCTATATCGTTCCTGAGGCCCTTGAGGAGGGTGTTGTTCACGCGGCGGGGGACATCGTTGTCGTCACGGACGCACCTGTCGCTCCACACCACCTCCGGGAAAGTGTAGCGGAACCACTCCGGGAAGCTCTCCGGAAGGGCGGTGAACTCCACTATGTGTACAAAGTCGCAGAACTGGGAGGTGCAGTCACTGAGCCATTCCGTGCCAAGTGCGAATTCCGGGTCCTTTGCCTTGATGTGGTCCCGGATTTCCCGGAGGGCGTCGGCCTTGTAACGGCCCGTGAAGATGTCCTGAACGGGATATTCGCGGGAAAGATCCCAGTCGGGGAACTCCTCCGCTACGCCAAGCTGGTCATAGAAGACGGCGTCGGCGCCGTAGTCCATGGCGCGGTCTGCCCACTGGAGAAGCTGGTCGCGCCACTCGCGCTTGGACATGTCGGCAATGGTGAAGGTGCGGGAGTCGTAGTAGCCAAGGGTGGTACCTTCTCCGGTGAATTTGTAGTGCTCCGTGAATTCCCGGCCGGTGTTGTCCCTGTTGGAAACGCGGGGACCGCCGCCATTTTTGTAGAAATCGCTTTCCACGTCTATGAGGCGGCCGTTATAATACAGGAGCAGGCGGTTGCCTTTGGCCCTGTAGTCCGCAATGGCCTTCTTCCAGGCTGCTTCTCCGCCCTGGGTATCGTCGATGGTATAGTTGGGATAACCGTTGTCCATTCCTTCCTTCCACCAGCCGAAGGCGAGGACTGCGTTGCATCCCACCGATTCTCCGGCATCTGCAATGCGGCCGGGAAGGTCCGTGTATTTCCGGAGGTACTCTCCGTACTGGTGCTTGAAGATTATCCTCTGCCATCCGGTCATGTCCTGCACCCACTTTGGAACCGGAGCGTGGTGCCACCAGGTATCGGCCCAGGCGCGGTAGATGCGGGAAGTTGCCGTCCAGTCCCCGGTGTAGGGGACGATGACCGACGCATCGTTCTCCCACCTGTCCCCGCACATGGCGTTGGGGTAGCGGTAGAAGCCGGCTTCAAGGTGAGTGAAATCTTCAGTGACGTGGCCCGTGGTGCCGGGATCGGGGTAGGTGCGGAGACCGTGCCAGGTCTGCTGGAGGGAGGTGTCGTGGCTGCCCAGGTACAGGCCGTCCTTCTCTCCCACGAAGGCGAAGCAGTTTGCGGCGGCGTTCCTGGGGTACTGAAGGTCGTACTGGCGGAACTTCTGGGCCGGGGTCATGTACAGCGGCCGTACGTCCACGTTTGAGATTTTCCAAACGGGGTTGTCGAAGATTTGGCCGCCGGTATGGGTGGTGAGCAGCCTGTAGTCCTTGGGAATCTGCAGATTGCCGATTAGCGGATACTGGAGTTCGCGGATTATAGTATGCGGCTCATTGTTCTCCAGGCTTGCCCCAAAGCGCACCAGGGTGCCTTCCGTCCATATCCTGAGGCACAGCCTGAAGGCTTTGCCGCCGATGCCGTCGTATTCCAGTTTGAGGGTATCTGCAACCTGCGTGACCGCCGGCTTTTCATGGGCCCCGGAAATCTCTATTTCCTTCTGGTCCGGAGTGTTGTAGTACAGTCTCCAGAGGGGGTATCCGCCGGCGTAATTGCGGCCGCCAAAGACCAGTTTTTCCAGTTTTCCCTCCGGACTCACGGCCACTTCCGTACGGGGCAGTTCCCCGCGGTTTTCAAGGACGAAGCGGCAGATGTCGTCGTAGAGGGCGCGGTCTTCCGGGAGGGTGGACTCCGCCAGCTGCGCGAAGGCGTTTGAGCCGGAATACAGGGCTATAGACTTGTTTCCCAGGAAACCGGCGTCCTTGTATTCCCTGATATACTGCCTCACGCGGCTTTGCATTGCGGGGACGTCGGAGGCATCGTAAATGAGCCGGCCTTCCCCGTCCGGGGCTTTGCTGCCTCCGGTCATCCGGGCGGCCACTGCGGAATATTCGAACTCCAGCTCCATTCCGGACATGTCGGCCTCCTTGATGGCGGCGATGGTCCGGGGGAAAGGATGACTGCCGGGGTGCTTGAGGTCCCAGTACCAGTTGGGCTGCATCCAGGCCTGGTCAATTCCAATTTTTTTCCAGTACTTGTATCCCGGGCCCATGTGGTAGGGAATCCAGTACAGGCCCTGGCCTGCGGCATGGCAGTATTTGGCCAGCGCAGGGGCAATCACGTCCCAGTTCTTGTACCGGCAGTTTACATCTATGTCGTAAGGGAGGTAGATTTCTTCGGAGGTGATGTAGAATCCGGAGAGTTCCAGATACTTGCACCCAAGGTCCGCAAACTTCTTGCGGGCAGTGTCAATGTACCAGCGGAGTGCGGTGAGGCGGTCTTCCACCCTGGCAAAGTCCAGATTGTCTCCCCAATAGGTGGTGGACGAGGACTTGTCCATGAAGTTCTGGAACATTATGGCATCTGGGATGCCTATGATTACACCGCGTTTCTTTGCCGGAGCCCCTATGCGCTCGGCTACTGCCCGGCAGGCTTTGTCTAGTTCAGATACGCAGCCATTATTTCCAAGCCACAGGTCCAGTTGGTACTGCCAGACCTCTTTGTCTGCACTCTCTCCGGGCCCCAACACAAATGTCCTGTCATGCTTCCATGAATTGCCCTCCAGAAACAGGAAGGCCTGGAAGAGCCAGTGTTCGCTGCCATCCGGGGCTTTCCAGCTCACGTGAGGTGCAAAGCGTGAGGCATCCCAAAGATATGGTTCTCGATGCCAGTAGCCTACAAGGGTGACTTCCTGGAAAGTATCAGGAGTATTTTCAACCCTTGAAGAGCCGCAGGAAAAAGCCAGAAGGGCGGAGAGTATGAGTAAAAGATTCTTCACTTTTGCAAAATTAGTGTTTTTTCAGCGGGGATTCGTATATGAATGAACATATTTCACGAAACATGTCAATGTCGCCCTGTTCCGTTGAAGTGGCAAGTTGATTCCATGCGTCTGTGCCGGAATAGACGGCAATCGGAAGAAGTCCGTAGAGGCTGGTGTCCTTGAATGACTGCATGTACTCACGCACTCTGTTTCTGAGCAAGGGAACATCTTTGGCGTAGAAGTAAGGTGTGCCGTTCCCGTCAGGCGCGCTTCGCCCGTCGGCCATGACACTGGCCACAAGGGAGTATTCGAATTCCAGTTCAATGCCCATCCTGTAGCTTGCAAGCGCCGTTTTTGTGGCAGACAAAGGATGTGAAACAGAGTCATGGTCCCAATAGTAGTTTGGCTGCATGAATGCGGCGTCGAAGCCCAGGTTTTTCCATACCTTGTATCCCGGGGCAAGGTGGTATGGTATCCACCAGAGGCCTTCGTTGCAGGAGTGGGCATAATCGGCCACCAGAGGGACGATTATCTCCCAGTTCTTGTTCTGCCAGTTCCAGTCGTCCATGCCGTTCCTGCAGGACTCCCCAGCCGTCCGGAAAAACTGCGGATTGAGTGGAAGCTCTTCGGACAGGATGTAGAAGCCTGCCAGTTCCAGATGGCCGAAGCCGCTTTCCCTGAAGCGTTTGCGGCATTCGTTCATATACCAGATATATGCTTCTGCCTGGTCATGTGTGTTGGCGAAATCAAGCTGCTTGCCGTCAAGAGAACCCCAATAAGTGGTGGAAGACTCGGGGTTTGAGAACTGCTGGAAACGTATGGGGTCCGGCATGCCCATTACAACGTAGCGTGGAGAAGGCGGCTCTCCTAGTCTTCCGGCTGCACTGCTCACGGCAGCGTCCAGTTGTTTAAGCGCACCATCTTCGCCAAGCCATGCGTCAAGCAGGTCCTGCCAGGATTCCTTTGTGGCAGATTCCCTGCCCGCAACTATGCTGTAACTGAGTCCGCGTACTGGATCCCAGCCGTCAATACACAGGAATGCGTCGAAAAGCCAGTGCCCCTTTCCTGCCGGGTCGGTGAATTCTACGTGTGAGCTGAATCTTTCCGGGGTCCAGGCCGGAGGATTCGGATTGTGCCAGCCAAGGGTAACCAGGGAAATATCGGCAAAAGAGGGTACGCCGCTGCGTTCTGACTCCCATGGATTCAAGGCTGCGGCGCCTGAAGATGTACGAAATTCCAGTGTCTGGACGCTACTGTGCATATCTCCTGAGCCCACAGCCATCGCGCTTATTATATAATCCGTGTCCGAAGAGAGATCGTCAACAGTCAGCGTAAATGAAGCGGTGAGAGAAGATCCGGTCTCTGCGCAGCGGTCAAGCTGAGGGTTGCCCTCAGAACTGATTCCATAGAGGATTCTTTCAGCGTAAATGGTCCTTACAAGGAAAGATGCACTTCTTGAAGCGGTTTCCACCGTTTCTATACGCAGGCCCGGGGTGTGGACAGTTTCCTTGTCCCCGGGATTGCATGAAGCAATACCAAGAATAAGGAAAACTGTTATGCCCAGGTGTAGTCTCATTCAATGACAGTCATCCTGAACAGGGAAAGGCCCACGTTCTGTTTTACCACTGCTATGAGAACATCGTCACCAACCTGCCTTGCACAGATATCCATTCCGCTGTGAGAGGAAGACTTGGGAGATGGCTGGACGTCTTCCAGGTCGTCGCCCAGGCTCTCAAGGTCATTCTGGATTACGGCCTGGTAGATGACTTTATGCGTCTGGACTATCGCATCCCAGCTATCGGTGGCTTCCCCTTCCAGGACGAACAGTCTTCCGTCGTCACTCGCAAGCTGGCTGGTGTATGCCACATAACGTTTATCGTTATATGATATGTACTGGAAGCTGTTGTTTTGGTATGTCTCGTCAAACTGAGTAGAGGTGGTCTCATTGCCTCCGGTTGCGGTCCAGCTGTCGCCCTGCAATGATACGCAGTATGAACCGACGCTGTTGCGGAGTCCGTACAGGCCTTTGTTCTTGTCTTCAGGATAAGGCCAGTATGCGGCTGCGCCGGAAGCAAGGCCGCCTGTAGGCATCTCAAAACGGCCTTGAACAGAATTGCTGCCCGTAAAGCGATTCTCCATCTTGAATGTCACTACAGATCCGGCAGAATCGAAGTCCTTCAAGTAGAACATGCCGGACTGAGCCGTTCCCCAGAAAGTGAATGTGTCTCCAAGACGCCTGCCCGTCCAGATGTTGAAGTTAACCACTGACGGATCATGGTCTATACCCTCTATGTAGAAGTACATCTTGAGCACATCCGTAGACAGGTTGCTCACGGCCAGGATGTCCTTGCCGCCGTTAATGTCCGGATCGGTATTGGGAATAACCCTGGGGCATGTGAGATAGATATCTGCAAATCCTGCAGATTCCACTGTCCCTACAGGAAGCTTCCTGGCGGTATTGCCTTCGCCCGCTATGCTTAAGGCCCAGAGGTTCTTGGTGTTGTTGAACTCTGCCAGATAAATGTTGTCATCGTCCATCGTCACATTCCTTTCCGCACCTGCAGTACCTTTGTAATAGGCATTCCAGGAGGCCTCCTCGGTTGAATACTTGCCCCATTCACGGCTGATATAGATGCCGGGCTTGAGTTCACGGTAATTGATGCAAATGAAAGTGGTGAGGTTGTCGAATCCCAGGCCTTTAAGAGAGATATCCTTGCCGTATCGGGTGGCGGAGAGCCTGTCTTTGTCGATGGTCAGGGGAATGACATAGTTGGGGAAGGCCTTCAGCTTGCCGCCTTCCATTAACTTGCCTTTGTGGAGTTTTAGCTTGTAGTTGCCGGACTGCTTGGACTCTCCTATCACGGCGCTGTCGTTTTCCAGCGTTACGAGTCCTTCAGGAGCGGCCACGTAATCCTCTCCCTTTTCCGCATTGAATGCCGGAATCAGTGTGTTGTCCACCTTCAAGGGGATTGAAACGCCTACGCCCTTGATAGGATTGTCGAACTTGAGATCAAGGACGATGGTCTCGTCCAGAGCGGGCTGTTTTCCGTCTTTGTCCACCTCCACCTTCTTGCGGTCGATGACCCTGTTGACGTTTCTTTGGGCAACCGTCAGGGAAGATTTGTACAGATGGACCAGCACCAGGCCTTTTCCCTGGCTAACTTTCACCGTCTGGTCGTCGGTATTGATGCCAATGGGGATTACATAGTCCTGATTATCGCCAAGGAAAGCGGCCAGCGCCGCTGCGTCCCATGTGACGGTAACTACATGTATGGCGTCTTTTTCGCTATATGAAAGCTTGTTTTTGTCTAAACTGAGGTAGTTCTCCGGAACCATCTTGTAAGAGGTTTCGTGACCGGAATTATACTCTGCCAATGCGGCGGCATCCAGATTTACTGACAGAGAAGCTGCGCTACGGCCTTTCCCATATTTGGAAACGCCTATGGTAACGAACCCGGTATGGACTGATGCGTCCTGTACAACATCCTGGGAGTTGATTCCGAAGCTGTCGTCAACCATGAAATTATCCCTTTCGTCCGGGAAGCAGGATACTGCTGCAAGTGCAGCGGTTATGAGTACAAGTAGCTTTTTCATATTACCATCCGGGATTTTGGGTGAAATTGGTCATTTCCGCAAGCTGGGCGGAACCGATGGGGAACAGATAGTCCCTTTTCTTGAAGACTGAGCGTCCGCCGATATAGTCGTCAGAGACTCTGGTGTAAGAGTCCTCGTAGTTGTCTGCCGTGACGTGGAGAGTCCAGTTCTCCATGTTGTACTCTTTTTCTGCAATCATCGTACGTACGGCATCATAGTGACGCTGACTTCCCTCAAAGGCGAATTCACACATCTTCTCCTGGCGGATAACCCAGCGCAGCCATTCCTGACCGGTGCGGGTTACACCGCCTATGGTACCGCCGTTTCCGGCAAAGTCGATGTCAGGATATGCTTCTGCAAGGCCTTTCAGACCAGAGCGTGCGCGAACCTTGTCTATGTAGCTGATGGCTTCCGCCGCATTGCGGGACTGCATTTCATTGCAGGCTTCTGCGTATGTGAGGTATACTTCTGCAAGGCGGAAGGCGGGGTAGACATAGCGGATGCTATTATAGTCCGTATTCTCTTTAAGGTTGTTTCCGGCCTTGTAAAGGCGCCTCCATACGTATCCTACGCGATTGCAGCCTTCCGTGGCGGAATAGGGAGAGGTACAGTTGGGGTCGTCCCAGCAGGTGAACTGGAGGGGCGTGTCGCTGTCCATCGGCCTCTGGCAGGGCCACCAGAATCCATTGGGAAGGAAGTTGGAATAGAACCTGGCGTCGCGGCCCACTGTGCTGCTGTGTACTTTGATGGGTTTGGCCCATGAGGGGGCCACGTCCACAAGCTGCTGATAATTGTCCACCCATTCATCTTCCCTGTAGCCGGACAGAGGATCCACCACGGGACGGGAAAGGTCTATCAGGCCGGCAGTTTCATCGTAAGACACAACCGGATAACGTCCGGTCTCTGCCATAGGATACGCGTCGATGAGCTTCAGCGAAGGAGTGATAAGCGAGTATCCATTCCGGCAGAGCTTGCCTCCAGAGGGCGCGGAGAAGGCTATCTCGCCGCCAATGGAGCCCAGGAAGTCCTCGGCCCACTGCCTGTACCACCAGCCCCAGATAATCTCCGTATTTGTACCCCAGTTCTCGAACCAGACGTTCTGGTAGGAATCGGCGGCATCCTGGATATTCTTCATGGGATTTCCTTTGCTTGTGAGCGCGTATTTATCAAGGTCGATTATTGCCTTTGCAGCATCGTACACCTTGTCCCATTTCTTGATGTCGTAGTCGGGGAAAAGCTTCTCTCCGCGAGAGTTTACGAAACTGTCGTAGAGGCCTGTGCCATTCTGACCGTTATAAAGCGGAGAAGCGGCAAAAAGCAGTATCCTGGTCTTGAGGGCCATTGCCGCACCCTTGGTGGCGCGGCCCATGTTGGAGTAATCGGCGATGACCTCCGAAATATCTGCAGGTAGCAACTCGATTGCCTTGTCAAGCTCTTTGACCATGAAGTTCACATTCTCCTCTACAGTGTTGCGGTCCATGTCTTTACCACTTATGTTCTGGTCCGAAGAAACGGGGTTGCCGTCCTTGTCCATCCAGATAATCACAGGCCCGTAATGGCGGAACAGTGAGAAGTAATAATACGCTCTGAGGAAGCGGGCTTCGCCTTCCATGGCACTTACAAGTGTGGGAGAGTCTTCCTTGTCATAATGCAGATTGTCGATGAATATGCCGCATTCATTGATGCCCTCATAGAACTTCTTCCAAACATTGCCGCTGCCTACGTCAGTGGAGCTGGCGGAACTGTATTCGCCTCTGCGAACCTTGTACCAGTTGGTTTCCCACTGGGATTTGCCGTGAAGGGCTTCATCGGAGCGCAGCGAAGTTCCTCCTTCGTTGGCGCGGAGGTTTTCATCGTTGGGAATGTAGGCATACAGGTGGGCCAGGTATTGCCTTACGGCCGTGGAACGGCTCATAATGTCGGCAAGAGTTGCCTGGTCCTTTGTATTGATGTCGAAGTATGAATCGCAGGCAGTGAGAGAAATGGCCAGTGCAGCTAGTATTAAGTATCTGAATTTCATAATGCTGTCCTCCTAAAAGTTAAGGTTAATGCCGAAGCTCACGTTCTTGGTGAGCGGATAGACGTTTCCATAAGAGGAAGATAGTTCCGGATCCCAGAGCTTGAACTTTGAGAAGGTGAGTAGATTCACGCCCTGGATGTATACTCTGACGGCGGACATGCCGTACTTTTTGGTAATCTTCTTGGGTAGTGTGTAACCAATCTCTGCATTCTTGAGACGGAGGAAACTGACGTCCTTCTGCCAGTAGGTAGAGGCGCGGAGGTTGTTGGCCGGGGTCTCCGTAGAGAAGCGTGGATACTCTGCGTTGGGGTCGTGTGTCACGGACCAGCTCTTTTCTGCCACATCAGCAAATATCTGGCCCTGGACAAGTACGTTGGTGGCGGCACCGCCGTAGAGGTTGTAACCTCCGATTATTCGGGTCACATGGTCCATTCCGCTGAAGAAGAAGCTGGCGTCGAACCCTTTCCAGCCAAGGCTGAGACCAAATCCGTAGTTGATTTCAGGGACGGAGGTATAGCCTATGGCAACCACGTCATAAGCGTCTACCTGGCCGTCACCGTTGATGTCGCGGTACTTTATGTCGCCGGGCTGGACATCTCCGAAGGTCTGGGTCGGCCAGGCGTCAATCTCTTCCTGACTCATGAAAAGGCCTTCTGCGATGAGGCCCCTCTGTTGGCCGTTGGCGAAACCGGCGGTATTCTGGTAGTCCCAGATCTGGCCGGGCTTGTCGTCATATACCCTCTTGTTGCGGTTGAAAGTGTAGTTTCCACGGACGCTGAGGGAAAGACCGTTTTGGAACACCCATTCGAACTGGGTCGATGCGTCGAAGCCCGAGTTCTGCATTTCACCTATGTTAATATACTGGGTTTTACGAAGACCCACGGCGCTTGGCAGGGACTGGCGCTCAATGAAGATGCCGCTGCGGTAGTCGTTGAAATAGTCCAGCTGGAATTTGAGGTGGTCCCTGAAGAAGTTCAATTCGAGGCCCACATTGCGTTTGAGCGCCTCTTCCCAGACAATCTCCGGGTTGCCAATATCGCCCACCGCAACTCCTGAAGTGTATACCGGGTTGTTGAGCCCCCAGCTGAATCCGCTGATGCCGCTGGTGTCCATAGTCGTATTGTAACCAAAACGTCTGTTACCGCCAATCTGGTCATTGCCAACCTTGCCTATTGACGCTTTAATCTTAAAGAGGGATATTTTGTCCTTTATCCCGTCCCAGAATTTCTCGTTGGAAACAATGTAGCCTACGGCAGCGGACGGGAAGAAACCGAAGCGGTGGCCTGGAGAGAAGTTCTCTGAACCGTTGTAACCAAAGTTGAACTCTGCGAAATAGCGGTCCATATAACTGTAAGTGGCCCTTCCGGCAATACCCATGCTCTTGTAAGGGAATGTATTCCAGTAGCTTCCGGGATTGATATTAGAGCGTTCCCTGACATAGTACAAGAACATTCCGCTTACGCGGTGCTTGCTGAGGAACGTGTGTTCATAGTTGGAGGAAGCCTCTATGTTCAAGATGGACTGGCCGCTTACACCGCTGCCGGAAGTGTTGATATAACCGGTTCCGCTGTTTCCCTGAAGATTGTATATATAGTCCTGAAGGTCTTTATCCCAACTTACATAGTAAATTCTTGGACGGATGGAATTGGTGTATGTCGTATTGCTTTTTGCGTCCCAGGAAATCTGCACCTTGGCCGTAAGGCCCTCCAGGAATATTTCCGAGAAATCCTGTGTCATGGAAACGGTTGTCTGGGCATTCTGGGTGGAGGTGACGGCGTAACCCATGTTGTTTATCATGTTGTACGGGTTGGATCCGTTCTCCGGGTTGGAAAGAGTGCCGTCAGAGAACACTACCGGGAAACCGATAGGAGTAATCTGCATGGCATAAGAGTAAATGTCAGAAAGGGCTGCGCCAGGCTGGTTCTTCTTGGTGAACTGTGTGGAAAGGTCCATTCCAAGAACGGTGGACTTGGTTATGTTGATGTCCACATTTGTGCGAAAATTGAATTTCCGGTAGTTCATTTGGGAGTTGTAACGGTCGTTATCCGCCACGTTGAAAATACCGTCTTCGAAATAGTATGAACCGCCCGCATAGTATCGTACATTCTTGGTGCCACCTGTGACGTTGAGGTTCATTTTTGTGGTGTTGGCATTCTCCCTGAACAGCTGTTTCATCCAGTCTACATTTGGATACAGGTCTGCGTATGTGATTGGCGCGGTGCCTTCTCCAGAGCCGGGATTTACCAGTTGGCTCCTGATTTCATCGGATGCCAGGTACATGTTACGGGCATAGTCGTCGATCATTCCGGGCTGCATGGTATTCAGGTAGTCAATAAACTGCTCCGCCGATGCCATTTTGGGAATCATTGTGGGAGAAGTAATGCCTGTTTCCATCCTTACATTGATTTTGGGCTTGGACTCAGAGCCTCGCTTGGTTGTGATGAGGACGATGCCGTTGGCTCCGCGAACGCCGTACAGGGCCGTTGCCGTCGCATCCTTGAGGATGGAGAACGATGCTATATCTTCCGTGTCCACAAGGTCCATGGAACGCTCTACGCCGTCAACAAGAATCAAGGGATAAGCATTTGCTCCGAAAGTGTTGACGCCTCGGATCCAGAATTCTGCGCTGGACCCCGGTTCTCCGCTGTGCTGTACGGCAACCACGCCTGCCAGTTTGCCTGCAAGTCCTGTAGACAGTTGGCCTATAGGCGCCTGCAATTGCCCCGCGTCTACGGTAGTTATGGAACCAATCACGGATGCTTTCTTCTGTGCACCGTAGGCTACCATCACCACTTCTTCCAGCTGGTTTTCCTGCGGGACCAGTTTGACAAGGATGTCTTTCTGGTCGCCGACAGCAATCTCTTCGTCACCGTAGCCCAGGAAGCTCACGACAAGGACGTCGGAATTCTTGACGGAAATGGAGAACCGGCCGTCGCCGTCGGTCATTGCGCCTCTGGTCTCTCCTTTCACGGTGACAAAGGCTCCGGCCACAGGCTGGTCGGTCTCGTCCAGCACCCGTCCTCTCACTTCCCGGCTCTGGCCCTGAAGGCCCTGCGGCAGCAGGATTCCCAGAAGCAAAGCCGTGGAGAAAACAATGGTTCTAAGGTCTAGTTTCATAAATATAGGGTTAAATGTTTTCAAACAATGCTTCCAGCCCGCGGAATACGGCCCCCTCAGGCGCCATGGCAATGCGGATGTCTCCAAGACGGTCCCTGAGTGCCTGCTCCATGAGTACCAGGGCCCTTGAGACTCCTCCGGCAAAGAGGATAGTCCGGAACCGGTACTGCTCCGTGAGCTCTTCCAGGGCCTGGGCCAGGGCTTCTCCCATGCGACAGAATGCCTTGTAGGCAAGTTCTTCACCGTCATAGGCGCGTTTTGCGATGCCGGCAGCGGACAGATTCTCACTTCCGCCCATACTTGCATAAAGGTTGCGTATTCCACGGGCGCTAACGATGTCTTCCAGGATGCCGTTGCCATACGGCTTGCTCCATATACTGACAGCGGGAGATCCGGTTGGGGCGTAAAGCACCTTTCCGTCCACTGCGCAGGCAAAGCCCAGGCCGGTGCCTATGGAAACCAGCGCGGTATTTCCCTCCGGGTCCATCATCCTCAGGACCCCTTCCAGCACGGCATTCACATCGTGCCGATACCTTACCTCCACGCCTTCCGGAATGCCGCACAGTGCCGCGAAGGATTCTCCGTATACGGCCCCGAACTTGTGTTTCATGAGGAACACGCCGTTTTGGTAATCAAAAGGGCCCGGTATGGCTACGCCAATCCTTCCTGCATGCGTACCCAGCGCTTTTTGCAGGGATCCAGCAATCTCCTCCCGGCTCCCTGCGGATGCAATGGGAACTGGCGGCAGGCCGGGCCTTTTGATGAAAGTTCCGCCTACGTCAAGCAGGATCGTTCTGGTATCCATCCCTGAGGCAGGTCTTGTGTATGCTTATGGGCTCCCTGCCCAGATTCTCAATCACGTATTTGCCCATGGAGGCCGGTACGCAGGCAATCTCCATGAAGTCAAGGTCGAAGCAGCGCTCCGGATGCTCCGCGCTCCGGATGCGGACGTGGTCGCCGTCCACCAGGGTGAGCACGTGGAACTTCTCTCCCCGGGTGTCCTGCAGGCACTGTTTCTCAAACTCCAGGCGGCGGAGGGAGATATACATCTGCGGGTTCTCGCCCAGGATGAACTCCTTCCATCCGTCGCCCTCGCAGTCAAGACGGGGTTTCTGGACTATGTACTCCGGACTTTGGGGGTCGTGGATGACGCTGTGCCGGCGGTCCTGACGGACGTTGAGCTCACCAAGCTGCGTATGGATGGGCCTCTGTTTCCCGTCAAAGTCCAGGCGCAGGTAGTCATACATCTTATATGTATAGGAGCCGATGGTGAGGGACCCTATTTCCAGAATCACCTGGTTGCGGCCGCTGGAGTGGATGGTCCCGGCGGGGAGCATCACCTGGAGGCCGGGGACGGAGTCCTCGTAGCTCACGTACTTCATGTAGTCGCACTCCTTGTGCTGGGTGTCCGCGGCCTCTATTTCGCGGAAGAAGGCGGGGATGTCGGCATCGTCGCGGAAGCCGATGAAGGTCTTTGCCCCCTGGCCGGTAACCACCACGTAGTAGCTTTCGTCCTGTCGGCCGAACTCATTGTAGTTCTCTACGTTGAACTTGCCGCCGGAGTGGCACTGGATGCTCATGTTGCCGGTAGAGTGGTAGCTGTCGTCCCAGTTGAAGCGGATGGGGAAGTAGCCCTTGTACTTGCGTACGCAGGTCTCTCCCATTAGGTTCACGCCCTCCTTGTGGACGAAGGAACAGTAGTTTATGTCCAGTTTCTCCGCGCCGGCTTCCACAAGCACGCTCACTTCCATGGGGATGAAGTCGAACACCCATGCGGCGTTGCGCATCTTCTCAGGGAGGTGGCGCTGTGTTTTCATGTAGGAACCGCCCCAGACGCCTTCCAGGTAGCAGGGCTTGGCACGGAAGGGGTATTTCACGAGCTGGGCACAGATGTCCGCAAACGATGCGAAAGGCATCATCTGGAGGTTTGCGCGGTCGTTGTCCAGGAAGTACCAGTCAAGTTCTCCGGTGGCAAAGAGCTCCTTTCGCAGCTGCACGGCGTTCTCGAAGTCGCAGTAGTAGCAGCGGCGGATGGTGCGGTTGATGATGCCGGTATGCTTCTTTCCAAGGTTGGCATATTCTCCGGCTCGAATGCGGAGCATGCTGTTCATGGGGGTTATGTCGAACCAGCACTTGACATCGTAGAGGTCACGGAAACCCTTATAGAGGCAACCGTAGCCGTATACGGCCACAATCTTTCCGGGTGTTTTCATAGCAGGAACCGCCTGCCGGAAGGCATCGGCCTTCTTGCCGTCCATGAGTCCGGCGTATCCGCCGTGATAGACCTTGCCATACAGCAGCGTGGGGTCTATCTTCTTATCCCAAATGAGTAGAGGGTCTATGATGGAATCTATTTCTTCGCCGCTTTTCAGCGTTGCGGCGTTGCAGTCCACGGATTGGAAATTGAGGCCAAGGAGGTCGCATTCGCGGGACATAAGGCTTATAATAAGGTCCCACTTTGTGGTGGTGTAGCCGTCAAAGGCCACAATCACGCCTTCCTTGCGGGCCTTCTCCGCCAGCGTGGCCACAAACTTCTTTGCCACGTTTGGCGTTCCGCCTGCAACAATGGATTCAACAGTCTTTTTGCTCAGTTCCGGCCTGTTCACGGGTTTTGGATCGTGAAAGGGGAACGGGTTATACATGAAACTCATATCGCGTAATACTCAAATCCCATTATCTCCGCCAGCGTTTCAAGCTGCGGTCTGTAATCTCCGTCTACAATGGCATAATGCTGCGTTACGCCAACCTTCAGGACCTTTTCAAAGAGTTCCTTCACGGGAACCACGGGTTTGAAGATGGTGTGGCTGTATGTTGCCAGAAGGTGCTTCTTGCTGCTCTGGGGAGTGTCCTTTTCAGAGAGGCTTTCTGCCATGAAGGTGACCAGTTTGTAACGGCCGTTCTGCTCATACAGGCCGGCCACGGTCTTCATACCGGGGCTTATGCGGTACCAGGCGAAGGGCGCTCCGGCATACTTCCAGGAGGTCTTTGCAAAGCGGACATCACGGGCGATGACCACGTTGTCCTGCCAGGCGGGATCGTTGTGGTCATTGGGTCCGGCGTGGCCTCCTGCGAAGGTCCCAAAATCGTCCTCAATATGGAAGGGCTCTATGAAATTGACGTTCTTGCCGCTCAGGAGCTTGAGGATGTAGGTGGCAAGACCTGCGCCGATGTCGGCCTCCGGGACCAGGACGCTCACGTTCTCGTTGAACCAGTTGGGGTAGAAGCCTGCGCGGCAGCCGGCGGTGCGGAAAGTGGCCTGGTCTATGTCGTTGTACACGTAGCAGTCGATGTCGTTCTTCTCCGCCATCTTCTTTATGGCCAGGGTGGCGCGGACGCAGCCAAGAAGTTTGTCGTCCTCAACGTCCGGCATAACCTTGTACTTAGATGTGAGCTCCAGGGCGTATTCCTGAACCTCGCGCTCGGAAAGCTTTTCTATCTCAGTTCCATAGTCCGAGTAGGGGAGGTAGTGGATCTCCGGACCTATCTTGGTGAAGAGGTCGTAATTGTCAATGTAGGTGCTCCACATGGCCTCGTTCATGTTGGCCATGAGGCCTACGTTGGAGCGGCGTAGGATGCTTCGGACGCGGGCGGCATCTGCAAAGATGCGAACTTTTTCCGTGATTTCTTCTCGGGTGCCCATGACGGTCTTTACGCCGCGGCGGGGTACGCGCTTTATGCTGCCGGAACCTTCCAGGGAGCCCACAAGGGTGCCTGCGCAGAGGTAATCCACGAAATCGTCCTCGTCAAGGGTGGTCTCAAAGCTCATCCTGTCCTTGGCCACGTTGCAGAAGATGATGGGAATGTCCGGGCAGTCACGGAGGAAGCGGATCCAGGCGAAGTCCTCGCTCCATGAGAGGAACTCGGCATAGATGAAGTCCACTTTTTCCGCAAAGAAAAGGTCGATTGCTTTCAGGGCGTCTTCCCTTTCATAGACGATTCCCGGGTCCACCAGGTCCAGGAAACCCATTGTGGCCTTGATTTCCTTAACGGCTTTGTCCTTGCGCTCGCCGTACGTGCCGCGGGTGGGACCGTAGAGGTTCTTGAAGCGGGGTGATGCAATTAGCAGGAGGCCGGCCTTGGCCGTCCTTGCCTTTGATGCTTTATTCATGGTTTACGATTTTAGTGTTATCCCTGTTGTAGTATTTGTAGCTGACCCACAGGCATGCGGCGCCGCACACCAGCCAGATTACTCCCAGGATGGGGAAGGTGGCGTTGAGGCTGCCGGTGGATTCCTTTATTATAGCAAGTATATAAGGTGCGGTTGCGCCCACGGCGAAGCCGGTCATGATCATGGCGCTGGAGCAGCTTGCATGAAGATGCTCGGGCGTTACGTCATAAAGCGCCGCATAGATGTTGGCGTCGAAGAATGCCCGGAAGAAGCCCCAGCCGGCAAAGCACAGGTACAGGATCCAGACGGATTTAGCCGTGCCCATGAAAGGCAGGAAGGCGGCTCCCAGAATGAGGCCCGCGCCCTGGATTATCATACGCTTCTTGGGGTCCTTTGCGGCCCACTTGTCACTGAGCGTTCCGGCAAGCAGCACGCCCACGAAAGCTGCCACATACGTCCACAGCATGGAATTGAGTCCCGCCTGTGCCCCGCTCTGCCCGAAGTTCTCCTGCAGGAAAGTAGGCACCCAAGTCATATATCCGGTAATCACGAAGATGAACCCGCAGAATCCGATTGTGACCATAAGTGCGGTAGGCGTAGTGAAAACCGTCTTGAAACCGTCCCAGACGGAGACTTCACTCTTGGTTGCCTGTGGACGGGGCAGATCCTTCAGCCTCACTGCCATCACCACGGCCCAGATGACTCCGGCGCCGCCGAAGATGTAGAACGCATACTGCCAGCCCAGGTGGTCACCTATGTAGCCGGCCAGCCATCCGGCCAGGATTACGCCAACATAGTACGATGTCTGGTGTATGGACATGGCCCTTGCGCGCGTATCTGTATGGTATTGCCCAAGCAGGGAATAGTTTGCGGGCCCAAAGAAGGCCTCTCCGCCACCAGTTGCTATGGAGCGGGTGAGAATCAGAAGGAATACACCGTTTGCAAGGCCCGTGAACATGGTTGCAACGCTCCAGAACAGGATGCTCAGGGTTGTGACCCACTTGCGTGAGAACTTGTCCCCGAACCAGCCACCGATGGGAACCATCACGGCGTAGAATAGATTGAAGAACACTGCGATGAGGCTCACGGACTTGTCCGTAAGGGCCAGACTGTCCCTGATGAGGGGCAGAACTGAGTTGAAGACCTGGCGGTCTCCCTGGTTAAGGAGATAAGCCACCCAGAGGAGTAGCAGGACCTCCCATTTGTACCACTTGTTATTAGTTTTCATGCCGGCATTTGTTATCTGTGGTATACTGTGGTACAAAAATATGAAAAAAATACGCTATCTGCAAAAAAATATCTTTACATTTGTACTGTATGATATCTCTTTGCTCGGAAAAACTTCAAATGGCTCTTCACGAGCCTCTGGACGGATTCTACAAAGGCACCCGCTTCGACCGCGCCGGCGTCTTTGACAGCATCCTGTTTGACGGCATTGAGATGGCAGGGGACTGGTATCCCCATTACGATCCCTTCATGCATGATGCCGTCAAAGGCCCTGCAGAGGAGTTCTCGCCTGTATTTCCGGCCATGTCCGGTATGGACCGTCGCGAACTGTTCCTCAAGCCAGGCGTGGGCCTTCTCCTCAAGGACAAGACAATTTATGACCGTTTCCGTCTCTACGAGGTCATCGAACCTGGCGAGTGGACAGTGGAAAACGATGAAAACCACGTTCTTTTCCGCCATACCATAAAGGGCATCTACGAGTATGAGAAAGTGATAGCTCTCACTGGGGACGATTCTTTCGAAATCCGCCACCACCTGACTTCGGAAGTGCCCCTGGAAGGAGAAGTCTACAATCACAATTTCTTCACAATGGGTAAACTGGAAATTGGCCCGTCCCGTGAAATGGACTTTCCTTTCTGCCCTGTTGGAGAATGGCGCTCAGAGTATGACTGTGTGGGTTTCACACACTCCGGAATACGTTTTTCAAGGGGCCTTAAAGAGGGCGAGACAGTATATGCCGGCAACATACACGCCGCACTTACGGACGGTATGCCATATCAAATGACGCTGAGGGAAGGCACGCTCAGCGTCTCTATAAAAGGCAATATCCCGGTTACCCGTACCGTCCTATGGTCCAGCCACCGTGTTGCCTGTCTGGAGCCGTATAACTCCTTCTATTCAGACCCGGAGAAGCCCTTCTCTTGGAAGATTGACTACAAGTTCAATAAGTCTCTTTGAAGCTTAGGTCCCAGGGGATTATCCTGGTGGGGAATTCCGCAATCCTTAACGTGGTGCAGCCGTATGGGATGAGTTCTATCGTACACTCTTCTCCAACGTCCATCCCGTCTTCTGTCCAATAGGCAACGGAGTCTATGTTTGTCCAGCTCAGAAGCTTACGGGCGGGAACTCTGATTGTTACGGGACAGTTTTCCTGACCATAATCCACGACGCATTTCTCCGGGGAGAACTCTTCACGAAGTAGGCAGTAGTTCCACGGTGTGTCCGAAGTGACTTCCCAGGCGCCTTCGCCGTAATACCTGTCACGGCCTTCGAAGGCCTTCCAGGACCAGATTTCGTTCATTTTAAGGGCGTAGACGAGCGGCCCGCGGACTATGCTCCAGGCTTTATCGTACCATTCTTCGGTCCGGATTTCCATAGGCAAGGACAAACTCAGGCAATCTCCGCGTTTCCATTCTCTTTCAATGATTACTATGCCATCTTTAACTTCGCCCGTGACTTGCTGTCCGTTAACTGTTACTTCAAACGAATCGTTGCACCAGGCAGGGATGCGAAGATGAACAGGGAAAGTGGCTTTTTTTATTCTCTTTTTGCCGGCAAGGGCTTCAATGAAGAAGTCAATCTCATTCCTGAACGGATACTGTGTAACCTCCTTGATTGTTACTTCCACGCCATTCGTAACTTTTGCCGTTACTATTGACGGCGCATAAACCATTGCCGCCAGGCCGCCGTCCCGGGTGGCGTGCCAGAGGTTCTGGGTGAGCTTGGGCCAGCCCTGGTGCATATTGGAAAGGCAGCAGGGGTAGCCGTTCAGGGTGCCGAACATGACGTCGGTGTCGTCATGCGGGGTGGAGAAGGTGCGCCAGCTCTTGGTGGCCGAGACCTGGTTTGTCTGCTGGTAGTACTGCTTGGCGGAGAAATCGTCTTTAATCTGGGCGGGGAGGGCATTGTAAGCCACGCGCTCCAGGTAATCGGCATAACGGATGTCTCCGGTGATGCGGAGCATTTCCTCAAGGGAATACATCATTTCCACGGCGGTGCAGAGCTCGCTGCCGCGGGTGGGGGAGCCCCAGTGGAGCATCTCGTCCCCGGCCCAGAGGCCTGTGGGAAGGCCCACGGTGTGGCGGATGGTCTCAACTGCTTTCCAGGGGGCCTGGAGGTCTTTGGAGTCATGGGAATACTGCCACCAGACAACCGGCGCCTTGAATCCCTGGGCCAGGTTCACGCAGTGAACGCTGCCCTGGGTGTAGAAGATGTCTCCTTCGAGGAAAGCGGCAGTCCAGTCCGTGGTCTGGGTGTGAATGAGTTCTCCCACCTCCAGGAGCCACTTTTCTCCGGTAATGTCATAAAGCCAGTAGACTATGTTGAGGTTATCGGCTCCGCGCTCTTTTCCCCAGGATGACCAGTAGTCCAGAGGCTGCTGCCGCAGCATATTGCCCTGATAGCGGAAATACTTTGTGAGGCAGTCTATCACCCTTTGGTCTCCGGTGGCATTGTAATACTGCCGGAGTATCTTGAGAGCCACCATCTTAGGCCACCAGTCGTGGGTTTTGCCGCGCTGGAGGCCATACACGAAGGGATGGTCTTCTGCGGGGCCGAAGTAGCCGCTGTCCTGTTGGGAATCAAGTATTGCGTTCACCCATTTTTGGGCCTTGGCCTTGAGATCCTTGTTGTCCAGGATGTATGCCAGCGGCAGAAGGCCGTCTATCCAGTATGGGCCGCGCTCCCAGGCGTCTCCGTCGCCTCCCAGCCAGGCATTGTTATCTCCCATCACCTGGGGATAAACCTCGTCCAAATGCCCTGTGAGGCCGCTTGCCTGCCTTTGGAGCTGCTCCTTTAGCCAGCCTTCCGGCCGGATTGCGCCAAGCGGCAGCTGGGCATAGGAGGTTGGCTCCAGCGGCTCCCTGTTGAATACCGGTGCCACCGCCACCTGCAGGGCCGTTATGAGTGCATATAAGATCATAATGTGAAAGTCAGATCCGCTTTGATATCTTCAGAAGACGTGCCAAGAAGCGCGTGGAACTCTCCGGGTTCAGCAACCCAGGCGTGCTTTTCGGCATCGAAGAAACTGAGTGCCTGGCGGTCAAGGGTGAATTCCACTTTCCTGCTCTGCCCGGGCTCAAGATACACTTTCTCAAAGCCCTTGAGTTCCTTCACGGGACGCTCCACAGAGGCTTCAACGTCCGAAACATACAGCTGAACCACCTCCGCGCCGGCAACTGAGCCGGTGTTCTTAAGAGTTGCCATCACCTTGAAACCATTTCCGGAGCGCTTTACGCGGGCATCGGCGATGTCAAACGTGGTGTAACTGAGGCCGTGGCCGAAGGGGTAGCAAACCGGGATTCCCTTGCTGGAGTACCATCGGTAGCCTATGAATACGCCCTCGTCATAGTATTCCTGCCACCAGTCTTTTCCTTCTTCCTGTATGCCGGGATACTGACGTTCTGTTTTGAGGGGTCCGTCGGCAAGAGCAAGGGGCATGGTGAAGGGCAGCTTTCCGGAAGGATTGACCGCACCGGTGAGGACGTCCACAAGGGCGTGACCGCTTTCGGACCCTCCGTACCATCCCTGGACGATGGCATTGACCTTATCGGCCCAAGGCATTGCTACGGGTGAGCCGGAGATGTTCACCACAACCATCTTCTTTCCCGTTGCCGCAAGAGCCTCTATGAGGCGGTCCTGGCCGTAGGGGAGGACGATGTCTTCGCGGTCCGTGCCCTCGTTGTCCTGGTTTTTGCTCTTGTTGAGGCCGCCTATGTAAAGGACGATGTCAGCGTCGGCAGCGGAGGCAACGGCATCGGCCATGAGCTGGTCTGCGCTGCGGCTTTCGGACAGGTCCTGACCGGTGACCACCTTATTATAATCGGTTGTGACGTCACCCACGTAGCCGCGCTCCCAGACCACATCCGCCTTGCCGTCAAATGCCTCGCGAAGGGCGTCCAGGGGAATTACCTCGTACTTTGTCTTGAGGTTGGAACTGCCGCCGCCAACCACCATCATCTTGTAGGCGTTTTCTCCTACCACCAGAATCTTTCCGCCATCCGGTACGTTCAGCGGTAGGGCGCCGTCATTCTTCAGCAGGACAATACCTTGGGCCGCAATTTTGCGTGCCGCGGCGTAGTGCTCCGGGGAGTTGAAGCTCCCGAAGTGCTGCTCCGGGCTCATGGAGGTACGGAATACGGTGCGGAGGATACGGCGGGCTTTATCGTCAAGTACTTCCTGAGTGGCCCTGCCGTCGCGCAGGCGCTCTAGGTAGGGATTGGCAAGGTGGTAGTTGGAATAGCTGTCCGACGCTGCGCCCCTGAGACCGTTGGTCCAGGTGCCCATCTCTATGTCAAGGCCGTTGGTGACGGCTTCGTCATCGTCCCTGCAACCGCCCCAGTCGCTGATTACTACGCCGTCAAAGCCCCATTCGCCTTTGAGGATGTCGCAGAGGAGGCGCTTGTTGTGGCAGTTGAACTGGTTGTTGTAGAGGTTGTAGGATCCCATGATGGCCCAGGCGCCGCCTTCCACCACAGCCGCCTTGAAGGCCGGAAGGTATATCTCGTAGAGGGTGCGGTCGTCCAGGTTGGACGATGTTGCCGTGCGCCTTACCTCTTGATTGTTAACCGCATAGTGCTTTACGCAGGCGGCCACTCCGTTGGTCTGTACGCCCTTTACGTAGGGCACTACCAGCTGGCCTGCGAGGTACGGATCCTCTCCCATATACTCGAAGGTGCGTCCGTTGAGCGGAGTTCGGCCCATATTGATGCCCGGGCCAAGCAGGATGTCTTTCTCACGGTAGCGGGCTTCCTCGCCGATACAGTTGCCGTACAGCAGGGAAAGGTCCCTGTCCCAGGTGGCGGCAAGGTTCACCAGGGCGGGGAAGGCGGTGCAGGAGTCGTTGGTCCATCCTGCCTGGTCCCACTCGTCCCAAAGCACTTCCGGGCGGATGCCGTGAGGACCGTCCGTATGCCAGAGTTCAGGGATGCCCAGGCGCGGAACGCCGGCGCTGGAGAACTTGGATTGGGCGTGGGTCATGGCCAATTTCTCCTCCATGGTCATGCGTGAGAGCGCATCTTCCACACGCTCCTCAAGGGGCTTGGAGGGATCCAGGTAAACGGGTTTGCCGGTTTTGGGACAGCAGGCGCAGACGGCCAGTATTATAGACAGTGCAGAAAAAAACTTGGTGCTCATAGGACTCACTTTGACAGTTCTTAAAAAGTATTTTGGTATTTAATCCTCCAGAACTTCTCTCAGAAGAAGGGGCTTGTTGGTTGTGATCACATCCACCCCCAACTTAATCAGGTAACGCATCTCCGGGGCTAGGTCTACCGTCCAGACGTTCACTTTCATTCCAAGTTCGTGGGCGCGCTGCACCCAGTCAGGGTGCTTGTGGAAGGCAATGAAGTGGTAGTCCAGGCCGTTGATGCCGTCGGCGTGGAGGGTTTCGGGATCCACTTTCCCTTCTAGATACTGGTTGTCAAAGCCGGGGAGGTTCTGCGCCACCCATTTGCATGCTTCGTAGCTGAAGGAGATGAACATCACCTTTGAAGGATCCAGAAGATCATGGGCCCTGAGGGCGTTCACGCATGTCTGAGCAAGATACAGGGTGGTTTCTACCGTATCCTGGGGCTTTATCTCCAAGACCAGCATGCAAGGGCCTTTTGCGCCCTGCTCCAGGTACTCATTGAGGGTGGGGATGGTTTCCCCGTTGCGGTGGCGTTTTGCCAGAAGCTCCTTATAGGTGCTTTTATGGATAGGAATGCCGTGGAAGGTTGCGTCATGATTCACCACGGCAATGCTGTCGGCCGTGAGATGGACGTCGAATTCGCTGCCCCAGAAGCCGTTTTCCTGCGCCATGCGCAGCGACGCAATGGAGTTCTCCACATGCCGGGTCTGGTCACAGTCCCAGAAGCCCCTGTGCGCGCATATCTTGGGATTCTGCGCATTGGCGGTGATGCCGCACAGCAGCAATAGTACGATCAGAAGTCTGTTTCTCATAGCACGGAACGTACTTCAAGGTTTATCTCCCGGAAACGCTCCTCGTCAACCTTGACAACGGCGCGGTCGTAGGTCATGATGCCGTTGAGCTCGCTCTCCACGTCGGTGGTCTGCGTATAGATACCTGCGGCCACTCCGGAGATTATCTGGTCCACAAACTGGGCGGCGTACTCCTCGTACTTTTTCAGCACCTCTCCGCCGTCCTTGCAAAGGCCCTGGTAGCCCCAGTTGCGCCCCTGGGCGTTCCAGAGGTGGCCGTCTACGGCAAGGCCTATCCCACCGTATTCTCCAAGGACGTCTATCTGCTCTCCGTGGCTACGGAACTTCATGACGGGATTTGGATAATTGTGGCTGTCAAGGATGTCCCCAACGTGGTACGAGTTGCCTCCGGAGGCGGAGTTTATGAGCCTGGATGCATCTTTGCCGCGGGTGAATTCCACCACTTTCTCAGTGTCAAACTGGGCCCAGCCCTCGTTGAACGGTACCCACACAAGGATGCAGGGATACTTGTCCAGCTGGTCCATGATCTCTCCCCATTCCTTGTAGTAATTGGCTTTTACCTCGTCAGGAAGAGGGTAGTCGTAACCGGTTTCATAGGCAAACTGTCCCCACTGGGGGTAGCCTGTTGTGGTGTGGACGTCTATGTTTCCGGCAATTGAAGGCATGTCCTGCCAGACGGCGATGCCTATGCGGTCGCAGTACCAGTACCAGCGGGCGGGTTCCACCTTGATGTGCTTGCGGATCATGTTCCAGCCCCACTGCTTTGTCTTTTCAATGTCGAAGCGGAGGGCATCGTCCGTAGGGGCGGTGTAAAGGCCGTCGGGCCACCATCCCTGGTCCAGGGGACCAAACTGGAAATAGGCCTTGTTGTTGAGCCCAAGCCGCTTGTAGCCTGCAAAATCGTACGCAAGGGAGCTTTTGCGCATGGCGGTGTAACCATGCACGCGGTCCTTTACCTTGCCGTTCCTGAGAACTTCGATGTCAAGGGCGTACAGGTACGGATGCTCAGGCGACCAAAGCTTCATGTCCGGGACGGGAAGGACCACGGGCTTACCGGGTTCCGCCATGCCGGAGGCCAGCTTTTTCCCGGGTTTATCGTCCATGGTGGAGTATCCCTCCCTGCCTTCCCGGAGCGTTACCCGGACCAGGTCTCCGCCCTGGGTCCGGGGTGTTACTGAGAGGGTTTTGGCGTCGATATCGGCCAGGACCTTATAGTCCTTTACGTAGGCGGCGGGGACGGGTTCCATCCAGACGCTCTGCCAGATGCCGGTGACGGGGGTGTACCATATTCCGCCGGGGTTGGACACCTGTTTCCCGCGGGGCTGGGTGTCGTTGTCAGTGCTGTCCTGGACCTTCAGGACAAGGGTCTGGGGGCCTTCCACCAGGTAGTCCGTTATGTCGAAGGAGAAAGCGGTGTAGCCGCCGGTATGTACGCCCAGGGGCCTTCCGTTAAGCCAAACCTCGGCCTTCCAGTCCACGGCGTCGAAGTGAAGCAGGACGCTGCCTTTCCACGGCATCTTGAAGGTGGTCCTGTACCACAGCGCCTCCTGTGCCGATACCCTCCGGCCAACACCGGAAAGGGCAGATTCTATGCAGAACGGCACCAGTATCTGACCCTCCGCCTCCGGCATTTCCGGAGCCTCCGACGGCGTGACGGCGTAGTCCCAGAGGCCGTTGAGGGACTTCCAGTCCTTGCGTACCATCTGGGGACGCGGATACTCCTTGTGGACGTTGGATGGGCTTACTTCCGATGCCCAGCGGGTAAGGATATGGTCTCCGGCCGGTGCCCAGCCGGTTTTGGTGGCACAGGAGGCCAGAAGCACGCAAAGTGCCAGGACTGCTTTTCTCATAACTGTTCTATAATGTCCTTGAGAAGTCCGTTGAAATCAATTACGCGGTCCGGCTTGGGGGAGTAGCCGAGGATGACCACTACAAGGTCTTTTGAAGGGACGATGTAGATTTGCTGGCCGTCGTGGCCGTTGCAGGAGTACATGTCCTCGGGTACGTCCGGGCATACGTGGTTACGGTTGAGCCAGAAGAAGGCGCCGTAGCCGCCATGGCTTGCCGATGCGGGCGTGACGGTATAGTCCACCCAGCCTTCCGGGAGGATGCGGTTTCCGCAGATGCAGCCATCGTCCAGGAACATCTGGCCGAAGCGGGCGTAGTCCCTGGCGGTGACATAGAGGTAGGACGATCCCACCGGCGTGCCGCTCATATCGGGCTCGAAATGGGGGTTGGCGATGGCCAGCGGGGCAAACAGGCGCTGGCGCATGTAGGTAAGGAACTCCTGGTCCGATTCAAACTTCCCGCGGAGGTAGCGCATCACTATGTTGGTGCTGCCGCTGGAGTAGTACCAGAAGGTCCCGGGCTCGTGCTCCAGGGGCTTCTGGATGGCGTAGAGGCCCATATCGGTCTCCCTGTGGAGCATTAGGTTCACGTCCGAGCGGTTGCCGTAGTCCTCGTTCCACTGGAGGCCGCTCTGCATCTGCATGAGGTCCTTGAGGGTGATGGCGCTGCGGCCGTCGGCCTGCCACTCGGGGATGCCCAGGGGAGCGTCGATGTCCACCAGTCCGTCCCCTGCCATGATGCCGGTAAGGGCGTTGGTGAAGCTCTTTCCCATGCTCCAGCTAAGGAGCTGGGTGTCCGGGCCGATGCCGGGGCGGTAGCGCTCCGCCACCACGCCGCCTTTGTGGAGCACCACGAAGGCGAAAGGGGTGCCGTTGTAGGCTTTATCGTCCACAAATGCTTTGGCGATGGGTTCAAGGCGCTCCGTGACAGCGGGGTCCCCGGGCTGGAGGTAGTCCTGGTAACCGGGCTCTTCCGGAAGGGGGTACTCCTGGTCCAGGAAGGCCTTTTTGTCTTTTCCGCGGAGGAGGGTTACGCCGTAGCCGTCCCTGTATGCCGCCGTGGCGTGAGCCCACAGGAAGCGGCTGGTGACGGTCTTGTTGTCATAGTCTACCCTGTTCCTGTCGAACTTTATGAAGGAGAAGTGAAGGTCCAGGGCCTCCACGTCCGCTGCGTCCCTTCCGGACACGAACACTGCCGATGCCAGATTCTTTGCCGCATAGCCCGTAATGATGGGCATGAGGCTGTTCAGATAAATGCAGCCGCCAATTACCGCCGCTGCCAGCACCGCTCCCGCGATGCCAAGGACTTTCTTTGGTTTCATGACTCAAAAATAGCAAAAAAGTTTTATTATATTTGTAGAAACTGCATTAACTATGGCCGACGAAAAGATAATCTTCTCCATGGCGGGAGTGGGTAAAACCCTGCCTCACAACAACAAAGTAATTCTGAAAGACATTTACCTGGGCTTTTTCTACGGTGCCAAGATTGGTATCATAGGCCTTAACGGCTCCGGTAAGTCTACGCTGCTGAAGATTATTGCCGGCGTGGAGAAGTCCTATAAGGGAGAAGTGGTATGGGCCCCTGGGTATTCCGTGGGCTATCTGGAGCAGGAGCCGCAGATGGATCCTGAAAAGACCGTGCTGGAAGTGGTTCAGGAGGGTGTGCAGGAGATAATGGACATCCTGCAGGAATACAATGAGATTTCCATGAAGTTCATGGAACCCATGGATGATGATGAGATGAACCGCCTCATAGAACGCCAGGGAGAACTCACTGAACTCATAGACCATAAGGGCGGCTGGGAGATAGACTCCAAGCTTGAAAGGGCCTTGGATGCGCTTCAGTGCCCGCCGTCGGAGCAGAAGATAAAGGAACTCTCCGGAGGTGAACGCCGCCGCGTGGCTCTTTGCCGCCTGCTTCTTCAGGAGCCGGACGTCCTCCTTCTGGACGAGCCCACCAACCACCTTGACACGGAATCCATCCAGTGGCTGGAGGCACATCTTCAGCAGTACAAGGGCACCGTGATAGCCGTCACTCACGACCGCTACTTCCTGGATAACGTCGCCGGCTGGATACTTGAGCTGGACCGCGGAGAAGGCATCCCGTGGAAGGGCAACTACTCCAGCTGGCTGGACCAGAAGACAAAGCGCCTCGCCCAGGAAGAGAAGGCTGAAAGCAAGCGCAGAAAAACCCTTGAGAGGGAGCTGGAATGGGTCCGGATGGCCCCCAAGGCACGCCAGGCCAAGCAGAAGGCACGTCTGGGCGCTTACGAGAAACTGGCATCGGCAGACACAAAGCAGAAGGAAGACAACCTGGAAATCTACATCCCCAACGGCCCGCACCTTGGCAACAAGGTCATAAAGTTCACGGATGTGTCCAAGGCATACGGGGACAAACTCCTCTTCGAGCACCTGAGCTTCGAGCTGCCGCCGGCAGGCATAGTTGGCGTCATAGGCCCTAACGGAGCGGGTAAAACCACGCTGTTCCGCCTTATAATGGGCCTGGAGCAGCCGGACAGCGGCACAATAGAGATAGGAGAAACCGTAAAGATCTCATACGTAGACCAGCAGCACCGCACAATTGATCCGGACAAGACCGTGTATGAGACAATAGCAGGCAATTCGGAGTGGGTGCGCATGGGAGGCCGCGACGTGAATGCACGTGCCTGGGTGTCCCGCTTCAATTTCTCCGGAGCAGACCAGGAAAAGCTCTGCGGAGTGCTCTCCGGCGGCGAGCGCAACCGTCTCCACCTTGCCCTCACCCTGAAGGACGAAGGCAACGTCCTCCTACTTGACGAGCCCACCAACGACGTGGACGTGAACACCATCCGCGCCCTGGAGGAGGGCCTAGACAGCTTTGCCGGCTGCGCCGTGGTGGTCTCCCACGACCGCTGGTTCCTGGACCGTATCGCCACCCACATCCTGGCATATGAAGGCGACGGCCAGGTGGTATTCTTCGAAGGCAACTACCAGGAATACGAAGCCAACCGCAAGATGCGCCTTGGAGACACTGAGCCCAAGCGTTTCAAGTACAAAAAACTCATGGAATAACCGCCACCCATCCACCAAAAACGCCATTTCCGTGGACAAACCGGCAAAAACGCCAACTTGTCCACCAAAACCCGGCATTTCCGTGGACAAACCGGCAAAAACGCCAACTTGTCCACCAAAACCCGGCATTTCCGTGGACAAACCGGCCCAAACGCCAACTTGTCCACCAAAACCCGCCATTTCCGTGGATAAACTGCCCCAAACGCCAACTTGTCCACCAAAACCCGGCATTTCCGTGGACAAACCGGCAAAAACGCCAACTTGTCCACCAAAACCCGGCATTTCCGTGGATAAACTGCCCCAAACGCCAACTTGTCCACCAAAACCCGGCTTTTCCGTGGACAAACCGGCCGAAACGCCAACTTGTCCACCAAAAACGGCAAATCGGTGGATGAGATCCCCCCGATCAGGTTGGGGATGACGGCAAAACGGCTACAGGGTGAAGAGGTTGCGGGAAGGGAGGGAGGGGGAGAAGCGGCGGCGGAGGTTCTTGCAGAGGGCGGCGGTGTTCTTGGTGAAGCGGGAACCTCGCCAGGCTGAGGTGTTGGAGATGAAAACCCAGCACTCGCCGTCCGGGTACACCTTCACTAGGGCCGACGTACCGGAGAAGGAGCCGGTGCGGGTCCATTCGCCGTCGGGCTTGGTGTCGTTCCAGCCAAGGGAGAAGGTGTCGGCATCGTACCATGTGGTCATTTTGCGCACGGACTCGGCGGAAAGTATGTCTTCCATGGGACCGCGGCCGTCGATGCAGCCAACCAGCCGTGCCATCTCTACGGCCGATGCCGTCCAGGCCCCGGCGCCCATGAGGCCGGTTACATCGTTCCCTCCATAACACTTTTCTACTGCGGAATACTTGCCGTCATAGGAAGGAACGGGCTCGCTGTCCGGCTGCATGAAGTACATGGATTCGCCGGGAAGACGGTCCTTGAGATAGTTCCCGCCGATGCGGAACTGCGTGCATCCTGCGGGGCCGAAAACGTGCTCCTGCATGTACTCATCATAGGGTAAACCGCTCACTTTCTCTATGATAAGCGACAGCAGAAGGAAGCCGAAGTTGGAGTACTCCTGCCACGTGCCGGGCTCGAAAGCCAGCCTTCGGCCAAGCTGTTTTTCCACCACAAGCCGAGGGGTGGGGGGCTCGCTGAGACCCCAGTTGCGCATGAAGGTAAGGGTAGAGAACATCACGTCCCCGCCACGCACGGAAAACCCCGCCTGGTGGCGCAGAAGGTGCTCTACCGTAATGAGATAGTAATTGCTGTCCTTGATAAAGGGATCGTACTCGTTCAGCACCCCGAACGGCCCGAACACCGGCGTTTCCAGCATCAGCTTCCCTTCCTCCTGCAGTTTCATTATCCCGACGGCGGTGAGAAGCTTCGAGACCGATGCCAGGCGCATGGTGGTGCCGGGCGTCATGGGAGTGGAGGGATCGGCCTTCCCGTAACCTTTGGCGTAGAGGAGGGAATCGTTTCGCATAATGGCAAGGGAGGCGCCCTTGAGGGCCCAGAAGTTCATGAAGGAGTCTACGGCATGGTCCAGGGCCCGGAGCTCGGGAATGTCCTCGTTCACGATGGCCGCGTTGAGGTCCTGAACGTATGCAGGAGCTGCCACGGCCTCTTTTTCGCCCCTTCCGCGCACAATAAACGGAAAGGCGGCTATGAGTGCCGCCGCCCCTAAGAGGATGAGTATGAACTTTCCTGCCCTCACTTGACTATCCCGGCCTTTCTGCCGAAGTCGATGATGAAATCGGCGGTGCCTTCGATGCCAAGGATGGAACTGTCTATGCAGAGGTCGTAGTTGGATGCCTGGCCCCAGTTCCCGAAGGTGTAGTAGTTGTAGTAGGTCTCGCGGGTGCGGTCCTTGCGGCGCATGAGGGCTTCGGCTTCTTCCGGAGACAGGCCTTCGTTTTCCACGAGCCTCTTGATGCGGAAGTCCATTGGTGCGCAGACGAACACGTCCAGGCATTTCATGTCCCGGAGGATATAATCGGCACATCTGCCGATGATTACGGCGTCGCCGGCCTCTGCGATGGAACGGATCACCTCGCTCTGGATCTGGAACATGACGTTGTCGTTCACATACCCGCTGTCCAGGTGGCTCAGGCGGCCCGATGCAAAGAAACTGGAGACGGAGAACAGGCTGCGCTTTTCCTCACCGGCAAAGAGGCTTTTGGAGTAGCCTTTTTCTTCAGCGGCCTTGGAAATGAGCTCGTTGTCGTATACCGGGATGCCCAGTTTGCGGCCGATGGCCTGCCCCACATATCCGCCGCCGCTGCCGAAGCTGCGGCCTATGTTGATAATGGTATTCATCATATCTGTCCTCCAAGGATGGACGGGTCGTCACCGTCCTTGAGTTTGTTGAGTTTGCGTACAAGGTCCAGGCCGAACAGCGCGGTTATTATGGACGATACGGTATCCGAAATAGGGAAACTGTACCAGATGCCGGCCTCGCTCTGAAGTATGTCCGGAAGGATGTAGATGCAGGGAAGAAGGAAAAGAAGCTGTCTTGAAAGAGAGAGGAAAATGCTTTTTTTCACCATTCCCAGGCACTGGAAGAGGTTTGTCGTGACCATCTGGAACCCCACTATGGGGAAGACGCAGTTCATCATGCGAAGTCCGCGTGCGGCCATGTCTTCCAGGGCGGGGTCGTTGGTGAAGATGGCGGCTGCGGGGCGGGCAAGGAAGACGGATACTATGAAGCCGAATGTGCACACCAGAGTGCCCCACATTGCGGTTTTGACGAAGACTTCCTTAACTCTTCCATACTGCCTGGCGCCGTAGTTGTATCCGGCAATGGGCTGCATTCCCTGGTTGAATCCCATCACTATCATCACGAAGAGGAAAGTGATGCGGTTCACAATTCCGTAAGCCCCCAGGGCAAGGTCTCCGCCCCATTTCACCAGCTGCTGGTTGATAAACAGCACCACTATGCAGCTTGCAAGGTTCATGAGGAACGGCCCCATGCCTATTGCCAGCGAGTCTTTGGCTATCCTCCAGTCTACCCGGAAAATGTGTATGGAACGGGGAAGGTGCAGGAACTTCTTCTGGTCCAGGAAATACCACAGCGTATAGCACAGGGACATGGTCTGGCACAGCACCGTGGCAAGCGCCGCGCCCCTGATCCCAAGCCCCAGCACGAATATGAATATTGGATCCAGTATTGCGTTTGAAATGACCGTGAAAAGCGTCAGCCCCATTGCCAGTTTGGGATTCCCGGACGACCGCACTATTGCGTTGAGGCCAAAGTACAGATGCGTCACGGCATTGCCTAAGGCTATGTAGAACATGTAGTTCCGGGCAAAGGGGAGGGATGCCTCCGTGGCGCCGAAGAACCTCAGGATGGGATCCATCCACACGAGGGTGACGAAGGTGAAGACAAAGCCCGTGATGAGGTTAAGGGTGACGTCGTTGCACAGTACCTTTTCCGCCGCCTTGTAGTTCTTCTGGCCAAGCAGCACGGAAATCATCGTGGCCGCTCCCACGCCCACCAGGGTGCCGAAGGCGGTGGAGATGTTCATCAGCGGAAAGGTGACCGCCAGGCCTGCCATGGAAAGGGAACCCACCTCCGGGATATGCCCGATGTAGATGCTGTCCACCATGTTGTACAGGGACGATGCCGTCATGGCAATGATACCAGGGACGGCGTACTGGCGCAGAAGTGTGCCGATGGGCTTGGTGCCCAGTTCTGTAGGAATTGCGTTGCTTGCGGCCATGGGCTACTCCTTGGGAACAAGCTCCAGTTCAAATACCAGCGGGCTGTATGCCGGAATGGCCGGCTTTGAAGTGCTGGAGTAGCCGTGGCTGGACGTGAATATGACGGTGGCTTTCTGGCCGGACCACCACATCAGGGAAACACCGGCCTTGAACCCGTCCACGAACGATGTGCCGTTTATGCTGATATCGGACCAATTGCCGGCAAATGCCACGGAGAGAGGAACGTAGCTACTGGAGGCATCGTAGATGTCGTTGTCGATGGCGGTTTTCTGCACGGAAGTGTCGAAGACCGTCCCGCTGAGGAGGCTGCCGGTATAGTTTACCTTGAAGTCCGAAGACGTTTCCGAACGCTTGTCATCGTCCTTGAATCCGCTTACGTCCGATATGAACCAGAATGTTCCATCGGCCTCGGCCCCTTCTTCGGAGCCGGGCATCACGGTAGCGGTTGCGCCGGGGAAATGAGCTTTTACATATTGGGCAATCTTTGCCTTTTCCCACTCGGTCACGTCCTGAAACTGCTCACTCAGGGATATGGTATAAATGTAGTGGGACGATGACGTGCATGCGGCAATATACTTTTCTGCGGAACTGTACCTGCTGTTGGTCATAAGCCAGGCCGGCACCACCACGGTGCGCTTTCCGCCAAGACGCATTCCCTTGAGGGCCTCGTCCACTCCGGCATTGCTTATGCCCTCTCCCACCATGAAGACCTTTGGCCCGTAATAAGTTGTCTTGGAATAAGTTCCCAGCTGCTTGGCGATGTCTTCGCTGTCCGTTGCGGAAACGGTTCCGCTCAGGGTGCGGATAGTGACCTCTGCATAGCAGTACTTGCTGTCGCTGCTCCAAAGGTCTGCTGCAGCGGGACCGGGTATGTCCTCAAGGATGTACAGGCCCATGTCCGTTGGCTGGACGTCCTTTCCGTTATCCTTGTTCCACTTCTGCATCCATAGTTCCAGGTATTCCTTTGCCTGTTCTCCGGTAGAAAGGGTGTTGTTGGTGACGCATCCTGCGGTAAGGATGCACACAATGGGTATGATGAGTTTTTTCATTATTCTATTGAATCAATCCAAACGTGATAGACCAGGGCACTCTTTGCAGGAATCGTGCCTTGCTCGCGTGAACCGTAGCCATATTTTCCGGTAAAGAGGATGTAGGCCTCGTCCTGGGGCTGTACGCCGTAAAGGCCCATCTTGAGCCCTTCCAGAAGATTGTCCTGCATGCTCAGCGTAAGTTTCTGGAACTGGCTTTTGTCGGAGAGCGTCCATCCTGCGGCGTCGGCTACGCTCTCAAGGCTTGTTGCGACAAGGTTCTGGGCCGATACGCTTGACCCAGTCAGGACGTACAGGGCGTAGTCAAGTGTTACGCTGCCGTTCCATCCAAGTGAGTCGCGGGCAGGGTCCAGGGTGTCGTTGAGGGTGAGTCTGTAGGCGCCTCCGGTGCGGGTGAGCGTGGCGCTTCCATCGGCCTTCATCTGGGCCGATATGAAACTCTCGATATTTGTGATCTGCTTGTCGTACGTGGTCTGGAGGGCCTGCTGGGTGCAGGCGCCGGAAACTGTTGCGGCAAGCAGTATGAGGGCGGCTTTTCTCATGCGAGGAACTCTTTGAGTGCGGATTCTACGTATCTGCGGGCATCTTTTACCTCCGGGATGTCCTGTCCGGGAACCAGCTTTCCGCCGGCGGCGTTCTCATGTCCTCCGCCATTGAAATACCGGACCGCAAGCTGCTGGGCCGACGTCCCTTTCTTTGAACGCACGGATACCCTGAGGCAGTCTTCCTTTTCCGTGAGAAGAATGCTCAGGCGGACTTCCCTGATGGCGAGCGGGACGTTCACGAGACCCTCCGTTTCTCCTTCCCGGTAGCCGAAGCGCTCCTGGATGTCCTTGGTGAGGATCATGTAGGCCGCTCCATCCGGAGTTAGCACCATTTCCCGGCTCTGCATGTACCCCATGAGACGGATGCGGTTTTCCCTGTATTCCTGATAGATATGGCCTATGACTGCGTCCCTGTCGGTCCCGGAAGCGATGAGCTCCGACGCCATTGCGAAGGTTGAGGGAAAGACGGAATTGGCAAAGTTGTTGGTGTCCGTGGTCATGCCGGCGCAAAGGGCCGTCCGGCAGGCGGCGGGAAGTTTTTCCGTCCCCCCGGCCAGGGCTTTCAGTATCCAGTACAGGAGCTCGCTTGCCGATGAGATCTCCGGCGTGGAGAACACCAGGGAGAACTGCCGCTGCTGGGGATTCAGGTGATGGTCTATGAGCACCTTGGGGGCGTCCGATGCCTCCAGGGCGGCGCACAGGCCCTCCGTCCGGGAGAATCCGTTGCAGTCCAGAAGGACGATGAGCGAGCTTTCCGCTATCCGTGCGGCCGCCTCTTCCGGGCTCTTGTCCGCGAACAGGCACGGAACGCTGCCCGGCATGATGAACCGGATGCTGTCAGGAAGGGTTTCCGGCAGTACCACGGCGGCGTCCTTTCCAAGGTTCTCCCTCAGGTATAGGCACATAGCTGCCGTGGACCCGGCAGCATCCCCGTCCGGATGGACGTGGGCGATGACGGAAACCTTGCCGGTGCCGTCAAGGAGGGCCTTCAAACTCTCCAGTTTACTGCTGGTTATGCACGGAATCATCCTTTGAACTTTTTGCACTGGCAAATTTACAAAAGATATTGCTTTTGAGAAATCATTTTTTTAACTTTGTCGGAAGTTTGAAATAAATTAAACACTAAAATAAATGAACAAAGCAGTAAAAATTCTTATCGAGGTTCTCCTTGGACTGGTCATTGCAGGTCTTGCATGGCTCCTTATCGCCAGCATCCAGAAGCCCGTTAAGTTCAACGAAGAGGTCAAAGCCCGTGAGAAGGTAGGTATCCAGCGTCTCAAGGACATCCGCACCCTCCAGGAGGCCTTCAAGAGCGTAAACGGCCGTTTCAGCCCCACCGTAGACTCCCTCAAGCTGTTCTATGAGCAGGGCCAGATGGACATCGTCATGCAGATCGGCTCAAACGACGACTCCCTTGCCGTCGTAAATACAGAGGCCATCAAGAAAGCCAACAGGCGCCTCAAGCCGGACCAGCTCACCGCAAAGCTTGCAGAAGCTTATGCCGCAGGCCAGAAGGTGGTTTTCTCCACCGTCACCAAGATCCCGGTAAAGGACACCCTGTTCACCCATCGTCCGGACTTCGTGGTAGACTCCCTCAAGTACATCCCCTTCTCCGGCGGTACGGAGGTTGAGATGGAATCCACAATCAAGAAGGTCTCCGGTGTCCAGGTTCCTCTGTTCGAGGCCCGCATGCCTTACAAGGCCCTCCTTAAGGGAATGGACAACCAGCTCCGCATCAACCTGGATGCAGACTGCAGGGACCGCAACCGTTACGAAGGCCTGCAGGTCGGCAGCATCAACGCTCCTAACAACAACGCAGGTAACTGGGAGTAATGGACAGCGTCCATCCGCAGAGTTCAGGAATATCCATTCAAGTTTCCTTGAGTGGATATTCTTTTAGGGTTTTCCCCGGTGGCGGCCCGTCCGGCTGGATGGGCTCGGAGCAGCTTTTCACAATGCCCGAGTTCCAGCACCGTTACCGTGAAGTGGAGATTTCCCTGCTTACGCCCAAGGTGGCGCTGGTACCGGAGTCTTTCTTTGACGGGGCATCGGCACGCGAAGCCCTTGCGGAAGTTGCTGCAATTGCTCCTGAAGACACTGTGGACTGGGTGGATGTCCCCGAAGCCGGCGCCGTGCTGGTGTATTCCCTCTCAATAGGGGAGTCTTTGTCAAAAGTGCTCTCCCAGACGGTCCTCACGGAGGACGGAAACCAGGCAAGGGTACTGCCGGAAATGTATTATCTGATACGGGCGCTGGGCTCCCTGGAAGACTACAACAAGATTGTGGCTTCCTGGCGTGACGGGTGGCTGCACCTTGTGATAGCGCAGGGTAAGAGCCTCCGCCTTGCAAACGTGTTCCAGGCCCCCGACTTTACTACGGCACAGTATTTCCTGTTCCTGGCAATGAAAAAACTTCAGCTGAATCCGGAGGTGTCCACGGTGTGTTTCCGCACTCCGCTGGACATGGATTCCAGCATGTCGCTGTACCGCTATTTCAAGGCAGTGGTCCAGTTATGAGAATCATCGGAGGCAGATTAAAGGGCAAGACCGTCCTTCCGCCGGCCGGCTATAAGGCCCGCCCCACCACGGATTTTGCCAAGGAAGGCCTCTTCAACATACTGGACAACGAGTACGAGTTTCAGGACCTCAAGGTCCTTGACCTTTTTGGCGGCACCGGTTCCATCGCCTTTGAATTCGCCTCCCGCGGCGCATCCCGCGTGTACTGCGTGGAGATGGCCCGCGAAAACGCGTCGTTCATAAAGAAGGAGGCCACCCGCCTGGGCCTTGACAACGTGACCATGGTCCGTGACAATGTGTTTGACTTCCTCCCCATCTGCAGGGAGAAGTTCGACATTATCTTTGCAGACCCGCCCTATGCACTGGACGGCATAGAGCGCCTCCCGGATATTGTTTTCTCCCTGGATATACTGCATCCGGAGTGCTATTTTATTCTGGAGCACGGTGACGAGCACAGTTTCACTTCCCATCCGCATTTCGTAAAAGAGCGCAGCTACGGCCGCGTGCATTTCAGCTTTTTCGTATGATATCATTTGTATTGAGTTTATTGGCCCTGATAGTTGGATATCTGCTCTACGGCAGGTTTGTGGAAAAAGTTTTCGGGCCCGATCCCAACCGCCCCACTCCTGCCATTACCAAAGCTGACGGCGTAGACTATATTGCCATGCCCACCTGGAAGGTGTTCATGATCCAGTTCCTGAACATAGCCGGAACCGGACCCATCTTCGGTGCCATAATGGGCGCCAAGTTTGGCCCTGCAAGCTATCTGTGGATTGTCTTCGGATGCATTTTTGCAGGTGCCGTCCATGACTATCTGTCGGGAATGCTTTCAATAAGGCACGGAGGTGCAAACTATCCGGACATAGTGGGTCATTATCTTGGCGGAGTCACAAAGAAGGTGATGCTGGTGTTCTCCATGTTCCTCCTGATAATGGTGGGATCCGTATTCGTGTATTCGCCGGCTATCATCCTTGGCGGGCTCACCGGCGGCGGAAGCACATCGTCCATGCTCATCTGGTTAGGCGTCATATTCATTTATTATATAGTAGCGACGCTGCTTCCCATAGACAAGATCATCGGCAGGATTTATCCCGTTTTTGCCGTTGCGCTGCTGTTCATGGCCGCAGCGCTCATGGTCGGGCTCTTTGTTAAATGGCCTTCGCTGCCGGAGCTTTGGGACGGCCTTGGAGGATGGACGGACAAAGCCGGAATAAGCGGCCAGCCCATTTTCCCCTGCCTTTTCATTACCATTGCCTGCGGCGCTGTTTCCGGTTTCCATGCCACCCAGAGCCCCATCATGGCCCGGTGCATCAAGAACGAGAAACTTGGCCGCCCCATCTTTTACGGCGCCATGATTACGGAAGGCATCGTTGCCCTGGTATGGGCCGCAATATCGTCCTGGTTCTTCTTTGACGGCGGTTTTGCCCAGGTTGGCGGCACAGCGGCATCATCGGCCCCTCAGGTGGTTACGCTGGTGTCCAAGGGATGGCTGGGCGTTTTTGGCGGAATCCTTGCCATGCTTGGAGTGGTAGCCGCCCCCATCACTTCCGGAGATACCGCCTTCCGCAGCGCCCGTCTCATAGCGGCCGATTTCATTCACGTAAAGCAGGAGAAGATGGCTAACCGCCTTGCCATTGCAATACCCCTGTTTGCGCTGAGCGGTCTCATGCTCTGGTTCAATATTGCCGACGAGAACGGCTTCAACACCATATGGCGGTACTTTGGCTGGGGAAACCAGACGCTGTCCGTATTCATGTTCTGGACAGCCACGGCGTTCCTTGCGCGCAAAGGAGGTCTCAGTTACCTGATTACTCTGATCCCTGCAATCTTCATGACATCGGTCTGTCTGACGTTCATCCTCGTGGACAAGACCGGGTTCGGCGTTTCCTCGTCCCTTGCACCGTGGATAGGGTGTGCCACCGCCGTGGTGTCCGCAGTAGCGTTTTTTATCATTCATTCCCATAATCCCCAAAAACAATGTTCGGACTAAGACCTGACGGAAAGCAAGTCAGAGATATTGACCCAATCCAGCGTATCATGCCCCACATCATGAAACACAGGCACGATTCGCAGAACCTCACCAGTTACGACGTCCCCTGTGAACCCTTCGACACCTTCATCAAACAGGAACTGGCAGACGGTTCATCGTACAACTACATGCACATAGTCATAGCGGGTATCGTCCGCCTCACTGCCCTTTTCCCCCGCATCAACCGCTTCATCATGAACGGGCGCATCTACAACCGCAATACAATCCAGGTGTCGTTCGTGGTCAAGAAGGGTCTCAGTGCAGAGGCTGCCGATACCACCGTCAAGATAGATTTCACGGGGCTTGAGACCATTGCCGAGGTCCGTGACAAGGTGAACCAGGCCATCCTGGCCAACAGCCACATGGATGCCAACAACGGCACGGACAAGCTGGCCCGCCTCATTACCTTCACCCCTAATTTCCTCATCTCCTTCTTGGTGGGAACCATCAAGTTCCTGGACAAGCACGGGATGCTGCCCAATGCCATCTTGAAGGTAAGCCCTTTCCATACATCGGCCTTCGTGACCAACCTAAAATCCATCAAGGGACCTTCCATCTTCCATCACCTGTACGATTTTGGTACCACCGGCCTTTTCTTCGCCATGGGTAAGGAAGCCATGGTGCCCGTGGTATCCGGCAAGGAGATAGTTGTGGGAAAGCGCATGCCCATGCAGATTGTCACCGACGAGCGTTTCTGCGACGGCTTCTACTTTGTGTCAGCCCTCAGAAAACTCCGCGAGCTCTGGGGCAACCCCGCCCTCCTGAAGGAGTCTATCGAAAAACTTGCAGAAGACATCAAGGTCATAGACCGCAACAGCTACAGAAAAAGGAATCAGGGATAGATATAATTAGAAGAGATGAAAACCATAAGAGAAGTCCTTTACGACTGCCAGGCAAAGAAGACGGCTGTCCTGGCCACCAATTTCTATAATTACGAGACCCTTGTCTGTGTGGCAAAGGCGGCTCAGGCCATGAACGCACCCGTAATGCTGCAGCTCACACGTTCTTCCATAGACTATATGGGGCTGCATACAGCATACAGGATGGGCCGTCAGGTTATTGAGGATTACGGCCTTCAGGGGTACATACATCTGGACCACGGTCCCTCACTGAAACTGGTGCAGAAGTGCCTGGACGAGGGCTTCGACTCCGTGATGATCGATGCCTCCGAGAAGCCTTTCGAAGAGAATGTGGCAACATCGGCAAAGGCCGTGGAGATGGCAAAGCCTTATGGCGCCAACGTCGAGGCGGAGCTTGGATACGTTGCCAAGCTTGGCCAGGAGCAGGGCGGCGGATTCACCACCCCGGAGCAGGCCGTTGAGTTCGTGAACCGTACCGGCGTGGATGCCCTGGCGGTGTCCATAGGGTCGGCCCACGGCTTCTACAAGCAGCCGCCGCATCTTGACATACCCCGCCTGGCGGCAATCCACGCTGCCACTCCCGTGGCCCTTGTGCTCCACGGCTCCTCCGGCATTCCTCACACCCAGGTGAAGGACGCCATTGCCAACGGTATCGTCAAGGTGAATCTTGCCACGGAGATCAAGGATAGCTTCATGCGTGCCCTCAAGCAGGTGCTCTCGGAAAGCGACGAGATAGACCTCCGCAAAGTCTTCCCCAAGGCCATGCTTCCCGTGGTGGAACTCCTCAAGGAAAAATACTCCGTCACCGGCGCCAGGGTGGATTGAGATGTCCAGTGCGCCTAGGGGTCCAAAACTTGGACCGCCAGGTGCGTTTATGGCCTTTTTTGCACTTAGGGGTACATGGTTTGGACCGCTAAGCGCACCGTAGCTGCAGTTGTATCTTACATTACCTCCAGGCGTGGCTTGACAGGTTCGATGAGGTGGTAGATGTGGTCGCGCTCCACGGCAGTGACGCCTTTAACCTTCTCAAAGAAGACAATGGCTTCAATGATATCGGTGCCTTCCGGAATCTTGATGGCAATGCCGGGGATGAGGCTGTAATCGTACAGGAGCTTTGCCCCATACTCTTTAACCGCACAGAGAAGGGCCTCTTTCCCTATCTCCGGATCATACATGATTATGAGATTGGTAGGCGATACAAACTCCATATCCTCTATGAGGCGGATTTCCTGTTTGGAAGAAAGCTTGTAGACGGCATCTTGGTGGTTAGCCTTCCCAAAAAGGATGGCGGCACTCAGGGAATCTTCCGGGAAGAGGCGCACGCTGTCGAAGTAATAGAGCCCGTCCTCAGAGTTTAGCCACCCGCCGATGTAGCCGTCATGGGAGAGAGCGTGGCTGACTACATAATCAAGGTCCTTGCGGTCGTGCCTGTTCTGCGTCTGCTGATATGCGACGGAAATGCCCTCCCGGGGCTCTTTCCAGGACCTTATGTCGATGGTGAACCCTTTCGGGCGGGACTGGCTGAATACCCACACGCTGTCCGCGAGAGTGGGCTGCCCGGCAACCTTCGGAGCCCTTGACAGGGTTCCGCAGGAGCTACAGGCCAGAATAGCCAGGATAAGGATGATTCTTACTATGCGCTTACTCACGTTTGCAAATATAGTAAATAAGGAATACTTGTAGAAGAAATCAAAAACACTTATTTTTGTATGGACGATGAATACGACTGATTACATATCGGCCGCGGAGGCGGTGAAATGCGTCAGGAGCGGTGACCACGTGCACCTTTCCAGCATTGCCAGCGTTCCCATTGCGCTTACCGAGGCACTGGCTCTTCGCAAAGATGAGCTTCACGACGTCCACTTCCATCACTTCCACACAGAGGGTCCGGCGCCTTATGCGGAAGGCGGCGCTTTTCTGGACCAGGGGTTCTTCGTGGGGCCCAACGTGCGTGCCAACGTCCAGGCCGGCCTTGCCGATTACCTTCCCGTGAATCTCTTCGAGACCCAGCTGATGTACCGTAACGGCTCCCTTCCCTGCGACGTTGCAATGGTTCAGGTGAGCGAGCCCGTAGACGGAATGGTATCCCTTGGAACGTCTGTAGACTGCTCCATAGCCGCCCTGGAAGTTGCCCGTGACCGCATTGCGGTAGTGAATCCCAACGTCCCGTTTTCATATGGTGAGAGCGTTCCCCTGGACCGCTTCACCGCCCTGGTCTGGGACAATCGCCCACTCATAACCAAGGAATACGCGGAACCGTCGGAGACGGATATGATAATCGGCCGTCACTGCGCAGAGCTTATCCCGGACGGAGCCTGCCTGCAGATGGGAATCGGTGCCATGCCCAATGCCATCTGCGCCGCCCTCAAGGACCACAAGCACCTTGGCCTCCATACGGAAATGTTCAGCGACGGCGCCCTCAGGCTCATTCAGAGCGGGGTTATCGACGGTGCCTGCAAGGCTATCGATACCGGAAAAGTGGTGGCGTCCTTCCTCCTTGGCTCTCAGAGTGTGTACGATTTCATCGACCGAAATCCCGCCGTCCTCATGAAGGAAATCGCCTACACCAACGACCCCCGTATCATAGCCCGGAACCCGGGCATGGTCTCCGTCAATTCCGCCATAGAGATAGACCTCACCGGCCAGGTTTGCGCCGATTCAATAGGCGAACGCATCTACTCCGGCACCGGCGGCCAGCTGGACTTCGTGCGCGGGGCAAAGCTCTCCCGCGGCGGCAAGGCCATCATAGCTATGGCATCCAGAACCGCCAGGGGCCTACCCAAGATAGTTCCCACGCTTAAGCCAGGCGCAGGCGTCGTCACCCCCAGGGCCGATGTCCAGTGGGTGGTCACGGAGTATGGAGCGGTTAATTTATACGGAAAAGCCCTGCAGGAAAGGGCAGAGCTTCTCATTTCTATTGCACATCCGGAAGACCGGGAGTATCTCTACTCGTGTTCCGCCAAGCGCTTCCAGGCAAGTTCTTCCCATTTTGTTCCGGGACGGCCGTAGTTGGCGTAGGGGTAGATGGAGATACCTCCGCGGGGAGTGAAGAAGCCCGTGACCTCGATGTACTTGGGGTCCATGAGCTTCACAAGGTCTTTCATGATGGTGTTCACGCAGTCCTCGTGGAAGTCTCCGTTGGAGCGGAAGCTGAAAAGGTACAGCTTGAGGGACTTTGATTCAACCATCTTCACGTCAGGGACATAGCTGATGCGGATTTCTGCAAAGTCCGGCTGGCCCGTGATGGGGCAGAGGGTGGTGAATTCCGGGCAGTTGAACCTTACCCAGTAGTCGTTGTCCCGGTGCTGGTTTTCAAAGGTTTCCAGAACTTCCGGTGCGTATGTCTGGCTGTAGACACTCTTGTGTCCAAGGGCCTTGAGATCTTTGGGGTCGCGTGCCATATTATTCCTCCGCTGCTTCTTTGAGACGTTCTGCGTTTTCTGCTATCTGGAGCTGATCTATGCACTCCTGGATGTCGCCGTCCATGAAGACGGGAAGGTTGTACATGCTCCAGCCTATGCGATGGTCCGTAACACGGCCCTGAGGGTAGTTGTAGGTGCGGATCTTTGCGCTGCGGTCACCGGTGGAGACCATGGTCTTGCGCTTTGCTGCAATGCCGTCCAGGTACTTCTGGTGCTCCATGTTATAGAGGCGGGTGCGGAGCTCTTCCATGGCCCTGTCAAGGTTCTTGAGCTGGGAACGTTCCTCCTGGCACTGGACCACGATTCCGGAAGGAATATGGGTGAGGCGCACGGCAGAGTAGGTGGTGTTGACGCCCTGTCCGCCGGGGCCGCTGGCGCAGAAGAGGTCCTTACGGATATCGGCGGGATTCAGCTCTATGTCGAACTCTCCGGCCTCGGGGAACACTGCCACGGAGGCTGCCGATGTCTGGATCCTTCCCTGGGTTTCCGTCTGGGGAACGCGCTGGACGCGGTGCACGCCGGACTCGTATTTCATGACTCCGTAGACGCCGTCCTGGGACGATGAGAGCTTGAAAACAATCTGCTTGTAGCCGCCGCTGGTGCCGGGAGCCTGGTCCGTGACTTCCAGTTTCCAGCCCCTGCGCTCTGCAAAATGCTGGTACATGCGGAAGAGGTCTCCGGCGAATATTGCGGCCTCGTCGCCGCCGGTGCCGCCGCGGATTTCCACCATGGCGTTCTTGCTGTCGTCAGGGTCGGCAGGAATGAGGAGAAGCTTGATGTTCTGCTCTATCTCCGGGAGTTTGGGCTCTATGTCCGCAACTTCCTCACGGGCCATGTCCTTCAGGTCCTCGTCCTTCTCGTTCATGAGGATGTCTTTGGCCTGGGCAAGCTCGTCCACCAGCCTCTTGTACTCAAGGCCGGCGGCAATGATGGGCTGCAGCTCCTTGTAGTCCTTGTTCAGCTGCACGAATTTCTTCATGTCCGCTATAACCTCGGGGTCTGCAAGCTGCTGCTCCAGTTTCTTGTATTTGTCCTGAAGGCTAAGCACCTTCTCCAGGAGGGAATTCTCTGCCATAAACTTCTGATTTAGCCTGCAAAGATAATAAAATTATCTGACATACCCCCACAGTCCCCAGCCCATCCACGGAAATGGGGTGTTTTGGTGGACAAGTTAGCGTTTTTGCGGGTTTGTCCACCGTTTTGGCGTTTTTGGTGGATAAGTTGTATATTTGGAGGAAAATAGTCTGTCATGAAGAGCTTTTTTGCATTTGCAGCCGTGGCTTTGGCCGTAGTATCCTGTGCCGGAGGGCGCGAGCCCTCGGTTGAGGCACTCAAGCCTTACGAATCCGAGGGACAGTATATGGTTCCGGTAAAGGATGTAACTATAACCCTGAAGAAGATTGAAGGAACTTTTTTCCTTATGGGAGAGACCTTCGACCTTGGGGTTGTACGTAATCCCGAGATAAAACCTGCCTTCCTGGACGGGTATGCCATCGGCACGGAAGAGGTGTCAAAGGAGCTCTGGGCGGCGGTTATGGGTGGAGAGGCCGGAAAGGCTCCCACGGCCGGCGTCACCTGGACGGATGCAAACAAGTTCACCGAAAAGCTTTCCCGCCTTACCGGCATTCCTTTCCGCCTTCCCACGGAAGCGGAGTGGGAGTACGCGGCAAGGCACGACGCCTCCATGCCCGGAAGCCTCTGGGAGTGGTGCGATGGCCGTGAAGACGATGGTTCCTACCCCCTCCGCGGCGGCTGCCAGGGAGAGAAAAGCTGCAAACCCAACACGCGGAAAACCCTTGAGCCCCACACCAAATCGCCTTCGGCGGGCCTTCGTGTGGCCGTTTCCACCGGAGAAGCCGCGCCGGCATTCTGGAAGGAAATCCTGGTAGAGAGCATCGTCCCGCGGGAAGAGTCAGACAATAAGCCGGAAACCATCTCCGTAAATGGCGTTTCCTTCAGGATGGTTCCTGTCAGAGGCGGAACCTTCAGCATGGGCGCCACTTCAGAGGTCAATGCCGCCGCCGCTTTTGAGGACGAGTATCCTGTCCACAGCGTCACGCTGGACAATTTCAAACTGGCAGAGACGGAAGTCACATGCGAGCTCTGGAAAGCCGTCATGGGAACGCTTCCACCGCTTCTGCAGGGAGGCAAGTACCCAGTTGGCAATGTGAGCTGGTACGATGCCCAGTTGTTTATCATGGAGCTTAACCGCCTCACGGGTAGGAAGTTCCGCCTTCCCACGGAAGCGGAATGGGAATATGCAGCCAAAGGCGGAGGGGAGAGCCACAACTGCTCATTCTCCGGTTCCAATGTCTCCATGATGGTATCCTGGTGCGAGCAGAAAGATGCCAAAACCCACCCCGTTGCCAGAAAAATGGCCAATGAACAGGGTATTTACGACATGTCCGGCAACGCCTGGGAATGGGTCCAGGACCGTTCCGGCAAATATTCGGAAGAAGCCCAGACTAACCCCACAGGCCCTTCAAAGGTGGAGAACACCGCAGATTTAAGGGTGATCCGTGGTGGCTCTGTCAATTCCAAATGGACCGCCTGCCGCGTGAGCAACCGCGGTGAAAACTACGCCAACATGTTCAAAAGCACCATAGGCTTCCGCCTGGCGCTGTAAAACGGCTGCCATGATTAGACCATTCTCATTTGCAATTGCCACGGTACTTTTTGTATCGTGCGTTGCAGACGGACCGCAGTCTCAGGATAGTAAGGCGGGAGAATATACCCTGCCCCTGATAGAAACCACGGATATCCATGGTCATATCCTGAGTACGGACAACAACGGTACCGTCCATTACGGAATGGCCTATATCGCAAATAAGGTCAAGGACGTCCGCGGCCGCGGAGAGAGCTACCGCAAAGACAGGCTCCTGCTCCTTGACGGCGGAGACCTGTATCAGGGAGCAAGCGTTTCCAACCTCCTTTCCGGAGAGCCTGTGTTTATGTGCCTGGACAAAATGGATTACGATGCCGTTGCCCTTGGAAACCACGAATTTGACTGGGGCATAGAGAATACCGTAGACGCAGACGCCACTGTTCCGGACTACGTGTGGGAAGGAAAGAAGTGTGATAACCAGGTCCCCGTTCTCTGCGCCAATCTGTATCAGGACGATAAGCGCGTCACCCGTACCAGGGACTATGTGATAGTGGAGAAAACCGCCGTCAACACCAAGGGTGAGACCATCCCGGTAAAGATAGGCGTCGTGGGCTTTGCCGTCAATTACGGAAGCAGCATAATCACCACCCAGTTCGCAGGCAAGGGCTATTCCATAAAGGCCGATTACACTATAGCCAACAACATCGCAGCGGAACTTGAATCCTCCGGCGCCTGCGATGCTACCGTCCTCCTGGCCCACGGTGCGGCCGACGAAGTTGCCGCCGCTCTTGGCCGCAGCACCGTCATAGACCTTGTCCTGGGTGGGCATTCGCATCGTACCATGTCCGGCAAGACGGAGTGGGGCCTGCATTATCTCCAGGGAGGCAGGTACTGCGAGCACTATGCCTCCGCCGACCTCAAATTCTATCTGGACGACAACGACCGTATTTCTTTTGGCGGAATCAAGAATATGTCCATCAAGGAGGTTTCTTCATCGGACCTTGACGATGACATCCTTGCCGTATCCGACTATGCCCTCCAGGCCACCGCCGCCCAGCAGAACGAGGTAATCGGCCACATAAACGCCAATGCCACAACCTATTATCTCAACGGTAGCGGAACCCGCGCATCCGTCATGGGCAACTGGATGTGCGATATTCTCCGGCGTGTAGGTGAGGCCGACGTCTCATTCGTAAATGCCGGCGGCATCCGCACCTCCTTCCCCCTGAACGGGCAGGCCACCAGGGAAATAACCGTTGCCGATGTATACGAGATGTTCCCGTTCAGCAACACTACGTATGTGTACCGTATCACATACGCAGACCTGCTGAAGCTATTTGAGTATTCAATGACAAGCGGCGGAGAAGCCCTCTTCTCCCGCATGACCGGCATAGACTGCTATTATACCCAAACCGTCTACGACACATATAGCACCTATGCCGTCCACTCCCTAAGGAAGGACGGCACCGTGATATACCAGAATAAAAAGTGGACCGATGACTGGGCCTCACGCACACTCATTCTTGCCGTAAGCGAGTACCTCGCCATAACCGAGCGCACGGACTACTACACCGGCATTCCCAATCCCCTCATAGAGTGGAACGGAACGGACAGGCTCCTTTCCAACCACCTAGTAGACAACGTTAGCGCCGTGAACGTCCTCCGTGCCGAGTCCGCCGCCTCCGGCGGCCTCCTTTCCATAGACACGGAGCCGCATTTTATCCTTAACTAATACTTGTGTTCGGTGCCCTCTATCTCGTCGGCCGTGATCTTCTTGCGGTCCATGGCGTGCCAGGCGAAGGCGATGTAGGTGACCACGAAAGGTATAAGCAGCGATACCCAGGACATTACCTTGAGGGTGAAATAGCTGGAGGAACTGTTGCGGATGGTGAGTGAGCTCTGCAGGTCCGTGCAGGACGGATAGTAGGCGGTTCCGTTGAAGCCTGCAAGGAAGAACACCGCCATCACAACCAGCACGGTGCCGGGCATGGCGAACCAGATACCCTTGCGTGACTGCGAGAACGCGCCAAGCCATAGGGATGCCAGCACCAGGAGTACGCCAGCGAGCAGCATTACAAGCACCGCTGGCATGGCAATGAGGTTATGCCAGTACTTGAACGGCTCAAGGGAAACCACGCCCGCAGGGTCTACGGCGTATCCTCTGCTTACAAGCAGGATTACCGTCCAGCTGAGGAAGAAGAAAAGGAAGGGGATTATGCTCATCCTGACGGTGCGCCTCATCTGTGCGTGGATGGCGTCATCGTCCACGTTGTTCAGCACATACAGTGCGCCAAGTATGGCGGCAAGCATCATGAGCGTGCAGCCCAGGAGTACCGCATGGTACTGCCCAAGGGCCTCCAGGCCGTGCCAGCCGTTGCCCCAGGTGCTTATGACCGGTGCCGACGGGTCTGCGATGGCTATCTTGTTTACGGTGAAGTCCGATCCGGTGAAGAAGGTTCCCACGGCAGTTCCAACCAGAAATGGGGCCAGAAGGCCGTTTACCATCAGGGCAACGCGGAAGCCCTTTACTCCCAGCAGGTTGCCCTTCTTGTTCTGGAACTCGTATGCCACGGCCTGGAACACGAATGTGATAAGAAGCAGCACCCAGACCCAGTACGCGCCGCCGAAGCTGGTGCTGTAGAACAGCGGGAACGAAGCGAAGAAAGCGCCGCCGAACGTGACTAGAGTGGTGAAAGTAAGCTCCCATTTGCGTCCGGTAGAATTCAAAACCATGCGCTTCTGGGTGTCGGTCAACGCTCTGTTTCCAAGATGCAGGTTGGCGCCCTGCACAAACATCAGGGCTACAAGAAGCCCGCCAAGGAGTGCAATGAGCACCCACCAGTAGTTCTGTAAGAATTCGTATGTCATGGCCTAGATGTTTTCTGGTTCTACTTCGGGGCCCTTGCCAATGGCGCGCAGCATGATGCGGATTTCAATGACAAGGAATAGCGCGAATACCGCAACAAAGACGAAGAACGTGGTTTTAACTGCTCCGGCGCTGAGGCTGGATATCGCCACGTTTACGGGCAGGAGGCCCTGGATGGTCCAGGGCTGACGGCCCACCTCGGCCACAATCCAGCCGCACTGGCCGGTGATGTAGGCAAGCGGAATGCAGATGATGGCAGCCCACAGCAGCCACTTCCATGAGCCCAGCTTATCCTTCCATATAGCAATGAGAGCCAGCAGAAGCACAAGGGCGATGAGCATGCCGAAGCCTATCATGAGTCGGAAGCTCCAGAATACTACACCCACGGGCGGAATCACGTCTTCCGGCTTCTCCAGATGGCCGTATCCCATGTACTGGACGTTGGCGTCGATTACCTCCTTTGCCAGAGCCTTCACCGCAGGTTCATCGGATCCGCGGTATACCGCAAGGGCGTCCAGAGCCTGGCGGCCCATGGCCATCTTATCGGCTACGGAGGGTACTGCGTTGCCTTTGTTGTCCGTGTATCCGTTCAGGATGTCGTTGATTCCGGGGACGAATCCGTTTGCGTCGTGCGTCGCCAGGATGGACAGCATCTTCGGAATCTTTATTCCGGGGACGATGGTGAAGGCCGCACCGTTTCCGCCGTCCTGCAGACCTTCCGCCGCCGCAAGCTTCATGGGCTGGAATTCGGCCGCATGTACACCGGAAGCATCACCGGAAAGCATCACTGCTCCGGAGCCCGCAAGGCCCACTATTGCACCCACAAGCATGCTCTTACGGGCAAACTCCGAATGCCTGTCTTTAAGCAGGTACCAGGCACTTACACCAACCACGAATATGCCGCCGGTAACCCAGCCGCTGGTTACGGCGTGGCAGAACTTGGATACTGCCACGGGATTGGTAATGACCTCCCAGAAGGCTGCCGCCGATGCCATTTCGCTGCGAACGGTGTCCGGATTGAAGGTGGTGCCCACGGGGTTCTGCATCCAGCCGTTGGCCACCAGTATCCAGTAGGCGCTTATGGTGGCGCCGATTCCGGTGAGCCAGGTAGAGGCCAGGTGGAACCTGGGGCTCACCTTGTTCCAGCCGAAGAACATCACTGCAAAGAACGTGGCCTCCATGAAGAAGGCCAGGATGCCTTCTATGGCAAGCGGGGCGCCAAACATGTCTCCCACCATCCAGGAATAGTTGCTCCAGTTGGTGCCGAACTCGAACTCCAGGATTATGCCGGTTGCAATGCCTACGGCAAAGTTCACGGCAAAGAGCTTGATCCAGAACTGTGCGGTCTTTTTCCAGAACTCGTCCTTTTTGACCACGTATATGGTTTCCATAACTGCCATCACCATGGCAAGGCCAAGCGTGAGCGGTACAAACAGCCAGTGATAGGCCGCCGTCATCGCGAACTGTATGCGCGACCAGATTACGACATCCATAGTATCAATCGTTTATAAGATTCAGTGTATCTGTGTTATGTGGTTGTGTCAGTCGTGCGCCGACGGCTTCGCTCTTCTCCTGGTCAGAGAGCCCTCGCATGGCAGGCTTGAAGAAGAAGACACGAAGTATGGCAAACAGGATAATGAGTTTGAGGACGATTAGCCAGACAAGCGGCTTCCCCCAGGTCATGTTCCTGAATCCGTCCCGGTACAGGGAGGCAAAGAATGAAAATATGCCCGGGCGCTTTGCCATAATTTATAGCCCTTTAGCCTTGGCCTGGTCCCAGAGGGCGTCCATTTCGCGGAGCGTGAGGTCGCTGAAACGGAGGCCTTTGCGGAGGGTCTGCTCCTCCAGGTAGGTGAAGCGGCGGCGGAACTTTTCGCTGGAGCGGTTGAGGGCGTTCTCCGGGTCCACTCCGTACAGGCGGGCGGCGTTGATTACCGCAAACATGAGGTCGCCGAATTCCATTTCCATTTTATCCGGGGAGCCGTCGGCAACGGCGTCGGATACCTCCCGGACCTCTTCCTTCACCTTGTCCCAGACGTCCTCCTTCTTTTCCCAGTCGAAGCCGCAGCCGCGGGCCTTTTCCTGCATGGAAAGGGCTTTCAGAAGGGCGGGCATGGTCTTGGGGATGCCGTCCATGACCCTCTTGTTGCCGCCTTTTTCCTTGGCTTTCACAAGCTCCCAGGTATCGGCAATCTCCTTGGCCGATGTCTCCTTTCCTGCATCGGGCCCGAACACGTGGGGGTGGCGGAAGACCATCTTGTCGCAGACTTTGTTTATGCTGTCGGCAATGTCGAAGGCGCCTTCCTCCTGGCCCATGCGGGCATAGAAGACCATGTGGTAGAGGAGGTCTCCTATCTCCTTGGCGGTAGCCTTGCGGTCTCCTTCCAGGATGGAGTCGCTGAGCTCGTACACTTCCTCTTCCGTGAGGCGGCGAATGGAGTCGAAGGTCTGTTCCGCATTCCAGGGGCACTTTTCCCTGAGGGTGTCCATAATGTCAAGAAGCCGTCCGAAGGCTTCCACTTTTTCCTCTCTTGTATGCATCAGTCGTTAATGGATTCGAACAGTTTAACGGTGCGGCGGGCCTCTGCCACGTCATGGACCCTCAGGAGCGTCGCGCCCTCTTCCAGGGCCTTGTAATGCACTACCTGCGTTGCCGGCAGGGCTTCTTCCGGGGTAATCTCCAAGGGCTTGTAAATCATGCTTTTACGGGACACTCCGGCCAGGATGGGACGGCCGATATCCTTTAGCTCATGGAGGCGGGAAAGCAGCTGGTAATTCTGCCGTACGGTCTTTGCAAAGCCAAAGCCGGGGTCCAGGATCCAGTCTTCTATGCCGTTGTCACGGGCCTTTCCGGAGAACTCCCAGAAGTAGCCTTTCACGGCGGTTACAACGTCATCGTACTGGGTCATGCCCATCATGGTCATGGGGGTGCCTCTCATGTGCATGGCGATGTACCTGAGGCCCAGCTTTCCCACCAGGGGCAGCATTCCCTTGTCCAGGGCGCCGGCGCTGATATCGTTCACGATTATGGGGCCGATGGAGTCGTACGCCTTGCGGATGGTGCCGCTGTTGTACGTGTCGATGGAAAGCGTGGCCCTGGGGAAGGCTTTCCGGATGGACAGGAGGGCAGGCTCCAGCCTCTTCCACTCCTCACGTTCGCTCATGAGGCCGGCTCCAGGGCGGGTGCTGGCTGCGCCGATGTCAATGATATCGGCCCCCTCCGACAGCATCTGGGCGGCCCTCAGCGCAGCGCCTTCCGCCGTGGTCCGGGAACCCGGGAAGAAGGAGTCCTCGTTGACGTTGATTATGCCAAGGACGGTAATCATTCTGCAATGTAGACGTCGTCCCCGGGGGCGGCGAAATGGTACCTTTCGCGGGCGAATGCCTCTACGGAGTCTTTGTTGGAGGACAGGGATTCGATGCGGGCGTCCATGGCGTCTATCTCGCTTTGCAGGCGGGTCATTTCCTTCTGCTGGTTCTTGACTTCCACGCTGGCTTTTATCCACGAAAGGACGCTGTTGTGGGCAAAGAACAGCAGCCACAGCGCAACCACCGCCGTGACAACTATCACGAAGGGAATAAGGTAGTTGTGCTCTTTCTGCTTAAGCGAGTTGAAAAGCCTGTTTTCCATAACTGATTCAAAGGTACGAAAAAAGTTGTATCTTTACAATTATGAATACAATTTGGATAGTTCTCCCCATTCTTACGCTCCTGATGTTCGACCTGGGGCTTGCCCTCAGGTTCGAGGATTTTGCAAAGGTTTTCCGTAAACCCTGGCCCATTGCCGTGGCGCTGTTTGGCCAGCTGGTCCTTCTTCCGGCAATAGCGCTGGGTCTTGCGTATCTTTTCCGTCTGCCGCCGGTGTTTTTCATCGGCCTGGTGCTCATAGCGTGCTGCCCGGGCGGGAGCTCTTCCAACGTGTTTTCCAAGCTGGCCGAAGGGGATGTGGCACTGTCTGTGACGCTTACCGCCCTCAGCAGTGTGATAACTCTCTTTACCATTCCTATCATCATGACCTGGGCAACCCGTCTGGTAGGGGAGAGTGTAGGTATTACGCTGCCAGTGGGTAACCTCATCAAGCAGAACCTCTTGCTGATGCTTCTTCCCGTGCTGCTTGGCATAGGCATCCATTATGCCTGGCCCAAGGCTGCGGAGAAGATAGACAAGGCGCTCACAAAGCTGGCTTTTCCTCTTCTTCTTGTGCTCATCACGGTGTTCTATATCCAGCATCACAAGACAATTCTTGATAACATCGGCGTTCTTGGGCTTTGCGTTACGGTCCTTATCCTGGTTGCCATCGGGTGCTCCTCCCTCCTGTCCCGCCTTGTCCGCAGCGACAGCCGCCAGCGCAGGACGGTTGTGATTGAAGTGGGTATGCAGAACGCCGCCCAGGCCATTGCCATAGCCTCCAGCCCATTCATCTTCGCCAGCGAAGAGATGGCCATTCCGGCAATACTCTATTCCCTGATGATGAACATCGTGCTCCTGATTTATGTAGGGGTTGTGCGGAATAAGCAGGTCTAGCTGGAGCCCAGGAACAGCAGTACCATACTTCCCAGAAGAAGGGCAAGGTCCATCGCCTTGGCCCGGAGATTCTTTTCGTGAAGCAGCAGTGCGCCTATCGCAAAGCTCACCAGAACGCTACCTCGGCGTATCATCGAGACCACGGCGATGAGGGCCTCCGGACTGGCAAGGGCCTGGAGGTAGGCATAATCGGCCGCACACAGGAAGATGCTGATAAAGGGAATGGCCCAGGACCACCGGAATCCTTTTGCCGATGCCACTCCGGCAGCCTTTGCCGATGGACCGTTTGTCAGGAGCAGCAGAAGGCCCATCATTCCGGCCTGATACAGCGTGTACCACCCCAGGACCTGTTTTTTGTCCAGTCCGAGGTGCTCCGGAGACATGAGAAACTTGTCGTAGAGACCGCTGGCAGCACCAAGGATGACGGAAAGTATAAGACACGCCACCCATCTGTTGTTATGAGTCTGGATGCCTTCTTTCTCTCCGGTACGTTTCATCAGGAAAAGTGCCAGAAGGGCAAGTGCAACGCCGGAGCCCTGAAGGAGATTGAGCCGTTCTCCGAAAAGGAGTACTGCGCCTATGAGAACCAGAACCGGGCGCGATGCGTTCACCGGCCCCACTATGGTGAGAGGCAGATGCTTCATGGCGTAGTACCCGGCCACCCACGATGACAGCACCAGTGCACTCTTCATCACTATCCACTTCTGCACATCCCATCCTCCCCAGCCAGTCTGGAACACGAACGGTGACATGATGGCGGCCGATATCACCGTGTTCAGGAACAGCACGGGAATAACGGCGTTCCCCTTAAGCGCTATCTTCTTGAAGGAGTCATAGCAGCCCAGCAGTGCTGCCGATAAAAATGCCAGAAGCCACCACATCTCTTTTTTTGTGCAAATATAGCACTTTGCCGCCACATTCGGGGCCGTTTTCGTGGCCTGGCGTGACATCCCTGTCATCTGCGGCCACGTTTTCCTGTGTTTCCGTGGCCTGGCGTGACGTTCCTGTCATGCGCGGCCACGTTTCCCCGCGTTTTCGTGGCCTGGGGTGATGTCCCTGTCATGCGCGGCCACGTTTTCCCGTGTTTCCGTGGCCTGGGGTGATGTCCCTGTCATCTGCGGCCACGTTTCCCCGCGTTTTCGTGGTCTCACATGACCCCACGGACTAGTTTCCACTTGCCAGCCTCAAAGTCAGTGGGCTTGTAGATGAGATTCAGCATGCCGCCATCCTGGAACTGAAGGCCGGCGGTGCCGGAGGCAATCTGCAGGAAGTTCACGCAGTCCGGGAACTCTTCACGGAGCCCGGGGAGCGCAGGACAGCCCAGCAGACGGGTGCAGGGCTCATCGTCAGGGCATGTCTCAAAGGTCATTTTAAGGGCTGGCTGGGTGAGGGAATTGTCCTCATCGTCCACCAGGATGGCGCTGCGGAAGGTCTCGAAATTGACGGACTTGGTGTACTTTACCGCCACCTGCTTCCTGTCCCAGAGGCCGGGGCCGTTGTGCCAGGGGGAATCCAGGCCCAGGTACTCGTCCAGGCCGGCAAAGACGTAGAACATGCCTTCGCGGGGGAGAATGCCCTGGGGGTCCAGGGGGGCGATATCGGCACAGTCTATCTGGCAGATGAAGGTGAGGGGGTAGTCGAACTCCTCGCCGTCTTCCGTGGCGTGGGCTGTGGGGTATTCCATATCGGCCGGGAGGTCAGGGTCTCCCCACCACTTGGAGGAGCAGAAGAGCTCTGTCTCAACCGCTTCCAGTTTAATCTTTATTGCCATGGGCGCCTACAGATTGGCCTTTATCTTGCCGATGGTCTCCTCGTACTCCGCGTCCGTGAGGTAGGTCTCCTTGGGATTCATGGCAAAGGTGCCGCCCCATTCCGGGCCGTCCTTGTATTTGGGAACAAGGTGCCAGTGGGGATGGGCCAGGGTGTCCGAGTACGCGCCGAAGTTCATCTTTGCGGGATGGAAGGCCTTCTCTATGGCCATGGCGGCGCGGCGGGTGTCCAGCATGAAACGGACCCAGTCGGCCTCGGGGATGTCCGTCTGCCCGCCGGCGTGGTCCTTGTAGGCAACCACGCATCGGCCCGGATGAGTCTGCTCGCGGAAAAGGTAAAGGGTAGATACTTCAAGGTCCGCAATCTTGATCATAAGCTGGTCAAGTATGGCCTTGTTTTTACAGTAAAGGCAATTGTCAGGCATAGGTGTATGGTTTATTTCTGTAAAGATAAGCAATTATTGTCACATCTTTGCGGAAGGTCTGAAAAAATATGACAGTCATTTTCCGCACAAATGGCATAAAATGTCTTAAGGTTTGGACCAGGTCCAGCTCTACCCCCTTGGGCCAGGTCCAGCACCGTCACCCCAGGCCACAAAAACGCGGCAAAGCGTGGCCGCGCATGACAAGGCCGTCACCCCAGGCCACGAAAACACGGGAAAATGTGGCCGCAGGTGACAGTGTCCTTGCGATTGCTGGAACAAGTGATGTCCGCGTGAGCGTAACTAATTGAAAAACAGTAATTTGACAGTTTGTCCCTGGGGCATGATGCCCAGGGATAGTTGCTTAATAGCCTGGTGTTCAGCCACTTGCTGTCACGGTCTCAACCGGCAGGTTTACTCTATCCCCTTGAAAAACTCCACGACCTCCCTGACCACATCGTCCCTCCGTTTGGTGATGGTGTGGTTCTCGCCGTCTATGGTGGTGAGCCGGGCATTGCTGCCGTATGCTTCCTTGTAGCGCTCGCTGCACCACATGGGGACGATGGTGTCCTTGGTGCCGTGGAGGATGCAGACCTTGCCTTTGTATGCCGCAGCTGTGCCGTAGATGTCCAGGTTCTGGGTTGTCAGGAGATATTCCCGTCCAAGCTTGTTGAAGATCCAGCATCGGACATACTCCGGAGGGTCATTGGGGTCGAACCGGGCGTTGAAGAACTTTCCGCCCTGGCAGGCCTCCTTGATTACGGCGCCCGGGGCAATCAGAACCAATCCGTACGGGACAACCTTGCTCTGGCTGGCAAGCCGCCCTGCCGCCATGGAGGCAACCACACCGCCCTGTGAGTGGCCAAGGAAGCCGATCTCAGAGACATACGGAAGCCCCTTGACGTATTCCAGGACGGCCATGGCATCGGCAATCTCCTTTTCCACTGTCATTTCCTGCATCTTGCCCTGGCTCTTTCCGTGACCGTTGAAGTCAAAGCGGATGGAGCCGATGCCGGCTTTGGCAAGGCCCTTGGCAATCGAGGGCATGGGGTTGTAGTCCTTGCTGGAGAAGATGCCATGCATTAGGATAACCATCGGGCACATGTCCGTCTGGGGATTGAATCCTTCCGGAAGGCTCACCTTGAAGGAGATACCGCCCTGAGGGCCGGTAACCTCAAAGCTGCGGGCCTGGCTGCAGGAAAGCAGGGAGAAGATAAAGAGAATGGAGAGTACGGTTCGTTTCATGATGTATAATTATCTCACTGGTTTTCAAAGTATAAATATAGGAATTTTTGTTGTAAACGCGAAAATAGGATGTGTTGTGGCGGGTAATTGATTGAATTATAGTAATTTAACAAATAATACGCATGAGCCCCCTCATGCATATTATTACATAAACCGCTGATTATTAATAATATACCCGCCACGCCAGCGGCTGCATCATTGACCTCTGCCGGCAGTCCGGTGCCCAGATTGTGGGAATGGGCTTCCTTGTGGAAAAAGGCTTCGCCGCCGGCGGGCAGTTCCTCCGGTACCACGGAATCCATTACCTCTCCCTTGCCACCATCGCCCGGATAACTCCGGACAACACCATAGAATTCGCTTAGTAACAGGATAGCTATCTTTTCTCCACGCGCCTGGAGGACGATATGGCACCTACAGGGCATACCAGCCTGCATAGGTGGCAGCCGACGCATTTGGGCCCGATGAACCGGGGCCTCCGGGCCTCCGTGTCGAAGACGAGGGCCTGGTGGCCTCCATCGGCGCAGGAGATGGTGCAGCGCCCGCAGCCTATGCACTTTGAGGTGTCGAACCTTGGATAGACGATGGTGCTGCGGTCAAGGTCCGACGGCAGGTGGAACTGCGGCAGGAGCGCTCCCACAAGGGTGGAGAGATTCTTGGCGCCCCTGTCGGCCATATAGTTTTGCAGGCCAAGAATCAGATCGTCGATTATGCGGTAGCCGTACTGCATCACGGCGGTGCACACCTGCACGTTACGGCATCCCAGCCCGATGAACTCCAGGGCGTCCTTCCAGGTCTCAATGCCGCCTACGCCGCTTAGCTGTATGTTCTTCATGATGGGGTTCTTTGCCATGGCCAGGATATGCCTCAGGGCGATGGGCTTGACGGCCCTTCCGGAGTAGCCGGACCCGGTCTGGTCCCCGCTCACCTCGGAACCGTCCCCCATGGTGACGCTCTTGATGGTATTGATGGCCGATATGGCATCGGCCCCGGCAAAGTATGCTCCCATGGCGGGATCGCAGATGTGGGCGATGTTGGGGGTCATCTTGGGGATGACGGGGATGCTGACGCTGCGCTTGACGTAGGCGGTGAAAAAAGTCACCAGCTCCGGGTCCTGCCCCACGTCGCAGCCCATGCCGGTCTGACGCATCTGAGGGCAGGAATAATTGAGCTCCACGGCGTCGCATCCGGCCTCCTCGGCCTTTTGGGCGAGCTCTATCCAGTCGTCCTCCTTCTCTCCCATGATGGAGGCGATGACAATCTTTGAGGGGTAGTCCCTCTTGAGGCGCCTCAGGATGTCGAAGTCCACGTCTACGGGGTTCTCGCTTAGCTGCTCCATGTTGCGGAAGCCGTAGAAATCGCCCGTCTTTCCCTTGCCGTAGACGGCGTCGAAGCGGGGCGATACTTCCTTTATATCCTGCATGCAGATGGTCTTGTAATACACCCCGGCCCAGCCTGCCTCAAAGGCGCGGGCAACCATCTCGTAGTTGGTGCATATTGCCGATGATGCCAGGAAGAAGGGGTTCTCGCAGCGCAGGCCGCAGAAGTCTATCTCCAGGCTTGGCAGCTGCTTTGACGGAACCTCCGGGAGGCCCTTGGCTATCTCTCGGATGCGGATGGGGCGGTCGTAGTGGATGCAGGCCTTCTCAGCTGCCTCCAGATCCTCTTCCGTGCAGTCCTTCACCCACTTCCGGGCTACGGCCATGTTGTCAAAACGGATGGCCCTCAGGGCCCTTGCGGGGTCTCCGCCCCTGCATGCCTTGCTGCACGGCGCATCGGCGCACAGCAGGCATCTTGATGCTTCTTCCAGGATATGCATAAGCGTCTACGGTTTATCGGTGTAAATATAAGAAAAATTCGTGAGCCGGAATGCACTTAGCGGTCCAAACCCTGTACCCCTAAGCTCATTTAAGGCCATTTTTGCACCTGGCGGTCCATACTTTGGACCGCTAAGTGCATTACAGGAGGAATTGAATTATGTACATTTTTGCTATCTTTGTACTAGAGTAAAGCTTTACCCATGAAAAGAATAATACTCCTTGCAATTGCGGCGGCAGCACTTGTGTGCTGCGGGCAGCCGGCCAAGGACACTGTGGACCCATCCCAGTACAAATCATCAAATACAGAAAACATGCAACAAGTGAGAGACTTCCTGCATAAGGCAGGCGTTTGTTTCCTGGCCACAGAAGACGGTGACCAGCCCCAGGTCCGTCCTTTCGGTACTGCGGAAATCATAGAGGGCAAGCTTTACATCCAGACCGGCCATGTAAAGAATGTGGCAAAGCAGATTGCAGCCAATCCCAAGGTTGCCATCTGTGCCTTTGACGGCGAGCGCTGGCTTCGCATTTGCGCCACCCTTGTGGAGGACCCCCGCGTGGAAATCAAGAAAGCCATGCTGGACGCCAATCCCGGCCTTCGCTCCATGTACGATGAGAACGACGACAACACCGCCGTCTACTTCCTCAAGGACGCAAAAGCCACCTTCAACTCATTCACTGCCGCCCCGGTAGAGGTTGACTTCTAAGGATTGTTTGTTTGGTCTACCCGCAGCAGGCCTTGATGCTCCACGCGAACGCTCTGGCAAGCCGGCCTTCGTTGTCCGTGAAGTGGCCGCCTTCCTCCCAGACAAGGGTGCAGTTGTTTTCTCCAAGCTGTTCCTGCAATAGCCCATACTGAGCCCTAATGTTGTCCCCTACGCGGGCTATGGCCTGGTTCCTGACATGTTCTTCGTCCTTCCCCAGTGAGAGATACACACTTTCCGCCATTGGGACGTGCTTGCGAGCGTAGGGTATCCATCCGTGGATCCAAACTGACGGTGATGCTGCGGCGATGGCAGTGAAAGAATCCGTCTGCGAGCTGGCCCACAGCGCAAAGAGGCCGCCCAGGGAGTACCCGCCAAGAATGACCGGCAGGGGACCGTAACGCCCTCTCAGTTCCGGAAGGAGCTGGAGAAGGACGTACTGGAGGGTGTCCTGTGCATGAAACCCCGCCTCGGGATCCCTGGATACATTGGCATCGGCCCAAGGCATGAGCTCGACCATCCAGTCCCCGAGCTCTATGGTGGCAAGAAGGAAGGGGATTCCGGAGAGTGATGCAATCTGCGCCGCTTCGCCTTCCAGAGTGGCATTTTCATGGCGGGCCGACGGCTGCACCAGGACACACGCCGGTGCCTCCGACCCGAACAGCCGGCACCTTCGGTTACCTATGAAGAGTTCCTCAAGCATGAAGAATTGTGATTTATCGCTCTAAAGATACGAATTATTTACCTTACTGCGCCTATCGTCCCAAAGTTGGGGACGGTAGAAGCACTTCGCTACGGAAAATGATTATATTTCCTCTATAAATCCAATCTTCTCATCGCACAGGAGTTCCCAGCGAGGGATATGCCTATACCACACCCAACAACAACCTTACCCGCGATGTTCATTGCGAGTGTTAAAAAGGATTAATAAAACAATTTCCTCTTCG
>JAFRPW010000035.1 GCA_017428945.1 Bacteroidales bacterium | reverse complement strand
TGGAGACGCCCTTCTCCCGGCTCTCCGTCTGGATCTCTTCGATTTGCTCGCGTGTTATCATAATAATGTCAGTTTGTATTAGTGGGGCAAAGTTACACCGCACTTATACAAACTGACAGACGTACTTGTTCGGATGCTTACGTATTGTCAGACTTTAGTCGTGGCGGCAACTTTTACTTTACCGTCGTGGGTTCGTTATCCGTAAATACCAAGGGATAATGCAAGCGTCAAATGTGTATAACAGAATATGATACCCTATTTAGCTTATAGCAATAAGCCAGCGGCCCAAACATTACTTGTTTTGTGGTTAAAAGTCATACGGATACAAATGGATAGCAATCGCAGTTGCATTTTTTAAGTAATATGTTGGAGCTTTTGAGGAATATGCCTCTAATGAGGTACTAGGAACATATATTTTCACTGTTGGCATATTGTCATATGAAGCTAATACGCCTGTATTGTCTATAAATGAGTACCCTCCCATGAATGCCCCATCTGGAGCTTCCGGCGGTGCAATAGGTTTCAGATAAATATTGACCTCTTTGCTTACACGCCCTATTGCTAGACTGCCAAGATATGTAACGCTGCTTGGAATTGTAATGTCAGTAATTGAGCAGCAGTTATAAAAGCTTTGAGCTTCTATTCTCGTTACGCCATTCTGTTGGGATGGGCCTTCAAGAGCTACATTACTTAGACGCATACATGCGTAAAAAGCTTTCTCTCTAATAACTCCCTTACTTATAGATAAATTCATTAGGTTAGAACACTCTGCAAAACACTGTTTACCTATATCGCCATTAGCTATTTCAACCGAAAGCAGACCCCGGTTTTGGAAGAAAGCCTTCTCTCCAATTTGAGTAACACTAGCCGGAATACTCAATTCTGTAAAGGCGATACATCCATTGAACGCATTTGCGCCTATAGTCTCAAGTCTAGAAGGGAAACTAATCGCCTTTAGATTTTTACACCCATAGAATGCATACTCTTTTATTAACCGAAGGTTATTACTAAGTGAAACTGACGTAGCGTTATCACAGTTCCTAAAAGCATACGATCCGACTGTGGTTGTAGTGTTGGGAAGACTGATTGCGGTCAGCGCTGTACAACCATCAAAAGCGTAGTTCCCAATTTCAAGGATTCCTTCTCGTAAAAGAACACTGCTAAGGTTGGTTAGTCCTGCACAGAACGACTCGGGGATTTTTGTCAGATTACCACCTATTTTTAAACTATTAAGGTTTTTGCAGCCCAACAACACATCATAACCGATATTAGTTAGGCTCTCCGGTAAAGAAAGTGTTTTCAAGACCGTACAGTTCTTAAAAACATTATCACCAATTGTTGTTAGTCCCTCTGGTAGGTATACACTCTGTAAAATGGTCTGATCTGCAAATAACGATGCGACAAGAACCTTTACGCCATTACCGAAAGTAACAGTCTTGAGTTTAGTGCCCATAAAAGCAAACTCCTCAATTTCTTCCAAAGAATCAGGGAAATAAACATTCCTCAAGATGGAACAATCGCTAAATGCATAACCATTAATTCTTTTCAACTTATTGTTAAAAGTTATCTCGGCCAAAGATGAGCATCCAGAAAAAGCATTCGTTCCTATCTCTGTTACGTCTTCGGGTATTACTATGGAAGCCAGTTTTGTGCGGTCAGTAAATGCATTATCACCAATTATTGTAATCTTATCACTGAATGTGATTACCCCCTTACCATCAATCATAGTGTTGCTAAGGATACTAATCCCTGTCCCGAAAGCATTGGGGTTATAGGGGTTAACAACACTGCCATCTGTGGATGTATAGACCAGCATATTCTCGGTTACTCCCTTAGTCTGATTGATGACAACTGTTTCAAGCGTGGTTCCATACTTGTCTACTATTTCAAGCGTGGAGGTTCGGTCGAACGGCGTGGAGTTCTCGGCAATAATGACCTTGGCCACATCTTCACGAAGCTGCGCCTTGGTAACAACCCCATCGAACGATATCCATCCCCTGTCTTCGGCGGGAATCTCAACCGTATAATCTACTGTTGTCTGTATATCTATCTCAAGGGAAGCACCGGATGAAGAAACATTGTAAAGTTTGTCTGCAATATACAATAGATGCCCTGTTGATGTTGCCTTGCAAATAATGGCTGCGGTGGTAGACTGGCCGTTACCGTCGGTAGCAAGAAAGACTGTTTCTCCTTCGCAGTCAACAGCGGGTGCGCTCAAGGTTATATTTCCTGTCGAGTTGGACACACGTTCCACCTCGGCTTTCCATCCACTTGCGGGGAAAACTATCACACGGCTCTTGTCGGTTCCATAGGAAAGCGTATAATTGACGACAAAGATCTGCCCTCCTGTAATTTCGGCCTGTTCACCACAAGAGAGCGAAATGGAGAATCCGCGATACTTGGGTATTGTGATGACAGTACCATTAGCCAGCGTAAGATAAACGAAATCTTCTCCTTCTACCACAGACTTGAAGAAAGAATCCCCATTCTCTCCTTTATCACCCTTATCACCCTTGTCACCCTTCTCTCCCAACGCGGAAACCTTTTGCCCGTTCACATCAAGAAGATAAGTAAATGACACGCCGTTATCATAGCTGATTAGCCAATATCCTTGTGCATCAATCTTCAGGACCGGTGCAGGTGCTGTATCGCCCTTGTCTCCTTTATCGCCTTTATCGCCCTGAGGGCCTGTTACAGGAATCCTGTTGTTATCTGAATCGGCAAGCCAATAGGTTTCACCATCTATTGTGACGGTCCAGTAATATGAACCGTTATATAGAGCCATTCCAATAATAGGAGCGTCTTCTCCATCTTTACCATCCTTACCGTCTTTACCATCTTTGCCGTTGTCTCCTTTCTCTCCTTTAGCACCATGATATAGATTAATGGTCGTGCCGTCCGTGAAAGTTATAACATAACCCGTAGACGTTTCCTTGACATTGGAAACGGACACTGCCCCCTGGAGTTTCTCCACGATTGTCTGCAGAGAGGAGATGTTAGTATTCATAGTTTGCACTAAAGACTCCAGGTTGGAAACCCTTCCGTCCAGGTTGTTGACCTTTTCCCAAAGGGAAGAGTCATCGTACTCCGTACATCCGCTGACCAGCACCAGTATAGCGGTCAGAATAATGGCTTTTAATTGTTTCATTGCGTTATTCATATGGTTAATATTGTTCGGGAAATGATACGATCATCCTGTCGCATATGAATGCGACAGGATGATGCCAAGGTTTCTCCCGTATGTAATTAATTGATAAACAATAGTTTACCCCCCCCATTCGATTTGGAGAAGAGGATCGCATTATGATGAGAATAGTAACTCATTTGCGATACTATGGTTAGGTTTACAAAAATAGTTATTCTGCCTGAAAGTTCAAACACTTTTATTCTGCCTACCATAAGAATAGTATTCTCGGAAATGAATCTTGTATATGTCAAACGTATAATACCTTAATATCGCGTCCGTTTAACGGCTGTTTTTTGAACACTCTCACTTTTCTCTTGGAAGTCTCCGTTATTGTCCATATCTTTGTTCGAAAACTCGTTCGTTAATCAAAGTGCGAAAAAGATGCGAGTTTGAGGTTTTTTGAACTGTTGAATATGATTATCGGATACGCAAGATGCTCCACCCAGGATCAGACTCTGGACTGGCAGATAGACAAACTTAATAAGGAAGGATGCGAGCGCATCTATCAAGAGAAATGGACCGGGACCAAAATGGATCGTCCTGAGTTGTCGCGGATGCTGGATGCACTTAGGAAGGGAGACACCGTTATCGTCTGCGAGCTTACCCGCCTCAGTCGAAGCGTTAAGGACCTGTTCTCTCTCGTTGAAACAATAAACGCCGCGGGCGCGGACATCAAGTCGCTGAGTGAGCCGTGGCTTGACACCACCACAACTCAAGGGCGGCTTCTTTTCTCAATCTTTGCCGGCATCAGCCAGTTTGAACGTGACCTCACCAGTCAGCGAACCAAAGAAGGCCTTGCCGCAGCGCGGGCTCGCGGACGGAACGGTGGACGGCCCAAGGCAGATGTAAAGGCCGTGGACTACGCCATCACCTTATATGAGAGTGGCAAGTACACGGTCTCGGAGATTCTGGAGAAGACGGGAATCGGAAAGACTACTCTTTACCAGTATTTGAAAAATGCAAAGAGCTAGCGGCTAAAGCTTAATCCCTCTTCCCTGAGTGGGCAGATTTTTGAGGTTCCCTTTCCCTTCCTTTGTCCATTTTGCGGCATTCAGTATTGCTTCTGGGATAGGTAGCTTGTTTACGCGAGGATCTTCTGTACTCCACACCTCCCTATCATGTAATACCAAATACCTCAGTGAGCTGGTTGAAAAACAGATGGTATTATGACCATCAAATACGTAATCAGTAATCTGGACATCATGACCAGTAAGCAACGATAGTTTGGTTGATAATTTGGAAATAGTGTCCGCCTTCTGCCTGTCTTTACGAATCTCCTTCAAAGGCTTAAATTTGTACCAGATTTTTTGAGATAAGTTATCCTTGACTTCCTGAAGCGAGTTTAAATCTTTACTAGTATATATTAAATGCTCATCCGGGGCAAGACGAGCCGCATATTGCTTTGTTTCCCCTTCAAAAACAAATTTCGCGAAAATATCCTCACCCTCTTTTGTTTGTGTTACCGTAAAATGGAGGATTTGTACCGCTTTCTTCAGGATGTACTTGAATACCTCGGTTATAGAACGGCGTTTCTTTTCTGTCCTGAGGTATTCGAGCCGCTGATTGAGGCGTTCTGGAGAGTTTATCAGATCATTATAATCATCTTCAACCTTACGGAGGCGTTCAACTTCGGCACGAAGATCAGTGTCCACCTCGATGTCGCGGGGAACTGAATTCATCGCCTGACGCAGACTAGCAAGGCGTACAGACTCAATAAACGCTGTGACCTTCTCAGTATTATATCCACCCATGATGCCTTTCTTGGGGACATCCTCAAGATCCACCTTTGCCGCCAGTTGAGCGCGGCAGGTCTTGACGTTGGCGTCAAGTCTTTTGATTTCAGTATTTTTGTCTATGATTGTACGGTTGAGAGATATTATCTTTGCCTGCAATTCATCTATGGTTTTGTATTTCTCGATAATCTGTATATCTGTTGCGTCTGATATGATTCCAGTGGATGCTTTCTGGCTCTCCTGTTTTTTGATGGTTTCCTTGTTTTCTTCAATTGTTTTCTGCTGTGAAGCAATCTCCATCTTCTGAGACTTCAAATCCGAATCCACCTTGTCAAGCAGGTCTTTCTTTTCCGCATATTCGGCAGTCAGTTCTGAAATGAGGGCTTTCGTTTGGGCCGCCTGCCTTTCCAGTTCTCTGTTGTGTTCTTCTGAATTCTTGTGCGTCTTACGACTTCCGGGTTCAGCCTTTATTCCGCGGGAAAGGCCGTATTTTGAACCAACCTCGTTGTAATAACTATCATGGTATGTATATAATCTTCTCTGATTATAGACTTCATCAGCACTAAGACGGAGCTTATCGTGGTCAATTTTATAGGTCTTGAAATCTTTCTTCTTCCGACCTTTGTTCATGTGGTAGTTTTTTGTCCTCCGGCTTTGGCCCTTCACAATCGGAACGACAATAAGATGAATATGCGGGGTCTTCTCATCCACATGCAGGCTGGCGCTGACTACATTTTCCTCCCCCCACATCTTTTTGGCCCAATCGACAGAGTCCTTGGCCCATCGCAGTAGTTCTTCCCGGGTCATAGCATTCATTATTTCTGGACTTCCGGATAGGATCATTTCGAGACTTCTCGCCTGGCCGACACGAGGTTTGATTCCAACTTCTTGGATTCTTTTATCTATGGCTTGCTGAAGAGACAGTTCTATCTTACCTTGAGAACCCGCGATTATTCTAGACACGAACTCGACATTATCTGCGGTTTTGCCGGAATCGGCGTTAGCTGGTGTCCATACTTTTTTTTCGATGTGTGATTTGAAGGGGCCATCTTCGACCTCGACATATTCAACGCGCGTAATATGTCGGTTCAAGCCACTGGAGATGGTCACTCTCTTCTCCATGTGTAATACTTGGTAGTTTTCCATATTTGTGTTTTCTAGTTAAAGGTGATGATTTGGTGTTTTGCTTTGCGGAAAAATGCGGGGTTGGGTCCCGGAACTTTTCTGCAAAGCTGTGGGTTTCCAAAGGGTCTCCTTTGGTCGGAGAAGAGGGAAAGATTCGGGCGGCGAAGCCGTGGGTCCCGAATATTCTCCGGCGTCTCCGAGGGGTCCAGGGGTGTCCCATGGCGAAGGAGGGAGCAGCAATGCGGCGTCAATTTTGCTGCGGAGCTACATAATTGCCCTACTGAGTTAGGGCAACTCGTAGGGGATTTTCGGGTTTTTTGTGAAGGATTCTTGTTGCCCGGCGCCTCCGCGCTCGACAGTGCCCCAGGTCCACTGAGTGGACTCTTCACGGAAGCCGTCCATCGCTTGCAGCGATTTCCCTGAAGAGGAAGTGGACGAGTCTGGAGTGAAGAATAGTGGGAGAACTGGAGAAGCGGTGGCGCTTGGAGGAAAAGGTGCCGTACCGCCCCGGTGGGGCGTCCAGCTTCTAGCTGGAAAGTACGAGCACCGCGTGCGTTAGGGCGGGCCGGTACAGAAGGCCACTCGCCACCCCGACAAATTGTCACCGGGTGGGCGACGTGGCCGGATGTTGTGCGACATTTGTATATTTGGTTTTTATTCATTTTTTGTTTTAATATTTTTGAATACTCACGTAGTATTTATATATTTGTATTATTAATACTAAATGAGTATTTGATATGTCTAAGAAGGATAAGATCTATCACAAGAAGGTCAAGGGAACAGAAATGGTGTTCTCCACCTTGAGCCTTCCAGCCTCCCTGGTGGAGGACTTGAGAATTCTCAAGCAGACATATGAAAAGGTCTGGAGTGAAGGCGGCAAAAAAGAAAGAGTCACCTACGAAAAGATACTGGAGAGGCTTCTCTCCAAGTCCGGACTCGGGCATGTTGATCCGGATGTATACATCCTTTATAAACTCAACAGGAGCTTCGAGAAAGAGCACCCTGATGAGGTCGTCACCAGGCCTACCAGGCCACGTAATGTGGTCAGTGAAACCACTTCCACACGGGAGTAATTTTGGTATATCAGTAGGGTGATTGGCGACCTTGGAAATCATATAAATCTGTATATATGAAAATCGGTAAATCTGTTGTGATTTACCGAAATACTGATTTTACTGATTTTGTTATTTACATATTTTACATATTTATGGATTAAGAGGTTGAAAGCCTCGGTGTAGAGTTCGTTCTTTGTCTTCCCCAGCTGGTAGTGAAGGTCATCAATAGCCTCTACCACTTTCGCTGGGGCTGCGAAGTGGACCGAAACACGGTTCTTTTTCTTACCCCCCCCGCCCTCTGGACGAGTTCTGAGCCTTTTCAACGGCCTTACGCTGCTCGAGTGTAATTTCCGATGCTTTGGTAGTATTCTTTGAGGTTTTCAGTTTAGAGGCCTTCTTCTCCTTGGGAGGTTCGCCCCATGACAATGACGATGTCAGAACATCGTAGGGTTTGATTTTTGGTTGATTCATAGATAGGAACTATTTTAACTTTATTATTATTTCATTGATAAATGCGTTATAGTCCTTGGCGCCATTAGATTCCGGATAATAAGAGAAGATATGCTGGTGTGCTAAAACAGAGTTGTATAAGGGCCTGCTCTGCCGTATCATGGCAGTACATACGAATTTCGGAGCCCAATCCCGAAGAGCTTTTTCTGCGTTAATATGGCCTGAAGATCCAACCACGTAGTTGTTGATAAGGATTCCAGCAAGGCGCAACGCCGGGTTTACATCCCTTTTCACCTGCCACATCATGTCTACGAAGTTCTTGACACCGTATACGGAGAAAGGCTCCGGGTTGGCAACAACAATAACGTTTACGGTGGCATAAAGAGCATTGATGGTCATCAGGTTATCTGATGGCGGACAATTAATAAGGATATAGTCATACTGATTGAGATATGGCTTCAGTTTCCGGCGGAGTATCATCCGGCAGTCATCCTCCGGAATATTCACCTGCCGGAGTATGAGTTTCAGGCCGACGCCAAACATCTCCGGTGAAGCAGGCACAAGGTCAAGATTCTCCTTTACCTTGTAAACGGGTAAAGGTTTTTCCTCCTCCATTAAAGAATCATACAGGGTGACAGCCGGAGGCTCTCTCAGGAAAGCCCGGGTTAAGTTTGCTTGCTGATCGATATCGACCGCAAGGACTTTGTATCCTTTCGCCGCCAGGAAATAGCTGACTTCCAAGGCGGTCTGTGTCTTACCGACGCCGCCTTTATGGTTTGATATTGAAATAACTTTGCACATATGGTTATTTTTGTTAACGATTTTTGTCTTCTGGTTCTGTGAACCCTGGTATAGTCGGGAAACTAATAGCTTCCGGGATAAGGGACTCCCCTGTTGTTGCCGAAACAATCTCGGGCAGGCTGTTCTTGAAAAAAGTGAATGTGTTACCTCGATAGGCCACACGAGGGTTGATGATGTTGATTGTATAATTCCCGCGATAAGCCCTATCCTGACATAAAACATTCATTTTAACTAGCACTTTTACGGATTTATGAACGGTAGCCCTGTTTATGTGAAGGCTCTTCGCAATGTCAGCACAATTGACAATGACGTGATTATTATGGTCAACTGTAGAGAGGATGAAGAGAAGAACACGTAACGTAGCCCCCTGTTCAATATTGATTGCAATAGCCGCAAGAGCATCAAGGAACGTTGCGACATACTGGCCGTTGAAATACCGAAATCCTTTAGGTCCGGCTGTCAAATATATCTGTGCGATGTTAATGTCATTCATTGTTCCCTTTTTTGTTGCCTGTGCGTTACAATTTGTTGCTTATGGGCGACAATTTGTTGCCTATAAGCAACATTTGCGCTTGTAAGTTACTGATAATCAGGCACGTCTCGTCCTGACGTTATCCTAAGAATCATCTTATGCTGTTTTCCCTCTGATTCTTTCCACGAGGTAGTCATTCAAATCATTGTATGCTTCATAAAAAGAAGAATAATCCGTTGCCGTAGGAAAGGCCTCAATGATATCATGCGTCGCCCTGCGCCCGGCATCATCATGATCAAGGAGGCAATACACCGTTGAGGCGTTAGAGTTAGACAGGGCGACAATCGTCTTCTCAACAAGGGCGGTAGAATTCATGACTATTGCGTTCCATGTAGCAGCGTGGCTCGGGAGCAGACCGATTTCAACGGCTGAGAGGAAATCGATAAAGCCCTCAAAAACAAAAAAAGGGCATTCGGCGAGGTCTGTCACGGTTGAGATATCCTTCGGCGCCGCAGCTTGTTTAACGAAAGCATTCCTTAGTTCGTATCCGCCTGAGTCATTTCTCCAGCCAATGGCGTAGTAGGGGCTGTCAGGCCTGGTGGAGAGGTGATAATGAACTTCCCGGCAGTACTCGACGGCTACTTCGCGGTGAATACCCCGGCCCCAAAGATAGCCCAGCAGACGCCTATCTCGCAGAACTGTGACATAATCCATGATTATGGCCGACTCCTCCTTTTTCTTTTTACCAGCTGGAGATGGAGTCAGTAATGGCGTCAGGTTGGCTGGGGCGACACCCTCAATTACATGCAGGGCATCGCTAACAGACATCACCCCCTCAAACTGCATGACGAGGTCGATGATGCTGCCGCTTTTTCCCGAGCTCCAATCATGAAACGCATGCCCATCCGGGCTGACCTGCAGCGACGGGTGGTGATCTCCGTTAGGAGACCACGGCGAACGGTAAAAAGACCCCTGGCTGTCATACCTCAGGGGCGTCATTCCCAAGGATGCCAACAACGTAGGAATGGGAATGGTCTTGGCCTGTGCGCAGTTCATATTACTTATGTTTAGCGATTTCCAGCAATTTGGCTCTATCCCAGACAAATTTTCTGGTCCCAAAATCAAGTCGCGCCGAATCGAATTTCCCCGATTTTGACAATTTGCATGCGGTAGGAATTGACACTCCGAGTAACTGGGCCAATTCGGACATTCCTCTTACCGTTTCCACCTGTTCTTTTGAGGGTATTTGTGTGGACGGAGGTATTAATCCAATGGGAGCCATTGATGAAAGGAGAGTCCTGGTAATGGCAGAGACCTGCTCTTCCGTGAGCGAAAGCCCTCCCGCCCATACTAAAGCGAAAATCATCAACAGTTCAGATGAATTCAGCATTTTTGAATGATTTTTGTCCATAATATTGTTTTTTTTATTCCATTTAACTAATTTTGTGCAAATATAGATAAATTTAATTAAATAACAAAAAAAATATTATATATATCTTTTTAATTATTCTATTAACTGTCTTTATATAGTATTAAACTATGGCTACTCACATCAAATCTTTAATGGCTCTTGCAAAAAAGGAATGGTTCAAAACGATTATTGAAGGCCTGACCCGTCAAGGCTACACCAAGACGAAAATTGCAGAGCAACTAGGTATTACTCCACAACGATTAACGAATATCTCGAATGGTACCTTTGCTATTTCCGACAAAATGATTGACACAATCATTACTGCCTTCAACCTTGGTGATATTACCTTAGCTTCAACTAACTCCACTGTTCCAGATAGATATGAACGCCCCACTAATGAAAGAGTGATTGATAGACTAGACACATACATCCTCCTGACAGGAATACAAGAATCCCAGGTGATTGTGTCAGCAAAGCTTAGTCATGATGTCTTCGAAAAAGCCAGAAGCATTGGTAATGATTTAGATACGAAAGAGATAAAAAAAGTTCTTGACATACTTCCTGATCTGAATGATGAATGGTTAATTAAAGGAATCGGGAATATGACAAGGGGAGGAGGAGTTGATGGCGGTTCAGTTATTGAACGGAAGGGACCTCTTGCTAGAATCCTTGAATTACTGAATGATGAGAACATCACTCTTGACGATTTTGCTAAGTCCATTAACTCTTACGCAACTCTATTCGATAACGCAATTAAATGGCCCTATGATTCAAAGAATCTTATACTGGGTAACGATAAAGCAATTAGGGGATGGGTTAATTCTTTCTGCGATGTCTTCCCTAAATATTCTAAATTTTGGATTCTAACTGGGAAAGGGAGTCGATACAATTACCCTGTTGTTGAATGACTGCAACAAGAAGGTTGAAAAAAGAGGATTTGTCGCAGATAAATGAGATTATTTAAATACATTAAAAAAAGGCCCGAAAAATGAATTTTCGGGCCTTTTTTGGGGAAAAACTCTGTAACTAATTGATTATCAGAGCCTCGGTAGGGACGATCGGATTCGAACCGATGACCTCTTCAATGTGACTGAAGCGCTCTAAACCAGCTGAGCTACGCCCCTGTGGAAATCGGGACTGCAAATGTAGTATCTTTTCCTCAAATAAGCAAAAAAAATACTAACTTTGGGAAAACCAAACTGACATAATGGAACCATTCCCCATAGACAACGCCTTCGAGGGCGATATGCTTGGCAGTGTAAAGGCCGGATTCCCCTCTCCCGCAGAGGACATCCGTGAAAAGCTGGACCTTGTGAAACTGCTGGTAAGGCACTCCGCCTCTACCTTCTTCTTCCAGGTGGACGGAGTGTCCATGGTAGATGCAGACATGGACGAGGGCGACATCCTCATCGTGGACCGTGCACTGGAGCCGTGGAACGGCTGCAAGGCCGTGTGCTTCATCGACGGGGAGTATACCGTGAAAAAAGTGGAAATCCACGAGGGCGGCGCCATCCTCATGCCCTGCAACGACCACAATACCAAATATAAACCCATCCCCGTGGGTCCGGAAAACAATTTCGTAATCTGGGGAATAGTCACCTGGATAATCAAAAAAGCCTGACATGTTCGCCCTCGCCGACTGCAACAATTTCTTCGCCTCCTGCGAGCGGGTTTTCCGCCCGGACCTGCAGGGGAAGCCGGTCATCGTCCTTTCCAACAACGATGGCTGCGCGGTTGCACGGTCCAACGAGGCCAAGGCTCTGGGCATCAAGATGGGAGATCCTTATTTCAAGATAAGGAATATAGTAGAGAAAAACGGGGTTCAAGTATTCTCCGGAAACTTCCCTCTGTATGGCGATATGTCCCGCCGGGTGCAGGAAGTCCTGAGGCGCTTTTCCCCCTCCGTGGAACAGTATTCCATAGACGAAGCCTTTCTGGATTTCCGCGGCATCCAGGCCGATTTTGACGCCCTTGCGAAGAGGATATCGGCCGAATGCCTCAGGTGCACCGGCATCCCGGTTTCAGTTGGCGTAGCCCCTACGAAAACGCTGGCCAAGGTGGCGTCCAAACTGTGCAAGCAGTACCCGAAACTCCGGGGCGGATGTTATATGTGGCGGCCGCAGGATGTAGAAAAAGTACTCCGGCGTTTCCCCGTTGCCGATGTCTGGGGCATCGGCAGACGCTCCGTACCCAAGCTGGAAGCAATGGGCATAAAGACCGCCTGGGACTATACGCAGCTCCAGGAAAACGTGGTCCGAAAGCTCTTCGCCCTACCCGGATTCCGCACCTGGCAGGAGCTCCGCGGTATCCCCTGCATTGAATTCGAGGATTATGTGGAGGCAAAGCAGACAATTTGTGTATCAAGGAGTTTCGCCCATGAGATAACAAATGTTCAGGAGCTTTGCTCACAGACGGCGAATTTTGCCTTGAGCGCCGTCCAGAAACTCCGCGCACAGCACAGCCTTTGCCTTGAGATGGCCGTTTTCGCCTTCACCAACAGGTTCAAGGACAATGTCCCGCAGACACACGGATCATCCCTTGTGACTTTCCCGGACGGGACATCGGACCACAAGGCTTTTGTGGGAGCGGCCGTTGCGGCCACGCGGGAGCTCTTCCGCCCCGGATACGGCTACAAAAAGGCCGGCGTCGTAATCCTGAAACTCATCCAGGAAGAAGATGCCACAGGCTCCCTTTTTGCCGATACCGCCGCCGCGGAGCGCTCCTCACGGCTGTCCGCAGCCCTTGACAGCGTGAATTCCGCGTTCGGGCCGGGGTCCGTCCGCTTCGCCGTCCAGGGCGACGGCAAGGTGTTCAGCGCACGGGACCACCAGTCCCCTCACTACACCACCCTCTGGTCCGATATTCCTAAAGTTACGGTAAAATGAGCAAGTGTTGTGAAAAATCACTATATTTGCTTTGATAAACGAACGTCTATGAAAAGATTACTCCTTATCATCGGCATTTTTGCCGGTCTTTGCACAAACGCAGCAGCACAGGACATCATCCGCACCAAGGACGGCCGCTCCATCGAGGCCAAGATCCTTCAGGTGGACGATTCCAGTATTTCTTATAAGAGGTACAGCAACCAGAATGGTCCCACCTTCACCATTCCAATCTCCCAGATTGAATCCGTGAAGTACCAGAACGGGGATAACGACGTTTACTCCGGACGCACCTCCGTTTACACCAAAAAGAAGTACAAACAACTCAAGGGCCTGTACAGCACACGTGACTACAGGAAGGTCCAGGGGCAGCCCTACAGCCCGTTCTGGAACGGTTTTGCATCGTTCCTTATTCCCGGATTGGGAGAGATTTTCGAGGGTGAATGGGGCCGCGGCCTCTGCGTAGCCGGCGCCAACATCCTGATGGGTTCCTACACCAGGTCATTGGGTAACAAGTGGGTCTCTGAATTCAATGCCTGGTACAATGTCCAGGATCCCGAGAACCCCAACTTCGACACCATGCCTGCCCTGCCCGGCGGTATCCTTCTGGTAGGTCTTGCCCGTGTGGCCCTTAACATCTGGTCCATAGTGGACGCCAGCAAGATAGCAAAGGTAAAGGACATGTACTGGCAGGACTGCATGGGCTACAGCGCTGTATCCCTGAGCCTTGACCCTTACTTTGCATACACCCCCGTACCCGGCACCGGCATCCAGCCCGTAACCGGTCTTTCCCTGAAACTAACTTTTTAATTCAATAATATGATTTCCACTATTGTTTACATCATCGGTGTCGTCCTCGCCATCGCAGCAGTTATCGACATCTTCAAGAAGCCCATTTCCCTCGTAGGAAAAATTATCGTCGCAGTCATCGTCCTTGCCACCAGCTGGATTGGTCTTCTGGTCTACTACCTCTGGGCAAAGGACAACCTGACCAAGTGGTTCAAATAGTGTAGAAGGTTCGGTTTTTTATGCCGAACCGTTCACACTTTTCCTGATTACAAGCCTTATGGCGTAAAAGGTTCGGTACTTTTTTCCGAACCTTTTACACAAAAAAAGCCAAACATCAATGTGTTTGACTTTTTTTTGTTATCTTTGCACTCCAATTCAGGAGGAATGGCCGAGTGGTCGATGGCGGTAGTCTTGAAAACTATTGTACAGCAATGTACCGGGGGTTCGAATCCCTCTTCCTCCGCAGAATGATAAAATGGCCCCGGTGAAATTCACTGGAGCCATTTGCTTATAAACATATATTTGCATAACTTGCAGACAAATAAACACGCATAAGATGAAAAGACTTACCATCCTCATCGCCGCACTCATCATAGCGGCATGCGGAACTACCAACAACTCCACTGTAAAGGACGGAAACAAGTACGTCCCATATGAAAACCGTGACGGCAAGGAGGCCGTGGTCTATTTCACCCGGAGCCTCTCCCCGGAAGGCCTCATCGCCGCCTACGAGAAAGTGGGCGGGAATATCACCGGAAAGGTGGGTATCAAGCTCCACACCGGCGAGCAGAACGGTCCCAACATCATTCCCCGCGAATGGGTGAAGGCCCTGGTGGAGAAGGATTTGCCCGATGCCACAATCATCGAGACCAACACCTACTACAGGGGGGACCGGTACACCACGGAGGCTCACCGCAAGACCCTCAAGGTAAACGGCTGGACTTTCTGTCCCGTAGATATCATTGACGAGGATGACACCCTCACCCTCCCCGTCAGCGGCGGCAAGTGGTTCAAGAAGATGTCCGTGGGAAGCCATCTCACAAATTATGACTCCATGGTGGCGCTCACCCACTTCAAGGGCCATACCCAGGGCGGATTCGGCGGCTCCAACAAGAACATCGGCATAGGCTGTGCCGACGGCCGCATAGGCAAGGCATGGATACACACCACGCCCGGGCAGCCCAACCAGTGGGACATCAAGGAAGAGGAATTCATGGAACGCATGACGGAGAGCACCAAGGCCACCATCGACCATTTCGGGAAACACGTCACCTACGTTAACGTGATGCGCAACATGTCCGTCTCCTGCGACTGCGAGGGCCTGGGCGCCGCACCGGTGGTCACGCCCAACGTGGGTATCCTATCATCCACGGACATCCTTGCAGCTGACCAGGCATGCATCGATATCATCTACGCAATGACCGCCCAGGAGCATCACGACCTGGTGGAGCGCATCGAGACCCGCCACGGCCTCCGCCAGCTTTCCTATATGAAAGAACTTGGCATGGGCCATGACAAATACGTGCTCATTGACCTTGACAACGGCGGCAGGCAGATTACAGCGGCCGATGTAGCCAAGGGCCTCAAACCGTTCGTAAAGGAATAGCCATCACTTTGCCCATGAAACGTTATCTTGCTCTCCTGGCAGCATCCCTTGTCATCGCTCTCCCTCTCCGTTCCCAGGAGTATGACGGGCAGAGCTGCACCTCCGTGATGGTAGGCCGTCTGGCATCCACGGACGGTTCAGTAATCACCTCCCACACCTGTGACGGCAGGTACCGCACCTGGGTCCAGATGGAACCGGCCCAGGACCATAAGCCCGGTGCAATGCACCAGGTCCTCAGGGGCACGATGCAGACCCGCTTCCGCGGCGACACCGTAGGGGTCAAGCTCATGGGCGAGATCCCCGAGGCGGCGCACACCTACGCCTACCTCAACACCGCATATCCTTGCCTCAACGAAAAGCAGCTTGCCATCGGGGAGACCACCTTCGGCGGTCCGGACACCCTGGTGAACGCCGCCGGATGGTTCACAATCGAGGAACTCGAGAGGGTCGCCCTCCAAAGGTGTGACAACGCCCGCGACGCCATACGTCTCATGGGTTCCCTCGCAGAGAAATACGGCTACGGGGATGGCGGAGAATGCCTTTCCGTGGCGGACAAGAACGAGGTCTGGCAGTTCGAGATTGTGGGTGTCGGCAAGAACAAGATCGGCGCCGCGTGGGTCGCAAAACGCATCCCGGACGACCATGTCGGGATATCGGCCAACATCCCCCGCATCGGCAGGATCAACCGCAAGGACAAGGACATGATGGCATCGGCCAATGTCGAAAGGGTTGCCAAGGAGAACGGCCTATGGGACGGCAAGGGAGAGTTCATCTTCTGGAAGTGCTTCAATACCGATTACGCCAAGGGACGCAACTTCCACGACAGGGAGTGGTTCATCCTGAGCCGCCTTGCACCTTCGCTCGGCCTTACCTACGATATGGACGAGCTCCCCTTCTCCGTCAAGCCGGACAAGAAGGTGGATGTCCGTGAGGTCATGGCCCTCTACAGGGAGACCTATGAGGGGACGGACTTTGACATGACAAGGAACGTCAGGATGGCCCGCCCGGCAAACTCGCAGCATCCTGCGGACACCGTGGTAAGCCCCGTTGCCAATCCCTGGCTGACCACCCAGATGCGCAACACCCTCAATACCCTTGCCCCCGGAACTGTTGAGTTCCGCCGCACGGTGGCTGTCGCATGGTGCGCCTATTCCCATATCACCCAGCTCCGCAGCTGGCTTCCGGACAGCGTGGGCGGCGTCTGCTGGCTCTCCCTCGACAACCCCGGGCAGAGCCCCCGCGTTCCGGTCTTCTCTGGCACCACGGCCCTTCCCAAGGCCTTTGAGACCTGCGGGCAGAAGCAGTACGTACCGGACTGCGCCCTGTGGCAGTTCCGCCGTGCCAACAAGCTTGCAACGCTCGCCTGGCAGAGCACCAAGAAGGGGTTCAACAAGGAGATCCTCCGCCTGGAGACCCTCGCCATTGATGGCCTTCCCACCAGTGATGCCTCCTCTGCCGCCCTCAATGCCTATACGGAGTACATCTACAACGAGGGTGTCCGCTCCTGGAAGGAGATGGAGGACAAGTTCTGGCTGCAATTCGGAATGGGGTTCTAGCGCTCGATTATAATAGTCAAAACATAGCGTCGGCTTTGTTGTACCCGAGACGGAAGCCCATAATGATTTTAATCCCTTCGCGATATGCTACAGGAAGGAATCTCCCACGACGCAGATGACAAGGGCGTCACGCCAGGCCACAAAAACACGGGAAAACTGACAGAAATCAGGTAGCATGAAAAGGCCCCTCCTGCGCCTTGCGGCCGAGGAAATATACAAACTCAAGAAACCTGCCAGCTTTTCCAAAATAAAACCTTAACTTCGAAGAAAAATAGTACCATGAAACCAATCAGCACAGACAATGCTCCTGCAGCAATAGGCCCGTACAGTCAGGGCGTGGACAGCGGAGCGGGACTGGTGTTCCTGTCCGGGCAGCTTCCCATAGACCCTGCAACCGGGGCGTTCCCGGAAGGAGGAGTAAAGGAACAGACCCGTCAGTCCATCCTGAATGCAAAGGCAATTCTGGAAGCGGCCGGCCTTGGCCTTCAGAATGTTGTAAAGACCACGGTATTCCTTGCCGACATGGCAGATTTCGCAGCCATGAACGAGGTCTATGCCCAGTTCTTCTCCCAGCCCTTCCCTGCCCGCAGCGCCGTTGCAGTGAAAACCCTTCCCAAAGGCGCGTTGGTGGAGATTGAGTGCATCGCCACAAAATAGACCTTGAAAACCGGACTGCTCCGATACCACCTCCTTGCCCTGGCGGTTGTTGCCGTCTGGGGCGTCACCTTCGTGTGCACCAAGGTTCTTATCGGGGCCGGGATGCATCCCGTGGGCATTTTCTTCATCCGATTTATAATGGCTTATGCCGGAATTTGGGTGTACACATGGTTATCTCATAGCAGCGCAAAACTATGGTATGGATGGAAGTACGAGCTTGTGTTCCTGGTTCTTGGTATTACCGGAGGCTCGTTCTATTTCCTCACCGAAAACACAGCCCTCGCCCACACTCAGGCATGCAATGTGGCTTTCCTTGTGTGCTCTGCACCGCTTTTCACGGCCATCTTCACACTCATTTACAAACGCTGGGGAAAAGACCGCTTTGCCAGCGGGCTGGAGCCAATACGCCTTGGATGGCCGCTGATATGCGGCACCTTACTGGCACTCTCAGGGATGGCGCTTGTGGTGTTTGACGGGGCAAGGCTTCAACTGTCGGCAACAGGAGACCTGCTGGCAATAGGCGCAGCCCTCTGCTGGGCTGTATACAGCCTTTTCATGGCAGAGATGACTCGGGAATACGGTACTGTAACCGCTACCCGGAAGGTGTTCTTCTACGGCCTTCTCACCATCATTCCTTTCCTTCCTGGACACTTGTCCTCAACGGAGATACTGGCGCAGCCCGTAGTATGGGGTAACCTTCTGTTCCTGGGTCTTGTGGCGTCGCTGATATGCTTCATCGCCTGGAATCTGGTGATGGAGAAACTTGGGAACGTATCGTCCACAAACTATGTGTATCTGAATCCTGTCTTCACCCTTCTCACGGCCATCGCAATCCTTGGGGAAAAGCTCACCATTCCCGCCGCTGTTGGCTGCGCCGCCATCCTTGCCGGAGTTATCTGGGCAGGGAGAAGCAGTTAAGGATTTCCCCGAAATCGTCAATGACGTAATGCGCGCCGGCGGCCTCCAGGGCTTCCCTGCCGGAATTGCCGTAGGTGACCCCGCAGGTAAATGCACCGGCGCCCAGGCCCATCTGGACATCGACGGGCATATCCCCTACCACAATGGCCTCTGAGGCCGATATGTCAAGATGCTCCAGAGTTTTGAGCACAGGGTCAGGGTAAGGTTTTGCGCGGGTAACGTCCTCCGCCCCCAAGACGTATGAGATGTACCGGGACAGGCCCATTTCCTGCAGGAAATCGTTCAGGGATTCCCTGCCACGGGACGATGCCACCGTACAGATGCAGCCTCTCGCGGTAAGTTCCGCAAGAGTCTCCTTCACATGCGGGAAAAGCGCCGGAATTATCTGAGTCTTAAGCTCATCAAACACCTCCCGGTACACCTTTACCCACATGGGAAGGTCTTCCAGCTTTTCCTTCGGATACATGGCCTCTATCCCCTGCGCCAGCGGCAGCCCAATGGTTGCGATAATCTCCTCCGGTTTGCACACGGGATAATTCATCCGCCTCTGCACCTCCTGATTTGTTTTGACTATGAGTTCTACGGTGTCTGCCAGGGTACCGTCAAAGTCCAGTATCACAAGTCTTATCATATTGCAAAGATAATATTATTCCCGTATCTTTGTATTGTATGGACAAGTTTGTATCTCTTATAAATGATATAGTATGGAGCCCGGCGCTGGTAGTTCTGCTGGTGGGGGCCGGACTGTACTTTTCCATACGCACACGCTTTGTCCAGGTACGGAAACTGGGGCTTATGGTGAAGTCTCTGTTTGCCCCAGCCCAGAAAGACAAAGACGGCAGAACCAAGGGAATATCGTCATTCCAGGCATTCAGCGTAGCGCTGTCCGGAAGGGTGGGCACTGGCAATATCGTGGGAGTTGCCACGGCCATAGCCATGGGCGGTCCCGGAGCAGTGTTCTGGATGTGGATAATAGCATTTCTGGGAGCTTCTACGGCATTTGTGGAGTCAACCCTTGCCCAGTTGTACAACTTTCCGCACAGCAGCGGTCTCAGGGGCGGTCCGGCATGTTATATAGAAAAGGGTCTTAAGTGCAAGTGGCTGGCCGTGCTGTTTGCCGTTCTCACGCTTTTCGGCTATGGCCTCCTGCTTGCTACGGTACAGTCCAACGGAGTTACCAACGCCCTTGGCAATTCCTTCAGCATACCCCCTCTTTGGTGCGGTCTTGGGCTGGCTTTCCTTCTGGCGCTGGTAATAGTGGGTGGAATTAAAAGCATAGCAAAGGTGGCGTCGGTGGTTACCCCGTTCATGGCACTTGGGTATATCGTACTCACCGTAGTTGTGGTTGCAAGGCACTGGGACATGGTTCCCTCTGTGTTCAACGCCATATTCACCGGGGCACTTGGCATAAAGCCCGTTGCCGGCGGCATACTTGGTTCCACCATCATGATGGGCGTGAAGAGGGGTATCTTCTCCAATGAGGCCGGCCAGGGCGGCGGGGCCATAGTTTCTGCCTCGGCATCCGTGTCACACCCGGCAAAGCAGGGCCTGGCGCAGGCTTTTTCCGTGTATGTGGACACCATCCTCATCTGCACGGGCACTGCGCTGATGATTTTATGCTCTGGTACTTATAACATCTTCGACGCCAAGACCGGAGAGATGCTGGAGGCCGTTGCCCCGGAGCTGGGAGGTAATTATGTGGGTTACACCCAGGCGGCGGTAGATTCTGTCCTGAGCGGTATTGGCGGGGGCTTTGTGAGCATTGCTCTGGTGTTCTTCGTATTTACCACGCTCATGGCGTACTACTTCTACGGAGAGTCCAGCATAATGTACATATTCCAGGGCAAGCCACGCGGAGAGAAAGCTGCCATCTGGTGCTTCCGCACAGGGCTTCTCCTCATGACCGTCTTCGGCGCCCTCAAGGAAGCCAACGTAATCTGGCAGCTGGGCGATATAGGCGTAGGCGTCACAGCCTGGATAAACGTAATAGCCCTGCTCCTCCTGTGCCCCCAGGCCATAAAAGCACTACGTGAATTTGAAAAAACACAATAAACTATGATAAAGCACATTACACTCATTGCAGCTGCGCTGTTCGCATGCTTTTCCCTTTCCGCCCAGACCCCGGAGGAAGACCCGGACATCCAGTATGGGGCTGAACTTCTGAAACCAGGCACTCCGGCACCGGAGTTCCAGCTTAATGACCTTGAAGGCAAGGCGGTGAAGCTGAGCGATTTCCGCGGTAAAACCGTAGTTCTTGTATTCTGGGCATCCTGGTGTCCGGACTGCAGGAAAGAAGTTCCTGAACTTAAGGAAATGTATGCAAAACACGGCCGGAAAGTGCAGTTCGTATCCATCTCCTATGACCGTGAATTTCAGCGCCTGAAGGACTTCGCCGCAGAGAAGGAACTCCCCGGCGTGCAGCTCTTTGACCCAGAAGGCATGAAAAAGTCGAAAGTGGGCTCAGACTACCACGTAAAGTGGATTCCCAGCCTGTATGTCATTGGTCCTGACGGCAAAGTGAAGCTTGGAACGGTGGTGGCTTCCAAGGTTGCCGGTATGCTTAATCAATAGCATATGGCAGACAACTATCTTGAAAAACGCGAAGAGGCCGTCCGCGAAAGGCGGCCTGTCGTGAAGCGCGTGAACGCATCCCTGGACACGCTTCTCAAACGCAACCGAAGCTACAGGGGCTATGACAAAGCACGCAAAGTTACGGCAGAAGAGTTGAAGCAGATTGTCTCCGTCACAACACTCGTTGGTTCCGGCAAGAATCTTCAGCGTCTGCGCTACCGTCTTGTTACCTCCGAGGAAGCCCCCAAAGTGCTCCCGAACATAGTCCTGGGCGCCGCACTCCCTCAGGAGCATCTCCCCAAGCCCGACACAGAACCGGAGGCTTTCATAGTTGTCTGCTGCACCGGAAATGAAGACAGGGTGGTGGACATAGACCTTGGCATTGCCGCCCAGAGCATGCTCCTCAAGGCAACGGAGATGGGCCTCGGCGGTATCTTCATCCTCAATTTCAAGGCCGATGCCATCCGGGAAGCCCTTTCCCTCCCCTCCCGGCCCATTGCGGTTATCGCCATCGGCAAAGGTGCGGAGAGCATCTACCTTATGCCAGTTCACGCCGGCGCTTCCCTTGATTATTACAGGAAGGACGGCGTGCACTTTGTCCCGAAACTCTATCCCGAGGATATTCTGATCAATCCTTAGAGAAAAACTTCCAGTGGAAGAGAATCAGATAGATTGCGCCAACTGTGACGCAGCTGTCTGCGAAATTGAAGACTGGCTCAAAGAAGATGCGTCCGCCAAGACCGGGCACCCAGTCCGGCCAGGTCCATAGGGGGAAGTAGAACATGTCCACAACCTTTCCCTGCATGAACGGTGCGTAATGTCCCAGTGTGGCTACTGCGTTAATGGTTGACTCACTGAAAATGAGTCCGTAGCACAGGCAGTCCACTATGTTGCCGAAGGCGCCGGCCGTGATGAGGGTAAGGCCCACAAGAACTCCTGTGGGGACCTCCTTACGTTTCACCAGCCGGGAAATCCACCAGCACAGCACTCCGAACAGGACAATCCTGAAGGCAGTGAGAAGGTACTTGCCTATTACTCCGCCGAAGGACATCCCGAAGGCCATACCCTTGTTCTCCACAAACACCAGCTGGAACCAGTTGCCCAATACCGGGATGCTCTCTCCAAGGGTCATGTTGGTCTTGACCAGGACTTTTATGACCTGGTCTATGACCACAAGGAGAACCCCAAGGAAGATGAGGAAACGACCTTTGTTTTTCATTATTAATTACTTCCTGCCGGTCTTTTCAAGGATGGCCTTGCCTTCCACGGTGGTGGTGGCATGAGGGACAAGACGGAGGCGCTCCTTGGGAATGAGCTTTCCGGTTACGCGGCAGATGCCGTAGGTCTTGTTCTCTATGCGGACAAGTGCTGCTTCCAGGTTCTGGATAAACTTGTACTGCCTCTGGGCCAGGGCACCGGCCTCTTCCTTGGAAAGCTGGAAGGCGCCGTCGTCCTCTACGGTCTTGAAGGTGGGGGCAGTGTCAAGGATATCGTTCCCGCCTGCATGGGTTACAACATCACGGAGCGTGGCGTACTCTGCGCGAGCCTTCTCCAGCATGTCGTTGATGATGGTGCGGAATTCTTCCAGCTCCTCATCAGAGTAACGTGTTTTGATGTTCTCTTCCATATTCTGTCTATCTTTTAACGGTTAGCTTGATGGTATTGTCTTCTGTCCACTCAACCTCTGCTGCGTCTGCGGGGGCTTCCGCTAAAGGACGCACGGAAAGGGTGCGGGACAGTGTCTGTGCACTGATATATGAGCCGTAGCGCTCAACGACCTCGTCCAGAGGTGCGTAGACTACGGTGTCTATGCGGTCCGTAACCTCGAAACCGCTGCTCTTGCGAAGGTTCTGGATGCGGTTCACAAGCTCCCTGGCAAGGCCTTCAAGCTTGAGTTCCGGTGTTACCTCTATGTCAAGAGCCACTGTAAGGGAGCCCTCGGAAGCAACCTGCCAGCCTTCCACATCTTCCGATGAGATGGCATAGTCTCCGGGGTTAAGGACCACGTCTCCGCCGGGAAGGGCAAGAGTGTATACCTCCTGGGCAGCCTCTGCCTTCTGGATGCTTGCGATGACGTTCTGGTCAAGAGCGGCAAATCCGGCGGCGATTTCCTTCATGCGGGGGCCGTAGGCCTTGCCCAGCACCTTGAAGTTGGGCTTTATCTTGAGGGTCATGATGCCGGTAGTGTCCTCTATGAACTGCATTTCCTTCACGTTCACCTCTCCAAGGATGATGGCCGATACGCTTTCCAGCTGCCTGCGGACCTTCTCCGAGATGACAGGAATCATTACCTTCTGCAGCGGCTGGCGCACAGGAAGGTTCACCTTCTTGCGTATGCCGAGGATAAGGGATGTTGCCTGCTGGGCAAGCGCCATCCTTTCCTCAAGGTCTTTGTCGATGAGCTTCTCATCGGCCTCCGGCATAAGCTGGAAGTGGACCGACTGGGATTCCCGGTCAGAGCCGGAAAGGACGGGAGAAACAAGGTCCTGCCAGAGCTGGTCCATGAAGAAGGGGGCGATGGGGGCGGAAAGGACGGCTACGTCTACCAGCACCTTGTACAGGGTACTGTAGGCGGCCTTCTTGTCTTCCGTCATCTCCCCTGCCCAGTAGCGGGGACGGCCAAGGCGGACGTACCAGTTGGAGACATCGTCACAGACGAAGGTCTCCAGTATGCGGCCTGCGGTTTTGACGTCGTAGTCCTCGTATGCTGCTCGCACGTCCTTGATGACGCTGTTCAGCTTGGATAGGATCCAGCGGTCAAGTTCTGTTAGAGATGCCCGGTCGGCGCCGGGCTTGACGGCCGCGTCATTCCCGACCTGATCGGGAATCTCCCACTTGTCGATATTCGCATACCTTGCAAAGAAGGCGTATGTGTTGTAAAGGGTGCCGAAGAACTTGCGGCGGACGTCGGAGACGCCGCTCTCGTCGAACTTGAGATTGTCCCAGGGCTCGGCGTTGGTGAGCATGTACCAGCGGAGGGCGTCCGCGCCGTAGTCGTCAAGGGCCTTGAAGGGGTCTACGGCATTGCCAAGGCGCTTACTCATCTTGTTGCCGTTCTTGTCAAGGACAAGACCGTTGGAGATGACGCGTTTGAATGCGGGAGTGCCGCTTACCATGGTGTGGATGGCGTGGAGGGTATAGAACCAACCGCGGGTCTGGTCTACGCCTTCTGCGATGAAGTCTGCGGTGGCGCCGAACTTGCCGCCCTCAAGGCCCCGGAGGCCTTCCTGGGCGTAAGGCATGGCACCGGAGTCGAACCAGACGTCTATGAGGTCAGTTTCTCTGACCATCTTCTTTCCCGTTTCAGAGACCAGGAACATATTGTCCACATAAGGACGGTGAAGGTCTATCCTGTTGTAGTTCTCGAGGGACATGTCGGCAGGATTGAAGCCCTTGTCCCTGAGAGGGTTGGAGGCCATGATGCCGGCAGCCACGGCTTTATCCAGCTCTTCGAAGAGCTCTGCCACGGTGCCGATGCATTTTTCTTCCTTACCGTCTTCCGTGCGCCAGATGGGCAGCGGAGTGCCCCAGTAGCGGCTGCGGGAAAGGTTCCAGTCCTGGATATTTTCCAGCCACACGCCAAAGCGGCCGGAACCGGTGGAAGCGGGCTTCCACATGATCTGCTTGTTAAGCTCTACCATCTGGTCCTTCACCGCCGATGCCTTGATGAACCAGCTGTCCAGGGGATAATACAGGACAGGAAGGTCCGTGCGCCAGCTGTGGGGGTAGTTGTGGACGTGCTTCTGGATCTTGAATGCGCGGCCGTCTGCCTTCATCATGACGCAGAGGTCTATGTCCAGGGTGCCCTCTTCCTCAACTTTCTCGAAGTAGAGTTTGTAGCCGGCCTTGACATATCGGCCCGAATACTCTTTATAAGATGGGTCGACAGTGGCGGCGTAGGCCGGATCCATGTCTTCCAGGCGCATGAAGCGGCCCTGGCGGTCTACCTGTGCCTGACGGTTGCCGTCCTTGTCCACGGGCATTATCTCCCCTATTCCGGCGGCCGCGGCAACGCGCTTGTCGTCCGCACCGAATGTGGGGGCGATATGGACGATGCCGGTACCGTCGCTGGTGGTCACGTAGTCTCCGGTGATGACGCGGAAGGCGTCTCCGGAAGGCTTGAACCATGGAATGAGCTGATGATAGCGGATGCCCTCGAGGTCTTTTCCCTTGAATACGCCGTCAAGCACCTTGAACGGAATCTTGGGACCGAACCAGGCGTCCAGAAGGTCTTTGGCCAGCACGTACACTGCGGGCGCGCCGGTGTACGGATTGGTGGACAGAACCCTTATGTACTCTATTTCCGGGCCTACGCAGAGCGCGGTGTTGGAAGGGAGGGTCCAGGGTGTGGTGGTCCAGGCCAGGAAGTATACGGGGACGGTCTCAGTGCCGTAGAGGGGCTGTGAGGCGCCGTCTTTTATGACCTCGAACTGGACGGTGGCGGTTGTATCACTGACATCCTTGTAGCAGCCGGGCTGGTTGAGCTCGTGGGAGCTGAGTCCGGTGCCGTCCGTTGGAGAATACGGCTGGATTGTATATCCCTTATAAAGAAGACCTTTGTTGTAAATCTTTTTTAGGAGGTACCAGAGGGTCTCTATGTAGCGGTTGTCGTAGGTGATGTAAGGGTCTTTCATGTCTACCCAGTAGCCTACGCGCTCTGTCATGGTTTCCCACTCCGCGGTGTATTTCATGACCTCCTTGCGGCAGGTGGCGTTGTACTCCTGAACGCTCACTTTTGTGCCGATATCGGCTTTGGTGATGCCCAGCTTCTTTTCTACGCCGAGCTCTACGGGAAGGCCGTGGGTGTCCCAGCCTGCGCGGCGGCGCACCTGGTAGCCCGTCTGGGTTTTAAATCGGCAGATGGCATCCTTGATGGAACGGGCCATGACATGGTGAATGCCGGGCATGCCGTTTGCGGAAGGCGGGCCTTCGAAGAAGATGAACTCAGGAGCGCCCTCGCGGAGAGCTACCGATTTCTCAAAGGCACCTGTCTTTTTCCACCTTTCAAGCACGCTTTTGCCGGTTTCAGCAAGGTCCAGGCCGTTATATTCTTTGAATGTCATATTTTTTGGCTAATTTTGCATACTTTTTTAAGATTACAAAGATAAGAAATATAACTGGTATCGCCAAATGAATACTCTGGACATCATACTGCTTCTGCTGTTTATTCCGGGCATCATTCACGGACTGGCAAAAGGCCTCATGGAACAGGCCGTTTCACTGGTTGGAATAGTGCTTGGAGCCCTGCTGGCATATAAGTATTACACGCAGATGGGAGCATGGCTGGGCGGCTTCTGGAACACGTCGGAAACGGTCCTCAACATCATAGGATTCGCCATTATCCTCATCCTCACCCTCGTGGTGGTGTTACTCCTTGCAAAGCTTATCACAAGGATTGTGGACATGGCTTCGCTTGGCTGGCTCAACAGGGTTCTGGGAATGGTCCTTTCCCTGTTCCTTACGGCGTTTGTCCTGGGAGTCCTTGCCATGGTATTCGAGGCTCTCAACGGCCAGTTCAATTTTGTTCAAGACAGCAAGCTCCTTGAAGAGTCCGTGGTCTATCCCCTCCTCAAGGACTTTGCACAGACTGTACTGCCTTTCCTTAAACAGATAATCACTCCTGCGACCGAAGCCATCCAGAGCGCCGCAGAAGCCGTAACGGCAATGATATAATGGCAAAGATCCTCTCACTGGAGACATCGGGGACGATTCTCTCCGTAGCGCTTGCAGATGGCGGCACCGTGGTGGCAGACCGCGTGTGCCGGGAACCGCGCATGCAAGCCGCCCTCACAGCCCCGCTGGTAAAGGAAGTCCTTAACGCCGCCGGGCTCCGCGCCCAGGACCTTGACGCCGTGTGCGTCTCCAAGGGCCCCGGCTCCTACACAGGCCTCCGCGTTGGCGTCTCCACCGCCAAGGGCCTCTGCTTCGGCGCGGGCGTGCCGCTCCTGGCTGTCTGCACTTTAGACATTCTGGCAGGAGATGGCCGGACGGAGCCGGACATGACTAAGGTGGTTCCCATGATAGACGCGAGAAGAATGGAGGTCTACACCGCCGTGTACTCCCCTGCCGGTGAGAGGCTTACGGAAATCGAGGCCAAGGTCATCGGCCCGGATTCATTTGCCGATGAGCTGGCTGCCGGCCCCGTGCTGTTCATAGGCGACGGCGCCCTCAAGTGCAAGGACGTCCTCACCTCCCCCAATGCCCATTTCCGTGAGGCCTTCCCCCTTGCATCGGCCATGGCACCCCTGGCGGAAAAGGCATATAACGAAAAACAGTTCGAAGACCTTGCGTACTTCGAACCGTTCTACCTTAAGGAGTTTGTGGCTACCGTCTCACGGAAAACAATACTTTAAGGAATCGAAACCGTTTCACAGAATTCCTTCCCGTTACCAAGACCTATGGTAACTGTTAACGTTTGTCCGCTGAAGTCATTGCCCATACCAACATAACGTTCCAGCAGCATTACCGGAAGCATAAATGGCTCGTACGACAGGAATTCCTCCACGGGCATCGGCTTGACACGACCAATTACTGCCTCTGAGTTCATTACAAGTTCCTCGGCGTAATAATCTGAAGGCACGGTGACCTGGAAATACCGAGTCAAATCCTCATCCTCATTTTCAACCTTTATAGAAACGCATTTCTCCAAGCAATAGTAAAAATTCCTAATTGCCGAGCCTCCTGAAATACCATAATTCGAACTCATATAATCAGAGATTAGGCTTTCCAGATTAAGGTCATGTGAGACTTGTGCCCCGGTCATTCGTATCCAGACAGACAGGTTCCTGTCACATTTTGCCGCAATATGTATCTGGTCACACCCAGTAGGAGAAAAGCGCAAAGACGCACCATCACCTATTTGTTCGTCACAGGAGACCAACACCAGTGACACTATTGCACCAATGAAAAACTCAAAACACCTGTTAATTGAAGCCATAATATATTTTCCTTTTATATTGATGATTTCCATTGTTGGCCGGCCAGTATGCACTTTCATATGTACTGAAAAGGTCCTCATCCCACGCCCCATCATACCCCCAATTCATGAGCAGATAGTCATTAGAAACTGTGTTTTGTCTCACAACAACTTAATCGTTTGGATCCGTAAAACCATATATTCTTGTAATATCATCGAAGGATTCATAAACTTCACTATAATGCGTCCATAATTCTGAATACTCAAATTGCCTTAAAAAAAGCCTCTTTTAGCGGAGGTTCTTTCTAAGATATGCCTTGAGGGCGTCAATGTTACCAAGACCGGAGACAGGGTCTATTTCGCCGTCACGAATTATCCAGAGCATCGGCAGGGATGTGACGCCGTAGGACTGGACGTAAGGCGAAGAGACGCCACGGATGTCGCATACGTTCACCCAGGGAAGTTTCTGGTTCTTTATGGCTGCCGCCCAGGAGCTCTTGTCCGCGTCCAATGCAATGGCATATATTTCCAGACCCTTGGGGTGGAATTCCTCGTAGATAGGAAGTAAGGAGCTGATATTGAACATCTTCTGCTCTGCAGTGGAGGCCCAGAAATACACCATGGTAACCTTGGACTCAACCTCGGACAACTTGATGTTCTTTCCCTCCATGCCGGGAAGGTCTATGTCGATATAGCCCACTTCCTGGGCATCCTTGAGCTTGGCATCCATCTTAACGGCTTCCATGCGGCGGTCCGCTTCCTTGCGGAGGGCCTTGATCCAGCGGGAGTCAGGGCATACTGTGCTCAGGGAATCGGCAATTGAGTTCATGATAAAGCCGTCCGTAGCATTGCTGAATACGGGAAGAGTCTCGTTCACCTGCTGGAAGAAAACAGGCACTACAGCAAAGGACTTGGAATTCTGCATGATGTAGCTCACGCGGTCCCTGTAGTACTCCACATAGCGGCGGGAGATGGCCGGATCAGGATTCTGCTCCGTGGCGAGGATAGTGCCGAGGTCACGAAGGAAAGCGTTGTAGGAGTTCTCCACTTTCTGGAGGCGGAGGCAGTCCTCCGAGCCTTCCGTGCGGTATGCACCTAAGGTATCTGTCTCTACCTTAACCTTATCTCCTTTCTGGAGGAGGAGGGAGGCTATCTGGCGGTCTCCGTGGAAGAGGTATACAAATGCGGGCTCTTCCAGGTCCAGGGCATATTTGAAGGAGCCATCGGCCCCTGTTTTGACGGTGTCAAGGAGCTGGAAACGGTTCACGTCCAGCATCTGGAAGGTAAGATTGGACTCAGGAGCGTCCTTGACTATGCCAGTGATCTGCGTGTTCTTGGCGCAGGATGCAAGCACAAGGGCTGCAAGAAGAAGCAGTCTAAAGCTTTTCATACTCTGCAAATATTGCGTCTGCAATTGCCTTCATTTCCGCGGGCTCCAGGGAAAGATGAGGCTTGCGGAAATCCATGTCTCCCTCTGTCTGGAGGGGCACAAGGTGGATGTGGGTATGAGGAACTTCCATGCCCAGGACGGCTACGCCAACCCTCTTGCAGGGCACTGCGGCCTTGAGGGCGGTAGCAACCTTGCGGGCAAAGGCCCAGAGGCCTTCGTAGGTGGCGGCATCCAGGTGGAAGATATAATCGTCCTCAACCTTCTTGGGGATTACCAGGGTGTGGCCCTTGGCAAGGGGGGAAATGTCCAGGAAAGCGTAGAAATCCTGGTTCTCTGCGCACTTGTAGGAAGGGATTTCCCCGTTGGCTATTTTGGTGAAAATGGTTGCCATACTCTAGAGGGAGATGTCCAGGATCTTGAATTTCATGATGCCGCTGGGGACCTTTGCCTCAACGGTTTCCCCTTTGCTGTGGCCGATGAGGGCCTTGCCGATGGGGGTTGTTGCAGCCAGAAGGCCCTTGGAGAAATCGGCCTCTGTCTCAGCCACAATCTGGAAATTCATTTCCATCTTGTTCTGGAGATTCTGGACCTTTACCTTGGAGAGGAGCTGGACGGAATCTGCGCTGAGCTTGCTTTCATCTATTACGCGGGCGTTGGCAACCTTTTCCTTAAGGCGTGCAATCTTCACTTCCAGGAGGCCCTGGGCGTCGCGTGCTGCATCGTATTCTGCATTTTCAGAGAGGTCTCCCTTCTCGCGGGCTTCTGCAATTGCTGCAGAGATAACCGGCCTCTGGGCCAGTGCTTCGGCGAGTTCCCTCTTGAGCTTGTCGAGGCCCGCCTGTGTCATCATTTCGATCTGTGGCATTTCTTATTTTCGTTGTCAAAAAAACGAGCCGACGACCATTTGACCGGCCGTCGCGCTACAAGTATCTGTTGCAAAGGTAATAAATTAAATTTTGAAATCCAATTATATAGCCAATATGGTTTCCCTCCTGCGGGCGCGTGGCAGATAAGCTGCTATGTATCAATATATTGCACAATAATATGCATGAGAATACTCATGCGTATTTTTGCTTAATAAGCTAATTGTCAGAAAGTTATCTGACACGAAGATATCGTTCTATCTGCCTTAGCGGAGCATGTGTGCTCTCCGCCAGTAACTTAATCAGGTTCTTCTTCTCCTGTTCCGATAAAGACAGCACCCGGTGAATGTCATTAAAACCGTATTCACGCATGACAACGGTGTGCATTTTGGCGTAATTGGAGTCATCCCAGCCTGGATGTTCCTCCTTCATATCATACTCACTTCCGGTCGTGACATGCATAGCCCCGATCATATTCTCATAAGTGCCGAAATATGATATTGCCGCCTCATAATCGATTACATTATAGGTAGATACGATGTAATCCACAAGCTGACGCTTCTCCATGGCTGATAGTGGCGAAGCTATCCTCCGCAGCAATTCATATTTAATAGGAATCAATGCCCTCCTGCAGGTGTTGACTTCACTTACAGCGTTCCTGAGCTTTCTGGAAGCATGACTCAGGACAAGCTTATCAGAAAAAGGGTTTGGGCACCTGTAGTATTTCAGGAAATTCCACTGATAGTCCTCAGCCTTTTTTGTCAGATGACGTTCCACTGGATTATTCCCGATATAAATGAGGTTAGTACGTATTGCCTTGTCTGTTTTTTTGGGGGCACTTCCATAACGGTGCCTGAACAGGGCGCCGTAGTATGAGCATCGTCGGTTATGAGCTATTGCGAAGGGACTGGAATAGCATTTGACAAAATCGTTCAATTCATCTACACTATCGGCCTCGACACAGATATGCAGATGGTCCGGCATAAGGACGATGGACAGGATTCTCACCCTGTGCCGCATGGCTGAGACACAAATATGAGTGAACAATACCACGAAATCCGATACCGAATAAAACAGCAACACCCCACGAGCGGTTTTCTGATAACAGTGATTAGGAACTCCTCTTATAAATCTTCTCTTCATAATAACCTGACAGACAAGACTGTCCGGCACAATTATAATGCACATCTGCGGACTTAGCAAGAATCGTTTAAAAGATATCCGAAAAAATATACGATTCCACCGATTTACACCATTAACTCTACTATTTGTAGAGTTTACATGATTATAATTGCACGTGGCGCACATATATATGATAGTCAACCACATACACAACAATACGCATGAGGGGCCTCATGCGTATTATAGCTTAACATATTAGTAATAAGCGTGTTAATCGCCACGCTGGTGTCTACTTCTCAAGGAAAACGAAGAAAACTGCAAGGACAAGGCAGACAAAGGCGGCGATATGGTTCCAGTGAAGGGTCTGGCCTTTGAACATGAACATGATTAACACGGTAAACACGGTAAGTGATATCACCTCCTGGATAACTTTCAGTTGAAGCAGGTTGAACGGCCCGCCATTGGCTTGAAAGCCAATGCGGTTTGCAGGCACTGTGAGGCAGTACTCAAAGAAAGCAATACCCCAGGAGAACAGTATTACCAGTATGAGGGGCCAGCCGGTAGATATCTTCATCTCACTGAGTTTGAGATGGCCATACCAGGCGAATGTCATGAAGATGTTGGAGAACACCAGCATCAGAACAGTCCAGAAACCTTGCATCGTATTATAATTTGGCCGCAAAGTTACTCCAACTTACGGAGATTGTCAAGTGATTTGCCTATAAAGCACCGTGGCACGTATTTGACTATCAATCAGTAAGTTACCAACAAATACCCCCAAGTAACCTCATGCATATTATCTAGTAACAGATTGATATACAGAAATTTATTCGCCACGAGGAAATTCAACCCAACACGGAGCGACACATGAGACGGGAGTGATTTAATTACTATATTTGCAATATGAAAATGAACTTAACTCTTTCTTGCTTTATTGGTTTTGCACTTATGGCAGCATGCTCTGCTCCTCAGGAGGTGAGGCTCCTTGTGGGAACATATACTGAAAACACTGCCGCAGAGGGCGTGTATCTATATTCCTTCAATACAAAAACAGCTGATTGTACTCTCCTGGACTGCGCGCCGGCAGGAAATCCGTCATTTGTGATAACAAACCCGAATGGAACCCTGGCGTATTCCGTGAACGAGTTCAACGACGGCAGGCAGGGAGTGAGTTCATATACCCTCACGGAAAGCACTATCCATCTTCTGGACAGCGTTCCAATTCCCAAGGAACAACTTGACGGCGAAGACCCGTGCAACATACTGTATACTGGAAACGCCATTGTGAGTTCAAACTATACAGGCGGCACTGTGAGCGCGTTTTCTCTGGATCAGGAGGGGCACATCCAGGGCCTTAGTCAGTTTAAGGGCGATGGCATTAAAAGCGGTGCCCACATGCACTGCGCCGTAATTTCTCCCGACGGCAAGTACATCTTCGTGACCAACCTTGGCAACGACTGCATCCACCGCTTCAAACTTGAAGACGGCGGCCAACCGCTTGGGGAAGGGTCTCTGGCATGGGCAAATGAAGCGCCGGAGAAATATGGCCCCAGGCATCTTGTCTTCAGTGCCGATGGACGATTTGCATACCTCCTATGCGAACTCTCCGACCACCTGCTTGTCTTCTCCTACTCCGACGGTTCTCTGGAGCCCATCCAGGACATAAAAGCCTACAACGGAGACGGCCACGGCAGCGCTGACCTCCATATCACTCCGGACGGCCGCCACCTGTACACCAGCCACCGCCTCAAGGAAGACGGAATCTCCTGTTTCTCAATAGATTCCGAAAGCGGGAAAGTAATCTGGAAAAGCTACACCCAAACTGGCATCCATCCCCGCAACTTCGCAATCTCCCCGGACGGCCGATACCTCCTCTGCGCCTGCAGGGACAGCAATGCCGTAGAGATTTACTTGATAGGCAGAAACGGGAGCCTGCGAAAAACCGGGGCCACCATAGAATGCAGCGCCCCGGTCTGTATCCAGTTTGTTCCGTAAAAGCTAGAAACGGTATCCGAAGGTCATGTTGAACAGATACCAGGGGGTTCCGAAGCCAAAGTCGCAGGCGAATGTCCACCTGTCCCCAAAAGACATTCCGAAAGGAGATATGATATAACTGACCGTTGCTTTGCTGGACCGGATGGTATCACCCTCAAACGTTTCCGAGAATGACCTTATGCGGGCTCCAAGTCCAAATGTGGCATACAGTCTGGCACTTCCCCTGTATAGGTAATACAATCTGACCTGAGGCACAAGATGAAGGATGCTCTCGCTCTCCCTTAGAGGACTGGGACCGCCGTACATATTATTCCACGCATAGCTCCAGTATGCACCCATGAAGGCTCCCACATGATTGCCTTTAAAAACGTATCCTCCTTCAAATGTAAGAGTCGGGAGTACGATAGGGTTGGATACGTAAGATATGTCATTGTAGGTTGAACTCTTGTGGACATCAACTATCTCAGAATGGCCGTAGGTGTATCGGTCATACCCACCAAGGGCAAAGCCTACGTTTATATTCTTTTCCTGGGCCGATAATCCCGTGAATAACAGCGCAAGAAATGCTGTTGCCAATACCTTTCTCATTGCTGCTCCTTCTTTTGATGTAAACGCAGGAATCCGTGACGCAGGGCATAATCCTTGCCGTCTGCACCTGTTCCGTTCAGCTCAAACCTTACCTCAACCACATTTCCCAGACTGAGGAAATATGCCCAGCCCTTGAGCGCCACTACCTCTTCAGATGATTGGGTGTCGACATTCTGTTCAGGCACAATGAGCGATGCAGTTTTTGTCCCGGAAGCATGTATCTGGTACTTCTGCTCCCTTACAAATGCATTGTTATCCCTGATATCGAAATGCAGCCTGAACACTGACCTTTCTATTTGTGTCATCTCCGGAACCACATAGTTGATGTGCACATCGGTGATAGCGGACATCATGGTAATATCGGCCTGGAAGGTACTCACGTCATTGGCGGCTTCCAGAGTAGCATAATACCCACCTGGAATCCCGTACATGACGCATTTCTGTCCGTTAATATTCACCCTTACGCCGTCTCCCCCCTCAAAGGGATCCATGTCTGTCACGCATCCGGTCAGCATAAGGGACAGGGCAATGGGCAATAACGACTTAAACCTGTTCATACGCTAGTCCGTATATTTCTCGATGAGACGGATAATGAGGTCGTTCAGCACTTCAACCTGATACTCGCCCACAGATGCTGCAATGTGGTCGCCGCCTATACCGCTGTCATTTGTGATGAACACGTAGGTGCCGCCTGTTGCCGCAGCGAAGAATCGGAGCATGAATTCTGCGCTCTTGTCTATACCGCTGGCCGCAATGGGAATGACTTTTATGCCGTTTGCCGCATAAGACTTGATAGAAGACTGCATACTGGTAATCACATTGTCAAAATGATGTGCAGGAGCATCAAGAAGTATGAATGCCAGTTTTGCCTTTGCGCTCTGGTCCCATGAGAGGTCCTGAAGGCTCTTTTCAAGGGCGGTATGTACGGCCTCGGGATAATCTCCGCCACCATCGGCATCCTGCTTGGAAATGAAGTCCAAAGTTGTTGAGAACTTATCGGAGAAGTTGCTGCTGCGGGTTATGTAAGCATCACCTTCGTCCCTGTAGAAAACTGATCCTGTGCGGAAAGTAACGCCGCCCTGCTTTGCCTCCACTTTCCGGAGGATATCCATGAGGTCGTCCTTGAGGAACTTGATTTCGTCGTACATGGAGCCCGTGGCGTCAACTATGAAGGCGATGTCTGCCTTCTCTGCCGCCGGAGCAGCGTTTTCCACTACTATCCTGTTCACGGACACGCCGTTGGGACAATCCCAGGCTGTGATGGCAGGAGCAGTCTCCCATACCTTCCCGTTGACGCTTATGCTTATTGACGATGCATCCACCTGGTCTTCCTTCTGGAAAATGCCCACCCAGCACTCTGCACGGCCAAGATTGTCCGTAACTGCGCTCCAGATATCGGCCCCCGTGCGCTGAAGGGTAACCCTGACTCCGGAAACAGGCTTGCCGTCCTTGTCGGTAACCTCAACGGCAATGCGGTTATTGGTCCAGAATCTCCAATAGGAACTATACTGGGCAAAGTCTTCTCCGGTCATTAGCTGGCCCCAGAAGTCCCAATGGTCCAGGTCGTTCCATTCACCGGCAGTTATACGGCCGGCCTGGCTGTTGCCGCCGCCTTCACCATTTACGGAAGGCTCGCCTGCCGCCTCACCATATCCACCATCTCCCACAGCCTCTCCGGAAAGATCATAATAGCCACCGTCCGACTTTGAAAAACTGCCAAACTCATCCATTGTGCAGGAAACGGCAAACACCGCTGTCAGTATTAAACATGCAAGCTTTTTCATATTCATAATACTTTTTTCCTATATAATACAAAGAGTGCCGTTCCCTTGCACGGAAATGTCTAAAAAATGAGCTAAGAGCACGCCTCACGGTCTTTAGCCAGCTGCTCCCGCAGCGCGTCCAGCGAGTCAAATTTGCGCTCGTCGCGTATGCGGCGCTGAAAACGCAAGGTGAGCGGAAGACCGTAAATGTCCTGGTCAAAGTCCAGGATATTGGTCTCGATGGTGCGTGACGCACCGTTGACTGTTGGCCTCACGCCGATGTTGCACATACCCTTGTACACAGAGCCAAGCACCTCAGCCTCAACGGCATACACCCCATTCCCGGGCACCAGCTTGAGAGGTTCATACAACTGCATGTTAGCCGTAGGAAAACCAATGGTCCTCCCCAGCCTGTTCCCTGCCACCACGGCCCCTGTGAGCTCGTACTCATAGCCAAGCATGGCATTGGCCGCCGCTACATCCCCAGCAAGCAAAGCCTTGCGGATAACGGTAGAAGAAACAGCAGTGTCATCCGCAAAAATGGCCTTTTTCAGGGACGAACCCACCATTTCCACCTCTCCGTCCGCAAAAACGACCTTTTTCAGGGACGAACCGGCCAATTCCCGGAACGTCTTCTGGTCAGAACCTAACCTGTTGTCGTAGCCCATCACTATTACCGAGGCGTGGTACTTGTCTTTTAATAGTTTCAGGTACTCGCGGGCGGTGAGGGATGCAAATTCCCGGGTGAAGGGAATGACCTCCACGCTGTCTACACCCATGGCAAGGAGCATACGTTTTTTCTCCTCCAGAGTAGTGAGGATGCGGAAATCCCTTGCATCCTGCTGAAGGACGGTCCTTGGATGGGGCCAGAATGTAACCACAATGGCCTCCTGTCCCCTTTCACGGGCACAGGAGACCAATGTCTCGATTACATGACGGTGTCCAAGATGCACACCGTCAAAGAAGCCTGTGGTTACTACAGCCACTTTACACACTCAAAGTCCTGACGGTGAGGCATCAGGGGGTTCTTTGCGAACACGCGGGAGCATACCTCGTAAGCACCGGTCTTCTCAGGAAGGACGTCTACGGTGTACTTGGCCTGTCCGTCCTTGAACTCCTCTGCCTTGAACTCCTGCACATGGGCGATGTGACGCTGTCCGTGCTTGTCCACCTGTGCAAAGACAACCTCAACGCCGATATCTTCCGGAGAGAGGTCTCCAAGGCTCAGTACCAGTTCTACATGGTACTGGTTGGCCTGGGTGATGTCATAGGAGGTCTGAGGAGTAGAACGGGAGACAAGCTGGACGTTGTTCCATTCCCTGCGCACATGGGCCTTCCAGGCGGCGATTTCGCGGGCCAGCTTGAAGTCATCGGCCTTTACGGAAGTGGCGCGGCCGGCCTGGGGCACATAGTACTGGTTGCAGTAGTCGGTGAGCATGCGGTTGGTTGTAAAGTCGCATGCAACCTTGGCGATGGTGTTCTTGATGTAGTTGATCCACTCGCTGCTGCGGCCGGTGGTACGGTCTACATTATAGTATGCAGGAGCGATATCGTTCTCAAGGATTTGGTAGATGGTGGCGGAGTCAAGCTCGTTCTGGAAGTTGTTGTCCTCGTAGGCCTGCTCTATGGGAAGAGCCCAGCCGGCGCCTTCCTTGTAGCCCTCTACCCACCAGCCGTCCAGCACGGAGAAGTGCATGGTGCCGTTCATGGCAGCCTTCTCTCCGGACGTGCCGGATGCCTCCTGGGGGCGTGTGGGGTTGTTCATCCAGACGTCCACGCCCTGTACCATGCGCTTTGCAAGCGTGATGTCGTATCCGGGAATGAAGACAATCTTGCCGATGAAGCGGGGATCCTTGGAGATGTCTACAATCTGCTTGATAAGGTCCTGACCGGCCTTGTCGGCAGGATGGGCCTTACCGGCAAAGAGGAACTGAACAGGCTGATGAGGATCATTGATGATCTTGTCCAGACGGTCCAGGTCACGGAACAGGAGCGTAGCCCTCTTGTAGGTGGCGAAACGGCGGGCGAAGCCGATGGTGAGGACATCGTCCCTCAGGGTATCCATGATGGTAACCAGCTCGGAGGGGCTGTAATGGTTGGAGATGGAAGTGTCCTGGAGGCGTTCCCTCAGGAATTTGATGAGCTTTCTCTTGAGCTCTTTCTTCACACCCCAGACCTCAGAATCGGACACGCTGAAGATGCCGTCGAAGCAGGATTTGTCGTAGTGGTGGGTGGCGAAGGCCGGGCCGAACACGCGTGAATGGACGGGCTTCCACTCAGGGGCGCACCATGTAGGATAGTGTACGCCGTTGGTGACATAGCTCACGTAGAGCTCTTCCGGCAGGTAACCCGGATACATGTGGGCGAAAATGTCCTGGGACACCTTGCCGTGCAGCATGGAAACGCCGTTTACATTCTGGGAGATGTTGGCAGCGAGGTTACTCATGGAGAACTTCTCGTTGGGATCCAGGGCGTTGTCCTTTCCAAGGGACATGAGGGTTTCCCAGTCAACCTTGAGACGGCCGGGATAATGGCCGATATACTGCCTCAGGAGGCCTTCATCGAAGGCGTCGTGGCCGGCGGGAACCGGAGTGTGCGTGGTGAACAGGGAGCTTGCCCTTACAACCTCCAGAGCCTCGGAGAAGCTCAGGTTGTCCTTCTCAATGTATTCGCGGAGGCGCTCAAGGCCGATAAATGCGGCGTGGCCCTCATTGCAGTGGTACACCTGGGTGTCTATGCCGAGCTTGCGCAGGGCGCGGATGCCGCCAACACCCAGCAGGAGTTCCTGCTTGAGGCGGTTTTCCCAGTTGCCGCCGTAGAGGTGGTATGTAACCTCGCGGTCTTCCGGAATATTCTCTTCATAGTCTGTATCCATGAGGTACAGGTCCGTACGGCCGACTTCCACCTTCCAGAGGCGGGCGTTAAGGTTACGGCCGGGGAATGCCACCTTGGTGGTGACCCAGTTGCCGTCCTTGTCCAGAACGGGCTCTGCCGGAATCTTGGTGAAGTCCTGGGCATCGTACTTGGCAACCTGGTAACCCTGTCCGGAAAGGACCTGGGTGAAGTAGCCGTAGCGGTACAGCAGGCCAACGGCCACAAGGTTCACATTCATGTCCGATGTTTCCTTGAGGTAGTCGCCGGCAAGAATGCCCAGGCCGCCGGAATATATCTTGAGGGAGGTGTCAAGGCCGTACTCCATGCAGAAGTATGCTACGGAAGGGTCCGTGCGCTTGGCCTTGGCTGCCATGTAGGTGTCGAACTCGTCCAGGACCTTCTTCATGCGGGCAAGGAACTCCTGGTCCTCTGACAGCTGCTGGAAGCGCTTGATACTCACGGTGTCAAGCACCACGAGCGGGTTATGGCCGGACTTGTGCCAGACATCGGGGTCTATGGAGCGGAAAAGGGCTTTGGCGCTCTCGTTCCAGCACCACCAGAGGTTTTTGGAGAGTTTCTCCAGACGGGATAGTTTTTCGGGGAGATGACGTGTAACAAGGATGGTCCTCCATCCGGGGTTGTTGACGTCGGTTCTTGAATACTGCATCGTTTTCTCTTTCACTTTGTAGGAGGCCTTTCTTTCCTGCACTTTCTCCAGTGCTATTGCATAGGCCTTCTGATAATACTCAATCTGATTGTCCCAAAGGGCAATCTGCGCTACTTCGCGCGCGTTTTCGCGGTAGAGGTCCCTGGTGGGAAGCTCCAGAGCGGCTATCTCCCGGATTCTGGCCACAACGCCGTCCACGACCTCCTCGTAATTGGAGTCCGTACGGTCCAGGACAGTGATTCCGGGGTGTTCTTTCTTGTAATGGTCCCTTACCCAGAGGCCGAATCCCGCAAGGGATGTGGTGAGGGTGGGAACCCTGAAGGCAAGGGCCTCCAGCGGGGTATAACCCCAGGGTTCGTAATAAGACGGGAACAGCGCCAGGTCCATGCCGCACAGGAGATCGTAGTAGGGCATGTTGAAGACGCCGTCGTTGCCGTTGAGGTACGAAGGGACAAAGTAAACTTTCACTTTGTCGCCGATGGAATTGACAAGGCCTGTCTCCCTGAAACGGCGGGTGATGGTGTCGTACTCTGCGTTCTGAAGGACGTGCGACACCTGGGTAGGATAATTCTTTTCAGGACCGAAGTGGCCGGAAGGAATCATGATGAAGGCCTGTATGCTGCGGCCGTCATACCCAGAACGGTTAAGTTTGTCCAGGGCGTCGATGAAAACGTCGATGCCCTTGTTGCGGAACTCGTACCTTCCGCCTATTCCAATGTAGATGGAATTGGAGGGGACTTCCTCTGCGCTCATGGCGGAGGCGACGGCCTGGAGGCGCTCACGGGCAGCATCGTGAAGATCGTTGTACTGCTGGTCGGATGCCGGGGTAAAGCTGTTCTCGAAGCCGTTGGGGGTCACGACGTCCACTTCCCTGCCGTGGAACTGCTTGCACTCACGTGCGGTGATGTCGCTAACGGTGGTAAAGACATCGGCATTGAGGGCCGATTTCTTTTCCAGGGAATGGATGGCCACCACGCCAAATCGCCTGGCCAGTTCGTCGCCGTCATATGAGGACATGGCATCGTACAGGGGAAGGCCGTTCCCGGCTATGCACCTGCCCATCATTGTGGCATGGGTGGTGAAAGCTGTGGCCACCGGGATACCGGAGCGCTTGAGCTGAAGGACGCCGGCGCCGGTCTGCCACTCGTGGAACTGCGCCACCACCTTTTCCGTGCCCTGGAGGTTGTAGTTCCAGAAACTCTCGATGGTCTTGCCTGCAGCCCATCCGAAGAGGGCGTTCTCCTTGTAGTCCCAGTTGCCGGAGATGGAATCCACGCCGAAGTCTTTCCAGAAATCGGTGAGGATGTCATCGGCCTGAGGGAGGTAGTGCTTGAAATCCACCAGGATGGCGATGGGTTTTCCGGGGATGTTCCACCGGCCTATCCTGAGACGGAGGTCTTCAGTTGCGGCCTGCTGCTTCCAGGAGCTGAACAGGGTGGGATCTTCCAGAAAATCCGGATTCTCCGCCCTGTGCATCCATACATCCGGGCCAATCAGGATATGATGCCTGCCAAGCTCTGCCTGAATGTGCAGAGCTTTGGTGGCAATGACTGTATAGATACCGCCTACCTTATTGCAAACTTCCCAGCTTACTTCAAAGAGGTAGTCCGGTTTAAGAATCTTGTTTTTCATTAATCCAGTTCAGCACGTTTTTCGTCCAGACGGATCTGGAAGTCCGAAATAACGTTCATGTAGTTGATAAATGCCTCGTACGGGGTATCGTACGGGTTGAAATACTTATGGACCTCTCCGTCAGAGAAGAACTTGGTGCACATGTAGTAGAAGTGGTCGCTCTCCTGCAGGTGGCCCCAGTCCTCATAGAGGTCAGGGTCGTTCACAATGGCGAGTTTCTCCTTCATGGCATACACCTTCTTGTAGGCCTCGCTCTGGAGCTCGTTGCCGAGCCATGCGGTGACGTCGCGCTCTTCATCGGCCCAGGAGATGGGATCCTCTACGTCGATGTCCGCTACGGGTTTGTGCTTCTTAACGGCCTCTGAAGGGGTTACAAAACCAAAGGTGCCGTCCTTGAGAACTGCACCTGGGAGGGCCTTCATGAAGTCGAAGATGCCGGTGTCTGCGCTCTGGTGCTCCCCGAAGGTCTCATAGTCCATGAACAGGTTCACGATGTCGCCGTCCTTGGCATTCTCCTTCATCCAGCCTACATACTGGTCCGCAGTGACCTTGTTGGCGGCAAAGCGGAAGGCGATGTCGTCGGAAAGGGTGTAGTTACGGAGGAGTAGTTTGAGGCGGGGCTGGGTGGATCCGGTATAGACGTAATTGGGGCTCTGCCATCCCAAGATGTGCTTGGCGCCCTCCGTGAGCATGGTCTTGTAGCCCATCTCGTAGACTATTTCGCCGATGCTGTTGTCGTAGATGAGTTCCGTGTTGCGGAAAGCGGTGGGCTTTACGCCGAAGAGCTCTTCAATCTTTGCTGCGTGCTTGGCCACCTGGTGCTTGAACTCCGAGTCGCTGGCAAGGGAAGCCAGTGAATGGAAATAAGTTTCTGCCAGGAATTCTACGCGGCCGGTGTCCGCGAGGGCCTTGAAGCTGTCTATGACCTCTGGGGCGAACCTCTGGAACTGCTCCAGGGCGCTTCCGGAGATGGAATAGGCAATCTTGAACTTGCCCTTGTACTGGTTTATAAGGTCCAGCATGAGCTTGTTCATGGGCAGGTAGCACTTCTGGGCTACCCTGCGGAGGATCGTGCGGTTGGCAAAGTCGTCGTAATAGTGGGAGTCCTTGCCTATGTCGAAGAATCTGTAAAGGCGGAGACGTGTGGGCTGATGGACCTGGAAATACAGGCAGATGCTCTTTGTTGCCATAATATCTTATTTTACAACTGATTCATAAACTTTCTTGAGCTTGGCGCATGCGCCGTTCCATTTGAGGGCGTTGACCTCGTCGTATCCCATGCGGGCGCTGAAGCGGGCAAGGGCAGGATAACTTAGGAGGGCGTAGATGTCGTCTGCCATGGCGTCGACATCCCAGAAGTCCACCTTGAAGGCGTAGCTGAGTACCTCTGCGGCACCGGACTGCTTGGAGATGATGGACGGGACGCCCGTACGCATTGCCTCCAGAGGCGAAATGCCGAAAGGTTCACTGATAGACGGCATGATGTAGACGTCCGACAGGGCGAACATCTTCTGGACGTCCACTCCGCGGAGGAAGCCGGTGAAGTGGAAGCGGTCCGATATGCCCAGGCGCGCGGCGTGGCGGATGGCACGGTTCATCATATCACCGCTGCCGGCCATCACGAAGCGAACGTTCTTGGTGCGCTTGAGAACCTTTGCAGCGGCCTCTATGAAGTATTCCGGGCCTTTCTGGTAGGTGATGCGGCCAAGGAAGGTAACCACGGGTTCCTTCACTCCCCTTTCCACCTGGAGGTTCTCGCGGCCGCTGAAATCCACGGCGTTGTGAACCGTGACAACCTTAGCGGGATCTATGCCGTAGCGGTTGATGACGGTGTTGCGGGTGAGGTCGGACACGGTGACCACGCGATCTGCCATCTGCATGCCTTTCTGCTCTATAGCAAAGACGCGGGTGTCGATGTTGTCTACGCTGCCGCGGTCGAAGGAAGTGGCGTGCACATGGATCACCAGGGGCTTGCCGGTGAGTTCCTTGGCGGCGATGCCGGCGTAATAGCAGAGCCAGTCATGGGCGTGGATTACATCGAACTCGTCTTTCTTCTGCATGGCGATGGTACCGCCCACCATGGCATAGCGGGCTACCTCCTCCATGAGGTTGGCGCCGTACTTGCCGGAGAACTTGTACTTCTGGCCGTAGCTAATTGCGAAGTCCTTAACCTGACGTTTTTTCTCTTCCTCGACGAGTTTGGAGAACTCCTGGGGATCTGCGTAAGGGACCATGTTGGAGCCGATGTGGATGAACTTCACCTTGTCCAGGTATTCTTCCACGCTCTCTGACACGGTGTCTACGGGAACGTCCGAGGCGTTGATGATTGTAGTTGCACTCTGGTCTTCGTCACCGGAGGCGGAGGGCATCACGAAAAGGGTTTCCACGCCGTTGTAGGCGAGACCCTTTACAATACCCTCACAGGCTGTTCCAAGACCGCCTGCAATGTGGGGAGGGAACTCCCAGCCGAACATTAGTACTCTCATGCTTTATTCCTCCCTGTATTTTTCGATGAGCCAGTTGATGTTGAGAAGGGCTGCCGTGGTGACTGCCGAGGAGATTACTCCATGGGCCTCATGAGGCGGGTCTCCGTCGTAGAGCTCGGAGAAGCAGCCTACACCGTGCTTGGAGAGGTCTTCGTAGAATCCCTCGGTGAGCCATCCTGCCCTCTTGATGAAGTTCTTGCCCATCATGTTGAAGCTGGCGTAGCAGTACTGTGCCAGAAGGAAAGGCCAGGCGCAGCCGTTCTGGTAGGCCTCGTCCCTTTCAAGCTGGTTGCCTTCGTACACTCCCTTGTAGCGGATGTCCCTGGGGCTCAAGGTACGGATGCCGCGGCGGGTTACAAGTTCCGCGTTGACCACCCTCATGACGCTGCTGATGACTTCGTCGTCCACGGGCTTGTAGTCCAGCGAGACGGGCCAGAGCTGGTTGGGACGGAGCTCAAGGTGCTGGCCGGCGTTGTCTACGTAGTCTGCAAGGAAGCCCAGTTCCGGATTCCAGAACATTCTCTGGTAGTTCTTCTCAATGAGTTCCTTGACGGGAGTCCAGCGCTTGTAGAATGCGCTGTTTTTCTTCTCGTTTGCCAGGGCGAAGCAGATGGCGTTGTACCACAGGGCGTTTGTCTCTACCTGATAGCCGGCGCGCTCCGTTACTGCGCGGCCGTTTATGTAGGCGTTCATCCAACTTAATGCAACGCCGTCCTGCTGGGCCCAGAGAAGACCGTTGGGCTGCATTGCAACCTCCGAGCGGACGCCCGGGAGGTAACTCTCGATTATGCTCTTGAGGGTTTCTCCGTACTTGCCCCAGACTTTCTTGACGTTACCGGTAAATGCGGCATACTGCTGAAGGGTGACGGCCATGTACAGGGGAGCCTCAACCTGGGTGGTGCGCTTTGTGAGGCGCTCGGGCTCGTCCTCGATGAGGTTGTCCAGGATTTCTTCGAACTCCGCGGGGTTGTTCTTTCCGTAGAGGGTGAGGCCGGGAAGGGAGATGAGGGTTTCCCTGAGAAGGCCGGTAAGGAGCCAGCTGTAACCAGCCACAATCTGCTTGCGGCCATTGTTGAAGCGGATAAGGGTATCGGCATTGCGGACCAGCTGGTCGTGGTAGGAGGTGATGGGGCCTATCTTGACTACGGTAGCGCTGAACTTGCGCTTGAGGCCGGCGGCATTGATGCTCTCCCCTGCCGCGGCGCTGAAGACGATGGAGTCTCCGGAGTGCATCTGGGTTTCGAAGGTACCGGGGACCAAGAGGTCTTCACGGCAGTCGAATCCGCGGCGCATCTCGTCAGAATATGTGACGCCCTTGTACCACACAGGGTTGTACTTGAAAGCCGATGCGGAGGTGCTGAGCTGGAGGTTCAGGTCCGGGAAGCCCTCGTACATGCGGAAGGCGGCGCCGTTCTGGACGGGCAGGAAAGCCTGACGGGCGGCGTCGTTCTCCTGGGTGAGGTCGTGGACCTTGCGGAAGGCCAGGAAGGGCTTGATCTCCAGCTTGACGCCGGCGGGGGCGTTAAGAAGGTCGTACTTGACCATTACCTGGTTGGACTCCGGATTCAGGACGATGGACTTGCGGAAGACTATCTCTCCGATCTTGTAGGTGACGGAAGGGATGGGATCCGCGTCGAAGTCCACGATGTACTTGTGGCCGCGGGGTTCGTAGATGTCCCCGTAGCAGTGGATGCCCAGATTGAAGCGCTTGCCCCTGAGGGTAAGGCTTTCGTCCAGGGAACTCAGGAGGAGGAAACGGTATCCTCCGAAAGCATCCACGGGCACCGCCAGAAGACCGTGATAGCGCCTTGTGTTGCAAGTGACGATGGACGTGTTGCAATAGGCGCCGGTCTTGTTGGCCAGGATAATCTCCCTCTTCAATGAGTATGAGAGATTAACCAGTTCCGACTTGTTGAATTTCAAAAAAGCCATATAAGCGAGTTTATACTTTCTTCAAAACCATGGCCGTACGTGCAGGAAGGTAGAGATACAACGTGTGGTTGTATCCCTGGTTCCCGTTGGGGCACTTGCCCGGTACGGAGATGTGGCGCTCCCCTTCCTTGAGACGCGAAAAACCGTCAAAGACGGCCTGGTCGCTGTCCAGGACATTCACCCATTCTCCTGCTGGTGCGGAGAAACCATAATCGGCAAATGAACCGGAGGGGGAGAAATTGACTGCAAAGATACAGTTTTTCCTACGGAAAATCAAGATTTTCTTCTCCTCGTCGCTCACCAGGAGTTCCGGAGCCTCGGAGAGGATGTTCTCTTTGCGGAGAAGGTGCACCATGGCGGAGTCGAAGGCCTGGAGCTTTCCGTAGCGGAGAAGGCCGTTATCGGCCAGAGACCACTGCCTGCGGGCATATTTGTAGGACCAGCCGTTGCCCTCGCGGGGGAAGTCTATCCATTCCGGATGGCCGAACTCGTTGCCCATGAAGTTGAGGTAGCCGTCACCTGCCGTGGCGGCGGTGGCAAGGCGGATAAGCTTGTGAAGGGCTATGCCGCGCTCCACCATATCATTCTGGCTTTCGTTGTTCATGGCAAAGTACATTTCCTTGTCCATGAGGCGGAAGATAATTGTCTTGTCCCCTACCAGGGCCTGGTCGTGGCACTCTGCGTAGGAGATGGTCCTTTCCTCCGCGCGCTTTCCGGTGAGTTCCCACCAGATGCCTCCCATGGACCAGTCCTCGTCACGGAGTTCCTTGATCCACTTGATCCAGTGGTCCGCTACGCCCATGGACATGCGGAAGTCGAAGCCCACGCCGCCGGCCTCGAAGGGTGCGGCAAGGCCAGCCATGGCGGAGACATCCTCCGCTATCGTAAAACCTGCGGGGTTCATTTCCTTGACCAGCTGGGTGGCAAGGGATAGGTATATGACGGCGTTTTCATCAACGCCGGAATCGAAGTAGAGGGAGTAATCACCGAAATCCTTGCCAAGGCCGTGGTCCCAGTAGAGCATGGAGGTTACGCCGTCAAAGCGGAAACCGTCTATGTGGTACTCGTCCATCCAGTATTTTACGTTGGAAAGGAGATAGTAGCGGGTTTCGTCCTTGCCGTAGTCGAAGCAGCGGGATCCCCATGCGGGATGCCTTCCCTGGGGGCCGCTGTAGAAATACAGGTTGTCCCGGCCGTCGAACTCCGAGAGGCCTTCAGCAACGTTGTCCACGCTGTGGGAGTGGACGATGTCCATGACAACCGCTATGCCTTTTCCATGGGCGTCGTCAACAAGGGCCTTGAACTCCTCAGGGGTGCCGAAACGGGAGCTGAGGGCGAAGAAATTGGATACCTGATAGCCGAAGGAACCGTAGTAAGGGTGCTCCTGGAGGGCCATGATCTGGATGGTGTCATAGCCAAGGGCCTTGACGCGCGGAAGGACGTCCTTGCGGAATTCCTCGAAGGTGCCCACCTTCTCCTTTTCCGTTGCCATGCCTATATGGCACTCGTAGATCATGGGATGGGGGCGCTTGCCGGCGTGGCCGTGCTTCCACTGGTAGGGCTTTGGATCCCATACCTGGGCGGAGAAGGCCTTTGTAACGGGGTCCTGGACCACCCTGGTGGCATATGAGGGGATGCGCTCACCGCCGCCGCCCGGCCACTCGATATACAGTTTGTACAGTTCTCCGTGCCTTAGGAACATCTCCGGAAGGGTAATCTCCCAGTTGCCGGCGCCGGTGGGCTTCAGTGAATATGCCTCCGTGCGCTTCCAGTTGTTGAAGTCTCCTATGAGGTAAATCTTTGACGCATTGGGGGCGAATTCACGGAACACCCAGCTGCCGTCCGCACATTTGTGCAGGCCAAAATATATGTGATTGTTTACGGCGTCTTTGAGGAGTCCGTCCCCTGCAATATGCTTCCTGGTTGCAAGAATTCTCTGGTGCCTTGCCTTGATGGCATCCTTGAACGGCTCCAGCCACGGGTCTGTCTTGTAAATCTGTTTCATATTGACGACTAATTTACGGAATTTCTGGCTAAATAGCAAATAACGTAAAAGGTTCGGTTTTTTATGCCGAACCTTTTACGTCATAACGCCCCTAAGGCACATTTGCGTTGAAGGTTCGGTGCTTTTTTCCGAACCTTTTACATTTGTGGAAAATAAAGTGCTATCTTTGCGTTGCTATGGCAAAGGATAATGTATACGTAGATCTGGCAACGCTACTGTCCGCCGTCAAGGAGACGGTGGCAGAAAGCTACCCCGTGCCTGTCTGGGTAAAGGCGGAAATCAGTTCGTGGAGTCCCCGGGCAAACGGTCACTGCTACCTGGAACTGAGCCAGAGCCGCGGCGGCAAGATCATAGCCCAGTCCCGCGCCATTATTTGGAGCTGGAAGTACCTGGCGCTCAAGAGCTATTTTGAGAAAGAGACCGGCGAGCCTCTCCATGCAGGCATCACCGTACTTGTGCAGGTAAGGGTCTCGTACAGTGAACTCTACGGGCTAAGCCTGTCCATAGAGAACATAGACCCGGCGTTCACCATAGGTGAAAAGGCACTGGAGAAAAAACGTATTATAGAGCGTCTGGAAAAATGCGGATACATGGAAATGCAGAAAGAGCTGGCACTCCCGGAACTCCCCCGCCGCCTTGCCGTGATTACCTCCAAAACCGCCGCCGGCTACCAGGATTTCCGCAACCATCTGGAGGCGGGCGGGTACGCCATCGTCCATGACCTCTGGGAGGCAATGATGCAGGGGGCCGATGCACCAGATTCCATATCGGAGGCCCTCCGGGAAGCGGCTCAGAAACAGTACGATGCCATCCTCATCCTCCGCGGCGGCGGCAGCGAAGGGGACCTCGCCTGCTTTGACGATGAGAGCCTTGCAGTGGCAATTGCCACATGCCCCGTTCCGGTAGTAACGGCTATCGGCCATGACAAGGACGTACACATTGCTGACATGGTGGCAAACACATCGGTAAAAACCCCAACTGCTCTTGCAGACCTGTTCGTAGACCTTTTTCGCAGGCAGGATAGCGCCCTGGATGCAATTGGAGACCGCATCCGCACCGCCATCTCCAGCCGCATATCCTCAATGGAAATAGCCATACAGCGCCGTGGAAACAACATTTCCAGAGGCCTCTTGAATAAGTATGGTGCCGTGGAAAAGCTGTCACTTAACGCCGCCCACCGCATACGCTTTGCAGCCAGCGCAAGAGTGAGTCAGGAGTACTCCGTTGTGGCTCTGAAAGAGGCCAGAATCAACGCCACAGACCCCCGCAGCATACTTTCTCTTGGCTATGTCCTGGTAACCGGCAAGGACAACAAAGTCCTCAAAACCGTGAACAAAGCGGCCAAAGGAGACCGCATTGGCGTCCGTTTCCAGGACGGTTCCCTCACCGCCAAGGTGGACGAGGTTTACACCAACCAAACAGATATAACTAAAACCAATATAGCATGAGCGACAAGTTTGATTACGCAAAGGCAATTGAGGAGCTGGATGAGATTGCCGCCAAAGTGGAAAATCCGGAAACCAGGCTGGACGATATAGATGCGCTTGTAGTGCGCAGTAAAGAACTCCTGAAGCAGTGCAGGGACTACCTCAGGAGCGTAAAAGACAAAATTGATTCTATAGATAAGGACTAATAGTACTCGATTGTACGGGTATTGGTCCATTCATTGACTTTGATCCAGCCGGTGAGTTCGGTATAACTGCTGACCTTGCCGATAGTCTTTACCCAGTTGCCCTTGGCGTCATACTCATAGGTGTACTCAGTCTTGCTCTTGCCGTAAGAGCTTGAGGTTTCGCTTAGAGTAGGGTCGCCATGCTCGTTATAAGTGTATGTGTCAGTGGTTGTCTCACCCCAGGAAGTATCCACCATCTTTTCTGTGAGCATCATATTATTGAGGCCTTTCTTGACGTAGAAAGTACGGACCGTAGATTTTACGCCTTCGGTGAAGAAGCCTTCTGTATAGGTGTCGAACATTCCGTTCTCCTGATAGGTTATGGGACCGAAGTACTCCATGTCGTTCTCGCTGTAATTGGGATAATTGCCTTTGTATTCAACTACAACGGGATCGTACGGGCCGTAAGGGCCGCCGGTGGTGGTCATGGTCATCTTGTCGCCGTTGAAGGTGTATGTCATAACACACTCACCATAGTCGCTACTGTTGATGATAACCTTCGAAAGGTCCGGGACAAGACCAAGCTCAAACACGTGGAAGATGAATCCCGGGTTCATGGGACGGGGAATGAACTTGCCCTTGTTGTTGTACTCAAACTTGTAGGTGGTAGTAATGGTTTTCTTGTCATATGTTTCCACCGTAGTGGACTCTGTAAGGGTACCGTCCTTACTGTATTTGTAGGAGGCCTGATAGTTGTCGCCCTTTTCCGAAGCGATTGTGCCGTTCTGATTGAAATTGGTCACGTTGCCGTATTCGTCGGTAATGGACTTCACGCCCTTGGGGCCAAGCTGGCTGCGGTACCACCAGTTGGAGTTTTCATCGGCCAGGGGATCCTTTTCGCAGGAAACCAGGCAGAATGCTGCTGCAAGTGCAAAGAAGAAGAGTTTTTTCATATTGGTCAAGTGTTTGGTTAATAATTCTATAGCATAAGGCCCGAACGCACTTTGGCGGCAGTTTCCGGGCCTTTCAGATATTCCACTATGGCAAGGCCGAACTCCACCGCCCAGCCTGCTCCGCGGCCGGTAATGAGGTGGCCGTCAACCACCACTCCCTCCGGTACATAAACGGCACCCTTGGCCTCCATAGGGCCCTGGAAGCCGTCGAAGCAGGTGAACCTGAGGCCGTTTACATCGTCAAGCTGTGAACATACAAGCCCGGGCGCCGCGCATATTGCCGCCACGGTGCCGCCGGCCTCATAATGGTCACGCATAAGGAGCATGATATCTGCATCCTCTGCAAGGTGCTTGGTTCCGGGCATGCCGCCGGGGAAGATCATAATATCGTCCTTTGTGGTACCTTCCTCGTCAAACTCAAAGTCATGGCGGTTTGCGTCCACGCTTACCTGAAGGCCGTGGGAGCTTTCTACGATGTACTCGTCCGTAATGCTCACAAGCCTTACGTCCACTCCCCCGCGAACCAGGACGTCCCTGGTGGCAATGGCTTCCATGTCCTCGAAACCGGGAGCCAAAAATAGTGTTACACCTTTCATGAATTTTGACTATTTTTGCAAAAATACAATTATTATGGAGAAATTCAATGCCAAAGAGGTCAAAAACCGCGTAGTCAAGTGGATTCAGGACTGGTTTGAAGAAAACGGAAAGGGATGCAACGCCGTAATAGGCATTTCCGGAGGCAAGGACAGCAGCGTTGTGGCCGGCCTCTGCGTAGAAGCCCTGGGGAAAGACCACGTGATAGGCGTCACCATGCCCAACGGCGTCCAGCCGGACATAGCAGACAGCATTAAGCTCATAAATCACCTTGGGATAAAGAGTTACGATATCAACATCGGGGAGTCCTTCAACGCCCTCATGGCAGAAGTGGAGGCAAAACTTGGCCACGAGGCCAGCGCCCAGACCCGCATAAACATGGCCCCGCGCCTCAGGATGACTGCCCTTTACGCCGTTTCCCAGAGCAACAACGGCCGCGTGGCAAACACCTGCAACCTTTCCGAGGACTGGGTTGGCTACAGCACCCGCTACGGCGACGCCGCCGGGGACTTCTCCCCTCTTGGCGGGCTCACGGTACAGGAAGTGGTGGCAATCGGCAAAGAACTTGGCCTTCCCGTAGACCTTGTGGAAAAAACGCCCTCCGACGGCCTCTGCGGCAAGACTGACGAGGACAACCTTGGCTTTACCTACGCCGTCCTTGACCGCTACATCCGCACCGGCATCTGCGAAGACCCGGACACCAAGGCATTGATTGACAGGAAGCACGTCCTGAATTTATTCAAGCTAAAGCCAATCCCCCACTTCGAGCCGTAAACGTTCATTCCGGGCTTCCCACCTCACCACCCATCCACCGAAAAGGCGTTTTTGGTGGACAAGTTGGCTATCGTATGACGATTCGCTCTATCCTGCGGGGGACGGAGGCGAGGATTTCGTAGGGAATGGTGCCAAGGATTCCGGCAAGTTCCGTGACGGTGGGGTCTTCCCCGAAGACGGTGACGGTGTCTCCCACTTTGCAGGGGATGCCAGTGACGTCCAGCATGCACATGTCCATGCATATATTGCCGATGGTGGGTGCCCGGTGGCCGTTCACGGAGAACGATGCGGCTCCGCGGCCAAGGTGGCGGTCGATGCCGTCGGCATAACCTACCGGGATGGTGGCGATGGTGGTGCCTTCCGTGGCGTGACCCCATCGGCCATAACCGATGGTGTCTCCCGGACCTAAAGTCTTGACCTGGAGAACTTTGCACTTAAGTGAGGCGACCGGGGCAAGCTTCTTTCCGGGGATGGCGCTGATACCGTAGATGCCAATTCCAAGGCGGACCATGTCGAACTGGAACTGAGGGAAGCGCTCTATGCCGGCGGAATTGAGGATGTGGCGCATGGGCATGTAGCCTATGGCATCGGCAATTGTGAAGGCGTTCTTGCGGAACATCTCCACCTGGGCAAGCGTGAATGCGTCCTGCTCCGGGTCTTCCGCTACGCAGAGGTGGGAGAAGATGCCTTTGACCTTGATTTCGGGCGTGTTTTTGAGATACTCGCAGAGCTGCGGGAGTTCCGATGTCACAAAGCCCAGGCGATGCATGCCCGTATCCAGTTTGATATGGACGGGATAATCCTTGAGGCCGCGTTTACGGAGGGTTTCAACCAGGATCTTAAGGGAGTCCAGATTTGGAATGCTGGGCTCCATGCGGGTGTCGATGATCTCCTCGTAGAAATCCGTACCGGCGGTAAGCACCAGGATAGGGAGCGAGATACCGTTTTTCCTAAGCTCAAGGCCTTCTACTGGGTAAGCGACAGCAAGATAATCAGCTCCGGCGCGCTGCATCATGGCGGCGAATTCCACGGCACCGTGACCATACGCATTGGCCTTGACCAAAACCAGAAGCTTGGTCCTTGGCTCCAGAAGCGAGCGGAAGTATCTGTAATTCTCCGTGCAGCCTTTCAGGGAAAGCTCCAGACGGGAGAAATCATCGGTGCCTGTGTGCATTCAAATCTGAATTATCATGCAAAAATACGAAATATTTGTGTATTTTTGTGAAAAACAGAGAATATGTCGTCGTCAAGTATTTGGATAATCATGATTGTGGTAATGGTTCTGAGCCTTATAGTCCAGAGCATGCTGCAGTCCAGGTTCAAGAAGTATTCTGAAGTGCCTCTGGGGCTTACGGGGGCAGAGGTGGCGTCCAGGATGCTGGCCGCCCATGGCATCAGGGACGTGAGCATTGTGTCCATTCCGGGAAAGCTCACTGACCATTACGACCCCACCACAAGAACCATAAACCTCAGTGAGGACGTGTATTTTGGAAGGTCCGTGGCAGCGGCTGCGGTGGCGGCGCATGAGACCGGTCACGTGGTGCAGCACGCTACGGGATATGTCTTCCTGAGAATGCGTTCCGCTCTGGTTCCCGTAGTCACATTCTCAAACAATATAGTGTCCTGGGTGCTTCTGGCAGGGGTACTCCTGATTAATATCTTCCCTTCGCTGCTGTGGATTGGCATTGCCCTGTTTGCCCTCAGCACGCTGTTCAGTTTTGTAACCCTTCCCGTAGAAATAAATGCCAGCGCACGCGCCGTGAAATGGCTGGAGAGTGCCGGCATAGTCAGCTACGAGACCAGACCAATGGCCGTGGATGCATTAAAATGGGCCGCATACACTTACGTGATTGCCGCCCTTGGCTCCCTGGCCACGCTTCTTTACTACATCTCCCTGGGTAACAGGCGTAGTTAACCAAACTTATCCACCAAAACCCGGCATTTCCGTGGACAAACCCGCCAAAACGGCAACTTGTCCACCAAAAACGCCTTTTCCGTGGATGGGTGATTGAGATTGCCGGTCGGTGCCGGCAATGACGGGTTAAAGTCAGGCCCGGAATCCTACTTTGCCCTGGTATAGACCTGGATGGGGCAGCCTTCGAAGTCGAAGTGCTCGCGGAGTTTGTTTTCCAGGAATCTCTTGTAAGGATCCTTGACCCACTGGGGCAGGTTGCAGAAGAAGGCAAACTGCGGAGTGCGGGTGGGCAGCTGGGTTACATACTTGATCTTGATATACTTACCCTTCCATGCCGGCGGCGGATAGTTCTCTATTTCCGGAAGCATGGCGTCGTTGAGCTGGGATGTGGGAATCTTGCGGCTCATGTTCTCCGCCACGTGAGCGGCGGCGTCAAGGACGTCCAGGATGCGCTGCTTTTCAAGCACTGAAGTAAATATGACAGGTATGTCGTTGAACGGGGCAAGACGTGACTTGAGGGCCTCTGTGTAGTCCCTCATGGTGTTCGCATCCTTCTCAAAGAGATCCCACTTGTTAACTACAATGACACAGCCCTTGCGGTTCTTCTGTATTACATTGAAGATGTTCATGTCCTGCGCCTCCATGCCAAGGGTGGCGTCTATCATGAGGATGCACACGTCGGAGTGCTCTATGGTGCGCATGGCACGGAGGACGGAATAGAACTCCAGGTCCTCAGTTACCTTGCCGCGCTTACGCATGCCGGCAGTGTCCACTATCATGAACTCGTGGCCGAACTTGTTGTAGTAGGTAGAAATGGAGTCGCGGGTGGTGCCGGCCACAGGGGTGACGATATTCCTCTCCTCCCCCAGCAGGGCATTGGTGAGGGACGATTTCCCCACGTTCGGGCGCCCTACGATGGCAATGTGAGGAAGGTCCGAATGGTCGTCATCGGCCCTGGTATCATCGGGAAGGACTTTCAGGATCTCGTCCAGGAGGTCTCCGGTGCCGCTGCCGTTGGCGGCCGATATGCTCCAGACCTCGCCCAGGCCAAGGGCGTAGAAGTCGAAGGCATCGTACATCTTCTCTCCGGTGTCCACCTTGTTGGCGCAGAGGACCACGGGCTTCTTGCTGCGGCGCAGAAGGTCCGCTATCTCAGCGTCGTAGTCCGTGATGCCGGTAGCGGCCTCTACCATGAAAAGGACCACATCGGCCTCCTCGATGGCGATGCCCACCTGGCGGCGGATGGCGTCCTCGAAGACGTCGTCGCTGTTGGAGGTGTAGCCTCCGGTGTCCACTACGGAGAACTCCCTGCCGCACCATTCGCACTTGCCGTAATGGCGGTCACGGGTAACGCCGGCGGTTTCGTCGACAATGGCCTGGCGCATGCCCACCAAGCGGTTGAAAAGGGTGGATTTTCCTACGTTCGGTCTCCCGACTATCGCAACTAATGCCATATTCTATTGTTTTTCGTATTTGTACAAGGCGCACGACGAACATGCGTCAGAATAATTGCCGTCACAGACTTTCCGGCCTTTGCGGGCAGCAAGCATTTCAAGCTCTTCCTGCTTTGCGCATTTGATGCCGCGCTTTGCCATCTCCGGATTGGTGGAGATTTCTCCGTTGGGGAACGGCTTCTTGAAAAAGAAGATGTTCACGCCCAGAAGAATCACGGCGAGTCCCACGAACACTATGGCGGCAAGCAGGGTTTTCATCTGTTAAAGAGGGAACTCCGACGATATGGGCTGATAGTTGTACACGCGGAGCATCATCCTTGCAAACGTCTCTGCCAGAGACACAACGCGGATTTTTCCCTGCAGGTCTTTCTTCTCGGGGTCCAGAGGGATGGTATCTGTCACATAGACCTCGCAGAGGGCAGACTTGTCTATCCTCTCGTATGCCGGGCCGGAAAGGATGGCATGCGTGGCAAAGGCACGCACGCTGTTGGCCCCGCGCTTGAGGAGCTCGTTGGCCGCCTCCGTAAGGGTACCTGCTGTGTCTATGATATCGTCAATAATCACGATGTCACGGCCCTCAACTTCACCGATGGGCTGGATCCTTTCAATCACATTGGCCCTTGCGCGGGTCTTGTGGCAGATGACCACCGGGGTGTGGAGATTCTTGGCATAGGCGTGGGCGCGTTTTGCACCGCCCATATCCGGAGCAGCTATGGTAAGGGTGTCCTTGAACTGCCTCTGGAGCTTTTTAAGGGTGCTCAGGAAATCGTAGCTGGCCATGAGGTGGTTCACCGGGATGTCGAAGAAACCCTGTATCTGGTCTGCGTGAAGGTCACAGGTCATGATGGCGTCAGCACCTGCCACCTTGATCATATTGGCCACCAGCTTGGCGCCGATGGAGGTACGGGGCTTGTCCTTGCGGTCCTGGCGTGCCCAGCCGTAATAAGGAAGAACAGCTATGACTTTTTCTGCCGATGCCCTCTTGGCTGCATCAATTGCAAGAAGCAGCTCCATGAGGTTGTCGGACGGCGGGAAAGTGCTCTGGATGATGAAGCAGGTGGCTCCTCGGACACTCTCGTAGAAATAAGGCTGGAATTCCCCGTCACTGAAACGGGCTGTCTCAAGGGGGCCCAGCTGGATTTCAGGGAATCCGGGGTCTCTCATGCGGTTCATTGCATCAACCACTTTTTCCGCGAAGTAGCGGCTTGCGTCGCATGTGAATACCATCATGCGGTGCTCGTGAACATCATTGATCATAGCGTTTCAAGAATTTGGCCTATATATGACAGAATTTCTTTTTTTCCGCTGCCGTCTACAGAGGACGATACAAACACCGGAGGAAGCTCTTCCCACTCCGTGAGAAGGACGCCCTGATTCTTGAGAATCTGTGCGTTAAGGGCTTCCGGACCCTGCTTGTCTGCCTTAGTGTATATTATTGCGAAAGGAATTCCCTTTTCTCCAAGTTCCGCCATGAAGCGGCGGTCTACTTCCTGAAGGTCGTGTCTGGAGTCCAGAAGGACCATGAGCATCACAAGGTCCGGAGAATTGTTGATGTAATCCCAGATAATGTGGCGGAGCTTTGCGCGCTCCTTGTCCGGAAGCTTTGCATAGCCATAGCCCGGAAGGTCCACGAGGTACCAGTTGTCATTAATCAGGAAGTGATTCACCAACTGGGTCTTACCGGGGGTCTGGGAGGTTTTTGCCAGCTTTGAATTGGCCGTGAGCATGTTTATGAGGGAACTCTTGCCCACATTGGAGCGGCCTATGAATGCAAACTCTGGCAACCGGGGCTGGGGTCTCTGCCCCACCCTGGTGCTGCTGCCGGAAAACACCGCTTTTGTTATCTTCATGATTCCCTTCCCTGAATAGATATACAAAGTTAGTATTTTTTCCGATATAAAAAACGGGATTAATCGGTGGTAATGTCAAGCAGATTGCAATTCACTGTCTTCAGAACCGGTGAATCCATCATGTCCTGGGGATTGGTGCCGGGGAGGCCCTGGGGAATGTCCATGCCCAGGAGACCGAAGAGCCAGTTCCAATAGTGGGGGAACTCGCCGTCCTTGTTTTTGAAATTCATGGGCTGGCTGGGGAAGATGGGAAGACCGTCGGGGGCGGTATAGCTGCGCTGGATAAGTTCAGTGCAGTAGAGTTCTTCGTTTTCAGGAAGGAAGTACAGGTCATAGCCTCGGCCGCAGAAGGCTTTGGCATTGTCTATGAACTCCGGTTTGAAGCCCTTCTTGAGGCGTTTCACAATGTATACCGGCTGCGAGCCGTCGCCAAGGGTAAACTGGGCGATTGTTGAATCCAGCGGGTGCCTGTCAACGCCGTACTTAAGTGTGGCGTCGATAATCATAGGGCCTTCCGGGGCCATTTCCAGAATGGCGGCGTGGATAATGTTCAACGTGCCGCGGCCTGTGGCTGCGACTATGGCCTCGTCCATGGAGCCGGTTTCTGCGTTATACTCTGCAGGTATGCCTATGAACACAAGGTCTCCGGTGCGCGGTTTCTGCCCCTGGCATGCGGCAAGAAGGGCCGCTGCCGCAATTAAGCATAGTCTTCTCATATCCGATAGTTTCATTACACAAAAATAATCATTTTTTAAGAAATAGGTCCGGGATGTTTGATGTTACAGTATTTGTACGTATATTTGTACAAAATATTGTATTATGCAGGTGACAACCATTTCCGCCTTCAGGGCCGGCATCAAGCAGTTTTATGACAACGTTCTCCTCACGGAGGAGCCCTTGATCATAACCAAGGGGGACAACGGAGCGGTGCTGATCCCGCTAAAGGACTACAACGCCATGCAACGTCGTCTGGAGTTTCTGAATAACACCAAGGCTGTAAGGGATCTTACGGAATCCATAAACCAGATGCGTGCAGGACAGCTTATAGAGATAACAGACATCGATGCCCTATGAAACTGTATTTCAGCCCCAAAGCCCAGTACCAGTATCAGTCGCTGAAGGGGAAAAACACGGGGTATGCTGCCCAGGTGAAGGCAATCCTCCTGGATATCAAGGAGCATCCGCTGGAGGGAATCGGCACCCCGGTTCTCTTCAATGATTCAGTGCCTGAGTATTGGGAGCGCCGCTTTAACGGAAACGGCATAATAGTGTATTATTATGAGGAGGACGAGGATTACATAGCAGTTGTCAGTATAGGGAACGAGCTCCTGCCTTCTTTTGAGGAGCCGCCTTCCAGACTCAGAAAAGTTTCAGAGGATGACTATTTGTCCATGCTTAAGCAGATGGAGGCAAACCGCGGCCACGGTGATGATCCCAAAGTGGGAATATTCTGGTATAACCCTTCATGGAACGAGCTCTTTGGCATTGTTTCCCATCCGGTGAGGGATTACACAAGGGCAAATGCTTCGGATGGCCGTATCACCTGCTCTGAGCTTCATGAAGATGTCTGGCGCAAAGAATACAACAGGCAGAAATTTCACGGAGATGGCAGCGGTCCTTTCATCGGTCCCTACGAGAATAAGCCAAGAGGACGTGTTTTCTACAGCATGGATACGGACAGTTACATAGTGACAGCGGGCCACTGGCTGGAGGAATACCCTCAGGCAAAGGAACTTATTCTGGAAGAATTTGACCTTCCCAGGGAGAAAACCGTCTTCCAGTATGCAATCCACTGGGATATAGGCCACACCTGGCGCTGAATACCGTGACTTAGCGCTTGGATTTGAAGAACTCCAGCATGAGAGCGGAACAGTCCTCCTGGAGCACTCCGCCGGTTGCGACAGTCCTGGGGTGGAGAAGGGACGGAGAAAAGAGCGAATAGCCGCGGCGGGGGTCCGGGGCACCGTACACAATTCGGCTTATCTGGCTCCAGGCCAGGGCGCCGGCACACATTGGACAGGGCTCAACGGTTACATATAATGTGCAGTCAGTGAGGTACTTGCCGCCAAGAGCCTCGGTTGCGGCGGTGATGGCTATCATTTCTGCATGAGCTGTTGTGTCATGCAGTTTTTCCGTCATGTTGTGCCCGCGTCCGATAATGCGCCCCTTCCATGCTACAACGGCCCCTATGGGTATCTCTCCGGCGGCCATTGCGGCCTGCGCTTCCTTAAGCGCTTCCCTCATCATTTTTTCGTCCTGTTCCATATGGCAAATATAGTAATAACTCACTTATCCACCAAAACCCGGCATTTCCGTGGACAAACTGGCAAAAATGGCAACTTATCCACCAAAACACGGCATTTCCGTGGACAAACTGTTTAAGATTGCCGGTCGGTGCCGGCAATGACGGACAGGCTGCCGGCAATGACAACAAAAAAGGCGGCAAGCGCTAATCTAGCTTGTCGCCTTTTTCATTCAGCATTTCAACTTGCAGGATTGTGAAATCTGTCACTTCCTGGAGTTCTATCTTTACCCTGTAGCGCTTGCGCCACTTTGAAAGGAAAGAATTGAACATCCCCCGCTTGAGATAGGCTCCCAGTATGGGGCTGGTCCGGAGTACGAGAGACCTGAGACCTTTTTCAATGACATAGAACGAAATCTTGCGTTCTATTTCCTCGTCAATCACAACCGTGGAGTGGATTTTGCCGGTGCCGTGGCACAGAGGGCAAGTCTCCGAGGTGTTGATTTCCGTTACGGGCCTTATCCGCTGACGGGTAATCTGCATTAACCCGAACTTGGTGAGCGGAAGCACATTGTGCTTGGCCCTGTCGTTTTCCATGAGCTCCTGCATGTACTTGTGGAGTGCATTCCTGTGATCCTGGCTATCCATATCTATGAAGTCCACTATCACTATGCCTCCCATGTCCCGGAGCCGGAGCTGACGCGCTATTTCCTCTGCGGCCATCTTGTTTACCTCGAAGGAGTTCTCCTCCTGGTCCGAAGTCTTTGTTCGGATGCCGCTGTTGACGTCTATGACGTTCAGCGCTTCAGTAGTCTCGATTACCAGGTACGCGCCCTGCCTCATCGGAACCACCTTTCCGAAGGAGCCCTTTATCTGTCGTGTGACCTCGAAATGGTCGTAGATGGGCTGTTTGCCTTCGTAGAGGTGGACTATCTTCTCCTGCTCCGGCGAAATCAGCGAAACGTACTTCCTGGCCTCATCGGCCACCCTTTCGTCATTGATCCAGATGTTGGAGAACTGATCCGAAAGGAGGTCCCTAAGGACCGTGGTAGTTTTGCTGTACTCGCTGAAAAGGAGCTGGACGCCCTTGTCCGTGGCAATCTTCTTCCAGGAGTCTTCCCACTTCTGAATCAGGGATTCGGTCTCCGCCACCAGCGTTGCGGCATTCTTGCCTTCCGCCGCCGTGCGGATGATTGCACCGTAATTCTTGGGGAGGATGCTCCTTACCAGTGTCTCAAGTCTTCTCTTCTCTTCCTTGGAGCCGATCTTCTGGGATATGGAGACCTTCTCCGCAAAGGGCAGGAGCACGATATTGCGCCCTGCAAGTGAAATTTCCGCAGTCAGTCGTGATCCCTTGGTGGAAATCGGTTCCTTGACTATCTGTGCAATGACCATCTGCCCGGGCTTCAGGTATTCTTCGATGCGCCCCTCCTTGGGGAGGGGCTCACCTATACGAATCCTTGAATAGAGGTCCTTCAGGTTTGTATTCCTGTTGGACTCCCGGACGAACTGGTCAAAAGCATGGAAGTAGAGTCCCAGGTCCAGATAATGGATGAAGGCTTCTTTCTTGTCTCCGATGTCCACGAAGGCAGCATTGAGATTGGGGAGAATCTTTTTCACCTTTCCCAGGTGGACGTCTCCCACGGTGTATTTGTTCCCAGTGCTGGACTCAGTGTTGTACTCAATCAGCCGGTGATTCTCCATCAGGGCGATGTGTACATCCGTTGACGTTACGTCAACAATCAGATCCTTGTCCGGTTTCTCAGACTCCATGTGGAAATTTTAGTGAGGAAGAATTACTTCTTCTTGTGACGGTTCTTGCGCAGGCGCTTTTTACGCTTGTGCGTTGCCATCTTGTGTCTTTTATGCTTCTTACCGTTCGGCATGATTATGAATAATTAAAAAAAGTTTATTTCTCCTTGACAGCTTCCACGAAGGACTTTGCGGGCTTGAAAGCCGGGATGTCGTGTGCGGGAATTGTCATAGTGGTCTTGCGGGTAATATTACGGGCGGCCTTCTGTGCACGATGCTTGATAATGAAGCTGCCGAAACCACGGAGATAAACCGGTTCGCCTGCGATGAGGGACCCCTTTACTACACTTGTAAACTCCTCAACAACTGCGAGAATCTGAGTCTTTTCAAATCCGGTAGCTTTTGCTACTTCATTAACGATGTCTGCCTTAGTCATGATGTTAGATTTAGTTAATAATTACACTTGCGCTCGGGGAAAAGCGGGCACAAAATTAGCCCTAATTTTTGAGAATTCAAAATGTTAGCATAAAAAAAACTGCCACTCAAGGCGTTTTGGCACCATTGGCACGGAGATTGACCATATACGTGACCGGATAATTGTGTCCAGATAATATGACATTTTGTCAGTAGAGACAGTCAGAATATGAAATATGATACATACAAAGACTACTTCTCGCCCGCAGGACTTGAAGTGAACATAATGCCTGTGGTGGGAGAAGCCCCATCCATGAAAGTGGACGCCAGCGAGCTCCCGGAGAGCCTCCCCATCCTGGCCCTCCGCAACGCCGTCATCTTCCCCGGCACCATTTTCCCCGTCACCATCGGCAGGGAAAAGTCCGTGCACCTGGTGAACGACGTTGAGAAGGCGGGAGGATGGCTGGGCGCCGTTCCCCAGAAGGATGTCATGGTGGAAGAGCCCTCCGGAAAGGACCTCTGCAGCCACGGCACAGCCTGCAAGGTGATAAAGACACTGGAGATGCCCGACGGCTCCATGACCGCAATCCTGCAGGGCATGAAGCTCCTGCGCCTGGAAAAGGTACTCACTACGGAGCCCTACATCCAGGCCGGCGTAACCTACCTTGAAGAAGTTGTCCCTGCCGCCGACGAGCGCGAACTCTCCGTCCTTGCCGGCGCCCTCAAGGAAAAGGCATCGGCCATAGTAAAATCATCGTCCTTCGCCCCAAAGGAGGCGATAGGGGCGCTCCAGTCCATAGAGAATTTCCACTTCCTGGTCAATTTCATCGCCACCACCATAGAGGTTGAGAACTTCCAGGAGAGGACCGCCCTCCTGTCCATCACGGACATGCAGGAAAGGGGCATGTCCCTTCTGAAGGTGCTTGATTCCCAGATTCAGCTTCTGGAAATCAAGCAGGAGATAAACCAGAAAGTCAAGAGCGACATAGACCAGCAGCAGAGGGAGTACTACCTGAACAACCAGCTCCGCACCATCCAGGAAGAACTGGGCATGGACGAGGGCGAGGAAATGGAGAAAATGCGCCGCCAGGCCGATGAGAAGAAATGGTCCAAGGAAGTCAGGGCGGTATTCGACAAGGAACTCAGCCGCCTGCAGAAGTTCAACCCCACATCTCCGGACTACAGCATCCAGCTCACCTACCTCCAGTTCATGCTGGACCTCCCCTGGGGAGAGATGAGCGAGGACAACCTTGACCTGGAGAACGCCCAGAAAGTCCTTGACGAGGACCATTACGGCCTTGAAAACGTGAAAGACCGCATCATCGAATACCTGGCCGTACTGAAGCTCAAGGGCAACATGCGCTCCCCCATCCTGTGCCTCTGGGGCCCTCCCGGAGTGGGCAAGACCTCCCTGGGCAAGTCCGTCGCCAGGGCACTGGGCCGCAAATACGTCCGTATCTCCCTTGGCGGAATGCACGACGAGGCGGAGATCCGCGGTCACCGCAAGACCTACGTTGGAGCGCTCCCGGGCCGCATCCTCAGCGGCATCCAGAGAGCCGGCACCTCCAACCCCGTCATCGTCCTTGACGAGGTGGACAAACTTGGGGCCGATTTCAAAGGCGACCCTTCCAGCGCCCTCCTTGAGGCCCTGGACCCGGAGCAGAACAGCGCCTTCCACGACAATTACCTGGACGTGGACTACGACCTGTCCAATGTCCTTTTCATAACCACCGCCAACGGCACAGGCACCATCCAGCCCGCCCTCAAGGACCGCATGGAGATGATCAACGTCTCCGGCTACCTCGCAGAGGAGAAACTCCAGATTGCCCATAACTACCTTGTTCCCAAGCAGCTGAAAGATCACGGCCTGCGTGAGGACGAGCTCACCGTCAGCGACGATGCCCTCACGGCCATAATAGACAAGTACACCCACGAGTCCGGAGTCCGCGGCCTTGAAAAGCAGATTGCAAAGATTGCCCGCGTAACCGCCAGGAAGATGGCAACCGGGAAAGAGTTCCCCCGCGAAATTAAACCGGAGCACCTCCGCGAATACCTTGGTCTTCCCACGGCATATCACGACGACATAGAAGGCAACGAGGGCGTAGGCGTCGTCACCGGCCTTGCCTGGACGGAAACCGGCGGAGAGATACTCTTCGTGGAAAGTTCCGTCTCAAAGGGAAAGGGCAACCTTTCCATGACCGGCAACCTTGGCGACGTGATGAAGGAAAGCGCCCAGATTGGCTGGCAGTACATAAAGGCCCACCCGGAGATTGCAGGACTCACCACGGAGCAGTTCATGGAAAAGGACATCCACGTCCATGTTCCGGAAGGTGCAGTTCCCAAGGATGGCCCTTCAGCAGGCATTACCATGGTAAGTTCCATGGTTTCCGCCCTTCGCGGACAGGCACTCAAAAAAGGCCTTGCAATGACGGGTGAAATGACCCTCAGGGGCCGTGTACTGCCGGTTGGCGGCATAAAGGAAAAGATACTGGCAGCCAAGCGTGCAGGTGTAAAAACCATCGTGATTTCGGAAGAAAACCGAAAAGATGTTGAAGATATCAAGGATATTTACGTAAAAGGTCTTATCTTTGTCTATGTGAAAACTATAACGGATGTTATAGACTTCATTTTCTAGCATGGACGTAAGGATAGAACAAAGTTGGAAAAACGCACTCGCGGGCGAATTCGAAAAACCGTACTTCGCCTCGCTGGTGCGCTTTCTGCATCAGGAAAAGGCCGCCGGAAAGGTTATCTATCCTCCAGGAGGAGAGATTTTCCGCGCCTTCGACCTTACCCCCGTGGACAAGGTGAAAGTGGTAATCCTTGGCCAGGACCCCTATCACGGGCCCGGCCAGGCCATGGGGCTTTCCTTCTCTGTCCGAGACGGAATCCCCGCTCCCCCCTCCCTCAAGAACATCTTCAAGGAGATTGAGGACGACCTTGGCATCCGCATGAGCGGCAGCACCAACCTGGAAAAATGGGCCCGGGAGGGTGTCCTCCTTCTGAACAGCGTACTCACAGTACAGGCCGGCATCCCCACATCCCACGGCAACATAGGCTGGCAGGAGTTCACGGATGCCGTGATAAAGTATCTTTCCGCCAACCGCAGCGGCATAGTCTTCCTCCTCTGGGGCAGGTATGCGGCGGAAAAGGCGGCCCTTATCGACTCCTCGAGGCATCATGTACTCATAGCAGCGCACCCTTCCCCCCTTGCTCGCGGGGCGTTTTTTGGGTGCAGGCATTTTTCAAAGACAAACAGCATCCTTGTCTCCGAGGGCAAGGAACCTATAGACTGGCAGTTATGAAGACTACGGCACTGTTTCCCGGCTCCTTCGATCCGTTTACGGCCGGGCACCTGAACATACTTAAAAGGGCGCTCACCATGTTTGACAACGTGGTCATCGCCGTCGGTATAAACCAGGACAAGAAGGGCTTCTTCCATATGGAGAAGCGCCTTGACATTATCCGCCAGGCCACCCGGGGCATGGAAGGGGTGAGCGTAATCCAGTACGACAACCTCACCATCGACACCTGCCGTGCAATGGGCATAAAGCACATTGTAAGAGGTGTCCGGAACATGATAGACTTCGAGACGGAGCGCTCCATCGCCGATGCAAACCGCCGCCTGGCCCCGGACATCGAGACCATCATAATCCCTACCGCACAGGAATACGCCCACATAAGTTCATCGGCAGTGAGGGATATCCTGAAGCACGGCGGAGACTATTCCGCATTCATCCCAGAAGGAGTAAAGCTATGAAAAAATTGTTTTTGACAGCGGCCCTGCTGGCCCTTACGGTATTTGGCGCCCTTGCCCAGGACTTCAAGGATCTTGGCGGCAAACTGGAAGAGTACTTCGTTTCCCTGGCCGGGGAAAGCCCCGCAGTTCAGAACAAAGAGTGCGACTTCCTCATAGAGTCTGCCAAGGACTCCCTTGTGAGGCAGTACGTAGCACTGAAGATATATGAGCACTACTCATCGTCCAAAATCATGGGCGACGAGGCCGTGGCGGTGCACATCGTAGACAAGTGGCTGGCCCCCGGGAAGGTGAAGATGAAGACGGAGGAAGACCTCCTGGCCGCAAAGATGTACGCAGAGTTCAACAGAAGTTCCCTCATCGGCAAGAATGCTCCAAAGCTTTCCCTGAAAACGCCCGACGGGAAGGCCTCGCGCATCCCGCTATCCGGCCGCTACAACGTGCTGTTTTTCTACGATACCTCCTGCCCCGCATGCAAGGCCGAAACCGTGAATCTGAGGCACATGCTCAGGGCGGACAAGTATGACGTAAAGCTCTTTGCCATTTACGTCGGGGACGATGCCGACTCCTGGATTTCCTACCGTAACGATTTCCCGGAAGCCATCCATCTCTGGGACCCGAAGATGGAAAGCGACTGGCAGCGCCTGTACGGGGTTCTGGGCACCCCCAGGATGTTCCTTGTGGACCCTCAGGGGGTAATCATCGGCAGGAACCTGGACACCCCGGCCCTGAAGGTTCTCCTTTCGCGGGAGTTCTCTGACGGCAAATACACCTATGGGGAAGAATCCCAGACCGCCCGCTACCGCCAGATGTTCGCTACATATGGAGACACCCTCAAAGTCTCACACATCCTGGAGATTGCCGATTACCTTGCCGCCCGCACCTTCGGGGAGGGCAACATAGACTCTTTCAAACAGGTGGAAGGTGACCTTCTTTACTATCTCTCACAGGAAAAGGGGGAAGTCTACAAGGACGCGATAATACCTTTTGTAAAGCGATATATAAAGATGGAAGATGTCTGGAACACCCCGGAAGACAAGGCACAGGTAGTTTCCCTGGGAGAGTTCCTGAGCGAGATGACCTCACGTACTCCGGTGGGCTCCCAGGTTCCGGATATTGCCGCCAGCGGCACGCTCCGCCGAAAGCCATTCCCCATCTTCGTGAAAGGCAGCAAGGAAGGTGTTTACCAGCTTGGAAAGCTTAAGGGAAAACCCTCCTACATAGTATTCTACTCTGCAAACTGCTCTTCATGCCAGGAACTTCTTGGCAAGGTGGAGGAACTTGTTTCCGGCTCCCGCAAGGTCAAGGTGCTCCTTGTAGACATGGACAAGGTTCCGCAGAAAGACCAGCTTCTGGACACGTTTGACCTTACCCAGCTGCCCTTTGTTATCCAGCTGGACAAAAAGGGCGTCGTTCAGCACCGTTACGTCCAGCTCTGACCCATGGCACGCCGCAATAAAATACCTGGGGTAGACCCCGAATACCTGGCCAAGCAGAAGCTGATGCTCCTGAGGAAGAACCGCTATGTGCTGTATTTCAACGACAGCGAGATTTCCGCCATCGACGAGTACTGCACCCGCTTCGGCGTCCGCGCCAAGGCCTCTCTCATGCGCGAGGCCATAATGGAAAAAGTGCTTTCAGAACTGGATGAGAATCATCCGACGTTGTTTTAGTTTTTTTTACTATCTTTGCAGCCCGGTATTGAGATGTGGTGTAATGGTAGCACTAGGGATTTTGGTTCCCTCAGTTAGAGTTCGAATCTCTACATCTCAACAAAAATGGCGACCGAATCCGGCCGCCATTTTTGGTAGATGTTTGCAATCAATTACATATTCATGGATTCTGCGATTGCCAGATTCTCTTCGCCTTTGGAGACGTAGGGAACGCCTATCTTCTTGCAGATTTCCTTGGTGAGGGTGTCCGCGGCGTCGTCATTGAGGAAGTAGCGGACGCCGGTGTTCTTTTCTGAACGGAGGGCGATATCGTAACCGGAAAGTATCTCGTAGAAGCTCTCGTAATTCTGGGGAACGTCTCCCTTCCAGACATAGACCTTTGCGCCGCTCTCAATGTAGGAGACGGGCTCTCCGGCACTGACGGGGGCATCCTGGGTATAGAGGATGCTGCCAAGGCCGCCGGTTTCCTGGTTGACGGCATAGATGAGTGTCTTGTCCGTGATGATGCCGCCCTTTGCCTTGCTGGTGAAGTCTATGTAATCAAGGTGGAAGATCCATGCAGGTGTGCCCTGGTAGGAAATCTGGTCTGCATCCTTGATGGAGATGTAGCGACGGCCGGTGAAGGTGCCGGTAGTGGTATCGGCCTGGGCGACCATGGCGGCGATTTCATTCTTGATACGCTCTATCTTGCGGACGCGCTCACGCTCTATCTCAGTGAGGTTGAGGCCTTCCTTCCAGGTGTCTACGACGTTGTTGCCGGTGAAAGTGCCGTCTGCATAGCGGACATCCACGATGATGTTGTAATGGAAGGTGCCCTCGTACTTAGAGCCGTCGGGATAGCTGATGACGCCGGTGTAGACCTGGTCTTCATAGATGGAGCCGGGGGTGTCGGAGTCCACTACGCCGCCGTCGAAGGGGTTCACGCGGTGGATGGCGACAGGAATGAAGCCGTTGTCGGGACCAAGTTTATAGTCGATATAGTCCGTCTTGTTGAGGCGGTTGCGCCAGAGGCCGCCGGAAAGAGGATAGTACATGTCTGCCCCGATGCGGAGGCTGTCCACCTTGGCCATCTGGGCGCCGAAGTCGGAGCCGGCGGAACGGACAGGACCGTAGGAAATGGCGTTGGAGCCTTTCTTGCGCATGGTGGTATAGAAGGTGTCGTTGGTGCGGTAGGAGACGCCCAGGAACTCGTCGGGAGCAACTACGAAACTGATGTTGGTGGGGACTGTGTATGTCTCTCCGCCCACTTTGATAGTGCCCCTTTCAAGGATGAGTTCGAATGCCACGGCATCCTTTTCCACGGGGGCGACGAATATGAAGCGGCCCTCCATCACGGCGACGTCGCCGTTGGCGATTGTCATGCGGACGGTGCCGTCGTCAATTATATTGTCACGGAAGATGCCGTTGACCACTTCCGGACTGGAATCCTTATCTACCTTGAGATACAGGGCGCCGGCTCCGGCGGGAACATTCTTTTCTACTTCTCCTGAGAAATAGATGTTCTTGCCGTATTTGACCTTGCCATCCTTGGGAGCCGCAAAGGCCATCTGGGCCACTGCCAGCATGCATGCTAGTACTATACCGAGTTTTTTCATGGTAAAAGCTAATGGTTATTTGTGCAAATATAATTATTGTCAGGTTAATATCAAATAGTCTACCGCTTTCTGCGTCTGAAAACCGCGGCCGCCGAAAGAAGTGCGAAAAGCAGCACCGCGACGCGGCCGGTGATGTCTCCCCATCGGACAAAAGGAGTAATCACCGAGGACAGGCCCACATGGCCATATGTGACGGCTTCCTGCCACCAGGGAGTCTGGCTGAGATAATTTCCGGAAGGGTCTATGATGGCGCTGATACCGGTATTGGCGCAGCGGGCTACATACCGGCGGGTCTCGATGGCCCTGAGGCGGCTGTAGCTGAAATGCTGGCGGTATCCGGGGGTGTTCCCCCACCAGGCGTCGTTGGTAATGACAGACAGCATCCTGGCGCCTTGGCGGACATACTCTGCACAGTACTCGCCGTAGACGGACTCGTAGCAGACGGCAACTCCGACGGGGATGTCCCCCCAGTGCAGACAGGTGGGTTCCTTCTGGCCGACACACTTTCCCATGAGGTTCCCGCCAAGGAGATTCTCAAGGGGGACAAATACCTTGGGATAAGGGGTAAGCTCCGTTCCTACAACCAGCTTTGACTTATGGAAGACCTCTGCCCTGCCGGTAGTGTCCGTCATTATGGCGCTGTTGCGGCTGGTATACCAGAGGTGCCGGCCGTCGGCATTGGCGCCAAGGTCGTAACACAGCGGAGAAGGCGCTGCGTAAGAGACGGTCTGGTTGTAGGCCGATGCCCCAAAAAGCAGTGTAGCGTCCGGGTGTTCCTCCAGGAAATCCTGATACCTGCGGAAACTGGCGTTGGACGTAAAGTCATCTATACAGAAACGGGAGGTGAATGTCTCAGGGGCAATGACCAGCGAGGGAATGCCGGCAGGGACATGCGGGGCTACAAGGGACAGGAAACGCCGGTCCTGCTGCTCCTGGGTAAGGGACTGGAATTTATGGTAGGGATCGAAATTGGGCTGGCCGATGACTACCTCCGCCACTGCCTCCGGGGCCTTGGGCCTGCAGAAGGCAGACCATACCATGGGGCCGAAAAGAGCTATCGCAGCAGCTGCGAAGGCCGCTATGCGTGCCTTTGAGGTCCACCTTGCCATGCGGCCGTCGGAGAGGGATACCATTAGCCCGAACACGGAAAGATTCGCCAGCCATACCCACAAGGAACCACCCAGATGGCCCGTCACGCTGTACCACTGGATGAGGGATGTGGTTTCCGCAAAAGCGTTTCCAAGAACCAGCCAGGGCCAGGAGATCTCCGCCACAGTGAGGTAGTACTTCTCCCATGCAATCCATGCCGCGGCAAGGAAAACATAGGGAAGAACGCCTCCAAGGCGCCTTTTAACCCATCTGAACGCACCGAATACCAGCGACATCTGAAGTGCGTTTGCAAGGATGGCGAAGATGGCGCCGCCAACGGTTGCGTTTGCAACCCACCAGGTGGTTATGGCGTTCCATACCACGAAGGTGCCGTAATGCCACCACCAGAAGTGCCTGGTCCCCTTCTGGCTTGCAAGCCGCTCCATCACAAGCAGCGGCACCAGGCCCACAAGGGCCAGCACGCCGCAGTGCGGCACCAGCCACGGCAGGCTCATGAGGATACAGAAAAGGAGAGCAAGGACAAGATATGTGGCGGCGGTGTTTTTCATATGAGACAAAGTTATGAAAATAATTCGTAACTTTACGCCATTAAACGGAAAAGTCTATGGCAACCAAGCATAAATGGATATGGGGCAATGTCATCGGGGCGGCGGTGTTCTTCCTGGTGGTATTCCTTGCGGCCGGAATCGGCCTTAACGTAATCACAAGGCACGGAAAAACCGTCAGCGCCCCGGACCTCACCAATCTGACAGTCCCGGAGGCGGAAAAGGCAGCTCAGGAGGCCGGTGTGGCAGTGAAGGTTGTTGATTCCGTGTTCGTGAGGCGCCTTGGTGGCGGAGTTGTGTACCGCCAGCAACCAAAGGCCGGTGCAACAGTAAAGAAGGGCCGCAGCATATTCCTGACAATAAATTCAATAGTTCCCCGCAAGGTGGTTATGCCAAACCTTTACGGCTATTCGGTGACGGAAGCCCGTGCGGAACTCCAGAACCGCGGCCTCAACCTTGGACGCCTTAACTATGTCCGCGACATAGCCACCAACAACGTCCTTTCCTGGACATGTGAGGGCAAGGAACTCGCTGCCGGAGACCTCGTTGTCAGCGGCTCTACCATAAACCTTACCGTAGGTGTCAATTCAGAGGACAACTCCACATCGGTTCCCCGCCTTACCGGCATGAAGATAGTCAACGCCACGGATGCCCTTCACGACCACTTCCTGAACGTGGGCAAAGTAACCTATGACAAGGGCATCAAGTCTTACGCAGACTCCATGAATGCCGTGGTTTATACTCAAGGGTCCGCCCCCGGCGCCCGCCAGAACCTTGGCGCCAACGTATCCCTGAGTCTCACTCTGGACACCAGCAAGATTCCGGAGTAATGACCGACGAAGAAGACATCCTGTACGAGCATTTCCGTCTGGTGGCAGACCGCGGCCAGGAGCCGGTGCGCATAGACAAGTTCATTGCCACGCATCAGGAAGACACCTCCCGCAGCCGCGTCCAGAAGGCCATAGAGGCCGGTTACGTGCTGGTCAACGATGTCCCCGCCAAGGCAAATTACATAGTGCGCCCGCAGGACGTAATCAAGTTCGTGATGCCCTATGAGCGCCGCGGACTTGAGATTCTCCCGGAAGACATCCCCCTTGACATAGTTTACGAGGACGACGACCTCATGGTCATCAACAAGCCCGCCGGGATGGTGGTGCATCCCGGCCACGGTAACTACAACGGCACTCTTGTGAATGCACTGGCATTCCATCTTGGAATAAGCCAGGGGCCGGATGCTGACGACGAGCGCATGGGCGTTCTTGTTCACCGCATAGACAAAGACACCAGCGGCCTTCTGGTGGTTGCAAAGAATCCTCCGGCACAGCTGAATCTTGCCGATCAGTTCTTTGTCCATTCCATAGACCGGATATACACAGCCGTTGTCTGGGGCAACATCCAGGAGGACGAAGGAACTATTGAGGGCACAATCGGCCGTGACCCCAACGACCGTCTCCGTTTCCGAGTGTACGATGACCCCGAGAAGGGAAAGTGGGCCGTCACTCACTGGAAGGTACTTGAACGCTACGGCTTCATTACAGTGGTGGAATGCCGCCTGGAAACTGGCCGCACCCACCAGATACGCGTTCACATGAGCTCAATAGGTCATCCCCTTTTTAACGACGAGCGCTACGGCGGCTCTGAAATACGCCAGGGAACCATATACACCAAGTACAAACAGTTCATCCAGAACTGCTTCAAGCTATGCCCCCGCCAGGCTCTCCATGCCAGAACGCTGGGCTTCACCCATCCACGCACCGGTGAAAGGCTGTTCTTCGAAGTACCCCTCCCGGAGGACATGACCGCCCTCATCGAAAAATGGCGCAGCTACACCGCATCAATGTAGCCACCTATCCACCAAAACTAGAAAGGTCTTCTGCCGCCCATGCCTGGACCGCCGCGGAAACCGCCGGGACCGCCGCGCATTCCGTCGCGGTTGCCGCCAAAGTTGCCGAACCTCCAGGTGAAGGAGAGGATTACATATCGGCCCAGAGTGTTGTTGCGGGTTTCCTGATAGTAGTTGTCCGTCACATTGACCCTGAGGTTACGGCCCTGCTCCAGAATGTCATATGCCTTGAGAGAAATTGTGGCCTGGCGCTTGAAGATTGGCATGGACATGGAGGCGTCCCATATGAACTGAGGGTCCTGAGGCGTGGTGTAGCCGTTGTACCAGTTGTAGCGGGCCTCGGTAGAGATTTCGAAACCGCTGGTGCCGGGAGTCCACTTGAAGGAACCAGATGCCTGGTTGTTCCAGGTGGCGGCGACATCTTCCTGAATGGTGTACCAGGGCTTGCTCACCCGGGTACGGGCGCTACCTATTATTTCAATGTGGTCGTCCCTGTAGGTGAGGCGGATGCGCTCCATGAGGCTGAGGTTGCGGGTGCTGTTGTCAAGGAAATCGGCGTCCCAGGCCGTGGAGCTGTCTTCAAAGTAATGCTTGTGGAAGGCCTCATAGTCAAACTCCCCAGCTGCGTTGAAGTAGCCGCTCATGTCCAACTTCTTGTCTGTTGACCCCACAAAGCTGCCGCTCTTGGAATATGAAGCGTTTGCCATGTTGGAAATGGAGAACCCGCTCTTTGCGATGGGGGCGTTTATCATGACACGGACACTTCCGTTGTAGGTATTGTGGCCGTTCACGGGGAAAGAATACTGACGGCCGTTATTGTCGTACCAGGTGGCGTTGGTGATGGGGTTCTGGACCATTCCGCCCTGCACGTTCACGCGTGCGGTGAAGAAGGTCTGCTTGTTGGAGAACTCCCACTCGGAGCGGAGATTATGGTTGAAATACGGCTCCAGGTAAGGGTTACCAAGGCTCATGGACAGTGGATTGGAGTTGTCCATGACAGGCATCAGCTGTGAGGTTGAAGGCTGTGCGCTGCGGCCGAAGTAGAACAGGCGGATATTGGAGTTCTCGTTGAAGTCGTAGAACACCATTGCACGCGGGGAGAAGTTCCAGACATTGCTCTCATAACCCTTGCCGTTGGTAAGGTTGGTTGTGCTGGTAGGAATTGCGGAAATACCTATCTGGGCACGGGCCTGCTCCTTCTGGTACATGAACGCAAGACCCATGTTATGGTTGCGGTTTATATTGAGGATGCTGTTGGAGTAGGTGTCGTTCTTTGTACCGCTGTTATAGTTGGTGAAATCAAAAGGAAGGATCGCAAGCGGCTCCCCGGCGGCATCCACTATCCTGTGGAGGTTGCGGTCATAGCCAATGCCTGTCCAGTCGTATACTCCGCTGTCATATGTATCCTTGAGCGAGGTGCTCTGTGAGAAGCGGAAATTGTAGCTGCCTTCCAGATAGAAGTAGTTGCCCAGAGGCTCAGTGTAGACGATCCTGGTTCCGGCGCTTTCGCTGTTGGACTTCTGGTCGATGTACTGGTTAACGTAGTCTGCACCGGCAACTGAATTGGTGAGTGACTGGTTGTAGCCCGTCATCTTGTTGCGTGAGATATTCCAGTCCACGTTTGCCGATATCGTACGGCCGGGAATTCCCAGGCGCTGGCGCAGGAGGAGGAAACCCCTGGTGCTCCAGTTATTGTTGGCGCCGCTGCCGTGGGTGAAACCGTCGTTGGTATTGGTCCTGGTGCCGTCCGCAGCGCGGGTGTCGGTGTCGAAGCCGCTCTGCTGCAGGTAGTTGCCGCTGCCGAAGTTGAACTGCGGCTGGAACAGGATGGACGTGTTCTCTGAGAACTTGTGCTCCAGGCGCATGCCAAAGCGGTGGCCGTTGGTGAAACGGGTGCTCATGCCGTCGGAGTCGGATATGAGGGCCGATCCGTCGTCGCGGTAGGTCTCCTTGTAGGAAGATTCTTCGACGTCGGTCCTGGAGCCGTTGTAGAGGTAGTTGCCGCCAAGCTGCATCTTGTCCCCAAGAAGATCCCAGTTGCCGTTAATGCCGCCCATCCATGAGGTGGTAATGCCGTTGGAGCCGCCCCAGCCGCCCATTCCGCCGCCACGGCCCATCATGCCGCCGCCGCCCATCATACCTCCCATCATGCTGGAAGTGAAGTCGTTGAAGCCGCGGTTATTGGTATTGTTGGCGTTGGCGATGACGCTGATCTGGGTTTTCTCCGTGAACTTTCCGCCCATGAGGGAACTCTGCCAGCGGAAGTCTCCGGTGCCCGTTGAGGGGACATCGTGACCGGCGCCGCCCATGACGTTCCCGAACAGGCCGTTCATCATACCGCGCTGGACGGTGAGGTCTATTACGGTCTCTTCCTCGCCGTCGTCAATGCCGGTGAATTCCGCCTGTTCACTCTTCTTTTTCACCACCTTCACCTTCTCGATGAGCTTGGCGGGAATGTTCTGGGAGGCCAGCTGGGGATCGTCCAGGAAGAAGGTCTTGCCGGCAATGGTAATCTTGGAGATGGTCTCGCCGTTACTGGTGATGGTACCGTCCGACTCCACTTCTATGCCCGGAAGCTTCTTCAGGAGGTCTACCAGCATGTTGTCCTCGCTTATCTTGAAGGACGATGCATTATACTCCACCGTATCTTTCTTGATGATGATTGGGTTGCCCACTGCCGATACGGATGCGGCGTCAAGCACCTTGGAGTCAAGTTCCATCTTGATTTCTCCAAGGTTGGTGTGACCTTCCACGGTGACGGTCTTTTCCACCGTCACATAACCCATGATCTCTGCCTTGAAGGTATATTTTCCGTTGTGGACCTTTTCCAGGGTGGCCTTGCCTTCACCGTCAGTAAGGGCATACTTGGGAGTGCCCTTTTCCTGCGTGAGTGATACCGTGGCAAAGCCTATGGGCTCTCCGTTTGATGCGTCCTTGAGGACGACGTCTACCTTGTGCGTCTGCGCGAGCGCGCTGAGTGAGACTAATGCTGCCAGAATGGCAACGAATGCTTTTCTAACCATAAAACACTGTTAACTCCCCATTAGACACGCGCACGCGCCCAAGGTTTAGGCAGTTTTTGAATAATTTATTTAATTCTTTCGGGGTGATCCTTCAAGAACTGCTCCCAGCCACCCTTGCCCTTGGCTGCAGCAACTGGATTATTGGTCTGGAAATGGTGGCAGAGGGCAATTGCAAGGGCGTCGGTGGCATCCAGATAGCGTGATTCCAACTTCACGCCAAGCTGCTTTTCAAGCATAAGCTGCACCTGCTCCTTGGACGCGGCGCCATTGCCGACAATAACCTCTTTTGCCTTTCTTGGCGCATATTCAGTGACGCTTTGAACACCGTACTCCAGCGCGGCTATCATTGCCGATCCCTGGGCGCGGCCCAGCTTGAGCACCACCTGGGCGTTCTTCCCGTAGAACGGGCTCTCGATGGCAAGTTCCGTGGGATGATAGCTCTTACAGACCTCGCTTATGGTGTCGTAGATTGCCTTGAGCTTCACATAGGCATCCTTCTCCTTCCTCAGGTCCAGTACGCCCATATCCACGTACTCCGCCTTCTTCCCAATGGAACGAATGATCCCGAAACCCAGCAGCTGGGTTCCGGGGTCAATTCCAAGTATGATTCGATTCATATACATAAAGCATACAAAGATACTATTTTTTATTTTTGACCCAGGCACCTGTCCGGAAAAACGGCAGTGCTATAAGGGAATGTCGAGTTAAATAACTGCACCACTATAACAAGAGAATAAATCTATGTTGTCAATGACCCAATGCGAGCTATAAGGCGATAATCTATAAGCATACTGGTTTAAATGAATACTACTCATTATTTCTAAATGATTAGAAAACAAATTGTCTAATTTGGAAAACTCAACGACTCTGATGTCTTTAGGGGCAGGATGTATTTCGGATTGAAACTCCCATACTCTATCTGGAGCATATAAATAAACATACTGTATTGGGGCTCCGTGTAATACTTGTTCAGAAGTTAACACAACCCTAAACATCATATTTCTATAATCATCGGGAATAGAGAATAAGGGGGCATAATCATAATTCGCAATACTATCAGCCACATCATTCGCTGAAATGCCGGAATTGTTCTTGTGATTAGGATCAACGCCTATTTCCAGCAAATACGCAATAAGATGATGACTCCATCTGCAATGCGAGAATAACGCTCTAAATAAAGCATTATTACCAAATCTGTCCGTTATATTAAGATTAGCCCCTGCGTCACAAAGCATTTGAGTCATAAACAAGTCACCAGACTGTATAGATGCATGAATGGGAGGGAACAAGTCTTTCCCAATGATATCAGGATTTGCTCCCTTGTCAAGTAGAAACTTTACTAAACGATGTCGATGATAAACAACGGCATGCTTCAGTAAAGTATCCCCATTACAATCTGTTTCATTGATATTGGCAATACTATCCAGATTTGAAGACAAAAACTCAAAGTCGCCGCTATAAATATTCTTAAGAATACTATTGTACTCTAACGAATTGTTTTGTATTCTTTTTTTACTCATATTTATGACTTCTATTTGAGGAAGGATCTTCTACTTGATATAAATCAGGATTATTTTCGGCTTCAATAACTTCCTTACGCCAAATAAAAGTAAGCATTCGATGAAGTACGTGTTGACAAAGTGAGATTACGACTGGCATCAGTGAGATGTCAGTCGTAGTTTTCTTGTGTGGGTTGGATGATGGTAAGACTTACTTTGTCACGGGTTTCCAGTTGCCAGGCAGAAGGTCG
>JAFRPW010000034.1 GCA_017428945.1 Bacteroidales bacterium | reverse complement strand
CTTCTGGGGCACTATAGCGTCGTTTACCCCTGTGATAGGAGAGTGGGTAAACGACAAAATCGGCCTTATACGGCACAAAGTGCGGTTTAAGTTTCGGAAAACACCGACGTGCAGCAGGTCAAACCCACAACATAAAGCCCATACATAAAAAGAGGCCAACTCAGAGAGTCAGCCTCTTTCATAAAGAGCAAAGTCTTATCGACGTTCTCCGCGTCCGCCTTCACGGCGACCGCCACGGCCGCCACGGGCACCACGCTCTCCGCGCTCACCGCGACCGCCTTCACGACGGCCTGCGCCGGGGGCTGCGGAATTGGCTGCGAAGCCGGCGTTGGGGGAGAGGTCCTGCTTGCCGTATTTCTCGCCGTTGCAGATCCACACCTTGATACCCATGGTACCCATCTGGGTGTGAGCCACTGCAAGTGCGTAGTCGATATCGGCACGGAAGGTGTGGAGCGGGGTCCTGCCTTCCTTGAACATCTCACTGCGGGCGATTTCGGCGCCGCCTACACGGCCGCTGATCTGAACCTTGATGCCTTCTGCACCTACGCGCATTGCGGTGGCGATAGCCATCTTGATGGCGCGACGGTAGGAGACACGGCCTTCGATCTGGCGGGCGATTGAATCGGCCACGATTGTGGCGTCAACCTCAGGGCGCTTTACCTCGAAGATGTTGATCTGGACATCCTTTCCGGTAACCTTCTTGAGTTCTTCCTTAAGTTTGTCAACTTCCTGACCGCCCTTGCCGATGATGACACCGGGACGTGCGGCGTGGATGGTGACGGTAACGAGCTTAAGGGTGCGCTCGATGATGATGCGGGAGAGGCTGGCTTTTGCCAGACGGCTGCCCAGATACTTACGGATCTCGTAGTCTTCAGCGATCTTTTCTGCGTAATTGCCACCTACCCAGTTGGAATCCCAACCACGGGTGATGCCGATACGGTTGCTGATAGGATTTGTTTTCTGTCCCATAGTTTATTCCTCCACTGCTTTTTTGACGTCAAGAACGATGGTGACGTGGTTTGAACGCTTGCGGATGCGACCGGCACGGCCCTGAGGGCAGGGACGGATGCGCTTAAGGGTGCGTCCTTCGTCAACCATGATGGTTTTGACAATCACGTTTCCGGACTCGAGCTCCTTGGTCTGCTCCGGGTTCTTTGCTTCCCAGTTTGCAATGGCGCTCTTCAGGAGTTTCTCCAGGCGGATGGATGCATCACGCTTTGAATAGTGGAGAAGGTCCAGGGCACGGTTCACTTCCACGCCACGAACGGTGTCTGCGACAAGGCGCATCTTCCGGGGGGAGGTAGGAACGTCGTTAAGTTTTGCTATAGCGGTTTGCTTCTTGGTCTCTTTCAGGCGCTCGGCCATCAGTCTTTTTCTCTTTCCCATAATGTCAATCCTTTAAACATTATTTCTTATTGTTGCCTGCGTGGCCGCGGAAAATGCGGGTGGGAGCAAATTCTCCGAGCTTGTGACCGACCATATTCTCAGTAACGTAAACGGGAATAAACTTATTGCCGTTGTGAACTGCGATGGTGTGGCCCACAAAGTCAGGGGAAATCATGCTGGCGCGGGACCAAGTCTTGACAACCTCTTTCTTTTTGCTGCCGTCATTCATAGCGAGAATCCTGTTCTCGAGAGCTTCCTGAATGTACGGTCCTTTTTTAAGTGAACGACTCATAATCTGTTAGTTTATTCCGTTATTTCTTACGTCTTTCAATGATGAACTTGTTGGACACGGCCTTCGGGTTGCGGGTCTTGTAGCCCTTTGCAGGCAGACCCTTACGGGAACGCGGATGTCCGCCGGAAGCACGACCTTCACCACCGCCCATGGGGTGATCGTGAGGGTTCATGACAACACCACGGTTGTGGGGGCGGCGACCCAGGTGACGGGTGCGGCCGGCCTTGCCGTAGCTTTCCAGATTATGGTCCGGATTGGATACGGTACCTACGGTAGCGCGGCATGCTACGGGAACCATGCGGGTCTCACCGGAAGGGAGACGGAGGATGGCGTAGTTGCCTTCGCGAGCTGCGAGCTGTGCATAAGTGCCGGCGGAACGTGCCATGACGGCGCCCTGACCGGGACGGAGCTCGATAGCGTGTACCAGAGTACCTACAGGGATGTTGGCCAGAGGCAGGCAGTTGCCCAGGTCCGGAGAAGCGGTTGCACCGCTTTCCACTACCTGACCCACCTGGAGGCCGTTGGGAGCGAGGATGTAGCTCTTCATGCCGTCTTCGTACTGAATGAGGGCGATGCGTGCGCTGCGGTTGGGATCGTACTCAATGGTGAGAACGGTGGCCTTGAACTCGTCGCGGTTGCGGATGAAGTCCACAAGGCGGTACATTCTCTTGTGTCCGCCGCCACGGTAACGAACGGTCATCTGACCGGTGTTGTTACGTCCGCCGGAGGACTTGAGGGGTTCCAGGAGGGGCTTGTAAGGCTTCTTTGCGGTAATTTCCTCAAAGGAGCTGATGGCCTTGTTGCGCTGTCCGGGAGTAACCGGTTTGTATTTCTTGATTGCCATATTTAAGTTCCTCCTTTACTAGATGTTAGCGTAGAAATCGATCTTGTCTTCACCTGCAAGAGTGACGTATGCCTTCTTGAAGTGGTTGGTGCGACCGCGAAGAAGTCCGGCCTTGGTGTAGCGCTGCTTGCGCTTTCCGTGGTAGTTGAGGGTGTTGACCTCTGCGACGGAAACTCCGTAAGCCTGCTCAACGGCAGCCTTGATCTGGAGCTTGTTGGCCTTGCGGTCCACGATGAAACCGTAACGGTTGAGCTTTTCGCCCTCAGCCGTCATTTTCTCGGTTACGATTGGCTTAATTAAGATACCCATTTTCTTTTCTCCTTTACTTTACTCTTGCTGCGAGGATATCCTGGACACCGTCCACGAGCACCAGAGAATTGGCGTCCATGATGGCGTAGGTATTGATCTCGTCAACGGTGATGACCTTCACATTCTGAAGGTTGCGGGACGACAGGAAAATATTGTCTGAATTCTCCGGGAGAACCACGAGGACCTTGCGGTCACCGGCCTTGATGTTGGCAAGGATGGTGAGGAGTTCCTTGGTCTTGGGAGCATCCATGGCGAAGGGCTCTACGATGGTGATGGCGTTGTCGGCGGCCTTGTAAGAGAGGGCGCTGAAACGTGCGAGCTGCTTCACCTTCTTGTTCAGTTTGAAACGATAGTCACGCGGCTTGGGACCGAATACGTTGCCACCGCCTACGAAGATACCGGCCTTGAGGGAACCGTGGCGTGCGCCGCCGCCGCCCTTCTGGCGACCGAGCTTCTTGGTGGAATATGCAACCTCGCTGCGATCCTTGGTGCGTGCAGTACCCTGACGCTGAGCTGCGAGATACTGGAGGACGTCCAGATAGATGACGTGGTCGTTGGGCTCTACACCGAAGACCTTTTCGTCCAGAACCACTTTCTTACCGGAAAGAGTTCCGTCAATCTTGTAAACAGATAATTCCATAATTAAGCCTCCAGAATTAAGTAAGAACCCTTGGCTCCGGGAACGGAACCCTTGATGACGAGCATGTTGTTCTCCGCGTCTACTTTGAGGACCTCAAGGTTGAAAACCTTAACGCGCTCGTTGCCCATGTGGCCTGCCATGCGCATGCCGGGGAAAACGCGGGACGGCCATGAGGATGCACCCATGGAACCAGGGTGACGGAGCCTGTTGTGCTGACCGTGGGTCTCTCCACCGACGCCGGCGAAGCCGTGACGCTTCACGACGCCCTGGAAACCCTTACCTTTGGAAGTACCGACTACGTCAACGTACTTCACATCCTCTGTGATGACGTCTGCTACGGTGACGATGTCTCCAAGCTTGAGCTCTCCTGCGAAGTCTGCGGGGAATTCCACGAGCTTCTTCTTGGGAGTAGTTCCTGCCTTTTCAAAATGACCCTTCAGGGCCGCGCTGGTGCGTTTCTCTTTCTTTTCGTCATAGGCAAGCTGAACTGCTTCGTAACCATCGGTTTCAACAGTGCGAACCTGCGTGACAACACACGGACCAGCCTCGATGACGGTGCATGGAATATTCTTTCCATCAGCACCGAAGACGGAAATCATTCCGACTTTCTTTCCAATTAAACCAGGCATTGGTTGAATGTTAATTAATTGTTACTTAAATATTTACAACGCATTGTAGGCCACTTGGGCACAATTGCGGACCGCAAAGATACGATTAAAATCTTGATTTTCCAAAAGTTATGAACAGGTTTTTTCACAACCTTATTATTTTTTATGAGTCCGTGCCGAGATTATAGCCTTTCAATATCGGCCCATCCGAAGCGGGCTGGATACAACATTGCCCTTGAGGTGCGCTCCATGACGCCGTAGTCAAGAGACACCTTGGGGCATTCTGCATATGCCCTTTCCACAAAGATGTGTTCCCCTATGTGCTCCTGCCAGCCATGGAAGAGTTCCGTAACCTCGGGGATGTATTTTTCCATCTCAGAGACTATTGTGGCGGCCTTCCATACAAAGATACCGCTGTTCCAGAAGAACTCTCCGGTACGGACAAAGACCTCTGCCAGTTCTGCACTCGGCTTCTCGGTAAATGTCTTTACCTGCAGCGGCCCGGCCATGAGGTGGGCGTTGCGGCCTTCCTTTACCTGGATGTAGCCGAAGTTGGTATCGGCAGTCTTGGGGACTATTCCAAGGGTCATGAGGACGTCGTTGGCCTCTACGTAGTCGAAGGCCTCGGAAAGGGTGCGGGTGAAGAGCTCGTTGTCACGGATGACAAGGTCCCAGGGGGTTGCGACTATGGTTGCCCCGGGGTCCCTTGTCAGCAGAGTATATGCGGCGTAGGCCATGCAGGGCGCGGTTTTACGGGCCGATGGCTCACGCAGAAGATTCTCCTTCGGAAGCTCGGGAAGGATGCGCGCGGCCTCATCGGCAAAACGGGCAAGGGTGACAACAAGTATATTTTCCGCCGGGACAACATTGAGAAAACGGTCATATGTGAGACGGAGCTGGTACGGAGAGCCGGTTCCGTCGGCCATTATGACGCAATATCTGTGGGCGTTCATGCTATTGATTATGGGTTAGTGTTGGTTGGTTCAGGTGAACATGGGAATCCAGGCCTGGGGATAGTACTGGACTCTTGACTGCGAGCCTTCGAAAGTAACGGAGACTACGTCAAAATAGACCTCACGGCCATCCATGGAGTTGGTGTTGAGATACTGCATGGCAGCGGCGCAGATGCGCTTGCGCTTCACGACGGACACCTGCTTGTCCAGCGGTGCCATGACGGGAGCCGTACGGGCCTTCACCTCCACGAAGTGAACGCCGTCCGGGGCTTCGGAAACTATGTCTATTTCCAGATGACCGCCACGCCAGTTGCGGGCAAGTATGTGATGTCCTCTGGTTTCAAGGAAGTCGCAGGCCATCTGCTCTCCCTTCATTCCTATCTTAGAATCAGGTTGCAGGTTCATTGGTTCTAGTCAAATGTCACTATTGTGACGCCGCTTCCGCCAAGACGCACGTCTTCGTCACGGGCAGAAGCCACGCCGGGTACGGTTCTGAGGAGTTTCTGGATTTCTTCCCTCAAAGCTCCCGTCCCTTTTCCATGCAAAATTCGCACCGAAGGAACTCCCAGCATTATGGCATCGTCAATATATTTCATTACGGCGTCAAGGGCGTCGGCCACCCTTTCACCGCGGAGGTCTATTTCTGTCTTGAAGCGGGCCTTTCGCTCCTGGATGGAGGAGTCGTAGACCTGGCGGGGACGCTCCGAGGGCTTTGGCGCAGCAGCCTTGAACTCCCCGGCGGTGATGCGTTCTACGCGGTCCAGTGGCAGTTTTGTGGTTATGTTGCCTATGACCACAGACACGGCCTTGGTGCTTATTTTGGCAACCTCACCCACCATGCCGTTGTCCTTGAGGCGTACCTTTTCCCCTACCTTGAGCGGGGCGCTGCGGAAGGCGGCAAGGCGTTTTTCCTCCGCCTCCTTCTGCTCTGCCTGGGAAATGGTTTCCCCGCGGCGGCGCTTGCGGGCGGCTTCCTTTTCTTTACGCTCCTGTACGGTCTTGAGCTTGCCCTCTATGTAGTTGTCACGGGAGCGGCGGCCGTCGGCAAGGGCGCCAAGGAAGCCCTGCAGCTCTTCGCGGGCCTGCTTGGTCTGGGCCTTGTCTGCCTGGGACTCGCGTATGGTGCGGATGGTGTTCTCTACCTGGCGGTTGGCGTCTTTCACTATCTTTTCCGCTTCCTTGCGGGCGTCTTCCAGGATGGCCTTTCGCTTGCCCTGAAGGTCCGTGAGTTCCTTCTCATATTTGTCCGTGAGACCTTCCAGGGTTTTGTCCGTGGCACGGATGCGGGTAAGTTTCTCGTCCAGGACCCGGCGGCTGCGGGCAATCTTGCGGAGGCTGCGCTCCATATCCACGAAAGACTCTCCGGCACGCTCCTCAGCATCGTGGACGATGGCCTCCGGAAGACCCATCTTTCTGGCCAGTTCGAAGGCGAAGGAAGAGCCGGGAAGGCCGGTTTCCAGGCGGAAGAGCGGCTGCACAGTGGCGGCATCGAACTGCATGGCTCCGTTGAGCACTCCGCTTTCCGGGGCCGATGCGTAAACTTTCAGGTTGGTATAGTGAGTGGTGATTACTCCGTAGGCTCCCTTGGTGTCAAGGGCATGCAGGATGGCTTCCGCTATGGCACCTCCGGCCGCAGGTTCAGTTCCGGAGCCAAACTCGTCAATGAGGACAAGCGTCCCTGGGCCTGCTGCGGCAAGCATCTCCTTCATATCGGCAAGGAAGGAACTGTAGGTGGAGAGGTCGTTCTCCAGGGACTGGTCGTCGCCGATTGACACCATAATCCGCTCGAATACAGGCAGTTCCGATGTTTCCGACGTGGGGATGAGCATACCCCACTGGAACATGTACTGAAGGAGTCCTGTGGTTTTTAGACAGACGCTCTTTCCGCCGGCGTTGGGGCCGGAGATGAGGAGGATGTGCTTTGCCGGAGTAAGGGTTATGGTGAGCGGGACCATCTGGCGGCCTTCCTTCCTCAGGGATGCCTCCAGAAGCGGATGGCGGGCCTTTCTGAGCCCCAGTTCACCACTCTCGGAGACGATGGGCATTCCGGCCCTGTAGTCAAGCGCAACATAGGCCTTTGCCATATTGAAGTCCAGCTCTCCCACGAAGGTGGCGCCGGCTATGAGCTCAGGTACAAAGGGTCTCAGGAACTCCGAGAACTCGTACAGGATGCGGGCTATTTCCCTGGTCTGGGCAAAGTACAGCTCTGCAATCTCGTTTTCCAGGGCCACGATCTCCGCCGGCTCTATGTAGGTGGTTTTTCCGGTGGCCGATTCATCGTACACCACGCCCGGGAACTGACGCTTTTTGGCCGAGCTCACGGGGATAAGCATCTTGCCGTCGCGGATGGAGACGGAGGCATCGGCCTCAACTATCCCTTCCTGCTGGGCCTGGCGGAGGATGGAGTTCATCCTCTTGGAGATGGCCAGTTCCTTGTCCCTGATGCTCTTTCGTATGGAATACAGCTGGTCCGACGCCGTATCCTTTATTTCCCCTTTCCGGTCCAGGATGCTGTCTATGGCCGCTTTTACATCGGCCGGGGCGGTTATTCCTGAGGCCAGGTGCTGGAGGTTGGGATAGATGCCTTCCTTTACGGAATGGAAGAACCTCAGCGCTTTAGTGAGGGTATCCAGAAGGGTGCGCAGCTTTCCCAGTGAAAGCACGTCTATGGAACCGTTCTTGCCGATGGGCTCCAGGAATGGGATGGCGTCTATGTAGCCGCTGGTGGGAAAGCTTTCCTCGAACATGAGGATAAGGCGCATCTCGTCGGCAAGGAGATGACGCCGATGTATCTCCGCGGCGTCGGTGCAGAACTCCTCCGCCTCTACCCTTCCGGCAGCGTACTCCGTGGAGCAGCGTGCCTGGACGGCGGTCCTGATGCGGTCGAAACCAAGTTTAGCCTCCAGCCTGCGGTCTGTCATTTCTGCTCCTCCATTGCGCTTCCAAGCAGCGTCCTAAGCTCTTTTATGTCTTTTACCGTACGGATTTCCCCGTTTCGGACAAAACTCACGTTGCCGGTTTCCTCGGACACCACCAGGATCTCCGCATCCGTATCTTCGCTGAGGCCGATGGCCGCCCTGTGGCGCATTCCGTAATGGGCCGGGATGTCTGTACGGTTAGTCATGGGCAGCTGGCAGCGCGCGGCAACTATCTTGTTGCCAACGATGATCATCGCGCCGTCGTGCAGGGGGGAATTCTTGAAGAAGATGTTGGTTATGAGGCGACGGTTTATCTCTGCGTCAAACTTGTCTCCGGTTGCAATGTAATCGTCCATGGGGGATTTGTGCCTCAGGACTATGAGGGCTCCGGTCTTTTCTGCCGACATTGTTCTGACGGCCTCTACCAGCTCTTCCGTGGAGCGGCTTCCCATGTGCTCTTCCTTAATGCCGAAAAGCCTGTTGAAGAACTCCCCGGTGCGTCTGGAAAGGCCAGAGTTAACCGCCACCCGGTTCAGGAGATGGCGTATCTCCGGCTGGAAAATGATAATGATTGCCAGCACACCCACGTCCAGAAGGGCGTTCAGCAGCACTGTCATCATCCTCATGCCCAGAACGGACACAATTCCCTGCAGGATGAGCAGCATCACCAGCACCAGCACTATGTTGAGCACAGTGGAGTCTTTCCTGATACTGCTGAACAGGAAATACGCTATTGCACCCACCATAAGGATGTCCAGCACGTCCGCCCATCCGAAGCTCAGAAAACTGAATATGCCCAGCACTTTAATCATAGCTTACAAAGATACACATTTTTTTCATTCCGGGGTCCTTTCGTCATTTCGGACCTCCTTTTCGTCATTCCCGACCTCCTTTTTGTCATCCCGGACCTGATCGGGGATCTTAAACGCCCCCCCATCCACGAAAATGGCCGTTTTGGTGGACAAGTTGGCATTTTCCCGGGTTTGTCCACGGAAATGGGGTGTTTTGGTGGATGGGTGAAGAAAGTGTGGTGAAGTTTTTTTATCTTTGTGCGATGTTTTTAACCAAGGCATACCGTGTGCTGAAATTCGGCGGCAGTTCCGTGGCAGGTGCTACAGCAATGTCCGGCGTGCTGGATATTGTGGAACGTGAAGCGGAAAAAGGCACCGTAATTCTTGTGAGTTCCGCCATAAGCGGCTGTACGGACGCCCTTCTGGATGGGGATGCAGCAGCTTTGGAAAGCATAGTTGATCGGCATAACAACATAGTGAGAAGGCTTTTCACCGGCTCCCAGAGGGATGATGTCCTTGAGAGAATTGACGGCCTTTTTGCCCAGATGTATGCCGCGCCGGAGGATGAGAAAGTGACCTTCGGAGAACTCCTATCCACCACAATACTTTGCGCCAAGCTGGAAACTGAAGGGTACGCTGTAAAGTGGCTTGACTCCCGGGACCTCGTGGTGAAAGGAGATGAGAAAGAAACCTTCGGCCGCATAGTTGCAGCAGTCAGGGAATGTCCTGATACGGAGATATTTGTGGCGCCCGGCTTCATCTGCCGCGAGGTCTCCGGAAAGGTTTCAACACTTGGCCGCGGCGGATCGGACTACTCTGCAGCCCTTTTTGCGGCAGCCGTGAAAGCGGAAAGCCTCCAGATATGGACCGATGTTCCCGGTGTGATGACTGCCAACCCCAAGCAGGTCCCTGCAGCACGCACCATCCCCAGGATGTCATACAAGGCCGCGCTGGATATGGCATCGCACGGTGCCAAGGTGCTTTATGCACCCACCGTTGCTCCCGCAATGGAAGCCGGAATAGACATAGAAATCCGCAACACCTTTGCTCCAAACGGCCAGTTTACCGTGATTGGAGCAGAACCTGACGCTCCAGGCTGGATAGGTATTGCATCGGACGGCGATAACATCCGTGTCGTGGGTACCGGAGTGTCCATTGAGGATGGAATACGGACGGCTCAGGGAGCGCTCAAGAGGGCGCAGATTGCGGCCGTGGATATGCAGGAAAAGGACGGAGGCATAACCCTTTCAGTGCGTCACGCCGTACTTGAAAACGCCCTTCTGGCGCTGCACAAGGCATATTTCCAGGTTTTGCCGGCAAAGCTGGTTCACCTGTTCGTGGCTGGTGACGGCGCCGTCGCAAGTGCCCTGAGACAGATGATCAAGAGGACGGCTGCCAATGTGAAAGAAAGAACCGGAAAGGTTCTGTGGATTGCCGGCCGTGCCAATTCAAAGAAATACGGAATCCGTCTGGACGGTGAACCAAGCATAAACGTAGAAGGGGACTATGTGGAAGCCGTGATTAAGAACGCCCCCAAGGGTTCACTCTTCATAGACGCAACCAACAGCCACACGCTATACAAGAGATACGTGGAGCTCCTGGAAGCAGGGATAGGCATTATCTCATCCAACAGGCGTTCCCTGGCAGTTCCCATGGAAGACTACCGAGCCATGCAGGCCGCAGCCCGCGAGAACGGCGTTCCCTTCAGGTACGAAACCACCGTAGGAGCCGCCCTTCCCATGCTTGGATCAATTGCCCAGGGTGCAAACTCTTTGGATAAAGTGGTTTCCATAGAAGCCGTTGTCTCGTGCACCATGAACCAGATTCTGGGTGATTACAAGCCCGGGGACAGCACGTTTGCATCGCTTCTTCTGCGAGCACAGAAGGCCGGTCTAACTGAGAAGGACCCTCGCAAGGACCTTGGCGGAATGGATGCCCTTCGCAAGCTTCTCATACTGTCCCGTGAAGCTGGAGTGGAACTTGAAGAAAAAGACATAGAGGTGCTTCCACTGGTACCGGAATCACTGCTGCGGGGCTCTGTAGAGGCGTTTTACAAGGGCCTTGAAGGCCTGGAGCCCAAGTTTGCCAATCTATATTCAGAAGCAACCACCAAGGGATGCCGGCTCCGTTTCGTGGCCAAGCTGGAAAAAGCTGCCAGGGGGTACAAGGCCTCCATCGGCATACGCAAAGTGGCCCCTGAACACCCTGCATTCAACCTCAAGGGCACGGAGAACGCCATCATAGTCTCCAGCGCACTCCATCCGTATCCTCTCGTCATCCAGGGCCCCGGTGAAGGCGCTCTGGAAGCCGCCTCCAGCATCCTCAACGACATCCTCCGCTAGCCGTCCGCAAAAATGGCGTTTTTCAGGGACGGAGCGTGCAAGAATCGGTTTGTTGGAAGACAACAACCTCTTTCAAAGGAGGAACACAGGTGGACAAGGTGGTTATGGAACTCGCCGGCGGCAAATCCGACTGCTCCATAGTTCACATCTAGAGAAGTTCCGAGAATTCGTGAACACCCTTGAGGCCCTCTGTAAGGAGGGCTGCAACCACGGCACCCTTTGCCAGGCCTTCGCGTGAGTAGGCTTCGTGGCGGAGGGTGATCTTGTCCACGCTTGAATCCAGCGTAACGGTGTGTATGCCAGGAACTTCGCCCTCGCGTACGGAGGATATTTCCGGTTTTTCGCCAAGGCTTTCTTCAATGATTTTGCCGATGGTTATTGCCGTTCCGGAAGGGGCGTCCAGCTTGTGGATATGATGGATTTCCTCAATTGAAGGTGTGTATCCGTTGCCTTTAAGCATCTGACCCGCTTTCTTCACAGCCGCCTCCAGCGCGTTCACGCCAAGGGAGAAGTTGGAGGCGTAAATCATGGGCGTTCCGGCATCCTGGAAGGCTTTTTTTACATCGGCCTCAATGTCGTGCCAGCCCGTGGTACCTATGACAGCGGCCTTGAAGTTCTGAGCGATGAATTTGTAGTTTGAACGTATGGCGTCCGGCGTGGTAAAATCTATGCACACGCACTCCTTGGCCACATTCGGCCTTGTTGCAGTGATGTCCTCGCTGGCTTCCACCAGCTCAATTCCGCGGGCCCTGAGTTCCTTCTCAATCATATGGCCCATCTTGCCGTATCCGCTTATAACTATTTTCATAGCGCCTTAAACATTCTGATGTATTGTTCAACTGCCTTCTCGATGTCTGCAAGGAGGATGTGCTCGTCGTCCCTGTGGGCTACCAGGACGGTACCGGGGCCGCAGATAATCTTGTGGCCGAAGCCCGTGAGATGCGGAGCGTCCGTCCCGAACGAAGCCGGTGCTGTCTCAAACCCCGGCAGCGTCACGTACTTTGCCGGCTGGTCCCCGCCGCGGGCTAAAACGTCATTGCCAGCCTGACCGGCAATCTCTGCCATATAGTCCTGAACCGCCGCATCGCTGGCAAAAGTGGTCCTGAAATAGATCCTGCAGCTGAGTTCCGGAGACAGTATATTCTGCGGGTTGTCGCTTCTGAGGAGGCCAATGTTCCAGGTGGTTTCTCCAAGCACTGGGTCAATTGGAAACTTCACTGCCTTTAGAGCGTTGTGGAACTCTATAAAACGTTCCACAGCACTCACTCCGTGCTCCGGATATCCACTGTGGAACGCTTTCCCGTGGAACACCAAATCATAGCTCTTAGTGCCCTTGGAGGCACTTATCATCTTATTTTCAGTTGGTTCCCCAACGATGAGGAACGGTGCTTCGAAGCCAGTTTTTGAGAATGCCTTTGCACCCCATGAACCTGTTTCCTCACCTGCAAGGATAAGGAGGCCGAAGCCGGTATTTCCGGCTGCTTCCAGCTGCTTGCATGCGGTGTACATGGCAAAGACCTGACCCTTGGCATCACAGCTTCCGCGGCCGCGGACCACTCCGTCATGCCCGGTGCGTTCGGGCATCTCAAAAGTGGGCGGAATATATGGCGGCACGGTATCCATATGGGAGCAGAAAACCACTTTAGGAGATCCCCATCTCAGGAAAAGGTTCAGCGTACCGTCGCCAACTTCCATTAGCTCCTTTTCAGGGGCCTCAAGGTGCTCGTGGAGCCACAGGGCCATCTCACGCTCCTTTCCGGAGGTGGAATCTATGCTCAATATTTCTTTGAAAAGGGTCATAGCCACCCGTTGTTTAACAGCACCTGGGCAATCTGGACGGCGTTTGTGGCAGCGCCCTTACGGATGTTGTCGCTCACGCACCAGATGTTGAGGCCGTTCTCTACTGAGCTGTCCCGGCGGATGCGGCCCACGAAGACGTCGTCCTTTTCCCAGGCGTTTATGGGCATAGGGTAGAGGTTGGTGGAGGGGTCGTCCTCGATGACCACACCGGGCATCTCCGCCATAAGACGACGGGCCTCTACAAGGTCATAATGTTTTGAGAATTCGATGTTTACGCTCTCCGAGTGGCCGCCCATCACGGGGACGCGGACGGTGGTGGCGGAGACGGCGATGCTGTCGTCCCTGAGAATCTTTCTGGTCTCGTTCACCATCTTGGTCTCTTCCTTGGTGCTGCCGTCCGGGAGGAAGACGTCTATGTGAGGGATCACATTCATGTCTATCCTGTGGGGGAACTTGGTGCCGGTGCCGCCGGCGCGCTCTGCGTTGAGCTGGTCCAGGCCTTTCTGTCCGGCGCCGGTGACGCTCTGGTAGGTGCTCACCACTATTCTCTTTATACCATAGGCCTTATGCAGTGGAGCCAGGGGCAGCACCATCTGGATAGTGGAACAGTTGGGGTTGGCAATAATGTACTTGTCCTTCTCCAGGACATCGGCGTTGATTTCCGGCACCACCAGCGGCACGGAAGGGTCCATGCGCCACTGGGAGGAGTTGTCCACAACGTAGCAGCCGATGGCAGCAAAACGGGGGGCAAGCTCCGCACTGGTGGCACCTCCGGCGCTGAAAATGGCCAGAACGGGCTTTTGAGCGATGGCCTCATCGGCACTCATTACCGTCCACTCCCTGCCGCGGAACCAGATTCTTTTTCCCCAGGAGCGGGGCGACGCCACTGCAAGCAGTTCCGTCACCGGAAACTTCCTTTCCTCAAGCACTTGGAGCATCTTGGACCCAACCAGGCCCGTAGCTCCAACAACTGCAACTCTCATAGCTGTTAAAATTTTCACAAAGATAGCAATTCGTCCCTAAAAAACGCCATTTTTGCGGACGGAAGGCCCAAAATAGGTCCGCCGTCCCTGAAAAACGCCATTTTTGCGGACGGCGGGGGGCAAACGGGGCTTTCATCCCTAAAATCGGCCGTTTTTAGGGACGGAGATGGTCACACGGGGGCTGCTGAAGCCGCGGGGGCTACTCAAAGGAGGCCTCGAATTTTTTCCAGGCGTTCTTGAACCATGTCCTCAGGACCTGCTTGCGGGCGGGGATGAGGAAGGAGTTTTCTATGGAGATGCGGCAGAGCTGGCGCACCTGGGCAAGGGAGAGGTCCCAGCCCACAGCTACGGCAAGGTAGTCTCCAACCAGTGCCGAATGAGCCTGGTAAGCGGCATCGTCAGAGCATATTACAATTGGAATGCCCTCTTCCCAGTACTTCTTGGCAGGGTGCTTGGAAAAGTCCCTGCAATAGCCCAGGGCGGCGTTGGAGACGGGGCAGATTTCCATGGGAATGCCCTTTTCCAGCACGGCCTTCTCAAGCTCAGGATACCTGTAAAGGTTGAACCCATGACCAAGGCGGTCAATGCCGCAGCGGAGGGCTATGGCAATTTCCTCGTTCTCTCCGCGGAGGCTCTCTCCGGCATGGAGGGTAAGGCGAAGGCCGGGATTGTCCACGATGATCTTGCGGATGCGGTCCTCATAGCGGGCAAGGGAGTAGGAACGGTCTTCATCGTTCACAACGTCGATTGCTTTCACAAGGTCGTACTCCCCGTCCTTCACATTCTTCCAGACCCAGACGGCGTTGTCCATCAGAAGGTCGAAGAGCGGGTCCCAGGCGTCGTTCTTGCCGGCGCAGGCCACAATCGACAATGTAAACACGGGATCGACTTTACGCACCTCTGCAAGGGCCTTGATATAGGCCTCCGCACGTGCCTGGGCGTCCTGGCGCGTCCCGAAGAAAGGACTCCTGAGCTCCAGATGCTCCACACCGATGGAATGGTAGTAAAGCATCACTCGGGTATAGTAGTCCTGAACCAGGGCCGGGGTGGTGCAGATGGCTCCACACTTTGTGAAAATGCCCTCGAACCAGTCCCAGATATATCCGTTGCGGGGTGCTCCCCCTACAGTCCACTGGCGGCGGAAGTCCTCTACAGTGAGGCCGTCGTCAAGGCATTCCTGCATAGTACGGCTGCCGTAGGGCACACCAGGGCCGATGAAGCGGATCTGCCACTCAGGCGTAATAACCAGTTCCGGATGGTCCCGGAGGAACTCCACCTGCATAGCCATCGGGAGTATGGCGTCTGCGTGGGCGTGGAGGTCCGCCCCCTTGGGCATACGCTCAAGGAACTTGTACAGAGGCGTAGAGTAGATTGCGGTGTCGCGGAGGAAGTCGAAGGAAGTGCCGAACTGCGCCCTGAAATCGGCCTTCATCTTTTCAAATTGCTGTGTCATCATTCCCATTCAATTGTTGGGGATTTATGTAGTTGATTTATAATCAATTTGTTATATTTTCCGTCTTGTGACGGGGTGCAAAATGGGGGTGCAAAAACTTTTTTCATTCCCGAGTGCATTTTTCATCACAAAGATACGGTTTTTCGCGATTATTTTTCTGTAGGAGGGTTTTCTTTCCGCTTCTTTTGCCATCTTTTTTCGCGAGCCTTTTGGAGTTTCGCCAGTTCTTCTGGCCGTTGGAATCTTTTCTTCTGGCCAGCGCTACGCCTTTCAAACTCCCCTTCTCGGTGATACCTCGTTTTTCTTTTTTCCTTAGTGTTCGGATTATCGACGTTTTCTTGATGCGTTACCCAACGCAAGTTGGAAGCAGCGTTATTCAAACGGTTTCCATCTATGTGATCCACATCTGGTTTACCATCCGGGTTATCGACGAAAATAATGGCAACTAATTGATGAACCCAATATGTTCTATGTCCGTTATTATTGTCTCGCAGGGTTACCTTGAGATAACGCCCCTTGTTGCAAGATAGGTCCAAGATCTTGCGTATTCCCTTGCGTAAATAATCAAGGGCCATAATTTGAGCCTGATCGTTCAGTAAATACAAATTCTCATATCCGGGTATACTTTTCCATTCTTCTGAAAACATTCGTGCGTGCCAAGAACCCTCTCAAGTACCAACATGTCAGATGGAAGAGACGGATGCCTAAGAATGTCCTTTCGGACTCCATTATCAGGCTTACCGTTTATAAGTCCAGACATGACTACCCGGAAGTGCTTCGTAGAATCGAGTACCATGATGACGAACAAGACCGTATCTTTGTGTTCCTTACAAATGCGCTAAGCCCTGATGCTCTGGAAGTTGCAAACCTTTACAAAAGCAGATGGAAGATTGAACTGTTCTTCAAATGGATGAAGCAGCACCTCAATATCCAAAGGTTCTGGGGCGAGACGGAGAATGCTGTTCGCATCCAAATCTACGCTGCCATCACCGCTTACTGCATGGTTGCAATCATTCAACATGAGACCAAAACCGAGTTGAGCATCTATGAAGTACTCGAGACCGTCAGCATGGTTTCTGACCTTTGGCAACAACAACTTCGCTTCGAGTGGCAACATTCTGGATATCCCCAATTCGGACATTAATGTCATTGCCTGGAGCAACAAGGGCGGTGCCGAAAAGATCAATCTAGCTGTAGCCCTGTAACTGTTTTTTCACCATGTCTGTATTTGTGAATCCATCCAGCGGACGCGGGTGTAGTAGAAGGACCAGAGGTAGAACACTTCGCCGGCGTAGGTTTTGGCCACGTTAGCGTTGGGCCAGACGTGTTGCCCTATGATTGGACAGCGCTGGAAGTTCTTTTCCTGGGCCTCCGGCAGGAGATGCATCCAGGCCATACATGCTGAAGAAATCGCAGTTCCCAAAGGCAAGGTCAACGGCAACAGCCGTCATGAACAATAGCAATATGAGAGCACGGCAGAGATTCACTTGGCAGGGCTTATTTTAGCCGCAAAGCCTCCGCCTGAGGCAAGGCTTATGGTAAGTGTTCCGCCCTGAACGTCCATGCTGGACTCAAGGATATGGTTGGGATTCTCTGCGGAATCAGGGGCGTCGCTGCATATTTCCGCTGTGAAGATACCGTTTCCAAGGAAGTCCAGCGGTATTTCCAGCGTCCTTGCTTCGCTGTTGTTTATAGCACCGATGAACCAGTCCTTTCCGTGGCGGCGCGCAATGACCGCGTATTTGTTTACCTCCGCCGCAGGAACCACCGTTTCGTCCCAATTGGTGGGGATTCCGCAGAGGAACTTGAATCCGGGCTGGTTACGGTAGGCCTCGGGGTCGTCACACACCATTTGGAGGTAACTTTCAAGGACGATGTACATGCCAAGCATATGGGCACGGGTGCAGGTTACAAGCGGCCGGTGGAAACGCGGCTTGTATTCCTCCGTGGTAACGGCGCGGAACCCGCCAAGGTGATAGTCCGCGGCGCCGGCAACCATTCTGGTGAATGGCATGCTGATGTCATGGTCCGGGCCAAGCGTGAGGCCGTCCCACTTGTAGACTTCATAGTTGAGGGTGCCCTCGCGGGTGAATTCATTTGGATATGTGCGGACCAGGCCGGAGGGCTTGCTTGCCCCATGGAACTGTATGAAGAGCTTGTGCTCCATCGCTTTCCGGAGGATGTCCTCCTGAATCAGGATCATCTCCTGGTCGTCCCTGTCCATAAAGTCCACCATCATCCCTTTGACGCCCCATTCATTGAACTTGTCAAAAACGCGGTCAATATCCTTGTACAGGGCGCGCCAGTTAAGCCAAACGTGAATATCCACCCCACGGTGGTGGGCATAACGGCAAACTGCGGGGAAGTCTAGCTGGCCAACCGGCCTGGTGAGGTCCGCGTTGGGTCCGGCCCAGCCAAAGCTGGGGCCATCGTCAAAGTACCAAGGCATGTCTCCATAGCCGTATACAGAATGGTAGTCAAGGCCGCTGTCGGCGGCAAAGTCAATGTAGTACTTGGCCGTAAGGAAGTTGTTTCCGGCCTGGAAGGTGGTGTCCGGGACGCAGGTGTCGTTCCACCAGGGGAAAGTTGTCTTTCCGGGCTTCAGCCAGGATAAATCTTCCGCCGTGCAGGGATCGCAAAGGGTTGTAAGCACGTTTGAGGCAATGATGTCTCCGGCCTTATTACTCACAAAGAATACCCTCCATGGAGTCTTGTGGGGGCGGTTTGCAATAACGCTCAGTTCCGGATGGTCCATCCTTGGCGAAAGGCGTGAAGTCAGTTTATTGCCCTTCCTTACCAGATACATTCCCGAATAATCCCTAAGGTTGGCTTCCGTGACGGACATTATTATATGCCCAGGAAACTCCATGGTAATAGGCATATCCATTATCTTGCCCTCTTCCAGTGCAGCAATCTTTCCTATGGTATACCGGCCCTCGTGGGTATTGATAAAGGCCGGTAACGGCAGCGCTGTGAACATGGGATCCCCGGCAGGGTTAATGTCCAGTACTTCGTTCTTAATGGCAAGCTGGTTATTCCCCTCCGGGAATTCATAACGGAAGGCAACGGCATCGTCAAACGCTCTCACAACCATGTTAACGCGGCGCTTCAAGCCGGTTTTCTCCACCAGCGAAACGGTCATCTCATTGCTCACGGCATGCACATGGGAGGTCTTGCCAACCGGAAGGTTATAATCGTCATTGACTTTCCTTCTGGAGACTTTCCCCATGGCAACTCCTTCGCCAAAATATCCCTCGGCAAAGTCAAACCCTACCTCCGATGGCGCAATAACTGTCTTCCCGGCATAAGAAATGGAATACACCGGCCTCTTTGACTGCACCTTAACTTCAATAGTTATCTTCCCGGAAGGTGATGACACTCTATGCGCAAACAAAGGCGTTACGCTAATGGCCAATAAAACAAGTACTGCTATTTTTCTCATTTGACTATGTATTTCTTTACGGGGATGGTGCCGTGGACGACTTCTAGGAAGGGTTGGCCGGAACGGAGGCCGACGGTGCCGTAGCCGGTTTCGGTGGAAAGGAAGCTGCGGAAGTCGTTGCCTATGCGGGAGTCTATTGTAAGGGTTTTGTCAACGGCGTCATAGCGCACACCGGTGAGAGCCTGAATGAGGCTGTAGCTGGAGAGGGCACGGGCGTACCACGAGCCACACTCATATTCGTTGAAGGGATTGCGCATGCCGCTGTTGTAGCGCTCACGGCAGGTGCGGACAATGTCCAGGCCCTTTTCAACTTCGCCTTCAAAAATGAGGTGTGCGGCAACCTGATACTCGATACCTGTCCAGACTTCGTCACTATACACGAAGGGAAGTTCCGGCTTGCCGCCGTGGGGCCAGGTGCAAAGGAGAAGGCCGCCGTCATGCCCTACCGCATATCCCGGACGCTGGGGATTTGCGTGGTCTGAAAGGTCGTGTTTAAGGTTGTACTTGTAGATCGATTCCAGGTGTGACCGCACATAATCTTTGCCGATGGGTTCGTCCAGACCGCACACCAGGGAGAGCCAGCAGCCAATTACGCCGTCCGATATGCATCCGGTGCCATACTGGTATTTGGGGCCTTCCTTTTCAAGTATTGCAAGTGCCTCAGGGGAATAGCCGGCATGGAACATCTGGGCCGTTGCCGGATTGCCTGCACTGAGGTCCTTCCAGCGCACTTTCTGGTAGAAGTATTCCCCGTTCCAGAGCTGTTCCGTCAAATATTTTCCGGATTTCTCCAAAAGCGCCTCATATTCCTTGCAAGGCTTTTTGAGGGCCTTGCTTATTTTCACGAAACTGTTAAGCGCCCCGGCATATAAACTGGTGCACATGCCGTCAGGCCCCCAGAACTCAATGTCGTACGTGTTGTGATGGGGCTCTTCAAGGGCTCCGGTATGACGTGGGTCCCAGGTACGGATGCAGTAATCAATGCTCTCCTTGATGCGGGGATACAGTTTCTTAATCCATTCTGTGTTGCCGCTTATCCTCCAGTCCCTGTAGACCTTGAGTATTCCGCCAAGCTGGCCGTCGCAGGCGGAATGGAAGTCATGGTGGACGGGGCTGATGGGGATATTTGCACGGAATACCTGATGCCCGTCAAGCGCCTGGTCCACAAGGAATTCAGTTTCTCTCAGGGAACGCTCCATGCGCGGGAAGAGGTGTGGAATTGCCTGGGCATAATTCCATACATGTGTGCAGGAGCCGTGGCAACTGCCCCAACGGTCTCCGCTACCTTCCCACACCCAGAAACGCCCGTCGTGCTGGCGCATTACGGTGGGGGATTTCAATATGGTGAGATTGGCCGATACCGCTTCCACTACTTCCTCCGGGAGGGTGGTGTCGTAAAACGTCTTCGTAAAGAGCGAAGTTTTCGCTTTCAGCCTTTCGTAATTGTCGTTCCAATATGCCGCAACATCCTCCACGCCGGAGAATCGGCGGCTGTAATAGGGTTCGTAACGGTCCGGGACGTCTTTCCAGTCGTCGGCATTGTAGACCGGACCGCGGTCATTGTCATTTTGAGCCAGGAGACCAATGCGGTGCACTGAGTGGGGGACGTACCACGCAAATCTCAGACACACGGTCTTCTGCTCACCGGCCTTTATTGTTAGCGGCACATAAAGGGCCGCTCCGGGAGCGCCTTCGGCAGGAGCCACGGAGGTGGTGTCGCCGGAGGCTACTTTGTTCCAGGACATTGTAAGAGGGTCGAACCACCCTCCGCGGAACATGCAGTGGTCCACGGAAACGTTTTCTGCCGTTGTCCAGATGGCAAACTTGCCTTCTATGTCCGGCTGGTTCTGTGGAGGTTCCTGAAGGAGGACGAAGCCTCCCGGGAAGGCCTCAACGGCGCTTCTTGCATGCTCTGAACGGAACATGAAGTTCCGGGTGTTGAAGGAGAAGATGCATTCTACATCGTCCTTGCTAACGTTTGTGAATGTGTATTCAAGGCCTGCGACGGGAAGGCCGGAGTCGTCCTCATCGCCGGGGATGAAAGGGTTCCACGCCTTGAGCTCCACGCTTATGGGCATGTCCTTGTCAAACAGGCGCACCGATGCAAAGGGGAACCTTGCGGAGAAAGAGCCTTCTGCATAGCGGGGAAGGCCCCAGGTGGTGCCGCCTACTCCCATTCCGCCCTCGTTCCGTCCGAATATCTTGTACCCCGGCACGGCGCTTTCCAAGACCTTTGCCTTGCCGTTTACGTAAATGGCGGCATAAGTGCAGGGCTCGTGGAAAAGGTCCGGGAAATGATGCACGGACATATTGGAAATGGCTCCGGAGCCCTCTATGCAGAACATTCCGGAACCAAGCCCGCCTATAGGATAGGCTATGTGGTCCTTGCTGTCCCCAACGTAATTGCGGTGGTGGGGTCTTGCAATGCCGCAGACCGCAACGAACACGGCTACGACGACGGCGAGTATGGGCTTACGCATATTATTAATTAAAAAATGGAGGTGCCACGCTGGTGGCATGGCACCTCCGGTACAAACCAGCAATAACTATTCACGTGTTGCCATGAGGATAAGGTCACCGTCGGCCGTGACTTCAAGTACTGAAGGAGCAAGCAGTTTGCCGCCTTCCGGATCGGCCACAAGAAGCTTCTCGCCGGACCAGTCGCCGTCAATACTGTCTGCATCACGGAAGACCAGGCCGCCCAGTATGCCACGGTAGATGAGCATCCAGCGCCCCCATTTGGCGTTGTAAACAAGTGCAGGTTCACCGTTGGAGCCCATGAGGACAACCGGCAGGTCACCTACTTCCGTGTCAACCCAGCCCTGAGGAGTGAGATACTCCCACTGGGTAGGATCTGTGAAGTCCTTGGTAAGTTCGCAGCGTGCGAATCCGAAGGTGTTGAACCAGCCGATGTTGCGTCCTGCATAGGAACCGGCCATATAGAGGACGCCGTCTTTCTCAAACAGGGAGGCCTCAACCCACCTTTCACCGGACAGCCATTCGCCTTCGCACTTGGTCCAGGTTGCACCGCCGTCTGCAGATACTACGAAGCCGGCGCGGGAAACTGTCCATACATCCGGGTTTTCAGGATTTACGCCAACAAGGGCATAGTAGTGGATATACAGTTTGCCGTCCTTGGCGAAACCGGCGTTGGGAACTATTGCAAGTTCATCCTCGGCGGGCTCCAGGAAGGAGACGGGCTTGATTCCGGACTTGATGAGTTTTGTGATGCTGAGGCCGTCTGCCAGAGATGCAGATTCTGCAATGGCTACGCCGTTGCCATATTCAGCATTGTCTACCGTGATGCCGGCGAATGCAACCACATACTTTCCGTCAAAGCCCTTGAATGCGATGACCTTAGATGCGGCATTAATCTCGCTGAAGGTCTTGTTGTTGAAGGTTTCAATGGCTGCGGTTGAGGCGGTTTCAATGGAAGTTCCTGCATAATCCTTAGGAACAATCTTTACGTCATCCAAAATGGCGTAAGCGCCCGCATCTCCCCAAAGACCCATGAACATGTCTCCCCACTTGTCGTTCTGAGGCTGTACGAATTCATATTCATAGAGTGTCCAGTCTGCGCCCTCAACATAGGTGTCTGGACCGTTAATCTCATTGCGGAAGCCGCTGAGATAGCTCACAACACCGTTGTACATGTGAGGTGTGGTACGCTTGATATAAGAAGAATACTGGTAAGTGCGTCCCATCCTAAGGCTCAATGTCTGTGCCAGCTGGAACCATATGCCGGGAGTGGGATTGTCAATCTTTATGGCAGTGTTGCCGGTATGTCCTTCCACTGCAGAGGCCTCGTTGGGTAACTGCCAGTTGGTAAGGGCCTTGATGTTGTCAGGATTCAGGTTCTCGAAGCCTCCGTCGGAAATCATGTTGAATTCCGCCCTGTTGAAGGAAACCTTGAAGAGGGCTGCGCCGGGAACGGCGGTGGGGTTGGGATTCTCAACGTCGTCACTCCACTGGATGTTGTTGAGGGCGGCAAGCTCAAAGGTCTTGCCGGCTTCAATCTTAGCCTGGCCTTCAACCGTGATGGTGGCGCGGCGGCTGAGCACATCAGTAACGGTGATTTCATAACCGCTGGCAAGGGTTGCAGGAGCAACTACGGCATAGTAGACACCGCCAAGTGCGGAATTGGCGCTGAGGACAACCTTGGATGAACCGGTTACTTCTACCGCTGCATTGGCATCCAGGGATATCTTTGCATCGCCGGCAAGAATCTCTCCGCCAATGGCGTTCACTTCAACTGCAAGAATCTTCTGGTCTGCAGGGACGTTAACCTTCAGGAGGGCGGTTACAAACTTGAAGGGAAGTTTGTTGTCTGTTGTGTAAGCTACGGCAATTCCACCTGCGGGAGCGGCGTTCTGGACTGCGGTCTGGTTTGAAGGGATGGATGCACCGGCCTTGCCGCTGTAGCGGGCGGTGTTCTGAAGTGCAGGATAAACGGCGGCATAAGCTTCGGACTTGATGGCTTTACCCTTGAAGGTGGCGGTGGCGCCGGCGCCTTCTGCGGTAAATGCGTTACCGGCCTTGGTGTCGAACACGGTAATGCCGTCACCCTTTGCAAAAACGGCTTCAGGGCCTCCGGCTATGGCAGTGAGAGTGGCTTCAAAGCTCATGTCTTCTGCCGTTGCGGGAGTGTTGTTTTCCGGATCCTCGGGATCCTGGCAAGCATACAGTGTTACTGCTGCAAGCGCAATTAAGAAAAATCTGAATGTTTTCATTTGTTTATTATTAAGAGTTACTTAATTATTTAGGCATTTAGTTTTTCCTGCTTGCGGCAGAAGACGGCCGCATAGTAGAAGATAATGGCAAACGCAATTGCCGGGACTATGTATGCAAGGGCAATGCTTCCGGACTGGTCCGAAAGAATTCCCTCTATCTGGGTAAGCACGCTGGCACCGGCAATGGCCATGACCATTCCGGAGCCACCAAGCTTGGTGTCTTCACCCAATCCCTTACATCCCAAACCGTATATGGTAGGGAACATAAGGGAAAGGCATCCGCTTATACACATCAGGCAGTATACTCCAAAGAAGCCGGTGCCGAATACGGTGCCAAGGCAGAACAGTATGCCAAGACCGGCAAGGATGGAAAGAAGCTTTCGGGGATTTATCCATTTCATGAGTCCGGTGCATACAAAACGCATTATCACAAAGAGGATAAGTGCCATAATGTAGTAAGTTGCACCGGCCTGCTCTGCGGTTCGGGGAAGAAGGACGTCCAGTCCAACAGCGTCGCATACGTTGTAGAATCCTGCAGCTATGGGCTCCACTCCGCGGAGTGCGGAGATTATGGAATCCGTAGAAGCGTCCGGGCCAAGCGATGCAATCACATCGTCAAAATGAAGGTTATGCATGGCATAGCGGATGGTATAGGACCACACGGCAATCTGGGCGCCGATGTCGAAGAACTGGGCAACCACGCCCCAAACGTAATTCTTGTTCTTGAGAAGGCGCTTTCCGGAGCCCTTGAGGTTCATGGGACCGCCTTCTTCCTTGAGGCTTGGCATCTTTGTGAAGAATATTGCGGCCAGGATGACCAGCATAATGACGCCAAGTATAATATAGGTAGTTGTAACCGCGTTGAGCTCTCCCATCTGAATGGCGGCAAGGTCGGCCTCGCTGAGGTTTGCGCGCTGTGACGCCGTGAGGGTGTTCAGCTGAGAAAGAATGAATATCTGTGATATTACAACACCGGTAATTGCACCGAAGGGATTGAAGGACTGGGCAAAGTTCAGGCGCCTTGTGGCCGTGTCTTCCGGTCCAAGCGCCAGGACGTATGAATTGGTTGCCGTCTCAAGGATAGAGAGGCCGGCAAACAGGACCAGTATGGCAAACAGGAACATAATATAGCCGACGGCATTGTTGCCGATAGCCACCCTTGACGCGGGATAGAAGAGGAAGGTGCCCATGGAATACAGGGCAAGGCCCAGCAGAACGCCGGACTTGTACGAATACTTCTTGATGAAGATTGCTCCCGGGATGGCAAAGCAGCCATATCCCAGCAGGTAGCAAACCACCTGAATCCAGGCCGTCTTGGAGTCTGACAGGCTCATTATCCTCTTAAATGCCGCCAGCATGGTGTCCGTGAGGTTGTTGGGCACGGCCCATGCGAAGAACAGGCAGGTCAGAAGTATGAACGGCCATACTATGCCTTTGGGAACAAGTCTTGATTTTTCTGCCATGGTGCTTTACTTTTTGAATACGCTATCAATCTTTTCCAGACCAACTCCGAACACCTGCTCTGCAATGGCAGAGAGCATTTCCTTGTTGCCCTGAATGTGAATTGTATACTGTACGTGGGTAAGGCACTCTCCGGGTGCCAGAGCGGCGGCGGGAGAGGAGGTCTCAATTTCATAGAAAGGTCCCTGGACGAAGCCCGTTTCCGTAGGGCCGTCGTTGTAGGAGTTGATTACGTCTCCGCCGAAAGGATTCTCCTGAGGGCCCCACTGGCCGTTCACATAATCCACGTCTCCGCTGGGGACGGTGTATTTTAGGATGTTAAGGACGCCCTGCGCTGAATCGTAGCTTCCGCAGATGTCCTTGGCGCTGCCGGCGGGAAGGCCTATCTTTGAACGGTACTTGCCGTCAATCTTGAAGAAGAACATCCCATCGTCATAGACCAGGCGGTCTGCGGGGACTTTGCCGAAGTACTCGTCATTGATTTTTCTGCCCTGGAATCCGGCGTTGCAGGGGATGAACACCGTTGTGGTGGGAGTGGGATTGAATGAGCCCAGGAGCCATACTGAAGGCATGCCGGTTTTCTTGTCCCATGCGGCTTCACCCTTGTTGATAAGGGTGTTTTCCGTTTTGTAGGCAAGGGACTTGAGGCCCTGGGGAATATCCACTCCCAGAAGATCCTTCAGTTCCGATGCGTCCACAAGGGCCACCGTGCGGCGTACGCCAATCCGGAAATTGTTGTCCGATGCATTCACGGCGTCGAATTCCTTTGTGAGGACAACCTTGGAAGGGCTCACCTCCTCCACTTCATAAGCATCGGTATCTATATACGAAGGAACTTTCCAGTTCTCATAAACCTGTTCTTCTCCCTTTTTGAAATACCAGGAGAAAGGACCGCCTTCCGGCCCTATCCAGAACCTTTCTTCACCCCCAAACGGGTTAAACTGAGGGCTTACCTTTTCCGCATCTATGAAGCGGTAATTGGTCCAGCCGTAGCTGGTGCCGTTGTCTCCGTCCGTGGTGGACGTTTGGACGCGTCCCTGCCAGGCAGGAATCACCATCACCTTTGAACTGCCGTCCACAAGCTCCACAAAGCCGATGTTGTGCTTTGCGAAATAAGCGGCATCATATCCGTATGTTCCCATTTCGTACTTTTTTTCGCAGCCGGCTATGCAGAGGACCGCTGCCGTTGCAAGTATTAACCTTTTCATATCTTGATTTAAGATTTTTATTCAGGAACGCCTGCGGTTTCCGTAATCCAGCCAAGGTTCTGGACAAGAAGGTGCTTTGCGTTCTTGTCAATTTCAGACTGTGGAATAGGGTAGAAATAATGCTTGGGTGACTCAAATACGCGGTTCTCCACGAAGAAGCGCTTGTAGAAGGCGGGGTCTGTCTGGCTTATGCCTTCCCAGATGTTCATGGAGTGGATGGGCTGCCCTTGAGTCTCTCCTTCCAGCCAGCGCCTTACGTCGGACCAGCGGTGGGTTTCGAACGCAAGCTCTATGCGGCGCTCGTGGTGAATCCTTTCCCTCATCTGGTCCTTGTCAAGTCCGGAAGCCAGGCCGGGAAGGGCGGCGCGGGTGCGGATTGCGTTCACATAAGTGTAAACGTCAGGCACGGGGCCGGAATACTCGTTCAGGGCTTCTGCGTAGTTGAGGTAAATTTCTCCCAGACGAATATATATCCATACCTGGTTGGGGGTATATTGCCAGGGGATACGTGTGGGATAGTGGAGCTTCTTCATAAGGTAACCGGTCTTGCAGTAGTCAGAGCCGGCGTTGCCTTTTCCGTCTATACCGTTATACCAGAACTCATTCACATGAGGAGTGGTCCAGTTGCTGGCTCGTGTTGTTTTCCATACTGCTCCGGCAAAGTTGATGGAAGCATAGAACCTGGGTTCACGGTGAGTGTACATCTTACACACGTTCACGTTCCAGCGGTTCGGGTAGGAATCTGTGGAGAAACCTGAATCCTCATATCCGGAATCAGGATTGATGATGGGGGTGAGGCCATTGTCCTTGTAACCTGTTATGGGTGTTGAGCCGTCTTCCATCTCATAAGCGTCTACAAGCTCCTGAGTAGGGTCGAAGATTGCATAGCAGCCGAAGGAAGTGGGGTCTGAGCAATTGAGCCAGTGGTCTCCGTTAGCGTTGTTCCTGCCCCATAGAACCTCCTCATTCCAGTTTACGTTGAAAATATTCTGGTAGTTGGTGACAGGGTCTACAGCAAGCTCGTTGTCGTACAGTTTGTGCCCTGCGGCGATAGCCGCATCTATGCAATCCTTAGCCGCATCGGCCGCACGTTTCCATTTCTCAGGATCATAGGTCTGGGAAATGAGGTTCTTGCCTGTAGCGGGATCCTTGAGGTCTGCAAGCATAGGGTTGCCGTTATACAGGGGGGAGGCAATGTACAGGAGTGCGCGGGATTTGAGGGCAAGCGCCGCAATCCTGGTGGCGCGGCCGGTATCGTTTGTGGACCAGACGTCCATGTCCACAAGAGCTTCCGCTGCCCTGTCGCAGTCGTCTACTATGAAGTCGATTACATCGTCGGCAGGCTGCCTTACTATGGCGTTGAGGTCTTCCGTTATATCAAGGGCGTGGTCTGCAATGGGGATGGGGCCATAGGCCTTGAAGATAAGGAAATGGTAGAAGGCGCGGAGGAAGTAGGCCTCTCCTTTCCAGCGGCGGATGACGGCAGGTTCCGCATCCGTACACTTGTCTATGTTCTCCAGGAACTGGTTGGCTTTGCGGATGCCGGCGTACATGTCTGTCCAGATGGCCCCTACGAAGCCGGACGTGGGATCCCAGGCGCCGCTGCACATGTCGTGAGTGGTGTGGGCACCATAGGCAATCTCCATTTCATCGCAGGCGCCTGTATAGTTGTTGTCCCAGTTCATATCTGCCTGATAGGGACAATACGAATACACGTTGTTCAAGAACGCCCTGGTATAAAGGCGGTTTACAAACACGTCGTCCAGAGTGAGGTTCTCATCGGGAGCCATATCAAGGAATGACTCGCAGGATACCAATGAGAATATGGCTGCCAATATTGCTGCTATCTTTTTCATACTTTCAGTCATTTTTGCATTAGAAACCTACTTCTACACCAAGAGTTGCCTGGAGCTGGGTGGGATAGGTGCTGGCTCCAAGGTGGTTGGATTCCGGGTCTACCATACCGTTCAGCTTGTCAAAGCAGAGAAGGTTGTTACCGTTGATGAATATTCTCAACTTGTCCAGTCCGGCTCTGGAGGAAACGCGTTTGGGGAAGGTGTAACCCACTTCCGCGGTCTTGAGCTTAAGGTAAGAGGCGTCGTGCAGGTACAGGGTGTTAATCTGGTAGTTGTTGGTGGAAGTACCGTTGTGCACAACAGGGTAGATTGCTTTGGAGTTGTCTGCACCGGGAATGAACCGGTTGTCGTAGTACTCACGATAGATGTTGTATCCCGGATAGTCCAGCTGGAAAGGCCACATGCCGGCCGCATCCAGAAGGATGGTGGTGTTGCCGGCGCCGGTGAAGTTGGCCCCAATGTCGAAGCCCTTCCACGCAAGGGTGAAGCCGAAGCCGTACATTATTTCCGGCTCACGCGCGTAACCTATGAATACGCGGTCGTAGGCGTTGATGACGTTGTCGTTGTTGACGTCCTTGTACTTGATGTCACCAACAGTGTATGTGCCAAGCTCCTGTTTGGGTGAATTCTCAATTTCCTCCTCACTCTGGAACAGGCCCAAAGCTATGTATCCAAGAGGCACTTTTGCGGACTTACCGCGGGTGTTCTGATAGCTCCAGAGGGCCTGTGCGGTATCGTCCTCAATAACCTTGTTGCGGGCGAAGGTGTAGTTGCCTCTGATGGAATAATACAGTCCGGAGGCCGTTGTGTTGGTGAACTCTATGGAAGCGTCCACACCGAAGTTGTCCATTATTCCGATATTGGCCCAGGGCAGGGAACCGGCGGGAGCACCGAAGGAAGCGGGGATGGAAGCCCTCTGCAGCAGAATGTTGGTACGATGCTCATAGAAATAGTCCGCGCTCATCCTCAGCTTGCGGTCGAACATTTCCAGGTCGAAGCCGACGTCCGTCTTGTTTGAGACTTCCCAGGTGGCGGAGGAGAATCCCATGGCTGATTCCGCCATACCGGCCTCATACTGCTGGGATTCGCCGAAACGGTAGCCAGTGGCGGTTTTATTGATGGTTGACAGATAGAAGAATCGGCCAGCTGCGCCTGCGGCGTCGTTACCCACCTTACCGTGGGAGCCCCTTATCTTGAGGTGGTCCACGAAAGGGACGTCCCACCATTTCTCTTCCGACGCCACCCAACCTGCGGAGAAGGCAGGGAAGAATCCGTAACGGTGACCGCGTGCGAAGTTTTCCGAACCGTTGTAACCGAAGTTGAATTCAAACAGGTAGCGCTGCATGTAGTTGTATGCGAAACGTCCCGCAAATCCCTGGCGGCGGTAAGGGAGGTTTGCTATGGAAGAACCAACGGTGAGGTCCACGTAATCCCTGATGTTTACCATTGCAAGGGCGGAGATGTTGTGGCCCTCAAAACCGCGGTTATAGTTGATACGAGCATCGGCATAATACGCGCGGTTGGAGTTATTGTAAGCGATGCGGTAGCCCATTGCGGTCTCCTCAGATATGAGGGTGTATTTGTCCTCTCCGGTGACGGGGTCAGAGCCCAGGAACTTCTTGAGCTCCGGTGTCTTGTTTCTTGTGACCTCGTTGAAATACCAGTGGTCGTAGCCGAAATTACCTTCCAGGGTGAGGCCCGGAGTAATGACGGTACCAAGATCCCATTTGCCTCCGAAAGTGCCCTGGGTGGTGGAGCGGAACTGCTTGGAGAATCCGCTGTTGGTTGCCAGCACGTAAGGGCTTGCCTTTTCATACGATGTGTTGGATGAGCCGAAGGAGCCGTCCGGGTTGCGGATGGGATAAGTTATGGGGTTGACTATCTTGAGGGATTGGAAAATATTGGCTGCGGCAGTTCCGGGATAGGTCCTGTTCTCCACTATTTCTGCAAGGCCCAGGGACAGCGAGAAGTTCTTGGTTATGTTTACGTCCACGTTTGTGCGGAAGTTGTACCTCTGGGACAGGGAGTTGGTCCTGTAGTCGTAAGAAGGGTCTTCCTTGAACAGACCGCTCTGGGAAGAGAAGCCTGCACTTACATAATATCTTACAAGTTCATTACCGCCGGTGACGGAAATGGTGTTGATGGTCTGGAAGGCGTTTTTCTTGAGAACGGCATCTGTCCAGTTTACGCTTGGATAGTTGTAGGGGTCAGAGCCGTCCTTGAAAGTTGCTATGTCTTCGTCCGACCAGGGGATGGCTACGCCGCCGGTTTCGCAGGCCTCGTTCATGAGGGTGGCGAATTCCCAGCCTTCAATATAACTGGGGAAGCGAAGGCCGTGAAGCAGCGTAGACTCCGTACGGAACGACACATGCGGCTTGCCCGATACACCCTTCTTGGTGTTGATAAGGATAACGCCGTTTGCTCCGCGCATACCGTAAACCGCCGTTGCGGACGCGTCTTTCAGGATGGAGAAAGACTCTATTTCGTCCGTGTTTACAAGGTTTATGTTACGCTCTATGCCGTCCACCAGGACAAGCGGGGTGGAGTTCACCCAGGAACCAAGTCCGCGGATGAGGAGTGTTGCACCGTCATAGCCGGGTTCTCCGGAAGACTGGCGTGAGATAAGGCCCGGGACCGTACCGCCCAAGGCGTTGGCCAGTGTGGGCGTGGTTACTTTGGAAACCAGTTCCGTATTGACGACAGTAAGGGCGCCGGTAACGGTAATCTTCTTCTGATTACCATAACCTACCACAACAGCGTCCTGCAGGGACTCCACATTGGCTTCCAGACGGACGTCGATGGTAGACCTGCCTCCAATCTTGATTTCCTGATCCACATAGCCGATGGCGGATACCACAAGGATACCGTTGGGGTCACTAACTGTGATAAGGTATGTTCCGTCAATGTCTGTGACGGTACCCACGATTGAAGCCTTGAGCATGACTCCGACTCCTACGAGGGGCTCGCCGGTTTCCGCGTCCGTAACCGTACCTGAGACGGTCAGGGACTTCCTCCTTTGCGCCTGAGTGGGCGAAGAGAATGCAGACAGAACCAGCACGAGGAGGAGAGCAACAATAACCACCTTGCCGGAAATGCCGCAGATCTTGTTTCTTAATGACATAATAAATAGAATAAAAAGCTTTGTGTCCCTTTAGCTAAATCGTTATAGCAATTATGTAAAAATATAAACCTACTCCCTGCTGCCGTTAATTATGCATTGCTGCGCTATAGCTTAGGTTTCAGTTAATTAAATAATAACCGCAACAATTGGTCTGTCGGGATTTCTCATTGTTGCTGCTGCAAATATGCATAGATATTTTCAAAAATGCAAGAGAAAGCTAAAACATTTTACCTCAATTGGCCGGAAATCAGATAAGTGTTGTAGGCGTTCCACGCAGACATAATGAAATACAGGTTATTACCACCCTTGAGGGATATGGGATGTATGAAGCTTCCGTAAGGGCGCCAGAAGTAATTGCCGTCGGTAAGGACCTGGGGTTCGCTCCAGGGGCCTATTATGTTGTCTGCGTAGCGCATGGTTATCTGGTCGTTGCGCTGTTCGTTAAGGTAGAGCAGTATCCATTTTTGGTGTTGAGGGAACCAGGCGAAGGACAGTTCTCCGCTGTAATCGTCAAATATTGGGACGGCGGCGAATTCCTTGTCCTTTACCCAGCCAAGGCCATTCCAGAATTCGTACTGGTCCTGCTGTTCCATCTTGCTTTCTTCCACCCTGGCCAGGCAGGGCTTGGATGAACGTCCGGTGACGGTGCCCACAATATACACATACCCCTGATGGTTGAACATGCCAACCTGGCCGAAGTTGCTTCTGGACTCAAAGACGACGTCCCTTACCCTGGACCACGTCTCACCGCCGTCGGAGGACTTGAAGTAGCTGGAGAAGTTGGAAACCCAGCCGTACCATGTCTTGATGTTCATGTAGTGCACGTACTCCGCACCTGCGGCATGTACGGCGCCGGTAGGGATTGACGTGTAGTCGCTGGTGCCGTCGGTGATATGGGCGCTGAAGCATATTTCCTTGGCGCGGCCAAGATAATCGGTCACGGCCCCGGATACTCTCAGGCCATCGGCAAGGTTTTCATCCTCGGAGAAAAGGAGGACGTTTCCTCTCCAGTTGGACCCTCCGGGGGCGGGGTTGGTGAGGTTTGGGGTAAAATCGGCCCCGAAGGTGTCGCCGAAAAACATGCCGTATTTCCCGGTGGAGATTTCCCAGGTTATGCCCAAATCCGTACCGCCCACATCGAACCTTGTGTGGGTGTTGTTGAATACTTCATACTGGACGCTGGGGAGGCCGTCGTGGCCGTTGTCTTCCTTGCCGGTCACCCTTGACACCACCTTGAAATTGCTGAATGTGAGGGAGGTGGACTCTTTCCCGGCGGAATTGTCCACGGTGAGGACGCTCTCCGGAGACGGGCGCCCGTCCTTGCCGTTGAGGCGGAAGGTAAAGACAAGCTCCTGCGGATCGTCCGGGAGGACGGCGTACTGAAAGAGGAAGTCGTCCGAAAGGATTCCGGTGCCGTATTTTTTGTCTTCGTCTCCCAGGCGGCCCTTTTTGGTAACGACCAGGGAAGAGCAGTTGGAAAGGCCTGTGAATGTAATGCCTACTTCAACAAGGCCCTGGCCGTCCGGTTGAACCCAGTCCTGGGAGAGAACCACCTTCAGATTGGGATTCTCTCCGTTGACGGGTCCTTCTCCGGAAGACGAGCAGCCCACCAGAAGGGCAAACAACACCAATATTTTCTCGTTCATCAGATACCTGTTACGTCAATGGACATGAGATAAGTGTTGTAGGGAAGCCACATTGACATAATGAAGTAAAGCTTGCCGCCCTCCTGCTTGGAGAGGGGATGAATGAACGAGCCGTAGAGCTGGGGATAATCCCGGCCGGAAGCAACGGTGACAGGGTTGCTCCAGGGGCCGGTTATCTTGTCCGCATACCTCATGGTTATTTCATACCGGTCCCCGTTGAAATAGAGGATTACCCATTTCTGGAATTCCGGGAGGTATTCTATGGACAGTTCTCCGGCAATGTCGTCAATAAGGGTGGTGGCGGCATTTTCGTCCCCTTTAATCCAGTCCGAACCGTTCCAGAATTCATATTTGCCCTGGTTCTCGATGTCCGTTTCCCTTACCCTTGCAAGTTTGGGCCTGGAGGACCGGCCGGTCTGGGTGCCTACCATATAGACGAATCCGTCGCCTATGTTGCAGAAGCCTGCCTGGCCGAAGAAGCTGTCCGACCCCCACCTTATTCCGCTTACCTGTTCCCAAGTGGCGCCGCCGTCAAGGGAACGGTACATTCCGGAGAAATTGGTAACCCAGCCGTCCCAGGTGCGTATGTTGAAATAGTGGACATACTCCTTGCCGGCGGCATGGACGGCCGCAGTAGGGATGGACGTGTAGTCTCCCTGGCCGTTGGTGATGTGGGCGCTGTAGCATATCTGGCGGGCGTTTCCCCACTGGTCAAGGGCGGCGCCGGTCACCTTCATGCCGTCTTCCAGGTCCGTATCGTCGGAGTAGAGGAGGACGTTGCTCCTCCAGGAGCCTCCGTTGGGACCGGGGGCGCTGAAGTTGGGTTTGAAATCGGCCCCGAATGTGTCGCCGAAGAAGAGGCCGTAGTAGCCGGTGGAGATTTCCCAGCAGATGCCAAGGTCGGTTCCGCCCACGTTGTACTTGCTGTCCGTGTTGTTGTAAAGGGTGTACCGGACGGCGGGGAGACCGTCGTGTCCGTTGTCCTCCTTGCCGGTGACCCTGGACATTACGCGCAGGTTGGATATCTTGAGGATAGAGTACTTGGGGCCTTCTTCCTCTTTGTGATTGTCCACCGTGGCCCTGACTCTGTTGGATTCCTTACCGTCCATGCCAACCAGAGTGAATTCCAGATAGAACTCTTCCGGGTCCGTGGGAAGCATAATATAGTTGTATACGTATTCCTTGCGTAGAACCTTCTTGTAGTACTTGATGTTCTGCGCGCCGGATTCGGAAATCTTGTCTATGGACATATAGTTCAGCTGCTCAAGGCCATAAATGGTCATGGGCACTTCCACACGGCCGTCCTGGGGAGTGACGGTCTGGAAGACAAGCTCCAGGGCAAGTTCCTCCGGAGGAACCACGGGGTCTTCCGGCTCAGGGTTACAGGAGGCGAACAACAGCGTGGGGAGCAGCGCGTATGCCAGTAGTCTTTTGGTTGTCATTTGATCTTGTTTATCTGTTTAATGAGCTTGCCGGGCTTTTCAGGAGATACTCCAAAGTAGTAGATGGTGCCCTGGCGGAAGGGCTCCACAAGTTCGAAATTCTCAAAGGCGATGCCTCCGGGAAGCTTCTTGAATATGGCCCAGTAGGTGTAACGGCCGTTAACCACAGTCTGAAGCTCAGGGTGGGGAACAGGAGCGTACCAGTACTGGGTTGCGGTTTTTCCTTTGTACTTCCAGCCGTTGGAGGTGCCATCCTCATACTGGGCGTTTATGTAGTCCTGCTGTGTTTCGGAGGGCTCTGAAAAGGCCCAGGCGCCGCCTTTGCGGTCCCTTATCATACCCTGCAGAGGAGTGCGGTCATAGGGGGAGAACCATTTGTCCTTGTAGTCCGGCCAGATTTCTGTGGAGAGCTTGACCTCATTGGCGGTGTACAGTTTCCTGAGCCTCATCTTGTTGCCCATGGTGGCGGTTAGGATGAAAGATTCAAGAGGGGCCGATTCTGTGCCGGCAAAGGCCTGGAGTTCAAACTGATAGGGGTTGTCCTCTATGAAGCGCAGGCGGACGTAGACATCGGCACCGTTGTCAAAACGCTCGCAGTAAATCCAGACGGTGAGGGTTTGTTTTCCGTCCTCCACGGTAACGGTTCCGCGGGCCGGATGGAGTTTGTCCCACTGCGACGGCCTCTGGGGGACGTCGCTGCTTATGAATACTTTGCCCTGCCCTCCGTCGATGGAGCTTTTTTCCAGCTCCGACAGACCCCTGTTGCGTGTTCCCGCAACTATGGGTTCCATGGCGATGTAGTTGATAATACTTCTCTCTCCGTCCCCAAGGTACGGGCAGAAGATGTCAAGCAGGCCGCGGGGACGGCCGGGAGGGTTTATGCCAACCCGTATTCCGTCCGCGAAGCCCCAGATGGCCTGGGCGGGGACGCCGTCAGCCGGGCGCACCCAGATGCCGTCCTGCGCCGGAGGCTGAAGGCGTACGCCGTCTATTTCATACTGGGCAAAGGCAACCGTGCTGCAGAGGATGCAGCACAGAGCCGTGAATAACCTATTCATAATCAGTTGACTTCCAGTTCACGCCAGGTGGGGAATTTGGGGAACTTGGCATGGGGCTCCGTCTGGTACCAGAACACGGTTGCGGCAATGTCCGAGTGCTGGGGGAGGTAGCGGCCGTCGTGCATCCAGCCAAGATCCTGCAGGGTAACCTTCAGGTTCTTTTCAAAGCGGATAGGGTCTACGATGTGCCAGCGGTACATGCCGAACCTTTCCTGGGAACGATAGGTCCCGTCCGGGCGGATTACCTGGCAGAGGCCGGAATAAGGAGTGGTGAACTCAGTGAATCGGCCGTTGCGGTCGAAGTTGTAGGAGCCGCAGAAATAGTCCTCCGTGCCGGTTGCGCAGATGGTGGGATAATCCTTGTCTCCGTCGATGAAGAACTTGATTTCACCTTCGCCCCACCAACCGTTGTTGTGGACGCCAAAGGCAACGTAAACACCCACGTACTGGCCTTTTCCCTTGATCCCGTCAATGATTGTGAAATCCGATGTCTCATTGTAGGGAGTCCTTCTGAACTGGGCGTGGAAGTAGGCTGCATCGTCAGGGACCTCAGTGAGGGTGTAATCAATCTGATAGTAAAGGTTCATGGAATCCTTGTCGTTGACGTTCTCCATGGTAATCTTGCATTTCTTGCGGAAAGGCATCTGCCAGTAGCTGTTGAAGGCGCTTCCGGGATTGACGCAGATGGGGAGGGACACCAGGGGAGAATATTCGTTCCATCCCATGCAGAAGAAGTCTGCGATAGGGCATTCGACGGAGGGGGTGGGTTCATCGTCCCAATATATCCTGATTATGGTCCAGCGCCAGACGCCGGTGGGGGTCATCCAGATGTGCTGGATGGCGCCGGGGCCTTCCATCTCTGCAATTGTGACGGTTTCGCCGGAGTTGATGGTAATGTAAGGATTGACCTTCCATGTTTTTCCAAGGTCCCTTGCGGCCCAGGAGGCGTTATTCACGTTGCGGGTTGGAGGAAGGGAAGGCTGGGCCATGCCGCCTTTGCCCTTTTCACCGGTGAAATTCTCCGGGGAAATGGAACGGGTTTTGGCATCTGACAACCTGGAGAGGTTACCTAGATTCATGTCCAAGCCGTTAAATTTCTGAGCATAAGAACCCGTAACCGCAAGGAAAACGGCTACGACAGATAAGATGATTCCTTTTTTCATATTGCCATTTGTTTATTATTTAAATAATTGGCAACAAAAGAAATCCCGACATACAAAGATGCTAAATTAATTTAGCTTTTGCAAGGGCGGCGGTGAAAAACTTTACTTTTTTGTAGACTCTTTTATGACAAGGGTGCCCTGGACTTCTATCTGGTGGGTAAGTCTCTGGCCAACTAGGATTTCGTCCATAATGATTTCCACGGTCTTTTGTGCCATAAGGGCAACGGGCTGCTGTATATAAGATATAGGTACCTGGAACAGGTCGAAGGCGCTGCCTCCGTCAAAACCTATGATACCCAGCTCTCCAGGGACGTTGATACCCTTATTCTTAATGACCATAAGGGATTCCGTAGCGATATTATTGGTTGCGAACAGCAGGGAGTCCACACCCTCCGCCAGCAATTTGTCTATGGCCGATGAGATGGACTGGTGCAAGTCACACTCCCTTATAAGGCTTTCGCTTACAAAGGCCGCCTTCCCGGCATCTTCCATGGCCTGCCTGTACCCGCTTCTTCTGTCCAGCATGTGCTGAAGCGTTGTGTCGTAAGCAATTGTCCCGGGATGGCTGTAACCCGATGCAAGGATAGTTGACGTAGCCAGGCGGCTCATCTCCCTGTTGTTAAGACATACGTAATTGGTATGGACATCGGGAAAATATCTGTCGATAAGGACCAGGGGCTTTCCCGTCTCCAGGACCGCCCTTACCGTGCTCTGGGATTTTTCGCAGGGGACCAGGATAAGACCGTCAACCCCCCTGTTGATAAGGTGGGCAATCTGCTTTTCAGACCTTTCCCGGTTTTCATCGGAGCTGGAGAACAGGACGGAATAGCCGTATTTTTCCGCCTCGTCTTCAAGGCAGCGGGCAATTGAGGAGAAGAAAGGGTTTGAGATGTCCGACAGTACTACGCCTATAACATGGCTTTTCCCTTCACGGAGGCTCTTTGCGAATATATTTGGCTGGTAGTTCAGTTTCTCCGCGGCTTCCTTGATTTTCCGGACCATTTCCTCGCTCACCCTGTGCTGGCGGGCCTTGTCGTTGAGGACGAAAGATACAAGGGAGATGGATACTCCTACGTAATTGGCAATGTCTTTTAGGGATGCGTGAGTCTTAGTGGTTTTCATCAGAGATGTGATTGGACGACAAATATAGCCAATTTATTTTTCATTCTCTCTGATTTCACCAAGTTTGCCACCGGGGTGGCAGCGTACATACTTTTCCGGATTCCAGTCTTTTTCCACCTGAAGGACGACGCTGAGGGCCTGGAGTATAAGCATTTCCGCATTAACGGAATTGCGGGGGGCGCGGTTCAGTGGACCGCCTTCTTCCTTTACCCCGGCTAGGAGTGTGCACTCAGAATGTGTTGCCAGCCAGCTGTTTGGATTGCCTGTTACGGCTATTACCTTGCATCCGTTTGCGTGAATGGCATTGACGGTAGACTTGAGCTCCATGGTCTCTCCGGAATTGGAGATGGCTATGACAACATCGCCTCCTACCAGCTGTCCGCAGGAGCCGTGTACGGCTTCCGTTCCGTGAAGGAAAACGGCGGGATTGCCTGTGGATGCCAGGAGAGAAGCTGCGTAGGCCGCAACGTGTCCGGGCTTACCAATACCGGTAACGTGAATCCTGCCGCCCTTGGCCTGGGAGTCCAGGATGAGCTGAGCGGCCTCCCGGCAGGGCTTGGGGTCTATACTGTCCACGAAGGAGGAGAAGCTCTTTTGGGCCGAATCAAGGAAGGCGTCAAGGGCCTTCATGCTCTTTTCCTGTATCATAGCAGATTCCCAAGTTTTGTGAGCAAGAGTTCATCGGTCCCTCTTTCCTTAATGAGTTCAGTAACCTTGTCCAGTGTGGGCAGGGAAGGAATTGCGCCGAAACCGCAGACGGTTATGGCGGCCGCGTTCACAGCAAGCTTCATTGCGTCTTCTATGGAAAGGCCCGCTGCATAACCGGCACAGAAAGCGCCTATGAAGGAGTCTCCTGCGGCTGTGGGGTCTTTTACATCGGTCATCTTTACGCTGGGGACCACCTTGATTCCATCTTCCATACAAAGGGCGGCGCCTTTGTCTCCAAGGGTAATGATAACGTTGGTGACGCCCTTGCCCATCAGAACTGCGGCTGCCGCCTTGAGGGCATCTTCAGAGAGTCTGCCTTCGCTGTCCGTCTTGACGCCGGAAAGCAAGGCGGCTTCCGTCTCATTTGGAGAAAGGAAGGTGACGTTGGACAGGAGAGCGTCCGATAGGGGAGCCGCGGGGGCCGGATTCAGCATTACAGGTACGCCGGCATCGTGGGCCAGCCTGGCCACATATTCCGTTGTGCCCATTTCCAGCTCCAACTGCATGATCACAATGTCATAGGACTTTATCTCATCTTTGAGCCAGCCCAGGTCTGCCGGTTTAAGGTCATAGTTTGCACCGGGAACGACGATTATTCTGTTCTGGACGCCGGTTGGTCCGGACTGAATCTCTATGTGCCCTACTCCGGAGGGGTGATCGTGGCTTGTTTTCACGTGTCCGGTATCAACTCCGGAGGCGTTCAGTGCACCTACCATCTCCTTGCCGAAGGAATCGTCCCCTACGCATCCTGCCATGTGGGTGACGGCCCCCAGCAGTGCAGCCTGTACAGCCTGGTTGGCGCCTTTCCCGCCGGGAGCGGTCCTGAAGCCTGATCCAATTACAGTCTCTCCCAGCTCCGGAGCCCTGCCGGCCAATGCCACCAGGTCCATCATGAAGCTTCCAACCACCAGAATTCTGGGTTTTTTATGCATAATTCTATAACACTTTGATGATCATGCTGCGAATATAGCTAAATCGTTTTAATATTCCAAAATAATTGCAGCACGATGCAGAGTGGTGTTATAAAGAACTGGTGATTAATCCCGCTTCAGGTAACGTACTTTTCCTGTTTCGTCGGTGAGCTCCATCTTGTCTTTGGAGGAGTCCAGACGGGCTTTAAAGGCTTGGCGATTATGAGTTGTGATAAAGTTGTGATTTCAACTTCTTTTAACTATCTTACTATATAGTTTCATTCAACTGAACTTCCTCGTTCAAGAAGATATAACTAGAGTTAAATCTGGGTTATAAAACATCAAGCGGGATTACCAGTTTTTCTTTAAGTGTCGCTTGTCCGTCTATTATCTTGTAATGGAAGACTAGAGAGTCTATTCCACCATTGAGGTTGAGCGAGTCTCGCAACTCCAGTCTTGTTTCAATGCTATCGGTCAAGGCACGGGCATCCCGAAAATCGCTTTCAGCCTTGAAGAATCATACTTAACGCCGCGGTCGAAGTAGAAGATGCCGTTCTGCTCCTGCTGGACGTCGGTAAGCTGTGTGTAGCAATATCCCCAAACGTTGTCGCTTAGCTCAATCAGAGCACGGACCTGACCTTCCAGGCGGGTATAGAACTCCTCTTTTGTCTGGGGAGCCGATCCGTATCCCCAGGCGCCGTCTTCCGGAGGATTCACCTCCATACAGCGTATGCCGCCAAATTCATCCACTATGTATGGAGCGCTTCCGTCGTATTCGGGGAAATTGGAAGGAGTATCCAGTTCGGGACGGTTGAAGCCGACATTGCCACGGTACAGGAGCTGACGCTCTCCGCGGTAGAGGAACAATTTGCCGTCGTTCCAGATAATCTCCTTGAGCCGTGCGGGATCCTGCTCGTAGTGGTGAACGGCCCAGATGTCGGTCTTTATTATGACCCCGCCGCTGACAGTATTAATCGGGCGGGTGGGATCTATGTTCTTGGTTATGTCGTAGACATCGGCAATGAATCTGGGATATTGTATGTTGTCAGGCCAGAACTCCTCGTTGAAGGGAGTCCAGGTGACTATAGAAGGATGATTCAAATCGCGGGTCACCACATTGGTCCACTCGCTTAGATAATTGCGGGCGGCAATGGGATCATTGCAATCCAGACCCCAGCTCGGGCACTCTCCCCAGGTAATATATCCCAGTTTGTCAGCCCAATAATGGAAACGCTCCTCAAATACCTTCTGATGCAGACGCGCACCGTTGAAACCCACCTCCATCGACATCTCTATATCGTGACGGAGAGCCTCATCGGAAGGTGCGGTCCATATTCCGTCGGGATAGAAGCCCTGATCGAGGACCAGACGCTGGTAGAAAGGCTGATTGTTGAGAAAAATGCGATTTCCCTCGATATGTATCTTCCTCATTCCGAAATAAGATTTCACCTTGTCTACCACCTTTCCCGAGGCATCAAGCACCTCGAAAACAACATCGTACAGGAAAGGACTCGAAGGGCTCCACAGTTTCGCCTTTTTTAACGAGATAGTGAAAACCGAACCGTTCGACGCAGCTCCGCTCTGTTTGGCCACCAGCTTGGAGCCGTCATACACCATGACATTGAGTTTTGTTGCCGCCGGAGCGCGGAACCAGGTCTGGAAACTCACGGTCGAGCGGTCGATATCCGTGGTCGTTTTCACTCTGGAAAGACCCTGAGGCGCAACGGCCTCCATCCACACGGTCTGCCAGATTCCGGTCGTACGGGTGTACATACACTCGAAGTTTCCGGCACGGAGCGACTGCTTACCTGCAGTCTGCTGCCTGGAACGAAGATTGCTTGTGGCGTTGACGACCAGAGTATTTGTGCTGCCGGGAGTCACGAAATCCGTGATATCGACACTATATGAATCGGAACCGCCAAAGTGCCGGCAGATGAATTTGCCGTCGATATAAACCTCCGAACAGTAATACACAGCCCCGAAATTGAGCACTATGTCGCGGCCGGCCCACTCGGCAGGGACTGAAATCTCTCTCTTGTACCATATGCTTGGAATAAACTCCTTGTATTCGACTCCGGAGAGTTTGCATTCGGGAGCAAAAGGCACATTAATCTTCCCGTCCGAGAAATTGCCCGAAGCCAGACCGCGGTCCCAACCCGTGCACGCAAGGTCCAACGAGTAATCCCATTCTCCATTGAGATTAATCCAACTTGCCCTCTCGAACTGCGGCCGGGGATACTCCGCCCTCGGGAGCGCGCGGGCTGCACAACCAATCGCAAGCATTGCGACTGTGACCAGTACTTTTGTAATCAGTTTCATTTATTGACTATTTGATCGATTTAAAATTTGGGCATATAATCTTCACCAACGGGCTTTCCGCCTTCAAAATACGGCCATTCGTCCCTATCCCAGAATATGCGCTGGAGGAAGATATATCGGGAATTATTACCGGTTGAAGAATCGTGACAATGATAGAACATATACTCCTGGCCCCTGAGGTCAGTGAAGATCTCGCCGTTGTGACCAGGTCCATAGTACTTATCACTGCTGACGCTGGTCAGAATCTCACTGGCGTACCCGTCAAGCATCTTATTACCATCTTTGTCCACAAACTCTCCCTCAAGTGTGGCGCTGCGTCCGACCTTTATCCTGTAGGAGGCATCGCCGTAGTTGCCCGAGCTGACGAAAAGATACCAATATGAACCATGACGGTAAAGATATGATCCTTCAAAAACCTTTGCCCTGGACTTGTCCTGAGAATAGGTGAGCCCCGCCACCTTTATGTATTCGGCGCCGGGAGCGATACTTCGTCCATCAGGGGCAAGCAGAACGCGGTGAATACTGCCGATACTGCCGAAGAAGAGCCACAGTTTCGAACTTTCCTCGTCGTATACCACTTCCGGATCGATTGTGTCCTTTATACCTGTTGTCTTGCTATGGGTAATTATGCCTTCCCATTCAAATGGGCCGGAAGCCTTATCGCTGGAAAGAGCGGCTATTCCGCAATCGCTGGCAGAATTGTAGCATGTAAGATATAGCATCCACTTTTCGCCCACTTTCACTACATCGGGTGCCCAGAAATAGGTACCTTGGGCCTTGGCTTGCCCCTGCGCCGTCCTGCTAAGAGGCAGAGAATTCAATTTGTACCAGTTGACCATATCTTTGCTGGCAAAAATGGATCCTATTCCGGTGGAAACGGTATAAAAGCGACTGCCGTCGTACCAGATGGTAGGGTCAGGCCTATCGTATGGCATCACTGGGTTATGATATGTCGGGATCTCCTCCTGTACTATTTCTTCACCCGGAGTCTCCTGAGTAGTCTCCTCACTCACCTCCTTGTTGGCTTCCTGGCTGGTGTCCTTACCGGTTTCCTGGTTGGAGCAGGAGAACAGACAGAGAATGGTGACGACATTGCAAAACAGCACGAAGCGAACAAATTTTCTCATATTGAAAGGCGAATTGATTTCCACGAATATCCAAAGATATTAATTAATTGGGATATCATTACTATATTTGTAGCTAAATCGTATTAGTGTATGAAAATAAATGCCCTCCTTTCTGCTGTTTGCCTCTGCGGCGCCATTATTTGTACGATGTCTTTTGCCTCCTGTCGTGAAAACGGAGAGCAAGTCAAACCGGATGAATCCAAAGCTCAGGTTACGATCGGCACCCTGCTCGAGGAAATGGTCGACCGCGATGCAGTGGCCCGCTACCCCGAACTGGAATACAGATCGGCCTCGTTCAGCAGCTATGACCGCAATTCCACATCAAAAAGCCATGACTGGTTTGCAAATGGCGACAACAACTGGTTCCTTCGCCATGAAACCATCTCCAACAGGCAGGAGTTCGTTCTTTTCGACGCCGACGGTCCCGGAGCCGTAACACGCTGGTGGATGACATTTGCCGGTGTCAACGGAGGCGCAGGCTACTTGCGAGTATACATCGACGACGAAGAGACTCCAGCCCTCTCAGGTACACCCTTCCAGATCCTGAGTGGCAACAAAGTCACCATTTCTCCGCTGGCGAGTTCCGTCTCGCAACTTACCCCCCTCGAACAGCGCGGGCATAATCTTTTCTATCCCATACCCTACAACAAGCATTGCAAAATCACCTATTGTTCATACAACCTCAACCCCGACGGCGATATGCACATCATAAGCGATGAATGTATTTACTATAACATAGAATATCGCACATACGCGCGCGGAACCGTCGTGGAATCCTATTCGGAAAAGAACGCTGCAAAATATACCGAAGCAGCAAGGGATGCGGCCAGGGCCCTCAGTCAGAGCGAGACAGCCGCATCTTCATCCGAGAATAGTCTCAATTGCACTCTTAACCCTGGCGAGTCTTTCGAGGTTGGTCTGGAAGGTCCCGCAGCCATCCGTGAAATTGCCATGAAGCTGGATGCCGGAGATATGAACCAGGCACTTAGATCCACTGTCCTTGAAATATCTTTTGACGGAGAAAGCACTGTCTTTATCCCCGTAGGCGAATTCTTCGGCATCGGGTATATGCCTCTTTACACGAAAATGTGGTATGTAGACGCAAATGCACGGAACGCAATGACCGCCAGATGGGTAATGCCGTTCAACCGTGAGGCAACAATCAGAATCATCAACTACGGCAAGCAGCAAGTCAGTCTGAGCGATGCCCACGTCAGCCACTCAAGTTGGGTGTTTGACTCCAGATCGATGTATTTCCACGCAATTTGGAAAATGTATCCTCGACTGGACACAAGAAAAGACCCCGTCATGGGCAAGTCCTGTGAGCACTATGATCTGAACTTCGTTACTCTCGAAGGAAAAGGTGTGTATATGGGTGATTCCATGAGCCTTTTTGACATCTCTTCGGGATGGTGGGGCGAAGGAGACGAAAAGATATACATCGACGACGACACTTTCCCTTCCATTTTCGGAACTGGCACTGAAGACTACTACGGATACGCATGGTGCCACCCCAACACTATCGTTGACCATCCCTTCACGTCTCAGCCGTCAGGATCCGGCAACCTTTCCCCGGGATACACTTTTAATTCCCGCCATCGTTGCCTGGATCGCATAGCCTTCAGCACAAAGCTGGTCTTCGACATGGAAATCTGGCACTGGAATCAGTCGACCATGGATGTCGGGGTCTCCAACTACTTTTACATGCTTCCCGGAGGCAATGTCCGCAATGAGCGGGATCTGTCCGGTGTCATCGCCAAGACCACCTTGTCTCCGATGGAATTCGTCGATTTCAAAGAAGACATAATGGATATCGAGGCGGAGTACATGAAGCTTGAAAGAATGACCGGAGGCAATTATGAGACCCAAAGCGCATTCGGCGAGCACTGGAGCAACGGTATGCAAGTCTTCTGGAGCAATGCGCCGACAGGCTCGGAAATGGTCCTTTCTTTCGAAAGCCCCTATGAAGGCAATTACAAGTTGAAGATGTTATATGCCTTCTCCTGGGACTACGGCACATTCGACATCTGGTTCAACGACACGAAGATTGAAACCGGCCGTGACCTGTATGACGCCGATCTCCACACTGAGTGGTCCGACTACGGCCAGATGCCGGTCGTTCTGGGTAAGAACACCATTAAGGTCAAGGCCATAAGGCCTCATCAGACTTTCTCAACCTGCTTCTTCGGCTTGGACAGAGTCGTTTTGGAAAAGCAGTAAACATGATCACTCTTCAACTTTCTGCGTAATCCATCCGAGATTCTGGACAAGACGCCCTTTCTGGTTCTTGTTGATCTCCGTCTGGCTGATAGGGAAGAAATAGTGCTTCGGAGCCTCGAACACGCGGTCTTCGATCTTGATTCTCTGATAGTATTCCGTATCCTGAAGACTCGTGCCTACATAGATGTTCATTGAGTAAACCGGCTGACACTCCGTTCTCTCAGCATCAAGCCAACGGCGCACGTCAAAGAAACGGTGAGTTTCGAATGCGAGCTCGATACGGCGCTCATGCTTGATCCTGTTGCGCATTTCCTCTTGTGTGAGGCCGGCAGGGAGATTCGGAAGACCGGCGCGGTTACGGATGGCATTAATGGCATCGTAGCACTCCGTCGTAGGTCCTTCGTACTCATTGACGGCTTCGGCAAGGTTGAGATAGATTTCGCCCAGTGATATAAAAAGAAAACCCCGCTAACAGTCAAATCGTTAACGGGGTGTGTCATCATTCCCATTCAATTGTTGCCGGTGGTTTGGAGGATATGTCGTAGACTACGCGGTTCACGCCGCGTACTTTGCGGATGATTCGGTTGGAGACGTCGGAGAGGAAATCGTACGGGAGGGGGTACCAGTCAGCGGTCATTGCGTCCGTGGAGACCACGGCGCGGAGGGCGATGCAGTACTCGTATGTGCGCTCGTCACCCATTACGCCAACGCTGCGGACGGGAAGGAGGATGGCGCCCGCCTGCCAGATTTTGTTGTAGAGGCCGGCGTCGCGGAGGGCGCGGACGAAGATGTCATCGGCCTCGCGGAGGATTTCCAGCTTCTCCGGGGTCACTTCCCCAAGGACGCGGATCCCAAGTCCCGGACCGGGGAAAGGATGCCTGCCGATGAGCTCGTCCTTTATGCCCAGGGCCCTTCCCACGCGGCGGACCTCGTCCTTGAAGAGCATACGGAGGGGTTCCACCACCTTGAGGTCCATTCCCTCCGGAAGGCCGCCAACGTTATGGTGGGACTTGATTTTGGAGGCGATTCCCGGGATGCCGGCGCTCTCGATGACGTCCGGATAGATGGTGCCCTGGCCCAGCCACTTGGCTCCCTCCACGGTATGCGCGTATTTGTCAAAGGTCTCCACAAAGAGGCGGCCGATGGTCTTGCGCTTTGCCTCCGGCTCCTCCACGCCTTTCAGAGCGGCCAGGAATTCCGCCGAGGCATCGGCCCCTATCACGTTGAGGCCCATATCTTTGTACGACTCCAGGACGTCCCGGAACTCGTTCTTGCGGAGGAGTCCGTGGTTCACGAAGATGCAGGTGAGGTTATGGCCGATGGCCCTGTTCAGAAGCACCGCGGTCACCGTGGAATCCACTCCACCGGAAAGGCCCAGGATCACCTTGTCCTGCCCAAGGGTGGCCTTCAGCTCCGCCACCGTACTCTCTATGAACGAGTCCGGGGTCCAGTCCCCGCTGCAGCCGCAGATGCCCTTGGCAAAGTTTTCCAGGATCTTTGAGCCTTCGTCCGTGTGGTACACCTCCGGATGGAACTGGACGGCGTAGGTGGGTTCATTTACGAAACGATATGCCGCGTTCTCAACGTCTTCTGTAGAGGCAAGGACCTCGGCCCCTTCCGGCAACTTGGAAATGGTATCTCCGTGGGACATCCATACCTGGCTGCTCCGGCTCACGCCCTTGAAAAGAGGCGAATCCTTGACGACGGTGAGCGTTGCCCTGCCGTACTCGCGGCTGTCACTGGCCTCCACCTTTCCGCCCCTTGTGTGCGCAAGGTACTGCGCGCCGTAGCAGATGCCAAGGATTGGGATGGGCGTCATTCTCGGGCTTGTCCCGGGAATCTCTACCTGCGGCGCATTGGCGTCCCTCACGGAGCAGGGACTGCCGGAAAGGATGATTCCCTTCACATCCGGTCCCATTTCCGGCACCTTGTTGTAAGGGTAAATCTCGCAGTACACGTTGAGCTCCCTCAGGCGCCGCCCAATGAGCTGCGTCACCTGCGATCCAAAGTCCAGTACAATTATCTTATCCATTATAATTAGGTGCCTTTTTCGCTATCGTCACATCGTGCGGATGATTCTCCTTCACCGTGGCCGGGGAGATCTTCACGAACTCCGCTTTCCACAGCTGCTCTATGGTAGCACTGCCGGTGTAGCCCATTCCGGAGCGGAGGCCGCCGGCAAGCTGGAAGAGGATATCGGCAACCGAGCCCTTGTACGGGACCTTGGCCACGACGCCTTCCGGGACCAGTTTTCCGCCGCCTTTCTGGAAATAGCGGTCTGCACTTCCCTGCTGCATGGCGTCGATGGATCCCATGCCGCGGTAGCACTTCATGCCGTCTACAACCTCTCCGGGGGCTTCATCCGTTCCGGCGAACATGGAGCCGCACATAACGGTGGATGCACCGGCGGCAAGGGCCTTGACGATGTCTCCGGAGTAGCGGAGGCCGCCGTCGGCAATGACGGGGACGTCTCCGGCGACCTCGGCCACATTGGCAATGGCCGTGAGCTGGGGCATTCCCACGCCTGCAACTATGCGGGTGGTGCAAATGGACCCGGGGCCGATTCCCACCTTCAGGGCGTCTGCGCCCGCTGCGATGAGGTCCCTGGCGGCCTTGGCGGTGGCTATGTTACCAACCACCACGTCCACGCCCGGGAAAGCGGCCTTGACGGCCTTGAGGGCATTCACTACGCCCTTTGTATGGCCGTGGGCGCTGTCCAGGACAATGGCATCGGCACCGGCCTGAACAAGAAGGGACACCCTTTCCAGGATGTCCGTAGTAATGCCTGCGCCTGCCGCAACCTTAAGGCCTTCCGCCTTTACCGCGGCCACTTCCGCGGCCTGCTGCTCTGCCGGCATATTCTTATGGATGACGCCAATTCCGCCGGCCTTAGCCATGGCTATTGCCATTTTGGCCTCCGTGACGGTGTCCATGGCGGCGGACACAAACGGCACGTCAAGGGTTATGTTTCTGGAAAAACGCGTCTGGAGGGAGACGTCCTTGGGGAGGACCTCGGAATACGCGGGCACAAGGAGGACATCATCGAAAGTGATTCCTTCCTGGATTATTCTGTTTGCAAAGCGGGACATCGCATTACGGTTTGTAATGCGTGCAAAGTTAATCAAAAAATCCCTTTCGCGGAAATTTATTTGAGGAAAGTTACGGCCGCTCCGCCGCCGGGTGCAAGGGCAAGGGTAAGCGTATCTTCAGAGGTCACTTTACGGGTGATAATCTGGTATGCATAGGGGTTGGAAACCCAGTCTGCTTCCGGGGCGTCGGCATAAACTGTCATGGTATATTCCTCTCCCTTGGGAAGGAAATCCAGCTTCTGGACAACTGTGCGGGCGTTTTCGTCAGTGGTGGCGCCAAGGAAGAACTTGTTCCCTGCGCGGCGCACGACGGCTATCCACTCGCCTACCTCTCCCTGCAGGGCGCAGGACCAGTCACAGTCCGGATCAAAGTCCCTGAAGAACTGGAAAGCGGGATGGTTCTCATAGTTCTGCAGAAGGTCGCAGGCCATCTGCATGGGAGAGTAAAGGACCACCCAATTGGCTATCTGCTTTGCCAGCGTGGTGTTTACCCTGCACTCCGTGCCGGGTTTGCCCCAGCCGCGAACCTGCGGCATTCCGTCTATGCTGCGGTACTCTATGTCAAATACGCCGGGAGTGTAATCCACGGGGCCGCCAAGAAGGCGGGTATATGGCAGAATCTCGTGATGGGAGGGCGGGTTGCCCTCGCTCCAGCCATTGTATTCCATGCCCCTCACGCACTCGCGGGTCATGAAATTGGGCCAGGTGCGCCGGATACCGGTAGGCTTTATTGTCTCATGGGCATCCACCATCATCTTGTGCTTTGCTGCGGTTTCTATAACCCTCTGGAAGTGCTCTACGGCTGCCTGGCTGTGCTTTGTGACATAGTCGTGCATGCCGCCGCCGGCATAGCCTGTCTTGACGGCGTGGATGCCAAGGTTCTCTGCCCACTCCATGGAACTCTCCAACTGGCTGTCAAAGCGGCGGAAGTTGCCGCCGGTCTCGTTGTGGGTTATGAGGGCGATGCCTTTTTCCCTGGCATACGCCGCTACTTTCTCAACGTCATAGTCCGGTGCTGCGCTTGTGAAATCAAACGCAGGAAGGGCGTCAGAGCCGCGCCAGGCATCGTTCCAGCCCTCGAAGAGCACGCCCTGGATGTTGTTATCGGCAGCAAAGTCTATGTAGCGAAGCGCCTGCTCCGTGGTTGCCCCATGATGCTCCCCGCCCCAGGACTCAATGCCAAGGTGCATGCTCCACCATACGCCTATGTATTTCATTGGCTTTATCCAGGAAACGTCCTTTATGGCGCAGGGCTCGTTAAGGTTCAGGATAAGGGAGGAGTTTATGAGCCCCACGGCGCTGTGGGCAATCTGCACTGTGCGCCAAGGGGTACGGAAACTGCCGCCCGCAACTGCCTTCACCTCCGTATTGCGTATATCCCCGGGGGCAAGGTCCGCCTTGAAGGAAAGGCCTTCCGCACGGCGGAGAACCATCTCCGGGAAAGCGTAGATTGCAGCCTCGTGGACCGATGCGTAAAGGTTATCGGCAAACTTCATGGTGACCGGGGTATTGGCGTCCTGGAGCCGGCTCAGGGGCATTTTGCGGTAGAGGTGCTCGTAGGAGTTGAAATCGGCAGGAATGGACCAGGATGCAGCGTCCGAGGCAAAGTTGAAGCTGGTGAGTTCGTCCGTGACGGTGATGCTGTCCGCGCCGGGAACATCGTACTCATAGCGGAAGCCAAGGCCGTCGTCGAACACCCTGAAAACAAGATTCAGGCGCACTCCGGAAGCGTTTTCCAGCTTGAGGGAAAGCTCCCTGTGGCTGTCCCGGACGGTTTTGTTCTCTCCCCACGGCTGGGTCCAGGTGCTCCTCTCGCTTTTCACCGATGAGCCCTTCAGGACAAAGCCGTCTTTCAAGTCTGCCTCCAGGGCCGCAAGGCCAAGCGGAGACGCCTCTATGAAGGGCTGTCCGTCAACGGTAACGGAGTAGGCAAACGCCTGAGGGTCAAAGGATACCGCAATCTTTCCGTCGGGGGAAGTGACACTGGTTCTGGGCGTGCAGGCAAATGCAAGCAGGAGCGCCGCAAGGAGAAGTTTTTTCATCGGAGCATGTCTTCAAGGTGGATACTTCCGGCCGTCTTCTCGTCCCTGTACTTGACGATGACGGGGCAGTACAGGTGAACGCCGCTTTCCAGGGGTTTGCCGTCCCTGACGATGGGCTTGCTGCCGCTAACCACTACCGCGTTCCCGGGGACCACGATGCGGCCGTCCTCGTTCCGGCGGATGAACTCCCCGGTGGTGGCGTCGAAGATGGGCGTCGACGATGTTATGATGACGCCGGAGGCAATCACGGCGCCTTCCTGGACGATGGTTCCCTCGTAGATTCCGCAGTTTCCGCCAATGAAGGCTCCGTCCTCGATGATGGTGGGCAGGGCCCCCGCCGGCTCCAGCACGCCCCCAATCTGGGTACTGGCCGATATGTGGATATTCTTCCCCACCTGCGCACATGAGCCTATTGTCACATGGCTGTCAACCATGGTTCCGCTGTCTACGTAAGCGCCCACGTTTATATAGGCCGGGGGCATGACGATGCTTCCCTTGGCAAGGAAAGCGCCGCGCCTGATGGAAGTGCCGCCCGGGACGATGCGGACGCCGTCCTCGGCCTTGAATTCCCTTACCGGGAAGGTGTCTTTGTCGAAGAAGCAGAACTGGCCCTCGGACATGTTGTGGATGACACCCAGCTTGAAGCCTTCCAGAATGGTTTCCTTAATCTGGCGGTTTACGGTCCACTTGCCATCAATCTTGTTGGCGACGCGGATTTCGCCCCTTTCCAGGGCGTCCATTACCTCATTGAAATATTCTAGATCCATGGCTTGTCAAGGATGTCTTTAAGGAGTTGTTCTGTCTGCGGGGTAGCCTTGACCAGGGGGAGCCTGAGGCTGTTTTCCATGAGACCCAGCTGGGCCATGGCGGCCTTGGCAGGGATGGGATTGGGCTCTACGAAAAGGGCCTTGAAGAAGGGATGCAGCTTCTTGTCCATCTCCTCCGCCTCTGCAAACTTGCCGGCCTGGAGGGCGTGCACAAAGTCGGCCATTGCCGACGGCATTACGTTGGAGGCTACGGAGATGACGCCGTCTGCGCCGTCCTTCATAAGGGCGCAAGTGTCATCGTCATTGCCGGAAAGCACGCTGAATCCGCGCGGACGGCCTTCCAGGATGGCCTTTATCTGGGCCATGTTGCCGCTTGCCTCCTTGATACCGGCTATGTTGGGGATATCACGGGCAAGGGCCAGGGTGGTTTCCGCCTCAATATTGGAGCCGGTTCGGCCAGGCACGTTATAGATGTAAACGGGCTTTGCCGTAGCGCCTGCAACGGCCTTGAAATACTCGTAGATACCTCTCTGGGGCGGCTTGTTGTAGTAAGGGACAACCACCAGGAAGGCATCGGCATCCTGGAGGAGCTTCAGGTTGGCAAGGGTTCCGGACACGGAGTTTGTACCCACTCCGGCCATAACGGGCCTGCCCTGGGCGTGCTTCAGGGTAACCTGCAGGACCTGAAGTTTCTCTGAGTCACTGAGCGTAGGGGTCTCCCCGGTTGTTCCCAGAGGCACCAGGAAATCCGTTCCTGCCTCTACCTGCCAGTCCACCGTGGCAGCAAATGCACTGTAGTCCACCTCTCCGCCCTTGAACGGAGTAAGCAGCGCTGTTCCTAATCCTTTTAACATATATCTGTTGTTTTTATTAATTCTGCCGGTCCGGTGAGGTAAACGTCATGGTAACTGGAGCCCTCCTGCGTGAATTCCACGCTGAGCCAGTCCCCGCGGCGGCACTGCAGCTTAAGCCCGTCATGCCCGGCTTCTGCGTCATGCCCGGCTTGACCGGGCATCTCATACCTCGCCGCAATGGCACTTGCCGTGATGCCCGTGCCGCAGGCAAGGGTCTCGCCCTCGACGCCCTTTTCGAACGTACGCACCTTGAGGCCCTGAGGCGTGCGCTCCACAAAATTCACGTTGGTTCCTTCCGGCTGGAAGGCGGGGTCCCACCTTATTGGTTTAGCATCCTTCTCCATGTCTATGGAGTCTACATCGTCCCTGAACTCCACGTAGTGGCGGGTACCGGTGTTCAGGAAGAAGCCGTTCTTTATGGGCGTAACACCCTCTACGTCAATCATTTTCAGGCGCACGGTCCACTTTCCCGCTTCGTGGGAAAGGATTCTGGCCTCATGGGGTCCGTCCGGGGCCATGAAATGCCAGACGCCGTCCTCGGAGGCGGGCTTCAGGCCAAGGTAATCGGCAAAGGCCACTATGCACCGGCCGCCGTTGCCGCACATCATTCCGCCTGAGCCGTCCGGGTTGAAAAAGTCCATCACAAAGTCCGCATGACCGGCTCCTGCGTCATGCCCGGCCTGACCGGGCATCTCCGTGAGGATCATGAGCCCGTCGGTTCCGTACTTGCTGCACAGTTCCTGTATCACCGGTACCTGGCGGTACTTGTCCGCATCCCCTTTGCGGCCATCTATGACCACAAAGTTGTTTCCGGCTCCGGTGAATAAGAAAAGCGTGGTGTCTATATTGCTCATTATTAATCACTTAAATGATTGTCCCTGGGAAAACCGCCGGGGGGACAAATGTCTAATCACCTATTAACCAGCCGGTTACGCACCACGCTCGCCAAGGTCTTGATTCCCGGTTCCATCTTCGCTTCCTCCACAAAGGAGAAATTGAGCCGCATGGTGTTGCGGTGGCTGCCGTCGGTGTAGAAGAAACTGCCGGCAACGTATGCGACGCCCTTGGACAGGGCTTCATCATACATGGCCACGGTGTCTACACTTTCCGGAAGCGTGAGCCAGAGGAAAAGACCGCCTTCAGGGTATGTCCAGGACACTCCTTCAGGCATATACTTCTCTAAAAGACCCACCATGAGGTCCCTTCTGTGCCGATACTCAGCAATGGTTTTCTCAAGGTTGGCATCCAGCGCGCCGCTTCCCATGAACTCCGCCGCCATGTACTGGTCCAGCACAGGCGGGCACAGGTCAAGGCACTGCTTGCACACGTAAATCTGCTCCAGAAGCGGCTCAGGGCCTATTATCCACCCCAGCCTGAAGCCAGGGGCGAATATCTTGGAGAAGCTCCCAAGGTGCAGCGTCCTTTCCGGAGCCAGTTCACGGATGGTCTTTACCGGCTCTCCGCTGTAACGCAACTCCCTGTAGGGGCTGTCCTCCACGATGAGTACATCCAGATCCCTGGCAATCCTCACAATCTCCTCCCTCTCCTCAAGCGTCATAGTCTTTCCGGAAGGATTATTGAAGTCCGGGATCACATAGATGAACTTGGCGGAGGTGGTATCTATTCCTATAGGTTCCACCTCTGCCCTATATGCCTTGAAGCTCTGCAACGCGCCAAGGTAGACAGGGTTATTGGCAAGGACTATGTCTCCGGGGTCAAGGAAAACCCTGGAGCAGACATCAATGCCCTGCTGGGACGATGTGGTGATCTGGACTTGGGAAACAGGCACTCCGTAGCGGCGGGCAATGATTTCCCGGAGCTCCGGAACGCCCTGTGTGGCACCGTACTGGAGTGCTTTGGTGCCGTATTTGGATAGCACTTTCTCCGCCAGACCAGGAATCTGCTCCACTGGAAAAGTGGACGCAGCGGGGTACCCTCCCGCAAAGGAACAAATTGCCGAAAGGTCCACCTTCCGGAAAATCTCCCTCACCGGACTCCTAAGAAACGACGGCACATCGGCCGAAAAGTACTTACCGTAATCCATTATCTCAAACTCCAGATGTAGCCAAGGGTAATATTGAAGGAGAAAGCGTTCATTTCACCGAAGTCTCTTCCGGCGAGACATCTAAGAGCAAGGCAGTGTTCGTGGTTATTATACAGTGTCAGTAATCTGCAGAACTTGAACCTGAACTCTGCTCCGGCAAGTGCCACGGTGTTGGTGAAACTCTCCGGATTGGTATTCTTTTCTTTTGAGTTGTTCACCAGGATGAACTGTCTTCCCGCCACGCCTGCCCTTGGAATTACGGAAAAGAAAGGACTGTCATAAACCATATAGCCATAGGCAATCCCGGTATATGCGTGATTTACGCTGCCCCCATTGGGCCAGAGGACGCCCTGGTTGGTGAAATCGGCTCCCATAGTTCCGGTTCCGGCGTTCACAATGCAGGTGAAGAGATGTTTCTTATAACCGAAAGTCAAATCCATACCTAATCCAAAACCAGGCAGGAAAGTATCGGCCCACTCTCCTAAAAGGAAACTGTATGCGGCATTGATGCCCATATCCATATATAGGCCTGGGATTTGGGTCATTCCATAAACTTGACGGCGCTCGTCGTGTTCCGGATAAGAAATGGCCGCCAACTCTTCAAGAACTTTGGCGGCATTGTTCGCCACGGCCAAAGAGTCCATACCATCGTCCGTCTCCTCTTCCATCTCCTGCCATTTGGACTGAAGTTGGTTGGTGTAGAAGGAATACAATTCGTTTGAAGACCGCCTGTTATCCTTGGAATAGAACTCGTTCAACATTTTCCTGAAATACAGCTCGTTCAGGTCAAATATAAGCTGGTCGTACTGCAAGGTGTAGTCATACACCCTGCCGGCATTATGCCAGGACACGGACTTGTCCAGTGCCGCCGAGTATTTGGGGACACTCTGTATCGTGTTCCAGTACGGCTTGGTCTTCTCTGTTTCGCTTGTCCATCTGAAGACCAGGTTATTGGTACAGAACATATCCTTTGGCGACTTTAGCGTAAGTTCATCCCAGGTAAGCGGGCCGTCGGTCCAGTATCTCATACTTTCCTCGTAAGTCTGAGCCTGCACAATGGCGCAAGAAAAAGCCTGGGCAAGTATCATCAAGATTCTTTTCATAGGGTAATAGTTCGCTATTGGAAAACAAAATTAAAAAAATAATTCCTCATGAACAAAACATGAGGATTCCCTAAAGAATCTGGACATTGATAATAATTTTGAACAAATTACCATTTTTAGGTAATTTTTATTATCTTTGCCCAAAGAACTGAGGAACGTATGATTGTAGAAATGGAAAAGGAACTCGAAGAGTTGATTCATGATGGAGATAGTAAGATCTTATTACTCTGAAACTCATAACAATTGACGATACGCATTATGGAAACAAAAAATAGAATCCGGCCTTTTCTACCATCACATCCTGGCTCTATTCTTAAGGAAGAGCTGAGAGAAAGAGGTATTAAGCAGAAAGCCTTTGCAGAACAGATAGGTATGCAGCCGTCACATTTGAACGCCTTGCTGCAGGGAGGCAGAAATATTACGCCACAACTTGCTCTTCGACTGGAAGAAGCGCTTAATATTCCGGCTCACGTGTGGATGAATCTTCAACAGAACTATAACATTGACAGAATCAGGCCGGCAGAGTTGGTGGCAGGTTATAACCCTAAAACGTCAAATGCTTCTTATGCCCTTGCACAGCCTGGTCCAGAAGACAATCCGGTTAAAATGTACCGGGCTGGATATAAAGATGGCCAGGCCGACCTACTGGAAGAAATCCTGTCACATCTGTCCCTTAATGGTTATTCCAGGGAAGAAGCACTATGGCTTATAGGAAAAAAAGTCCGGCCACAGGGAGGGGCCGGACAGAATTGTTAGAGTTCGTTTTTAAACGATGGCCGTGGCCTCAGTATTTTGACATAAGAGCGATTATCTTGTCTGCGTCCACTTTTCCGCGGGTCATGATGAGCGTGCCCTCGGAAGTGTAAAGAATGAAGTCGCGGATGGTCTTTCCGTCATCGTGACCGAAGATCTGAACGCGCTCGCCGTCATCCTTGGCTTCCATAATAAGCTCCATACCCTCCAGCGCCCTCTCTATCTTTCCGGCCAGGTGATCCCTGACGGCTGAATCCTCAAAATCCACTATCGTGATTCTCCTGATATCGCGTGTAACGCGAAGAAGGTCAAGGACTTCCCTGTCAAGGCCCGATGAAGCGCCTGCCACCATTCTCAAAAGGCTCATGCCCATGGGGCCGACGCTTATTACGTCAACATCTTCCCTGTACCTGTACTGGCTTACAAGGTTCTGGATTCCGGCCGGACCCGCCATGGCGCATCCAACCATCTGGAGTGTCAAAACAAGTGTGACTAACAGTTTTTTCATTGTCTTCATCTGACCGGTCTGCATAACTGACGCAAAAGCGTTGGAAATGTTAACGGCAAAGATACAAAAAGTCCGGCTTGTAATATTTGGAAATCTCATCCCCTGTTTATATATTTGCAAAGTAACGTTATAACGTCATTATTTACCATGGGGGGAATTCTGTTTCACGGATCTGACAAAGTCATAGACAACCCCACCAAAGCCGGAGGAAGGATTCACAACGACTTTGGTCAAGGTTTCTACTGTACTCCTGATATTGAACTGGCCAAAGAGTGGGCATGCTCAAAAGAGCCGTCAGCCTTTGTGAATCATTATAGTTTTGAGCCATCTTACAACCTTGAAGTATGCGATTTATCGGGCCGGAGTTATCATGTCCTCAACTGGATTGCGGTTTTGATGGCAAATAGAGTATTTGATACGCCTCATGACATAACCCGGAAAATAAAGGAATACATTCTGTCTGAATTCTTACCGGACTTATCCGGCATCGATATTATCCGTGGATACAGGGCAGATGATTCATATTTCAGTATTGCCAAATCCTTTCTGGAAGGAACATTGAGTGTCAAATGGCTGGAGAGGGCACTCCGTCTGGGGAATCTGGGCGAACAAGTGTTCCTGAAATCGAAGCGCGCTTTTGATGCCCTTGTCTTCATCTCCTCGGAACCAGTGGATAAAAGCATTTACTATCCAAGAAGATTAAAAAGGGACAGTGATGCCAGAAAGGCTTTCAGCCAGATTGAGGGGGCAGGTATGGGGGCCGATGGATTGTATGCAATTGACATCTTTCGTAACAAAATAAAGAATGATGACCCACGCTTACGATAAAGACATGATGCTTCAGGCCCGGGATAACCTTGCGGTTATGGTTGACTACGCCGTAACCTGGTGCGGCATAGATCTGAGAGAGTTTTATAACAGATTCCTCTGCAGCGGAATAGCCGACATGCTTGCAGACGGGCATCCAAAATACACGCTGGGAATGAGCGGAATAGATCTGGCCCTAAATGTAATGGAGTGTACTGGCGGCACCCTTCCGCTAGATAACTCATATTCCTTCCCCTGGACAGATTCATCTTATTTCTGGACAGGATGGGCCATATGCCAGTATCAGTGGTACAGAAACGCCAGTTTTGCATCCCTGGACCGGAACGGACTGCCCATAGAGAAAGTCCATGAGCTTTACTATCCACTCCATGAGGCCGATATCACCAAGGTCTTCGAGGTCTTTGACTCATGGTACCATCCGGCTCCTCTTTCCATCAAAGAACTCAGAAAACTCAACGGGCTCACCCAGCGGGAACTCGCGGAAAAATCAGGCGTTTCCCTGAGGATGATCCGCGCATACGAACAGGGCCGACAGGGCATAGGAAAGGCCGAGGCTTCTTCAGTCCTCGGCCTTGCCCACGCCCTCCACTGTGATCCGGAGAGGCTGGTTTAGGATTACATTTCTTTTACTATATTCGCATATATGAAAAAACTGACACTGATCTGCCTGCTGGCCATTGCCAGCGTAGCCGCAAGGGCAGAATACTCAGACCACAGGGGCCATAATCTGGACTCCCTGGAGAGAGTGGTGGCCGGGTGGACTCCGGAACGTGAGGCTGCCGCTTCACGCGAAGAGGCAGAAAAGCTGGTCCATGCATACTGGGACCTGATGTCCGGATACAGGCAGATAAACGGGGAAAGGTCCGTCCATTTTGCAAGGAAGAGCTACAACCTGGCAAAAAGGTGGAACTGGCTTGGAGCCATGAGCGACGCCCTTACCGGCATTGGCATAATCCACTATGGCGTAGAACAGTACGACAGCGCCCTTGTCTACTACAACAGGGCCCTTGCCATAACGGACCGTATGGCCGCCGGGGAAACTCCATTTGCCAGCGACACCCCGTACGATCAGGATTCTGTCGACGACAATTACTCCGGCCTGTACGGAGCAATAGGCAACATGTACGCAATGATGGATTCCATTCCAAAGGCAATGGAGTATTACAAAAAGGCCGGGGAAATCTTCACAAAATACGGCTGGAATGAGAGCAATGCCATACTCTGGTACAATATGGGAGAAATCTGGTTTGAGGAAGGAGACCTTAAGAAGGCTTTCCCCTGCTACCAGACCAGCCTTGATTATGCCCGCGCCAGCGGAGATTCCCTGCAGCTGTCAACGGCTTACAAGGGGCTGGGAACCTACTATCTGGCAAAGGGAAAGATAGGCAAGGCCGTAAAGTATATCCAGGAGGCCGATTCCTACTACTCCCTTCACGAAGACCAGGAATTCCGCGCAAGGATTGAGACACTGGGCCTTTTGAACCGCATCCTGGACCGCCAGAAACAGCTCTGGAGGTATCTTGCCATTGGAGGCGCCGTACTCCTTCTGCTCCTGGCCACGGTGATTTTTGTCTTGGTCTGCAACCGCAAACTCTCCAGAGAAAAGGAAGCGGCCGATGTAGTCATTGAAGAGGCCCTGGCGGAAAGTCCTGCCGCAGAGGAGCTTACAGGCCGCGAGCGGGAAATCCTCCCTCTCATTGCCGCCGGTCTCACCAGCCAGCAGATTGCAGATAAAATATACCTCTCGCTTCCCACCGTGAAGTGGTACCGCAAGAGGCTGTTTGAAAAGATTGGGGCCGCAAACGTGGCCGAACTCATTTCCAGGGCCAAGGAAAAAGGCCTGGTTTAGCTGAGACTATTCTTCCACGGCTTTCATGAGCATCTCGTACTCACCGCGGTCCAGACGCTTTTTGACATCGGCATAAAGGTCGTCTCAGTCATTATTTGCAAGCGAATAGAGCAGTTATTTCATATGCTGCGAAGTTACGCAAAAATGCCGTAAATAGCCTTATCACACTGGAATTCTATACCTTGGGATAGTTTATTCTATCCTTTGGGATGGTGTTTTTGGACGGCCGATTGACGAACTTTGTCATTCGTAACCGCTAACAACCAAAACACTATACTATGAAAGATCAGAAACAGGCTTACCTCTCGCCCGAAACAGAGGTGGTGGAAATGGTGACGGACCATTTCTGCGTTGTTCCATTGTCCGGAGGATTTGAACAAACCGGAGAAGAAACCATTGGTTGGTAAAGGAGGGAAGAGACTATGAAAAAGTATTTATTCTGCATTGCTGCCCTTCTTACCGCAGCCGTAGCCTGCACCTACGAACCCGTCGTTCCTGAAGAGAACAACAAGATTGATCAAACGGAGATCGTTCCGGAATCCACCGCCGCACCCGTCCTGTACGCGTCATTTGAGACCAACGAGATTGACACCAAGGCCGGCTTCACCTATGACGGCGCCGGTCATTATGACCATTACTGGAATGCCGGGGACCATATTTATGTTTTCCCTAAAGAAGACAGATATGACATATATAATTGTACCGATGCTTCTGCCGGCGCTTTTACCCTGCTCAAAGACAGAACGGGCTCCGCTACGGCTATGGACAAAGCATACGCCATTTACAATTCAGAGCTTTCCGATGACGGCAACGAGATTGATGACGGTTACGCCAATATGTGGACCAGTACTCCGCCATTTATCGCGACTCCTATCAGCTGGAATTATACAGTTGCCGGCCCTGACAAAAACGGCGCTTACGGTTATAATAACATTATGATAGCCGCCGTTGACGACCTGAGCGAAAAACTGGTCTTCAAAAGTTGCGTGGGCTGGCTCAGGCTTCAGTTGAAGGGAACACAGAAAGTGAAGTCCATCAAGATTACAAGCAACGTAGGCTTTATCTTCCCCATTTCTATGAGCGAAGTATATGTGGAGAATATGGCCGGCACGCCCAATTTGGGTTATGAAGATGGCCTTAATGGATTAGACAGAAAACTTAGCATAAGCGCTCCGTACGCACAGCTGAATACATCAACGCCGACCGATTTTTATATCACTCTTCCTCCCTGCACAATGTCCAAGGGCTTCATCCTCACCATTGAATATGCCGACGGCACCTCGCAGACTATCAATACAACTGAACAGGTGTACCAGATCAAGCGCAACACGGTTCTCAAGCTTCCCGAAAGGACTGTCGGTACAACCATTTCCAATCTGAGTTCGGCCGGAACGGCAAACTGCTACATCGTCCAGTCCGCCGGCAACAAGAAGTTCAATGCTTCCGTGAAGGGCAACAGCCTTGAATCCGTGGGAACGCCTTTAAGCGCCAAGGTGCTTTGGGAGTCATTCAATACGCACACTGCTCCCAATCCCGGTGACATCATTACCAACGTGACTTATCTGGACGGATACGTGTACTTCAGGGTCCCGTTCACCAACAAGGGCAATGCCGTAATCGCAGTGTATGACGGAGAGAACGGAACCGGCAACATCCTCTGGAGCTGGCACATTTGGGTAACTGACATAGACGGCCTTACAACCCCCGTTGACCTAACTGCATATGCCCCCGGCTTACGGATGATGAAAGCTTCCCTGGGAACCACGGAACTGTCTGGCGTACCGTTATACTATCAGTGGGGCCGCAAGGATCCCTTCTATAGATATGCAACTTATAATGTGGCCGAATACATAGAAGGAACGGTTCACCCGACCTCTTCTTATGGTGGATCTGTCAGCGTTGCTAATTCCATAAAGTATCCTACGTCATATTACTATGCTGCTCCAGTTTATTATTGGGACAATGACTTGACTCCGGCAGAGAGAATCAACTTGTGGAAAGAGGATTCAAAAACCATCTATGACCCTTGTCCTTCCGGGTGGAAGGTAATGAATGCCAGTGATTTCAAAACTGCCATCGACACAAATGGCCTCAATTCCGGACTGTTTAACTTTGGTGCCTGGGGATCCCTCATTTCGTTTACCACGGGAGAGTTAATGGGGGGCATAAGCGCGCACTGGACCAGCAATGCCTATCTTGATGGAGAGGCCTTCCGAGTAGATTATATGAATCATAATGGAGGCAATTACGGCGTAGCACAAGAAGTCTTTACGTCTGCTGCCTATCCCGTCCGTTGCGAGAAAATGTAATACATATGGAACCCACACCTATCCGCCTTTCCCCTAAGGAGCTGCAGATCCTGCAGCTCCTGGCGGACGGGCTCAAAAGCCCTGAGATTGCAGAGAAGATGTGCCTGAGTCTGCCTACCATTAAGTGGTACAGAAAGAAGCTTCGCGCCAAGTTCGAGGCCAACACCTCCGTGGAGATGGTACGGAAGGCTATGAAGCAAGGACTTATTTAACACAATCAATATGAAAAAGTTATTCATTGCACTTATGTGCGCTGCAGGAGTAGTGTCCTGCTCATTCGGCGGCGGCAACGGCACCGAGAACGGTGAAGAAGGCGGCAATGCCGGTTCCATCAAGGCCGATACCACTATGGACCAGCTTGACGAGGCCGGTTATTCTATGAAGTTCACCTACTTTGGAGACGGCTCACACACTGGCACCTTCGTCTTCACCCACAAGTACTACAAGAAGGAAGACGGCACCCGTCTCAACGCCTACCGCTGGGACACCATAGAGAACGACGACCACACCGTCTACATCTACTTCCGCAACTCCGAATCCGCTTGCACGTATTACGACGAGGAATGGGAAGACACCGACTACTACCGCACCCAGCAGACCCTGAACAACCTCAACGGCGACTGGATTGCCGATTCCCACGAGCTCCTTTCCAGCTACGGCTTCTCCAAGACCGGAACGGAAAAGATCCTGGGCCTGCCCTGCGACGTCTGGAGCGGCACATATGAAAAAGGTGACCACGCCTGGGGCGTGTCCACTTACGGCCAGATGACCGCCAAGGACGGCAACACCGGCGAGTTCGCCGTCTGGAACGGTCTCACCCTCCGCACCAAAGTGAACGGCAAAGTCCAGAGCGAATGCACCGCCTTTGTTATGGGCGTCCCGGATTCCGCCTTCGACAAGACCCTGGATATTACCTGGATCAAATAACTCACCCCTATAAAGTGCAGGAGATGTCCCAGATTTTGGGACATCTCCGACACTTGGCGCTAATTTTCCACAGCCTTCATTACTATATCCTCCAGCTGGTCTCGCGGCATTTCGCCGTCCAGGCCGATGAAGGACACTTCCGCGGCATCGCGCGTGAGCATTATGAAGGAACGTACAGTGAAGTCGTCGCCGGCGGTGTAAAGGCGCATCACCTCGCCGTCTTCCTTGGCTTCCATGAGCATCTCGTACTCACCGCGGTCCAGACGCTTTTTGACATCGGCATAAAGGTCGTCTCCGATAGCCTTCTCTTCCGTGCTGATGATATAGAAACCCTTGAGGTTCTTGATGATAGGGGCAAGGTCAACGTCTTCGTCGCCCATCTCCACCTCCGGGATCTTGCCTATGAGGCGGAACATGGCGGAGGAGATGTAGACCGCCTCCACGCCAGGAAGGTCGGAGTACTTGTTGTAGATGGCCCGGCCATCCTGGGCAATGGCGGAGATGCTCACAAGGAGCAGTATCAATATTATGTATAACCGTTTCATTTCCAATAATTCATTTTATCAAATTCAACTTCTGCAGCCTCTACTTTCCGGGCGCCGAGGGCTATGGCGTCTCCCATGCGGCCAAGAGCCTGCTCAAGTGCTGCATAGGCAAGATATGGATCGTCAAACGTGTCCTTTGGAGGCTTGGGCATTGCCCAGATACCAACGCCAAGCAGTACGGCAACCGATGCGGCCACTGCCCACACAGCCCTGCTGCGGCGGGGAAGCCTTACCCTGAAATCCTGGGGGACCTGGATGCTCTCATCCTGCCCTATTCTTTCAAGGTCATCGGCACTGAGCCTTGATATTTCATCGATATTCTTCATACTTTTTCTTCAGTTTTTTTCTTGCCTGAGAGATCTGGACTCTCGCATTGAGGCCGCTGAGGCCCGTTTTCTTTGATATTTCCTCGTATGAGAGACCCTGCACCACCCTGAGGGTGAGAAGCCTTTGCTGCCCGGGCGGAAGCTCCAGTATGGCTTTCCCTATGAAAGCGACGTCTTCCTTTGCGGACAGCTCCCGGTCCGGCGGTTCCTTTCCCGGGAGGGTATCGTCCTCCAGAGGGGCCGATGGTCTTGCGCGCCGCACCCTGTCTATGCAGAGGTTCTTCAGGAGCATGCCGCCATAGGCTTTAGGGCTTTGGATCATGTCCAGGGAATCCCGGAGGTTCCAGAGCTTTAGGTAAAGGTCCTGCACGGCGTCGGAGGCATCGTCCCTGTTTTCAAGGATATAGTACGCGATGCGCCAGAAATGCTCCTGCAGCGGCATCCAAACGGTATGAAACGCTGCCTCAGTCATTATTTGCAAGCAAATAAAACAGTTTTTTCATTGTCTTCATCTGACCGGTCTGCATAATAGACGCAAAAGATGAAGAAATGTTAATTACGCTCTGGTGATATGTGCACCAAGGGCGTTGAGACGGCCTTCGATGTCCTCGTAGCCGCGGTCTATCTGCTCTATATTGTCTATGGTTGATGTGCCCTTGGCGCTCATGGCGGCAAGGAGCATGGCAATACCGGCGCGGATATCGGGGCTCACAAGGCGTGCGGCCTTGAGGGTGATACGGTGGTCGTGGCCGATGACGACGGCCCTGTGAGGGTCGCAGAGAATAATCTGGGCGCCCATATCTATGAGGCGGTCAACGAAGAAGAGCCTGCTCTCGAACATCTTCTGGTGAATGAGGACACTGCCCTTGCACTGGGTGGCAACCACCAGCATAACGGACAGGAGGTCCGGGGTGAGGCCGGGCCAGGGGGCATCGGCAAGGGTCATGATGGATCCGTCCAGGAAGGACTCTATCTCGTAGCTTTCCTGCTCGGGGACAAAAATATCGTCCCCTCTTTGCTCCAGGTTTATGCCCAGGCGGCGGAAGGCGTCCGGGATGATGCCCAGGTCATAGTACGATACGTCCTTGATGGTGATGCTGCTGCGGCAGATGGCGGCCATGCCGATGAAGGAGCCCACCTCGATCATATCCGGCAGAATCTTGTGCTGGGTGCCGCCCAGGCGCTCTACGCCGTGGATACGGAGGAGGTTGGAGCCCACTCCGTCGATGAAGGCGCCCATGCGGTTGAGCATCTTGCAAAGCTGCTGGAGGTACGGCTCGCAGGCGGCGTTGTAGATGGTGGTGGTGCCTTTGGCAAGAACGGCGGCCATGACGATGTTGGCGGTACCGGTGACGGAAGCCTCGTCAAGGAGCATGTACCGGCCCGTGAGGCGGCCTTCGGAGGTGAGGTGGAAGGCCCTTCTGGTGGGTTCGTATTCCATCTTGGCGCCAAGCTTCATCATGCCGTCCAGGTGGGTGTCCACCCTGCGGCGGCCTATCTTGTCTCCGCCGGGTTTGGCGAACCATGCGCTGCCAAAACGGGTCAGGAGCGGTCCCACAACCATCACGCTTCCGCGGAGAGCTGCGCACTTGGCCACGAATTCCTCCGTCTCTATGTACGATGTGTCAAGGTCGTCGGACTGGAAGGTGTAGGTGCCCTTGACGTGACGGGTAACCTTCACGCCCATGTTCCTGAGGAGCTCTATAAGATTCTTGACGTCAAGGATTTCCGGGATGTTGCTGATGGTGACCGGCTCCGCGGTAAGGAGTACTGCGCTGATTACTTCCAGGGCCTCGTTCTTTGCGCCCTGCGGGGTAATGCTTCCGGACAGCTTGTGTCCGCCCTCGATGATGAATTTAGACATGCTCTACTTCTGGGTGAAGGGTTATTCCGTATTTAGTGTATATGGTATCTATTACTCTCTGCTCAAGGCCGATGATTTCCTCCGGCGTGGCATTTCCGCTGGCGTTGACTATGACAAGCGGCTGGTTATGGTATACCTGCGCACCGCCGTTCGTGGCGCCCTTGAAGCCGCACTGCTCTATCATCCACGCTGCAGGGACTTTGATTCCGCCGGGGACTTCGTAGTGAGGAACCTCGTAGTCCGGGCCGTTGTCTTCTTTAGCCGTCTTTACTATCTGCTCAAAATGTTCCTTGCTTATGACAGGGTTGCAGAAAAAGCTTCCGGCACTCCCAATCTCTTCAGGGTCAGGAAGTTTTTTGCGGCGTATAGCTATGATGGTGTCGCGGATCAACTGCGGCGTAATCGGAACATCAGGGACCGCTTTGCGCACTCCACCGTAGTCAAGTATGGGTTTGGGCTCTTTGGAAAGCTTGTAGGTGACGGAGGTGATGATGAAGCGGCCTTTCCACTCCGTCTTGAAGCGGGAGGTACGGTAGCCGTACTGGCAGTCTGCAGGGTCTATGTCAACGAATTTGCGCTCCAGCATGTCCCAGGCACGGATGCCGGCAATTATGTCCTTGGCCTCCACGCCATAGGCACCAATGTTCTGCACGGCGCTGGCTCCGCACTCTCCGGGTATCAGGGACAGGTTCTCCGGCCCCCAGAGGTTCTCTGACGCCGCCCAGGCACAGAAATCGTCAAAGACGGTTCCGGCGGGGACGGTGGCACTGCCAAGGCCAGTAACACCGAAATGCAGCACGGTTCCCGGGAAGTCGCCGCGGAAAAGGAGGTTGGAGCCGCCGCCCATAACAAAGACTGGCTGCGGCAGGGAGTCCCAGTCAAGGGCCGGGAGGTCCGCCTCTTCCGTGACCTCAACGTACAGGGCGCATTTCACCTTCATACGAAAGGTGTTGCGGGGAGAGAGGTCGTATGACGGCGTTTTGGTTATCATGGGAGATGCCCGGTCGGGGCCGGGCATGACGTCTATTTCAATGCTATCTGAAGTTCGTCCAGCTGGGACTGGTCTATCTCTGACGGGGAGTCAATCATGACGTCGCGGCCCTGGTTGTTCTTGGGGAAGGCGATGTAGTCACGGATGGTGTCCTGGCCGCCGAAGAGGGCGCAGACGCGGTCGAAGCCGAAGGCGAGGCCTCCGTGAGGCGGTGCGCCGAACTTGAAGGCATTGATGATGAAGCCGAACTTGTACTCTGCCTCTTCAGGGCCTATGCCAAGAACCTCGAACATGCGCTTCTGCATGTCTGCATTGTGGATACGGATGCTGCCGCCGCCGAGCTCCGTGCCGTTGAGGACGAAGTCGTAGGCGTTGGCGCAGACGCGCTCAAGGTCTGCCTTCTCATTGCTGTAGAACCACTTTTCGTGCTCCGGCTTGGGGGCGGTGAAGGGGTGGTGCATGGCGTAGAAGCGCTGGGTTTCATCGTCCCACTCAAGGAGCGGGAAGTCTACTATCCAGAGGGGAGCGAACTCCTTGGGGTTGCGGAGGTCAAGGCGGTTGCCCATTTCAAGACGGAGGACGCCGAGCATGGTCTGGACCTTGCGCTTGTTATCGCCGCTCATCACCAGGATAAGATCTCCGGGCTTTGCCTCTGCGGCGGCGGCAATCTTAGCGAGGTCATCGGCCCCGTAGAATTTGTCGATGGACGATTTGAAGGTGCCGTCCGCATTGACGCGGATGTAGATGAGGCCTTTGGCGCCTACCTGGGGGCGTTTTACCCATTCGGTGAGCTCGTCAACCTGCTTGCGGGTGTATTCCGCCGCGCCGGGAACGCATATTGCGCCGATGTAGGCAGCGCCGTCAAGGACGCCGAAGCCCTTGCCCTTGGAGGCTTCCGTAATCTCGTGGATCTTCATGCCGAAGCGGACATCGGGCTTGTCGGAGCCGTAGAAGTCCATGGCATCGTACCAGCTCATGCGAGGGAGAGGGTTTGGAATATCCACGCCAAGGACATTCTTGAAGAGGGTTCGCATCATGCCCTCGAAGGTGTTCAGGACGTCTTCCTGCTCTACGAAAGACATTTCGCAGTCTATCTGGGTGAATTCCGGCTGGCGGTCGGCGCGGAGGTCCTCGTCACGGAAGCAGCGGACAATCTGGAAGTAGCGGTCGTAGCCGGCTACCATCAGTAGCTGCTTGAAGGTCTGGGGGCTCTGCGGAAGGGCATAGAACTGGCCGGGATTCATGCGGGAAGGAACCACGAAGTCGCGTGCGCCTTCCGGGGTTGACTTGATGAGGTAAGGGGTTTCAATCTCCATGAAGCCCTTGGCATCAAGGTAATTGCGGACCTCGTGGGCTATCCTGTGGCGGAGTGCCAGGGCGCGCTGCAGCGGGCCGCGGCGGAGGTCCAGGTAGCGGTACTTCATACGGAGGTCGTCACCGCCGTCAGATTCTTCCTCAATTGTGAAGGGCGGCACGGCGCTCTTGTTGAGGATGTTTATCTTTTCCAGTTTGATCTCTATGTCTCCCGTGGGCATCTTGGGGTTCTTGGACTGGCGCTCCACGACCTCTCCGGTGGCCTGGATCACGTATTCGCGGCCAAGGGAAATATCGTCCTCAACCACCAGCTGGGTTATGCCGTAACGGTCCCGGAGGTCTATGAACGTCATTCCGCCAAGTTTGCGGGCCTTCTGTACCCAGCCCGCCAGAGTCACTTTCTGTCCTTTGTTTTCAATGCGGAGTTCCCCGCATGTGTGAGTTCTGTACATATTGAGTCTTGAGTTATTTCCTTTATCCTACAAAATTAGCAAAAAATACTCGTATTCTAATGAGTTCTGCGTTTTATAACCCAAAACGTTGCATAATTATTAAACTTAATATATCTTTGCAAAAAAGAGTAATATGTTTGAACCTGATATACGGAGCATGCGACGGGCCAGGGGGATGACCCAGGAGCAGGTAGGAATACTTGCCGGGATGAGTAAATCCCAGATTTCGCGCATGGAGAGCGGTAAACTGGGCAGCCCGGAGACTTTTTCGAGAGTTCTGAACGCTCTTGGCTATCGTCCCGTTATCAGTTATGTGGATGAACGGACAAGCAGGACTCTTAACCGGGAAACGGTTTTATCCATACTAAAAGTTTACTATTTATACAACAAGACCAGCCTTGGAATAGAACGTATCGGCTTGTTTGGCAGTTTTGCAAGGAACGAGGCTGGTGCAGGAAGCGATATCGATATCCTGATATCGTTGGAAACCCCGGATCTATATAAGTATTATACCATCTCTCAGCAACTGGAAACCGTCTTTGGCCGCAAGATAGACCTTGTGTCGGCAAAGTCTCATTTCCAGGAAGGTTTTTTGGAAAGCATAGAAAAGGATCTTGTATATGTTACAGAATAAGCAGCGAATATCCTTTCTTCTCGATGCCGCAATCAAAGAAATGGAACTGCTGGGCAAGATGAGCGGGGATATTGACAATCCGGACGACTTTATTACCAGCCTGCATGGCATGACTGTTTACAGGGCTTGCGGAATGAGCCTTCAGTATATCACGGAGAGCTTTGTCAAGATTAGAAACCTTGCCGGCAGGGGCTTCTTTCAGCCGTACACGGCTGTCCCCTGGGAAAAGGTATTTGGAATGCGCAACTTTCTTTCGCACGAGTATGGTGAAGTTGATGCAGAAGGTATCTTCAATACAGTTAAGACAGATATTCCACAACTGCTGGAAGTAACACGGACTATTAAAGACAATATAACATGGAAGTAAGAGCAAAAAAGGCCCTGGGGCAGCATTTCCTGACGGACCAGAAGGTTGCGCGCGCCATTGTTGACGCCCTTCCCGGCGGGCTGCCGGCACTGGAGGTTGGCCCCGGCATGGGGGTACTGTCGCAGTATCTTCTGCAGCGGGACGATGTTGACCTCCGCCTGGTAGAGATAGACACGGAAAGCGTGGAGTACCTCCTCACGCACTTCTCCGGCATGGAAGGCCGGCTGATGGAAGCGGACTTCCTGCGCCTGCCGCTGGAGAGGATTTTCCCCGGGAAATTCAATATCATAGGCAACTTCCCCTATAACATATCGTCCCAGATATTCTTCAAGGTGCTGGACTATAAGGAAAGCGTTCCCTGCGTTGTGGGCATGGTGCAGAAAGAGGTGGCGGAACGCATTGCGGAAGGCCCGGGAAGCAAGACGTACGGCATTCTTTCAGTGTTATTGCAAGCCTGGTACGATATCGAATACCTCTTCACAGTGGGCTCCGGCTGCTTTGCCCCGCCGCCCAAGGTTGAAAGCGCCGTGATACGCCTTACGCGTAATGGCCGTACTTCCCTTGGCTGCGACGAAAAGCTCTTCAAGAACGTTGTGAAAACGGCCTTCGGCCAGCGCCGCAAGATGATGCGTAACCCCCTGAAACCACTGGCAGCAGCCAAAGCATCACGTGAAGGCTGGTCTTCCGAACAGCTTGCAGACTTCCTGTCCCAGCCCGTATTCTCCCAGCGTCCGGAGCAGCTCTCCGTAGAGGACTTTGTGGCTCTTACCAACCTCCTGGCCTGAATCCGGAAACCTGCTGTTTCGCGAAACAAACCGCGGGGCACGTTCATCTGTTTCACGCTGCCCTTACCGGTCAAAAAGCCTTCTTTACACTGTTTAAGGCACGCCGAAACAAATGAAACGCCGTGTCCGTCTGTTTCGCGAAGAAATAAGTGCGTGGATCATGCCTTGACATGCTTCGTCTGTCATCTCCGGCCACGGTTTGCGGCGTTTTTGTGGCCTCGCGTGACGTGTCTGTCATCCCGGGCCACGTTTTTGGGCATTTTCGTGGCCTGGCGTGACTATTCTGGGGGAAGCGGGGCCTGGGCCTAGAACTGGAAGTAGATGAAGGTCTGGAGGTCTGCGGTGATGAACTGGCAGAAGAAGAATATGATGAGGGCAACCACCACGGCCATCCAGAAGAGAGGAAGGCGGGCAAAGACAATGCGGTAGCGGTGCTTGAATCGCTCCGGCAGCCAGTGGATGATCATTCCCAGAACAAACAACACCAGAACCTGCCAATGGGCGGCGGCCATTGACGGAACCAGGGACATGTCCCAGGGGCCGCCAATCTGATTTACCATGTTCTTGGCGGTATTCCAGGCCTCTTCGTTGGCAAGGGCAGGGTCCAGGTTGGAGCCGCTGCGGAAGAAAAGACGGGTGAAGGTGATGAACACGAAGGTCTGGAAGATGTCCCAGGCGCGGTCAAGCCAGGCGAGGGCGGGAGATTGCCGATCAGGTCGGCAATGACGGGAGAGGGGGATGGCACGGATCAGGGCCTTTACCAGCGTGCCGGCGAGGATGATGAGGGTCCAGACGAAGAACATGTTCCAGACCGGGTAATGGAGGGTGAGGGACAGGGTTCCGCAGAGCAGGGTGACAAGTGAAATGATGAGCACTTTCACCCCCATGGAACGCTTTGTCCAGATTTTGTAAATCACCATCCCTATGCCGTTGAGGCCGCCCCAGATCATGAAATTCCAGCTGGCGCCGTGCCACAGGCCTCCAAGCAGCATGGTGTTCATGCTGTTGATGTTGGTGGTGATGAGCTTGCGGTCCCCGGGCTTACGCCAGGCCCAGATGCCAATGCCCGCGGCCAGCACGGCAACGCCGAACGCCACCCACCAGGAGCCGCTCAGGAAGCTTCCGAACACCGCCACGGCGGCAATGATGATAAACGTTCCGGCCGATGCGTTCCTGTTGCCTCCAAGCGGAATGTAAAGGTAGTCCCTGAGCCAGCGGGAAAGGGTCATGTGCCAGCGCCTCCAGAACTCCTGGGTGCTCCGGGCCTTGTACGGAGAGTTGAAGTTCTGGGGCAGGTAGAAGCCCATGAGCATGGCTACGCCGGTGGCGATGTCCGTGTATCCGGAGAAGTCTGCATACACCTGCAGGGAGTAGCAGAACAGCGCGCTCAGGTTTTCGAAACCGCTGAACATGAGAGGGTTCTCGAACACACGGTCTGCGAAATTCACGGCCATGTAGTCTGCCAGGATGAGCTTTTTAAGGAGGCCGTTCATTATCCAGAAAACGGCTATCCCGAACCACCTGCGGCTAAGGTTGTAGGGCTTGTGAAGCTGCTCCACAAACTCCACGGCACGCACGATTGGCCCTGCCACCAGCTGCGGGAAGAAGCTGAGGTAGAACCCGAAGTCCAGGAAATTTCCCACCGGGGCAATCTTCCGGCGCTTCACATCCACTATGTAGCTCACCGCCTGGAAGGTGAAGAACGATATGCCCACGGGAAGTATAATGGCGTCAACCCTGAAAACTTCCAAGCCCATGCACATGTTCAGGAACTCTCCAAGAACGTCGTGCACCTCCAGAGACAGCCCGAAGAGGTTGTTCACAAAGTCAGTGAGGAAGTATGCATACTTGAAATACGCCAGTATTCCAAGGTCTATCACCACGCTCAGAGTAGTGACAAACTTCCGCCACCCCTCCTTTTTCAGCTTATGTAACCACTTGGCCGCAAAGAAGTTATATACTATTACAAAGACCAGAAGCGCAAGGAAAACGCCGCTTGTCTTGTAATAGAAGAACAGCGAGCAGGCAAAAAGGTAGCCGTTTCGCAGAAGCGGCTTGCTGTGAAACAGCGAGAACACCGCGAAAACCAGCGCGAAGAACGCCCAGAAGTAAAACTGGGTGAACAGCAGCGGGTGCGCCTGGTCAAAGGCGAACAGGTTCTGCAAAAACTCCCGTATGACATCCCAGAGGCCGCTCATCGCTTGCAGTTCATTATGGCGTCAAACATCAGGTCCCCAAGGAGCCTGTAGCCGTCGGCAGTAAAGTGAACCTGGTCCGCCTGTGAAAGGCCGGCCTCTTTCCAGATGGCCATGGAGCCATAGCCGCCCATGATGTCGTACATGTCCCAGAAGGCGCCCTTATACTCGCGGGCAAGGTCCGCAAATGCCGTCTCAACCTCTTCCGTATAGGGGTTCACGTGCCGCCTCACCACGCTGTCGTTGATGCCGGTAAACAGGATTGCGCAGCGGGGATTGGCCTTCCGGACCATCTTTATGAGCTCCCGGTAATTGGCCTTGAAGCGGTCTGCGTTGAAGTTTGTTCCCTGGATATCGTTTATGCCGATGGAGAAAATCACCAGGTCCGGCCTAACCAGGCGGATGTCCCTTTCCCAGTGGTCGCACTTGAGCCAGGAACTTGTGGATGCGCCGTTAATCCCGGCCTCCGAGTACGTAAAACCTCCGCTGGATTTGTCCAGATAAACGCCTTCCAGTGTATAAGAGCCGGAAGACTGTGCGGACAGGCCAATCTGCACCCAGTCCGTGTAGCAGGGCATGTTGAAACGCCACATGGGGCCGTCCTGCCAGCCCCAGAGGGTATCTTTCTTGGAAAGCAGCAGAACCGGCTCCCTGTCTCCGTAGCCAAGCAGCGTGACCCTGTTGAAGGCGAACCTCTGCTGCATCACGTGAACTTCCCGGGGCAGAAGGTCGATGGTTGCGCGGGCCGATGTATCGGCACCCCTTATCCCCGCGCCCACAAGGCCAAGGTCCCAGTCCGGGCTCAGGCACCGGGTATATTCCCAGCCGGCAGTTGACGATGTGTTGTACGTTGCAGGAGTATTGGTTCCCGCCGCGGCAAAGGGGAAAACCAGGCCGCGCCCGCCGTCCATGCCGTACCTGAGGGCCAGGAAATGGTTGCGGAGCCGTCCGCTCCATGTGCCGCCATGGACGTGGGAGCCGCCCACATGCAGCACTCTCACGCTTCCGGTGCCAAAGAGCACCAGGGAATCTGTCTTTCGGAGAAAACGCCGGAAATCCGGGGAATCCCCTGCAGGGAACTGCACCTGGTTCCTCTCTACCCTCACAAAGGGATAGCGCCGCGCCCGAAGGGGCAGCACCATGATTATCAGAAGGATGCAGGCGAGGAACTTTTTCATCGGGCGTTCCTCAGGAGATAATAGTCATAGTATGTGAGGAAAGACTTGCTAAGGGCCTCCCCCACCTTCTGGGCACCGGCAGGAGTAAAGTGCGTGTAGTCCGCTCCCGCATATGGAGGCTGGTGCTTTACCCACTGCACCATGGAGTTTTCCCCGCCCATCATGCGGAACATATCCCAGTAGGCGGCATCGTTCCGGAGAGCCGTGGCCTTGAGAGAATCTACCATCTCCGGCAGGCGCGGCCTTGTGACGATGCGGCCGCCGCGGGAAGTCCCCATATCGGACGGGCCGATGAAAAGAATCCGGGCCTGCGGAGCCACCTTGTGGAAGTACTGGATCTGGTCCGTAATCATCTTGCAGTAATTGACCACCCTTTCCGTGGAAGTGGTTACGGGCATGTAGTTGCCTCCGAACTGAAGGATGATGAGGGCAGCGTTCTCCAGCTCCATGGACTCTGCCATCAGGTTTCCGTTAATCCTGGTGAAAATGGTGCCGGAGCAGCCCCTGAGGGGGATATTGTCTACCGCGACGCCGGCTGCGCCATCGGCCGAAACGCCATAAATCTCCGCATTTCCGCCAAGGACGATATTGGCCTTTTCCACCGGGCGTCCGAAATCCCAGGTCATGAGCGTAGTGCCTCCCGGGGATGTCTGAACCGTTGCCTGAGGCCTCAGGGTGTCCGATGTTGCCCTGGCCCGGAAACCTCCGCCCGGCCTGCCGTAAAGGAGGGATACGGTCTGGAATGTCTTGGTGCGCTCCCTGGCCGTTTTATTGCGGGTGGCGCGGAGGCTTATTGTGCCGCCGCCGGTCATCTGCACCACCTGCGCCATGGGGCCGTAACGGCTGTGGCCGGCACGCTGGGTGGTGGAGTCTCCGTACATGGTGTACTGGACAAAACCGCCGCTGGAATAGCGCTGGATGCTTGCCGACGGCACGTTGGAAAGTGCCGGGAACATGCCCGTTCCAATGCCGCCGAAGCGCTCCTGGAGGGCATCACGCAAATCTTGCGACATGCGGTCCATCTCTATCTGGGAGTCTCCGTAATGGACTACCCTCACAACGGAAGTGTCCGCCGCGGCCATGCGGATGAAGACGCTGTCGAAGAAGGTATAATCGTCTCCGGGGAGATATATGCGGTCCGGGTTCTCCGTGAAGAAGCGGTGATAGTAGTCAAGGGTGTCTCCCCTCATGTGGAAACGCTCCTCTACGGCAGTGAGGACGGAATCCACGTCCACTTTCTTCTCCCTTGCCTCCGCCGCCATCTTGGCAAATGACGGGAAGCGAAGCGTCACCGGACCGGCCTTGACGCCGTCCGAAGGGAACGCCAGCCACCCCGCCCCGATGAGGGCGAATACGCCAAGAAGAAATATGAGTACCTGCCGCGGGCGCATAAGTGTGCAAATTTAATAAATTTCTCTCATACCCTCAGAAAGGAGACCAGGCGTGTATGATAAAGTGAATAGTATGATTGTTTGGCATGGTCTGACAGGAATGAGGAATGGACCATGGATTCAATTGCCGGATAATCGGCCGTAAACCGATCTAATTCCCTCCTCACAATTGTTTCAGGGATATCCAGCGCCAGCCCAAACTCATAAAAGTCTTTGTTTCCTAATCCAAGAGGGAAAGAGCGCCCGTCGGCAAATAAACCCTTTTGCAAGGCAAACACGCTGTCACCAGGCAGATGAATGCTTGTGTTTATGAGATCATACGCAGGAGAAAGACTGTAGTCTCCAGCTTTGTTTCTCAATGCTGAAAAGTTTTTCAAGTGGGCGTCTCCGTTGGAGAACAAGAAATTGAATAGAATCAGGTCAAAAAATTTGACGATTTCTATCCTCCAGGCCGGGATATACTTTTTTATCAAGTCACCTATATCCTGGTAACTGAGTGCGGTGTATTTGTAATCGCGTCCGTATCTGTCGGCCGAGATACCACCAAGCGAAGCAAAATCTTCCTGCTGGATTTTGCTCCCGTCTGGAGAATAGTCATATCGGCGGGTAATGTAAGCCGCATCTCCGCTTTTGAAAAAACATAAGGAGTTGGCGGCCGTATTTATATGGAAAACCTGCCTGGCAATTTCCATGGTCAGGTGTTCATTGGCAGGGCTGTCTGTGCAATTCTCAAAATCTGTGAGCGCCGGCTTAAGGATATGAGTTCCCCGCTCTCCTTCAGAGGTAAGCTGGAACTTGCCGTCCTTTATGAGAACCGAATACTTGCTCTGCGCTCCTGATAAAGATAATCTCCCTCTGTTCTCGTTTAACCTTGATATTTCTGCCGACGGACTCTCGAAAGGAAGGACTGGTGAAACCGCAATACCTCCGGTCAAATGCCGCAACTGGGTAGCAGTATAATGATGAAAGGGTATATTGGTCATAATGGTTTCACTGTTATTGCTCCTGGGGTGTCTGTCTGAGCAGTTGCCAGAAGAATTCCAAAATCGTCTTCCCTGTCAAGTTTATGGATTGCCGCCTGGACTGTCCGGTTGTGCCCTTCAGAAAGCATATTGGCAAAGAAAGGAAATAAAAACGGCATATGGTGCTCCTGCCTGCTTTTGGGTATTGTCAGGCTAATTGCGGGAGCCTCTTTGTCCGCAAAATAGGCATCATCGTAGCGGAATATGTATTCTGACGGTGAGGCTTCCGTAAGCAATCCGGCAAGACGGCCGTTGTTGTATACAAGAGCTTGCCTCATTACAGATTGACAGGTTTAATGCTTGTAGTTAAAACGAGCCCAAGCGTGTCAAGAACCCTTTCAATGATTCTAAGACTTGGGTTGGCCTCATCCCTTTCAATCTTGGTGAGCGTATTAATTCCCACCCCGGACAGTTCCGCCAGCTGCCGCTGGGTTACTTTGAGGCTTTTTCGCCTTTCTTTTATTTGCTTTCCGATACTATCCATATCCCAACATATTGTGATTTTTGCAAAAATAATACAATAAAACTAGATTTGCAACAAAAAAATCACAATATGTTGGTACATCCAATATTTTCCGAATGCCCAGTAAAAAAGACTAGTGCAGCATCACAGTAAGGCCGGCCATGACAATGGAGACCATGCTCATGAGCTTGATAAGGATGTTGATGGAAGGGCCGGAGGTGTCCTTGAAGGGGTCTCCCACGGTGTCGCCTACCACGGTGGCGTGGTGGCTGGAGGAGTTCTTGCCGCCGAAGTGGCCTTCCTCAACGTATTTCTTGGCGTTGTCCCAGGCGCCGCCGGAGTTGGCCAGGAAGATGGCCAGGACGAAGCCTGCGCCAAGGCCGCCGGCAAGGAGGCCGATAACACCTGCAGGGCCAAGGATGACACCCACAAGCATGGGGACGATGATGGCAAGGAGGGACGGGAAAATCATCTCGTGCTGGGCAGCCTTGGTGGAGATGCGCACGCAACTGGTGTAGTCCGGGCGCTGTTTTCCTTCAAGGATGCCGGCAATTTCACGGAACTGGCGGCGTACCTCTATGACCATCTTCTCTGCGGCACGTCCAACGGCGTTCATGGTAAGACCGCAGAAGAGGAACGCCATCATTGAGCCGATGAAAATGCCAACCAGCACCATAGGGTTCATAAGGGTGATGTCATAGTGCTCCACAATGTCGGTGATGCTGCCGTGAGCGAGGCGGGAGAATTCCGCGGCCATTTCGCCGCCCTTTGCGGCAAGGTGGCCGAAGCCGATCTTGATTTCCTCAATATAGGATGCCAGGAGGGCCAGGGCCGTGAGGGCAGCAGAGCCGATGGCAAAGCCCTTTCCGGTTGCGGCGGTGGTGTTACCGAGGGAGTCAAGGATGTCTGTCTTCTCACGTACGGAAGGATCCAGTTCACTCATCTGGGCGTTACCG
>JAFRPW010000033.1 GCA_017428945.1 Bacteroidales bacterium | reverse complement strand
TCTCTCCCATGTACGGCGATACCGTTCCCCCGCCTGTGCGGGAATATCGTTCTCTTGCGTTTCCATTGCATTCTCCTTTTGAAAACGCAAAGGTATGCTACGATCAATGACCCGTCAAGACGTAATCGCGGAGACGCTTACCTTATCCGTTTCAACACCAAATGAAACGTTTAATTTATAAAGTGTTAAGGTATAGGAGGTTAGAGGGTTTGAAAAACGGAAAAACCTCATAAATTGAGGCAAAAATTGCAGATTCCGTTTTACAATGGCTTGAAGATGGGGCACTTTTGTTCTTGCAGGTGACCCAAAAAAACGCTATATTTGAAAGATGAAAAACAGCGTTTTGATTTGCAATTTGAGTGGGGCGTATGAGGAGCAGGGATTGGTGGAATCACTGGGTTCAGAGGCCATTTCCCTGAACCTTAGGGATATAGAGGGAACGGTGTGTTATTGCGATCAGGATGCGGCGCGTGAGATAGAGGCAAGGTTGCCTGAGGTTTTGCCAAAAATACGGCTCATTGACAGTGGGGATTACCACTATATGACGTATCTTTTGGCCATGAGGGAGAAGGAGCCGTTCAGCCTTCTTCTCCTGGACAACCATCCGGACAACCAGGAGCCGGAGTTCGGGGGAGTGCTGAGCTGCGGGGGATGGGTGAAGACGCTGCAGGAGAGGTGTCCGATGCTGGAGGAGGTGATGACGATTGGGCCGGAGAGGAAGGAGTTGCCGGAGGGATGGGCGAAGGGGAAGAGGGTGTATGTTTCTTTGGATAAGGATATAATGTCTAAGGAATATGCCAGGACGGATTGGAGTCAGGGGGAATTTACATGGAATGACGTAGAGCGCGTTTTACGCGCTGTTGATGGTGAGATAGTAGCGGTAGATATTTGTGGGGAGATGAGTATGGCGAAGGGCGCCACGCCGGAAGATTTAAGGATTAACAAACTAACCAACATACAATTACTGAAACTTATGAGCGAAATTATTTCGACAGATCTTAAAAGAACCTGCCTCTACGGCGAGCACGTGGCCCTTGGCGCCAAGATAAGCCCTTTTGCAGGTTATGAGATGCCAATCCAGTACAGCAACATCGTCCAGGAGCATCTGGCAGTGCGGCAGAAGGTGGGCATGTTCGACGTTTCCCATATGGGAGAGGTCTTTGTGGAAGGCCCTGAGGCAGAAAAGTTCGTGAACTGGATCTTCACCAACGAGATCCGCGGCTTCGAGCCCGGAAAGGTCCTCTACGGCATGATGTGCTACCCCGACGGCGGCACGGTGGACGACCTCCTGGTATACAGGGAATTCCAGCCGGACCATTTCCTCCTGGTTATCAATGCGGCCAATATCGACAAGGACTTTGCATGGATCCAGGAGCAGGCAAAGGGCTTTGACTGCACCGTGCGCAATGAATCCCCGGTATGGGGCCAGATAGCCGTACAGGGCCCTGAGGCAGAGAAAACCGTCATCGAAGTACTGGGCATGAAGGAAGCTGCAGACCTTTCGTTCTACACCTTCTGTGACCTTGAGTATAAAGGAAGCCGCCTAATCCTGAGCCGTACCGGCTACACCGGAGAGGACGGATTCGAACTATATACCACCCTGGACAATACCGTGGAGCTTTGGAAGCGCCTCCTGGCGGCCGGAGTGGAGCCCTGCGGCCTTGGCTGCCGTGACACCCTCCGCTTCGAGGCCGGTCTCCCTCTTTACGGAGACGAGCTCAGCGCCGATATCAGCCCCGTCATGGCGGGCCTTGGCATGTTCTGCAAGTTTGACAAGGACTTCATCGGCAAGGAGGCCCTCCTGGACCAGAAGGCCGGAAACATCGTCCGCAAACTTGTGGGCATAGAGATCGAGGACAAGGCAATTCCCCGTGCCGGATACCCCGTGGAACTGGAAGACGGAACAGAGGTGGGCATAGTCACAACCGGCTATCACTCCATCTCCCTGGACAAGAGCATCTGCTTTGCCCTTGTAGACAAGGATTTCGCCGCCCTGGACACTCCTCTCTGGATCCGCATCCGCAAGAAAGTGTTCCCCGGCAAGGTTGTCAAGAAGAGATTTTATCAAACCAACTATAAAAAATAACACATTATGTCAAAGATTCTCGAAGGACTCAAGTATTCAGAGTCCCATGAATGGGTAAAAGTAGAAGGAAACATCGCCCTTGTCGGCGTATCAGACTATGCTCAGAAGGAAATGGGCGACATCACCTACGTGGATATGCCCGATGTTGACGATGAGGTAAGCGCCGGCGAGGAATTCGGCGCCCTGGAAAGCGTTAAGGCATCATCAGACCTTATCAGCCCCGTTTCCGGAACTGTCATTGAGGTCAATTCAGACCTGGAGGACGCCCCCGAGAAAGTGAACGAGGACGCCTTTGCCAACTGGATTATCAAGGTAGAGATCAGCGACGCCTCCGAGCTTGACGCCCTTATGGATGCCGCTGCATACAAAGAATTCATCGGCGAGTAGGAAATGACCAGAAACCCTTATATTCCGCATACAGAGGCCGATGTAAAGGCCATGCTGGAGCGCATCGGGGTTCAGAAGCTGGAAGACCTTTACAGCGACGTCCCTTCCGAATTCCTGAAAAAGGGCGCCTATGCCCTTCCGGATGCGCTTTCGGAACAGGAGATACGCGACTATTTCGCTTCTCTCGAGGCCATGAACTGCCGGCTCAAGGTATTTGTGGGGCAGGGTGCATACGACCATTACACCCCCGCCGTAATACCTTATCTCACCCAGCGCAGCGAGTTCATAACCGCATATACCCCGTACCAGTGCGAGATTTCGCAGGGCACGCTCCGCTACATCTTCGAGTACCAGAGCATGATCTGCGCCCTCACCGGGATGGACGTCTCCAACGCCTCCATGTACGACGGCCCCACCGCCGCCGCAGAGGCCATGATGATGTGCACCGCCAGCGTCAAGAAGAAAAACCGCGTGCTCCTTTCCCGCACCCTTCTTCCACACGTTCTCAAAGTGGTTGAGACCTACGCCAGATTCCATGGGGCAGACCTTGGCTACATAGAGGCAAAGGAAGGGGAGAGCTCCCTTGAATCCCTCAGGGCAGAGCTTGCAAAGGACGATGTGGCCGGCGCAATCCTTCCTTCAATCAACCGCTACGGCATAATTGAGAACCTGGAAGGCTTTGCCGATGCCATCCATCAAGCAAAGGCCGTAATGGTCCAGTACTGCGACCCTTCAGCCCTTGCAGTTGTGAAAACTCCGGCAGAGTGGGGTGCCGACATTGCCGTCGGTGACGGCCAGCCCCTGGGTCTCCCGCTCAGCTACGGCGGTCCTTACGTAGGCTTTATGGCCGTGAAGAAGGACTACATGCGAAAGATGCCCGGCAGAATCGTCGGCCAGACGGCCGACAAGGAAGGCCGCAGGGCCTTCGTGCTCACCCTTCAGGCCCGCGAGCAGCATATCAAGAGGGAGAAAGCAACCTCCAACATATGCTCCAACGAGTCCCTGATGGCGCTCTGGGCCACCATTTACCTCTCACTCATGGGACCGGAAGGCCTCAGGGAGGTGAACCGCATAAGCTCTGACGGCGCCCATTATCTGTACGATGAGCTCCTCAAGACAGGCAAATTCGAGGAAGTATTCCCCGGCAAGCCTTTCCTCAAGGAGTTCGTCCTCAGGCCCAAGGAATTTCCGGGCCTTATGCAGAAGCGCCTCGAGCAGGCAGGCTTCTTTGCCGCCCTTGACACCGAGGAAGGCTACGTGAGCTTCTGCGTCACGGAAAAACGCACCAGGGAAGACGTTGACAAACTTGTTTCTGTAATAAAGAAGGGCTAGGATATGAAATACTACGACAAACTCATCTTCGAACTCTCAAAGGATGGCCGCGTTGGCTATTCCCTTCCGGAAAACAAGTTCCCCAAGGGCCCTCAGGTACCCAAGGCGCTCTCCCGCGCGGAGGATCCGCTCCTTCCCAGCGTAAGCGAGCCCGATGTGGTCCGTCACTACAACAACCTCTCCCAGATGAACTTCGGCGTGGATACCGGCTTCTATCCGCTTGGCTCCTGCACCATGAAGTACAATCCCAAGATAAACGAGGAGATGGCCTCCCTTCCCGGTTTTGCCGGGCTGCATCCCCTGATGCACGCCGGCCTCACCAAGGGCGCCCTCAAGGTTTATCAGGAGATGAACCGCCTTCTGGCAGAGATTACCGGCATGTATGCCTTTACCTTCGATCCCTGCGCCGGCGCCCACGGAGAGCTCACCGGCCTAATGATTATGCGCCAGTACCACATGAACCGCGGGGACTATGGCAGGACCAAGGTCATCGTCCCGGACAGCGCGCACGGTACCAATCCCGCATCGGCTGCGGTTTGCGGCCTGGAGGTTGTCCAGGTTAAGTCCCTGGAAAACGGAAGAATTGACGTAGAGGCCCTGAAACCTCTCCTTGGTCCCGATGTGGCCGGTATCATGATGACCAACCCCAACACCCTGGGCCTCTTTGAAACCCAGATCAAGACCATCGCAAAGCTGGTTCACGATGCCGGAGGCCTGCTCTACTATGACGGCGCCAACATGAACCCCATGATGGGCGTAGTGCGTCCGGGAGACATGGGATTCGACATCATGCACCTGAACCTGCACAAGACCTTCTCCACCCCTCACGGCGGAGGCGGCCCCGGCAGCGGTCCAGTAGGTGTGGCAAAGCGTTTGGAAGACTGCCTTCCTGACATCCGTGTTTCCGGTTTCCACGGAAACTTCGGCGTCATCCTTAGGGCCTACGCATACATTCTCTCCCTCGGAAAGCAGCACCTCAGGAAAGTTGGTCAGTACTCCGTCCTGAGCGCAAACTATATCAAGGAAAGCCTCAAGGATGTGTACAAGCTCCCCATAGAGGGTGTCTGCAAACACGAGTTCGTATTTGACGGACTCATCAACGACGGTGCGCATGACGATGTTCCGGGAGCCACAACGCTTGACGTTGCAAAGAGGCTGCTGGACTACGGTTTCCATGCCCCCACCATCTATTTCCCGCTCCTTTTCCACCAGGCAATAATGATAGAGCCTACGGAAACGGAGTCCAAGGAAACTCTGGATGCCTTCATAGAAGTGATGAGGAAAATAGCTCAGGAGGCCGCCAAGGATCCCAATATCCTCCACGAGGCCCCTCACTGCGCCCCCATCACCCGTCCGGATGAGACCGCGGCTGCCCGCAATCCCATCCTTAAATACCAGGATACGCTGTAAGGTATGAATCTGTTATCTGTACTTGACCGGTTCCAGAAAGGAGAACTCCTTGACATCGGGGACGTTTTGGGAAGCGAGCTTTCGCCCAGACTCAAAAAGTCCCAGATGGTGGACCAGCTGGCCAGATACATACGCAAAGAGCCCGGCAGATGGCTGTCCCACCTCATGGAAAGGGACATCCATCTGCTCCGGGACCTTGTGCATGCCGGACCGGAAAGAGTACAGTATCAGGATTTTGCATCGTATCCGTCAATAGTTGAGGTGTCCGGAATAGTGGAATACGACGATTCCGACTCCAACTACCATAAAGTCTGGATAAGCCGTGAGATTTACGATATCGTCTCTCCGGAGATAGACTCGGTGATCAGCGATGTGGAACTCACCGGCCAGTACGAGCTCGAGAGAGTAGCCCTTGGCTATCTGAACCTCTACGGCATCATCCCCACTAAAAAGTTCCTGGACCTACTGTTCGACTGGCCCCTCAAGTCTGGGAAGGGGGACAACCCCATCATGAACTTTGTCCAGCGCAGCCCTCTTATTAAGCTCTGCCGCTACGAGGACACCTGGGGGGATAATATGGTTTCCCCATGCATAGAGAATCCGGAGGAGATGTTCTCCTTTATGGAAGAGTTCAAACAGGAAAAACGCCTGAAGACATTCCCTCGTTCCCTTGTCATAGAGGCGGGTAGCGGTGCCCCTTACTTCACGGTAGGTATGGACACTCCGGAAGGCAAGGCGCTTGACGCAGTTTACCGCAAGGCCGGATTCGTCGGCTTCGAACTGGTTAAGGCAGAGCACGATACATGGATAGAGGCTCAGTATACGGCGGCATCCAATCCGGCTCTCTTTGACCCCATTTACGATGCCCCCAGGGCCAATTCCTTCAGCGACAGGGAGTGGGAGGCAATGTGCATGACTGTATGCGAATATGCTGACAGCGTTGCAAAATGGTGCCTGCAGGGGCGCAGTGCGCGGGACGCCGGCGTTTGCCTTTGTGACCGCAATGCCTGGAAGGCGCCCCCGGAAGAGGGGATCTCCGATCCTGCTCCCGGAGAGGAGTATCCCCGGTGGACCATGCCGGAGCCCACTGTCAGTGAAGGTTACGGCGGGCTCACTTCCGATTTTCCCGTCGGTTTCGCCATCCCTCACGTAGCCCCTGACGATCCCTGCCCCTGCGGAAGCGGCCTTCGCTATTGCCGATGCCATGGAAAATACCTTTCATAGCATCCAAATCCAGCCTGTGGCATACTACAGGGGGCCTTTCGGCTCCAAGTTCGGCATTCCCCGGCAGAGCTCCCTCACCGGAGTGGAGGGCCGGATTGTTTTCACAGAAAAGTACAGGGTAAGGGAAGCCCTGAGGGGGCTTGAAGGCTTCAGCCGTATCTGGCTCATCTGGGGATTCTCCGCCAATAAGCCGGCAAAAGGGGAGTGGCAGCCCACTGTGAGGCCTCCTCGCCTTGGAGGGAACACTTCCATGGGCGTATTTGCCACCCGTTCTCCCTTCCGTCCAAATCCTATTGGCCTGTCCTGTGTAGAGCTTGTGAAAGTGGATGATATGGAACTCGTCGTCAGGGGCGCAGACCTGGCGGACGGTACTCCAATCTACGATATCAAGCCGTACATCGCCTATGCCGACAGTTTTCCGGATGCCTTGTGCGGTTTCGCCCAGGACGCTCCCAGGCCAAGCCTTATGGTTGTAATCCCGGAGGGGCTGGGGATATCTGCCAAAACCAGAAAGGCACTGGAGGAGGTACTGGCGCTGGACCCTCGGCCTGCATACCAGGAGAGTCCGGAAAAAGAATACGCCATGACCTTTGAAGGAGCCGATGTGGTTTTCCGTGTAAAGGAAGGTGTCCTTACAGTAATAGACTTCAGGCCTCTGGACTAGAAGTCCACGTCCACTCCCACATTGATAGTGAAGTTCTTGCTGGCCGGCCCGTCGCGATGTGTGAGGCGCCAGAATCCGTCCACCCTGAAGAAGCGGAAGATATTGGAAATGCCGATACCTGCCTCTACATAAGGCGTCTCAAGCGTGCTGCTGGCGTGGGGAAGCACAAAGGGCGCATTGGTGGAGTTGGCCTCTGACAGCGTACCCCAGGCGCAGCGGATGGTGGCTACTTCGCGAAGGTCGAGTTTCTTTATGAGAGGCAGTTTTCCAAGGAAGAAACCGTTGAAATTGTGCTCGTAGAAGAGGTTGAGCCAGCGGTCGCTTATGAACTCGTAGTAGTCCATGCAGGAGAAGGCCCAGCGGTCGTGGAAGTAGGTCTGGTTGGCCTCGTGGAGTTTAAGAAGCGGGTAGGGAACACTGCCGAAGATAATACCGCCTCCGGCCTTGAGGTTCCCGAAACCAAGGAAATTGGACGGAATCATCCAGTCTACTACCAGATCTGTCCTCAGGTACGGGCTTAGGTCATGCGTAAAAGCGTTGAACCCATAGCGGAAATTGAGGTTCGTGACCGGATACTTGGTATATACCTGAGTCTTCTTGAAGTAGTTCCTGGTAACCTTCTCTTCGTGGGAGAAGCGGAGGCCAAGGCGCAGTTCGTCCATGCCGATACTCTCTGCGAATGTTCCGTCCTGGTGCTGCAGGGGAACGTTCGCATTGCCCCATATACGCATGTTGCGGTATTCCGCGGCAACTGAGAAATCGGGTACAAACTCGTGCTCGTAGCGGACTCCGAGGGTGCGGACCATGCTCTGCATGGTGCCCATGTCCCTTGCAAATATGGACGAGAACATGTTCTGGGCGCTGAATACTCCCGTGCCGCTGGAGAGCTGCTCGAAGTCTCTCTTTGCCCATACGTCAAGTTTGCGGGTAACTTCCCGGTTGAACATGTACTCCACGCGGCCATTCCACTTAAAGTCATGATCCTTGAATCCGTAGCCCAAATAGCCTCCCAGACGAACCTTCTTGGAGAAATACTTGGTGGTTCTGCCGCCCAGCTGGAGCCGCAGCCCTTCAGTATCGTTATAAATTATGGTACGGGCCCAGCGTCCGAACTCGAACTTCCAGGGCTTCTGCTCAATGTACTGCGCAGACAGGGCATGGGTAATGATGTATGTCCATCTGTACAGGGGAGTATCCTGTATGCTGTCCACCATCTCGAAGATGCCCTGTTCACGTTCCGACAGCGGATACGGGCGGGCATCGGCCCAATATTCCTTGTCTCCTTCCACAAGGTCTTTCACTATGACATGGTTCTTGGCTTCCAGTACATCGGGGTCTTCTATATGCTCAAAGACCGGATCTCCGAATACCTTTGTCCTGTTTGCAAGGAAAGAGACTATCTTGGCGTTGTCGTTAAGGGTTACGGAGAAGTCCAGGAACAGTTTCTCCTCCTTGTTGAACCAGCGTCCGGAAGGCAGACGGTGGTTCTGGATCTCTACGTTTATATGCCTTATCCAGTTGACGTTAGATTCCCCGGAAAGGGAGGCGTGGACGCTGCGGATGCCGAAGTCCTCTGCGTCGATGAGCATTTCACCGTCCAGAGTGGGGGAGGTGACCAGTTTCTTGGGATGGAACCGCAGGACGTATGTCTTACGGCCTTCCACCTGCAGGCTGTCCACCAGGAAGTAGTTGTAGAATACCTGGGACGATGAGGCTATGGGGTTCGGAATCTCCAGGCTGAATACGGCCAGGGTGTTCTCGTAGAAGTTTGTGTTCAGAAGATATGAGCCCGTGAACTGGCTCAGGGTGTTTTCCTCGTCAAAACCGGAGATCTTGTTGGCCAGGATCTTCTCCCTGTCCATGCCTCGTTCCTTCGAATGATAGAGTTCCGAGCGGGTCTCTGAAATCATGAAGGGAATATATGACTTTCCGGTAACTACGGAGGTGTCCGCGTAGTTCTTCACAAAGCCGAGATGACGCTCCACTATTCCCAGGCTCACCAGGTCTTCCAGGTTTGTGGCATCCATCTCAATCTTGGTGTAAAGGTCTGCCTTCCAGTCCTCTGCATTGTGGGGGTTATGCCCGGAACGCGCGGCGTCTATCTTCCTGAGGATAGTCTTGATGTAGCGGTTGTCCGGCTTTACCAGGGCGGCCTGTAGCTGGCTGATGTCCTGTTTGAGATGGAAGTTGGCCTCTGAGAACGATCCCTGCGGCACCACGATGCTCTGGGTGTAGTATCCTATCATGGACGCCGTGAGGATTTTGGCGTCGCTGGAGCGGGTTTCCAGACTGAAATTGCCCTCAAGGTCCGTGGAGATGCCTATCGTGGTGTTGTCGAAGTAGACGCTCACAAAGGGAATGGGCTCTCCGGTAGCCTCGTCAACCACCTTGCCCCTGACCCTTGTGGTCTGGGCTGCCGCCGCAAATGCGGTAGCAATCATAAGCAGTATGACGAGATATCTTTTCATCTTAGTATAGCCAGCTGAGTATTGTCAGGACCCATTTTGCGGGGAGTATCCTCACAAGAAGGCCCACAGCCTTGTAATCTATGCGCGGAATCACGCGGACGGCCATATGGCGGCGCCTGAGCTGTTTCAGAACCGCTTTTGCTATTACGTCAGGGCTCATTCCGCCAAGCTCGTCCTTCTCTATCTTGGCAAGGTTCTTCTTCATGCCCTCTGTGTACGCGGGGTCATCGGCCTTTGCAATCATCTTTCGGGCCGATGTGAAGCCGGTGGCTACATCTCCGGGGAGTATGCTACAGCACTCGATGCCGGTGCCTTTAAGTTCCAGGGAAAGGCTCTGGGAAAGGGACAGCAGCGCTGCCTTTGCAGACGAGTAGAATCCCTGGTAGGGGAGCTGGAGCACCGCCATCACCGAGGTTATGGTGACAATGCGGCCGAAGCCCTGCTTCCTGAATACCGGAAGGCAGCAGCGTATGGTTTTGAGGGAGCCGAAGTAGGTTGTCTCGAACTGCTCCCTGGCCTCAGCGTCCGTTGTGTTCTCTACCGGACCGTAAATACCGGCGCCTGCGTTGCAGACAACGGCGTCCAGGCGTCCGTCGGCCTTTACTATGTCTGCGATGAGGTTTTCCGTGGAGGCTTCATCGTTTATATCCAGTTTGACGGGTACCACGAGAGGATGTTCTGCCGGGGTGGTGCCCCTTCTTGAGGCGGCATATACCTTTATGCCGGCCTTTGCCAGCGCAAGGGCTGTTGCAGCGCCTATTCCGCTGCTGCCTCCGGTTACAAGAGCTACCTTTACTTCCATAATTCCGAACGGTTTACATAATATGCAGGAGCCGGCATGTCGTACACGCTGCCGCGAAGGAAATCTCCCAGCCGGCTGTCCGGGACTGCGTCAAGGGCATCTACGGGAATGGTTTCCCCAATTGCCACCCGCGGATGGGTGCCGCGTTTGTTGTAGCACTCGTGGAAAAGGCGGACAAAACGGATACGGTAGTCCAGAAGGCCCAGGGCATAGTAGAAATTGGAATTACGGTCCAGGAACCTGATTGGAACCACGGGTACGCGGGCTTTGCGGATGAGCTTGAGGGCGCCTTCCTGCCAGGGGCGTTCGCTGATTGTCCAGTGCTCCCTGGGCTTGAGGTCTGCCACGGCCCCGGAAGGGAAGAGGCAGAGGGGCTCTCCGGATTTAATCTGCAGAAGTGCGTTCTTTATTCCGTTGATGCTTGTTGCGGTGGTTTTCTTTTGAGTTGTTGTGGGATTCACTGAAATGAAATTCTGTGAAAGCCCGTGCACCCACATCAGGAACTCGTTCACCATTACCTTCACCTTGGGACGCACGTGGCCGATGATATCTACCAGGCAGATGCCGTCCAGGTGGCCGTAATTATGGTTGGAAATGGTGATGAAGGGACCTTCCGGAAGAGCCTGGAGCCTGTCCGGGTTGCCAATGCTGAAGTCTATCCCGAAATCGTCCAGTATGGCTTTGGCAAAGTCCGGCCCAGGGGCGATGCCGGCTTCTTCCACGCGCTGGTGGGTGTGGTTGATTTTGCCGATGCCCGTTACGGCCAGCCCCAGTTTAAGCAGGAGCCTGCCCATACTTCCTTTGAAGACGGGTGAAAGCTGCGGCGCCTGTTCCGGGGTAATGATCATTACTTATCCTCTTCCTGTTTCTTGATGGGGTCTATCTTGGCAAAGTACTTTGCATCCTTGAGAAAGCTTACCAGGTAGAATCCGCCTATGAGAAGTGTTACGGCCACTGCGATGTAGTCCATGATGCCAATCATGAAGTCGTTGTGGAAAAGGGTCATGGGGCGCTTCCACTCAGTGAGCCAGGGAATGTAGATAAAGCAGATGTTGGTGATGAAAAGCAGCAGACGGAACTCCGTGGGGCCAAGGCCCGCATAGGTGAGTTTCATCTCTCCCTTGAGATGGCAGTCTATGTAGACGTATATGCTCAGCATGAAGTACGCTACAAGGGCCATCATGGCAAATGACAGGTTCACAAGGGGGCTTGCACCAACGCCGATGAACATGATTGTCTCGTTTATTACATCTACGTTGTGGTCGATGAAGAATCCGTAAGTCTTTCTCTGGGTATTCCTGACGCGGGCCAGTGAACCGTCCATGGAATCTCCGAACCAGTTTACCAGAAGGCCGAAGCAGGAGAGCCACAGCCAGTTGAGACTTAGGTTCGAAAGGGCGTAACCTGTTGCAATGATTATTGCTCCCAGAAAGCCGACGAAAGTGAGCATGTCCGATGTCACCCATGCTGGCATGCGCTTTGCCATTGCTACCAGAGCCTTTTTCTCCGCCTTGTTCAGTATGGATGTCTGAATTCTGGTAGCCTGTTTTTTATCTTCACTCATTAAATGATAATTTTCTTTATAACTTACAAAGTTACTAATATTTTTAGATAAGCCAAAGAATTGCTATTTTTGCAAACGTGTTCAAGAAGTTATTATACGCCGTTTTAATAGTTTCTGCCTTTGTTTTTACGGTCTGGGCTGTAAAAACCGTAAAAGAGTCTCTGGAACAGAAACGCTGGCTTGCCCTCGGACCTATAGAAAACCATCCCAAAAGGGTCTACGACGTTAAATTCGCCCGCGAGTTCAACGACATGAACGATGTCCAGCTCGCCGCAGCCCAGGTCCTGGGAGTTCCTCCTGTAAAGGACAGGGATGAGGCGGAGCACGCAAAGAAGAAGCTTGTGAAACTGGAGGATACGGATTCCTACGTAGTGGATTCCCTTACCCATTCCATCCCGTATCTTGTTCCATCGGCAAAGGAGCTTCTGGACAGGATAGGGCAGAATTTCCTGGACTCGCTTTCCAGCAAGGGGTTAAACCCCAACAAGCTGGTAATCACATCGGTACTTCGCACAGAGGCCGATGTGGCAAAGCTCCGCAGGCGCAACACCAATGCATCGGAGAACTCCACCCACCGCTACGGAACCACCTTCGACATATCCTACTGGCACTACGTGAAGGTTCCGGACCTGAGGGGCCGTCCGTATGATGATGTGCCCCCGGAGTATCTCAGGGCCGTTTTGTCCCAGGTTCTCAAGGACCTTCATGATGAGAAGGCCTGCTACGTCAAATATGAACGCAAGCAGACCTGTTTTCACGTAACCGTAAGGAAATAACCCCTAGCTCTTGTTTTTGAGATGCCTCTTCTGGAAACGGTTGAGGAGTTTCTTGATGTTCCTCCATCCAATCTTTGCAAAGGTGTCCGAGTGACGGTTTATCTTTTCCGGATAAAGCTCTGCAAAGGAGATCAGGATGCCGGAGTCGTAGATGTCCCCGAACTCGTCGTTGATTCCCGTTCCGAAGTAAATCATTGTGGGTGAGACGTTCATATAGGTGTTCACCAGCGGTGGAATGGACACGCCGTGCTTCATGACCTCCGCCTTCAGGACCTTGTAGTCTTCCTTGAAATCGTTCCCCTTGAAGAGTTTGAGGTACTTCTTCTTATTCTCCACCTTCACTTCCTTGCGGATGTGGATGAGACGGCTCTTTTTTCCGAAGTACATGCGTAGGAATACCATGATGATTTCCCTGGCTTCCTGGGGGTACTCCTTGTAGATGGTCATCTTCCCGAAGAAGTGGCTGATGCGCTTCTTGTACAGGACACCCAGTGCGGCTATGCCGTCAAAGAGGTTGTCCAGGGCATATAGCGTCTTGGCTCCGGCCTTTGAACTCTGATACTCCAGGGAGACGAACGAGCGCCCAAGCTCCAGGGTATAGGGGAGGTAATCCTCCAGGAACTTCTTGGAGAACTCGAACATGTGAGACGATGTGAGGATGGGCTGCCCGTAGCGGTCGTAGACGGCCTCGTCGCAGATGCAGAAGCGGTAGCCGCCGATGATCTGCTCCGCGTCAGGGTCCCACAGGACAAGCTGTCGGTAGCCGTAGGCAGGGTCAGTATCGAACTTGTCTATGTCCAGGGGCTCGCCGGTGCCGCCGCCGTCATTGCGGAATGCGATTTCCCTGAGGCGGCCGATCTCGCGTATTACGTTGGTTGCTTCAGGGCCTACTACGTAAAGCTTATTGCCGGCACGGTTGGTGTCGCGAAGGAGGGTTTCTTCGTTGAGTTCTGCCTTGAGCAGCTCTTTGTCAACAGGGGGAATGATAGGTTTCATAGTTCGTACACTTTTTCTCTGACCCACTGCGCCCATTCTAAAGGACGTTTTGAATTGTCGAAATGGCTCCAGGGAATGGGCTCGCCTATGACCAGGCGGTATGTCTTGCCCTGGGCCTTGTAAAGCTCGTCTACAAGAAGTATCATTGCAAGGGGGAACTTCTTGTTGATGCCGGTAACCTTGCCAATCCAGTCCACAAAATAGAACTTACGGGAATTCTGCCCGTAGAAGTGCATGGGGACTATGTCCCTTTGGAACTTGACACTCTTTGTGAGGAAAGTCTTAGTCCATTCAACGTCCTGGATCCTGCCCTTTATCTTGCGGGATACTTTCCCGGCAGGGAACATGAAAATCTGGTCCGGAGAGGAGAAGATGGCGTCGGTTTCCGCCGCAAGGGTCCTGGCCTGGGCATGGGACACTTTATTCACTGCTATCATGAAGCCGTCCAGCTGGTGGAGGTTCATGAGGAAGTCGTTGACCATGCACTTGAGGTGGCCGTCGAAGTGCCTGCCGAATACGGCTACGGCATTGATTGCATCTACCCCGCCAAGGGCGTGGTTGCCTGCAAGGCAGTAGCGCGTGCCGTCCGTCTTTAAGTTCTCCAGGCCTTCTACGTTCACAGTGACCCTGAGGTATTTAAGCACCTGTTCTGCGAATTCTATGCCGGTGTATCCCTGGCGGAAGAATTCGTTGAGCCAGTCCTCGTGCAGGATCTTTTTGGCAAAGCGGATGACGAAACGCGGCGTTTTGGGGCCGAATTTCGCCTTCAGCATTTTTTCGACATTTATGGTATAGTCGGTCATTTGAGGGTTTAGGTTTACGGAATGTAAAATTACGGAAAAAAACGGAAAGTATCACAAAAAAGCCATATATTTGTATGTATGAAGGGAAGAAGCTTTAAAGAAATCTTTCTCAAATTGTGCCTTTTCTCGGCCACATCTATGGTAGGGACTCTCGTAGACCTTGGTCTGCACTGGGCCCTGTCAAGTTTTGTGTTCGACGGCAACTACTGGGGAAGCTTCTGGATAGCCCCGGTCATCTCATTCGAGGTGGCTGCAATGGCAAATTTCGTCATAGCTTATTTCTTTGTCTGGAAAGAAAGGGTGACTTACCGTGGCAGACGTTCTTTCTGGAGGCACTTTGCCGGGTACAATGCTGCGGGCGTAGGTGCTTTTATCCTCAAGTTCATCGTGATGCAGGGCGTCCACTTCCTCTTCCTATCACTTGGATGGCTTCAGGAATACTCGTTCGAACCCGTCATATGTAACCTCATAGGCCTGTGTTTCTCCGGCCTGTTCAATTTCTACATGAGCGAGTTCGTGATATTCAACAAGAAAAAACCGGAACAGTAGGCTGTCCCGGTTTTCCGTTATTTGAGCACTCCCAGTTCTTTTCCCACCTTTATGAAGGCGTTAATCGCCTTGTCCAGGTGGGCTTTTTCATGCGCCGCAGAAAGCTGGACGCGGATGCGGGCCTGGCCCTGGGGAACAACCGGATAGTAGAATCCCGTAACAAAGATTCCTTCTTCAGCCATCTTGGCGGCGAATTTCTGGGACAGGGGAGCATCGTACAGCATCACGGCCACGATGGCGCTCTGGGTGGGCTTGATGTCGAAGCCGGCGGCCATCATCTTGTCGCGGAAATAATTCACGTTCTCTACCAGTTTGTCATGCAGGGCGTTGCTCTCGCCAAGGATCTTGAAGGTCTCAAGGCCGGCTGCGGCAATCATTGGCGGAATGGAGTTGGAGAAAAGGTAAGGACGGGAGCGCTGGCGCAGCATGTCGATTATCTCCTTGCGGCCGGTTGTGAAACCGCCCACGGCGCCGCCGAAGGCCTTGCCAAGGGTGCCGGTAAAGATGTCTATGCGGCCATAGCAGCCAAACTGCTCGGCAACTCCGTGTCCGGTTTTACCGACGACGCCGGCGCTGTGGCTTTCGTCCACCATAACAAGGGCATCGTACTTTTCTGCGAGGTCGCAGATCTTGTCCATAGGGGCGACGTTGCCGTCCATGGAGAATACGCCGTCGGTGACGATGATGCGGAAGCGGTACTGCTGCGCTTCCTTGAGCTTGGCCTCCAGGTCTGCCATGTCCGCATTGGCATAGCGCAGGCGCTGCGCCTTGCACAGGCGGACGCCGTCAATGATGGACGCGTGGTTGAGGGAATCGGAGATTATGGCATCCTCTGCTGTAAGAAGGGGTTCGAATACGCCGCCGTTGGCGTCGAAGCAAGCCGCGTAGAGAATTGTGTCTTCTGTGTGGAAGTATTCTGAAATGGCCTTTTCAAGCTGCTTGTGAAGGTCCTGGGTGCCGCAGATGAAGCGTACCGACGACATTCCGTATCCGCGCTTTTCCATGGCTTCCCTGGCGGCCTTTGCAAGCCGGGGGCTGTCTGCCAGGCCAAGATAGTTGTTTGCGCAGAAATTGAGGGCCTTTGAGCCGTCTGCAAGGGTGATTTCCGCTCCCTGCGGAGATGCGATTATACGTTCATTCTTGTAAAGTCCTGCATCTTTGATAGATTTAAGTTCTTCCTGCAGGTGTTTCTGAAATTTTCCGTACATGGTGTAGGTGGTTAGTTAAATTTGGTTCCCAAAATTACGAAAATAATATTGATTTTGTACAAAAAAGAGGTTAAATTTGCGTAATTAAAAGTGAATACCACATAAGCATGAAAAATGTTCTTATTATAGGTTCCACCGGCCAGATTGGCTCGGAACTCACAATGAAAATAAGGAGGGAGGTCCCTGGCAGCACAGTTGTGGCCGGGTACATTCCCGGTGCGGAGCCCAAGGGAGAGCTCCTGGAAAGCGGCCCTGCAGAGGTTGCCGATGTAAGGGACGCTTCCGCCCTTGCCGCAATCGTGAACAAGTATAAGATAGATACCATATATAATCTGGCTGCCCTTCTTTCCGCAGTGGCAGAACGCAAGCCTCTCCTGGCATGGGACATCCAGATGAACGGTCTCCTGAACATCCTGGAAGTTGCCAGGGAGAAAGGAGTGGCGGTATTCACCCCTTCCAGCATAGGCTCTTTCGGCCCGGAGACTCCTCATGTAGGAACTCCGCAGGATACAATCCAGCGTCCTCGTTCGATGTACGGCGTCACAAAGGTGGCAACGGAGCTGCTTTCAGATTATTACTTCCACAAGTATGGAGTAGATACAAGATCGGTCCGTTTCCCCGGCCTCATCTCCTACACCACCCTTCCAGGCGGTGGCACTACGGACTACGCAGTAGAGGTCTATTATTCCGCCGTTAAAGGAGAGGAATTCGTTTGCCCTATTGCCCCTGGAACGTATATGGACATGATGTACATGCCGGATGCCCTGAAAGCCGCAGTTGAACTCATGTGTGCAGACCCTTCACGCCTGAGGCACCGCAATTCCTTCAATATCGCCTCCATGAGCTTTGAGCCGGAGCAACTGTTTGCAAAGATCCGCGAATATATTCCCGGCCTCAAGGTCCGCTATGAGGTGGACCCTGTGCGTCAGGCAATTGCCAACTCATGGCCGGATTCCATGGACGATTCCTGCGCCCGTGAAGAATGGGACTGGAAACCGTCATTCACCCTGGACCAGATGACCCAGGATATGATACGTCACCTAAAGGAAAAGTTATTGTAAACGATTGTATTTTAGAAAACGAAATAGTTGATAACACTTTTCAATACTGATAATCAGATACTTAGTGCGGATACTAAAAAAATTTCAAAAAAATCTTTATAAAAAATTTGCAAATTAAAATTTTTGCCGTACCTTTGTATCCGGATTGAGGAAGCAAGGTTCTCTTGACGGAATCAGTCTATTGGTTATTAGTTTTAGTGTTATTAATTATGTGGTTAGTAAAAGCGTCCGCCTGTGAAGGCCGACGTTTTTTTATGTCTATCTATTTGCAAATACTATAAAAGATTAAGCCGGCAGGGATATGCCGGCTTGTAAGGGGAGGTGCGAAGCGGAATCGAACCGCTGTAGCAGGTTTTGCAGACCTGTGCCTAACCACTCGGCCATCGCACCAAAGGGAATGCAAAGATAGTACTTTTTCCTCAATTTGCAAAAGTTTGTTTAACGAATGGCTTGTTTATGCCGTCATAATAGGTAAGGTTAGAACTCTTCGGGATAAATAGGCTCTACGGATTCCGGATTTGCCGCCGAGACCTGTTCGCGCAGGGCTTCTATCTCTGCGTTAAGCTGGTCCAGGCGGGACTGCATTGCGGCGATGAGTGCGGCGTTCTCCTCAATTTCCGTATCTGTGCGGGTGTATATCTCTTCCAGGAGATTGTCCATTTCGCTCTGGCTCATGCCGAAGGTATGCTCTGCAATACTGATATGTGAAGGCTTGATGTGATACTTGGACGCTTTGTCCAGAAGGGAAGTGCGGAGCTCGTCGGTGAGCGGTTCTCCGGAGATACTGAGCTGGACGTCGCGTTTCTGGACCGTGTAGTCTGTGATGTATGTACGCTTGGCAACGATTCTGTTTTCCTGAACGAAAGCCTTCACGTTGCGCTCGAAATTATTCTCCCTGATGAGGTTCACCGCAGACCATATGCTGGGGATGAGAACTATCACCAGAACGGCGGTAATGAGGTTGTTGCGTTTCTTGGCGGTGGTCTCGTTGATTCCCGTTACTGTTCTGAACCTCAGGTACTTGACCATGAGATAGGTGGCCAGGGCAATGAATACGCTGTTTATGATGAACAGGTACAGGGCGCCCAGGAAAAAGTGCATGTCAAGGTGCGCCAGGCCATAGCCGGCGGTGCAAAGAGGCGGCATTAGGGCCGTTGCGATGGCAACCCCGGAAAGAACAGTACCCCTTTCCTTACGGCTGTTCTCCAGAATGCCGGCAAGGCCGCCGAACAGCGCAATCATGACATCGTAGATGGTGGGGCTTGTCCTGGCCTCCAGTTCCGTAGGGTTCACCAGGTCAAGAGGAGAGATGATGAAAAACAGCGTAGATGCGGCCAGGGAAATCAGGACCATTACCAGAAGGTTCTTGGCAGCCGATTTCAGGAGGTCCAGGTCGTTGGTGCCCAGGGCCAGGCCCGTGCCGATGATAGGCCCCATGAGAGGGGACACCAGCATGGCGCCAATGATCACTGCCGTGGAGTTGACATTGAGGCCGACGGAAGCAAGGACGATGGCGAAGGCCAGGATCCAGACGTTGGGCCCCTTGAACCAGATGGCTCCTTTGATGCGCTCTGCCGCGGCTGCGGTATCTACATCGTCATAAATATAGATGTAGTCCTTGAAAAGGTGCTTGATGTATTCCCAGGCGGTCATGTGCTATGATGCGTCTTCTGCCAGGGCCTTTACATAGCACTCCCGGCAAAGGGGTTCATATGTGTCCTTTTCTCCCAGCACCACCAGTTTCTTGCTGGCGCTGAGGCGGTGGGAATGGTTGGCAAGGGAGCCGCAGCGTACGCAAATGGCATGGACCTTCTGGACGTCTTCCGCAATGGCCATGAGGCCGGGCATGGGGCCGAAAGGCTTGCCCAGGTAGTCTGTATCCAGACCGGCGATGATGACGCGGACACCCCTGTTGGCAAGGGTCTGGCATACCTCAATGATGCTGTCGTCGAAGAACTGTGCCTCATCGATGCCCACCACCTGGACGTCGTCCTCTATCTGGAGCATGCGGGAAGGGCTCTTGATGGGGGTGCAGGAAATGCTGTGGGAGTCGTGGGAGACTACGTCAAGGTCTGAATACCTCTTGTCTATGGTGGGCTTGAAAGTGGCTATTTTCTGCTTTGCAAACTGTGCGCGCTTTAGCCTTCTTATCAGTTCTTCCGTCTTTCCGGAGAACATTGAGCCGCAAATTACCTCGATGCAGCCTGTTTTTTTTGCATTTTCCAAAAACATTTCCGTAACTTTGTTAGGTTGACTTGTACAAATATAGTCATTTATTTTTTAATAATGGCCGGAATTCTTTACATAGTCCCAACTCCCGTTGGAAATTTGGAAGACATGACCCTGAGGGCAATCCGCATCCTCAAGGAAGCGGATCTCATCCTGGCAGAGGACACCCGCACCAGTTCCGTCCTTCTAAAGCACTATGGCATAGAGGGAAAGCTCAGGAGTCACCACAAGTTCAACGAGCACGAAACCTCCGCAGCCATCAGGGACCGCATCCTGGAAGGGCTCAATGTGGCCCTTATTTCCGATGCCGGTACTCCGGGGATATCGGATCCCGGGTTCCTTCTTGCCCGCACCTGTGCGGAAGAGGGAATCGAAGTCCAGACTCTGCCCGGGGCAACTGCCTGCATTCCTGCACTGGTGTCGTCCGGACTTCCTTGCGACAAGTTCTGTTTCGAGGGTTTCCTTCCACAGAAAAAGGGACGCCAGACCCTTCTGGAGAACCTTTCTTCCGAACCGCGCACCATGGTTTTCTACGAGTCTCCCTACCGCCTTGCAAAAACGCTGGAACAGTTTGCAGAGCATTTTGGGGTAGACAGGAAGGCATGTGTCTCGCGTGAGATCTCAAAACTTCATGAACAGCACCATCGCGGCACGCTGGGGGAGCTTGCCGCCTGGTTCCGCGAGCATGAAGCTAAAGGTGAAATTGTAATTTGCGTGGCGGGTGCGCCTGCCTACAAAACTGAAAAGAAGAACAAGTATGGAAGAGGGGAAGGACAAGAGGAGGACGGACAGTACTAGTCTTCCGGGAAGTTTCACCGTAGGGGCAATCGCCCTCGTTTTCCTTATCATAGGGTACCAGGCCGCTGTTTTTATCCATCATGCGGCAACTGTAAGGCTGGCCGCCAACCGCGACCGCCCGGACACAGTGTATGTCATTGACAGCGCTCTAGCAAGGCGTCTTGTCAGTGAAGAGATGCCCGGTCAGGCCGGGCATGACGCTGCCGTCATTGCCGGCAACGACCGGCAATCTGGGATTGTGGTCCGGAGGAACGCGCAGCACAGTGCGGTGGCAAAGGCGGCCGTTCCACGGAGGGTGGAGAACTTCAGATTCAATCCCAATACAGTGTCCCTGGAAGACCTGCAGAGGCTGGGGTTCAGCGAAAAGCAGGCTCAGGCAATAGACAATTACCGGCAGAAGGGCGGAAGGTTCAGAAGACCTGGAGACTTCGCCAAATCATATGTGGTCTCGGATTCTGTCTTTGCCCGTCTGGAAAAGTACATCGACATTCCCAAACTGGACCTTAACAAGGCGGACAGCACGGCTCTTCTTGACCTTCCCGGCATAGGCCCCTGGTTTGCCGGCCGCATCGTGAGCTACAGGGAGTCCCTTTGCGGATTCAGCAGCATAGAGCAGCTTCTGGATATTAAAAACTTCTCCCGGGAACGCCTGGACGGCTTAAGGGATCTTGTCACGCTTTCCAAGCCGGAGCCTTACCCGCTCTGGTCGCTTCCGGAGGAGGAACTCAGAAAGCATCCTTACATATCTTCTGCGGAGGCGCACGGGATTGTCCTTTACAGGGACCACCATAAAAAAGAAGCCCTGTCTGTTGACGGGCTCCTTAAGGCTGGCGTGATTTCCGAATCTCACGCGGAAAAGCTGGAAGGATGCGCTATTGCGAATCCAGGAGCATGAACTCGAAGCGGCCGTCTCCCTGAACCACCACTCCGTAGTGCTCCATCTTGAGCTCTGTCCCTACAATATTGTCTACGTACTGGAGGAAAAGGTCCGCAGCCGTGAAATTCTTGCTGCTGTTCTTGATGAGTGTGAGGAAAATGGACTCTACCTCCGGCTCTGACAGGTATGTATGCGTGAACGGACCGAAACTGAGCGTCTGCGTGGGTACGGGGACGTCGCTGCCAAGGTCCATGAGTTCCGCATATGCATTGACTGTGACGTTTACGTCTATGTCACAGCTGGTTGTGGAGAACAGTACGGCTGCGACAAGGGATATTGCAAGGATTAGCTTCTTCATTTCTAGTCGTCTACCTTTTTCATGGCCTCGCGGATGCGGGACTCTATTTCTTCTGCAAGTTCAGGGTTGTCAAGGATGACTTTCTTGACGGCTTCGCGGCCCTGTGCAAGTTTGGTGTCGTTGTAGCTGAACCAGGAGCCGGACTTGACTATGATTCCGTGCTCTACGCCCAGGTCTACGATTTCTCCGCTGCGGGATATGCCTTCTCCGAAGACGATGTCGAACTCCGCCTTCTTGAAAGGAGGGGCCATCTTGTTTTTCACCACCTTTACCTTGACGTGGTTGCCAAGGGCTTCCTCACCGTCCTTGATCTGGGTGGTGCGGCGGATGTCCAGGCGTACGGATGCGTAGAACTTGAGGGCGTTGCCGCCGGTGGTGGTTTCCGGGTTGCCGAACATGATGCCGATCTTCTCTCGAAGCTGGTTGATGAAGATGCAGCAGGTATTTGTCTTTGAGATGTTTGCGGTGAGTTTGCGGAGGGCCTGGCTCATCAGGCGTGCCTGGAGGCCAACCTTGTTGTCTCCCATTTCTCCCTCGATTTCTGCCTTGGGAGTGAGGGCTGCCACGGAGTCTATCACCACGATGTCCACGGCACCGCTGCGGATAAGGTTGTCGGCAATCTCAAGGGCCTGCTCACCATTGTCCGGCTGGGAAATAAGGAGGGTATCCAGGTCTACGCCGAGGGCCTTTGCGTAGGTGCGGTCGAAGGCGTGCTCCGCGTCGATGATTGCGGCAATGCCGCCGCTCTTCTGGGCCTCCGCAATGGCGTGTATTGCCAGGGTGGTTTTACCGGAACTTTCCGGACCGTAAATCTCGATGATGCGGCCTTTGGGATATCCGCCTATGCCAAGGGCGTGGTCCAGAGCGATGGAGCCGCTGGGAATAACCTGAGCGGAATCCCACTCCGGCTGGTCTCCCAGCTTCATGATGGTACCCTTTCCGTAATCTTTCTCAATCTTGTCAATCGTAGCCTGGAGTGCCTTGAGCTTGGCTGCGTTCATTTCTTCGGGTGCTTTTGCCATAAGTTGTGTTAAATTAAAAGTTGCGGGCATCCTGTCTGTAAACCGCTTCATGCAAAGTTATGAAAATATCCCGAATATTCGTAATTTTGCAGTATGAAAATTTTACTTGTGGGGAAAACTCCTCAGGAGCTCAAAAACATTGCTCTCCAGGAAGGGCTTCCGGGCTTTGCCGGGAAGCAGATGTCGGAGTGGATCTACGGCAAGAAAGTGCGTTCCATAGAGGAGATGACCAATATTTCCAAGGCCTTCCGTGAAAAGCTGGCTCAGAAATACGACGTGGGAATCACCTCGCCCATTGACGTACAGACTTCCGCTGACGGAACCCGCAAGTACCTGTTCCCCGTTAGATGTCCGGTCGGAGCCGGGCATGACGATTCCTGCGTAGAGGCGGTGATGATTCCGGACAAGGACCGCAAAACCCTCTGCGTGAGCTCCCAGGCCGGCTGCAAGATGGCCTGCAAGTTCTGCATGACCGGCCGCCAGGGCTTCCACGGTAACCTTTCCGTTACCGATATCCTCTCTCAGTTCTTTGCCGTTGACGAGTCCCAGGAACTGACTAATACCGTCTTCATGGGCATGGGAGAGCCCTTGGATAACTGGGATACTGTAAAGCAGGTGATAGAGGTCCTTACCGCCCCCTGGGGCCTTGCATGGAGCCCCAAACGCATTACGCTCAGTACTATAGGCGTCCTCCCTAATCTTAAAAAGTATCTGGACGAGTCCCGCTGCCACCTTGCCGTGAGTCTCCACAATCCCTTCACGGAGGAAAGGCTGGAGATGATGCCCGCAGAGAAAGCCTGGCCGCTCAGGGACGTGATAGATCTGATAAAACAGTACGATTTCACTGGCCAGAGGCGCGTAAGTTTCGAGTACACCATTTTTGACGGATGGAATAATACACCCCGCCATGCAAAAGAGCTTGTAAGGCTCCTCCGTGGCCTCGAGTGCCGCGTGAACCTTATCCGTTTCCACAAGATTCCGGATTTCCCTTACGGAACAGCGCCGGAAACCGCCATGGAAGACTTCCGTGACATGCTGGAAAGGGGAGGGCTCACGGCAACCATTCGTGCCTCACGCGGAGAGGACATCTTTGCCGCCTGCGGGCTTCTGGCGGGAAAACATAACCAGAAATGAAACGCTTAATCTCCATATTGGCTGCCATGGCCGTCTGTCTCAGTGCAGGCGCGCAGGCTAAGAGTTCATCAGGATTTGGTCTGGACCCTTCTGACGATGCCGCAGTGGCCTGGATGAGGGCCCGCAGCGACAGCATACGGCAGCATCGTCCCGTAGTGGCGCTGGTGCTGTCCGGAGGCGGTGCCAAAGGAGCGGCTACAATTGGAGCCCTAAAATATATGGAGCAGTACGAGCTGCCCATAGACATGGTCCTTGGAACCAGCGTGGGAGGCCTTCTTGGCGGCTTCTATGCTCTGGGATACAGCCCCGATTACCTTACGGAACTCATCCGTAACATGGACTGGGACCTGGTGCTGTCGGACCGGGTGGATTCCCGTTTCGTCCCCAGGCGCAGGCAGGATTACAACGACAAGTTCGCCCTCTCCTTTCCTTTTTATTACAGAAGGGATACGGAATTCGACGATGCCCTTGACCATATTGCCGATTTTTCCGGGGGAAAGCTCAGCGTAAGTGCGTCGGCGGTGGAGAACGCTACCGGCAAACTCACTGACAACCTCCGGAGCAGCCTCCCTTCCGGCCTTGCCTACGGGCAGAATATCAACCAGATATTCTCCTCCAGGACAGTCGGTTACTCTGACTCCACGGACTTTTTCTCCTTCCCCATACCCTTTGCCTGCGTGTCCACGGACCTGGTTTCCGGCAAGGCAAAGGTGTGGCATTCCGGCAGCATCAACTTTGCCATGCGCTCCACCATGTCCATTCCCGCGCTGTTCGTGCCTGCGCGCCTGGACAACCTGGTAATGCTTGACGGCGGCATGCGCAACAACTTCCCGGTGGATATCGCCAAGGACCTCGGGGCCGATATAGTGATAGGCATAGACCTCACCACGGACGACCCCGACATGTCGGCGGACAAGGTAGGGAACATTGCCGACGTTGTGATGCGCTGCATAGACATGTTCTCCAACGATTCATACGAGCGCAGCGTAGCCGCCCTGGACCTTCACATAAAGCCGGACCTTACCGGATACAACATGCTCAGCTTCAGCTCGGATGCCGTTGAATTCATGCTCCTGAGGGGATATCATGCGGCGGAGGCCCTGGCCGGAAAACTGGACTCTCTCCGCCGGGTAATCGGCCCGGAAAGGCAGCGGCTCACCCGCAGGAAGGCAGTGGATGTATGGGAAAGGTCTGTCCTTATAGACAGCATCGATATAGCCGGTGTGGGGGAGAAGGATGCCCAGTACATACGCTCCCGCCTTTATATCAAGGACAGTTCCTTCGTGAACGCCCGCGTGCTTGAGGACGAGGTTGCCCGCATCTTCGGCGGCGGCTCATTTGACTATGTGACCTATGAACTGCTTGGAAAGGAAGAGCCGTACAAACTCCGTTTCCGCGGCCAGAAAGGCCCCGTGCACCGCTTTGGAGTGGGCTTCCGCCTTGATACCGAAGAGATTATTGCGGCCCTGCTGAACCTTGGGCTCAACACCAACGCCCTCCAGGGCAGTTCCCTTGACCTCACCGCAAGGATAAGCGCCAATCCATACGCGGGGCTGCATTTCAGGTATGTTCCGGCCAAGGGACCCACCTTCAACGCCAAGGCCGTAGCCCGCCTCACGGACCGCAATTCGGTCCTTTACGGAGACAATTACTTCAACGTTTCCTTCTATGACATAAAGGAGGAATTGTCCTTGAGCGATATCCGATTCCTGGACAGCGAACTCACTGCCGGCATATACAGCGACTATCACAAGATTCGCCGCATAATGGGAACCACGGTGATTGGTGACTATGATCCTGATTCCGATCCCCTGAGCTTCCAGGGCGCCTTTGCCGGCCTCAGGATGAATACCACGGACAGCGGCTACTTCCCGGAGTACGGCGTAAATATGGGCGTTCGTGCCGATGTAGTCTCAAGCCTCATCCGAAACGGCGGAGAGAGCACCTTCGGCATCCTGGATGCCGATTTCCTTGCGCCCCTGTCCGTTGGCAGGTTTGCCGCCATTCCAAAGGCGCGCATACGTTTCCTCTTCGGTGACCAGATTCCTCTTTTCTATGCCAACATCATGGGCGGGGACATCGCAGGACGATATGCAGAGCAGCAGATGCCGTTTGTAGGTATCAACAATGCCACTTTCCGTCGTAACTACCTGGGAATAGGAGGACTGGATTTAAGGTACAGGATTGGCAACAGCTATGTGACCCTTTCCGGCAATGCCTCCTACGACTTCTTCAATTTCCGTCAGATCCGTTACGGAGAAATAAACTGGGGCCTTGGCGGCTCATATGCATACAATACCCCCGTGGGTCCCATCAAGTTCATGCTTCATTATTCCTCCATAACAAAGGGACTTGGGGCGTACCTCGCAATAGGATTCAACTTCTAGGCTTATGGAATACGCCGCCTGCCTTTCCCGCCTGCAGCGCCTCTGCTCACGTGCAGAGTACTGTGCCTCGGACATGTACCGCAAGGCCCTGAAGGACCTGGAAGGGGACTCTTCCGCGGCCGCACGTGTAGTTGCCGCACTGAAGGCGGACAAGTACGTTGACGACGCCCGCTACGCCTCAGCCTTCGCCCACGAAAAGTCTTCCCTGCAGGGCTGGGGCCCGGTGAAGATACGCTTCCAGCTGCGCGCTAAAGGCATTTCTGACGATGACATTGCCGCCGGGCTTGCGGAAATTGAGGCGCCCAAGGCAGACGCCAAGCTCCGCCGCCTTGTGGAAGATAAGTATAAGGTACTGGCAGGGGACCCCCAGTGCAAATTGAAGCTTCTCAAGTACGTCCTATCCCGTGGGTATGAGTATGACCATGTAGCCCCGGTAGTTGACTCCATCATTGCCGGCTCCGAAGTCTGAAAATGTAAAAGGTTCGGTTTTTTATGCCGAACCTTTTACGTTATATGGCCTACAGTGCCGTTTTATGTAAAAGGTTCGGTCATTTTTTCCGAACCTTTCACATTGATAGGACTTCAGAACCGCCATCCCAGCCCTCCGTGGGCCAGAGTGGCAACAGGGCCTAATGTGAGTTCTGCAAAGCCGTAAAGGTGAGTTCCGCCAAAACGCAGTCCGACAGGCGTCACGTCAGGAATGGGTACGAACTCCATACATAGCCCCAGGCCCACTCCGGTATAAAGGACCACTTTCCTTTCGGGAGTCCAGAGGTGACGCCACTGCCAGGTAAGGGAGAATTGCGGTGACGAGTCCATCCAGCCCACAAGCGTACCCTTCTCTGCTGTATTGTAACGAGGCTTACCCTCTGGGTCAACTCCCCCGGACTCTGCATACTGCATCACCTGATGATGACACCATGTAGAGCCAAAAGTAAGGATGTGCTCGCTCCTGCGGGATATTCTCATGACTCCCGTAAGACTTAGCACAGGATAATAATAAGGCGATGCAGGTCTCTGGCCTTTGGCGGCTAATCTGTCCTTTACCAAACCGGAGGGAGCGGTCCATGAATTCATATAAAAAGGCTGGATACCGGTGCCCAGTTCTATGGAATATGACTTCTGGAACTGAGGATATGCCGACTGCTCCTGCTGGGCGCCGGCAGAAAAGGCAGATGCAAGGCACAGGCAGGTTATAATCAGAAAACGCGCTCTCATAACTTGGGGTCCATTTTCACCAGGATATCGCGTTCCCTGAGGTCTGCAAGGGTGGTGTCCTTTACGGCGAATTTCTTGTCCTGGTCCTCAAAACGGATGTACGGGCCTTCGTTGTTCCTGAGGTAAGGGATGTTAACGGTGCATTTGCCGTCGGCGCCGGTGGTGCCGATAACCTGCTTGCCGTCATCTGTCTTCCAGGCACTTGCAGAGATTTTTACGCCCTCGATGGGCTTGCCGTCTGCGTGAGAGACAAGGGTAAAAGACATTGGCGCCATTCCGCCTTCACGAAGGAGAGGGTCGTACGGCTCTCCGTAGCAGGCTTGAAAGACAAACAGGACGCCAGTGAGCGAAATGCCTTTGAGAATGTTATGCAAGAATTTCATAGCCGTGACTTTTACCTTTAGAATCCCTTTTTTTTATTATCTTGCACAAAAATAGAAAAAAATAATGAATCCTCTGCTGTTCCGCATGTTCAGGGACTATGAAACCAAAGTCCACGAACTGAATTACCTCTTCTGGGAATGCACCACACGCTGTAATTTCCGCTGCCGCCACTGCGGGAGCGACTGCGGAATGGCAGTAAAGGAAAAGGACATGCCGCTGGAGGACTTCCTGCGGGCCCTTGACACCATTCCCAAAGTGAAAAAGCCGGGAGATTTCAACGTGGTCCTCACCGGCGGAGAACCCCTCATGAGGCCGGACATCGCTGAGGCCGGACGTGAGATACTCCGCCGCGGATTCAGCTGGGGCATGGTAACAAACGGCTGGTTTTACGATGAGGCCATGCACAGGAAGCTTATGGAAGCGGGAATGGGGGCCGTTACGGTTAGCCTGGACGGCCTTGAAGACAGCCACGACTGGATGCGCGGCATTCCCGGGAGCTTCCGTAGGGCGGTCAGGGCCATCGGCATCATTGCTGCCGATCCCCGTCTTCTTTACGATGTTGTCACCTGCGTGAACAAACGCAACCTTTCCCAGCTGGAAAGCATCTACAGCCTACTTTCCGGGATGGGAGTAAAGCAGTGGCGCCTTTTCACAATTATTCCCATTGGCCGCGCGGCATCTGATCCGGACATGCATCTTCTAGACCAGGAGTTTGTTACGCTGATGGAATTCATAAAGGCCAAACGTGAGCAGGGCGGTCCCATGACCGTTACTTTCAGCTGCGAAGGATACCTTGGCAAGTATGAGGAGAAGGTGCGCCAGGTGCGGTTTTTCTGCCATGCGGGAGTGAACATCGCATCAATTCTCATCGACGGCAGAATATGCGCCTGCCCCAACATAGACAGGGACAGGTTCTCACAGGGGAATATCTATCAGGACAATTTCTACGAGGTCTGGGAAAAACGTTTCCAGCCTTTCCGTGACCGCAGCTGGGCTCGGACAGGCATCTGCGCGGAGTGTAAGGAGTGGAAGAACTGCCTTGGCAACGGCATGCACAACCATCACGGAGAGCACGCAGAACTGCTCCAGTGCCATTATCACAAGACTCTCTGTGCCAATGAATCCAAAAAATGATTATATTTGTATGATTTGAACAAAATAATAAACTCTATAAATCATTATGGTAAAAGTTGACGTGAAAGGCTGCGCTTCCTTTGTGGATGCCGCCAAGTATGATGCTTATGTAAAGAAGGCCCTGGACGCATTCGATGTCCTTGAAAGCGAGAAAGGTGCAGGTAACGACTTCCTTGGCTGGAAGCACCTCCCCTCTGAGGTTCCCGCCTCCATGCTCAAGGACATAGACGATATCTGCAAGCAGTGGAACACCAAGGGTGTTGACCTTGTGATAGCAATAGGCATCGGCGGCAGCTATCTTGGAGCAAAGTGCGTCATCGAGGCCCTGAGCCACAATTTTGCTAAGCAGCTCAAGAAAAAGGATGCCCCCGAGGTTGTCTTTGCAGGAAACAACCTCTCTGAGGAATACCTTGCAGAACTTATGGACCTTGCCGCAGAGCGCAACGTGGCCTGCATCGTCATTTCCAAATCCGGCACCACAACAGAGCCGGCCGTTGCTTTCCGCATCGTGAAGCAGTACATAGAGGAGCGTTACGGAAAGGCGGAGGCCGCCATCCGCATCGTGGCCATCACGGATGCAAAGAAGGGTGCACTCAAGACCCTGAGCACCCAGGAAGGCTACAAGACCTTCGTGGTTCCGGACAACGTGGGCGGCCGCTTCAGCGTGCTCACTCCCGTGGGCCTTCTTCCCATTGCCGCCGCCGGCCTGGACGTAAAAGCCCTGCTGGAAGGTGCAAAAGAAGCAGAGAAAGCCCTTGCAAAGAAGTATTCCGACAACCCTGCAATTGTCTATGCCGCAATGCGTAACCTCCTTCACACAGAGTATGGAAAGAGCACGGAAATCCTTGTGAACTACAATCCCAAGCTTACCTACGTGGCAGAGTGGTGGAAGCAGCTATACGGAGAGTCCGAGGGCAAGGACGGCAAGGGCATCTTCCCCGCCAGCGTAAACAACACCGCAGACCTCCACTCCATGGGCCAGTTCATCCAGGAAGGCTCCAGGGTCATGTTTGAGACCGTCCTCCACGTGGAGAAAGCACAGCGCTCCGTTGTCATCGAGGCCGATGACCAGAACCTTGACCAGCTCAACTTCCTTGCCGGCAAGCACGTGGAGCACTGCAACCACATGGCAGAGCTTGGAACCGTCCTGGCCCACATCGACGGCGGCGTTCCGCAGCTCCAGGTGGCATTCGAGAAGGTGGACGCCTTCAACCTCGGCGCACTCCTTTACTTCTTTGAGTTTGCCTGTGGCATCAGCGCCTACACCCTTGGCGTGAACCCTTTCAACCAGCCCGGTGTCGAGGCCTACAAGAAGAACATGTTCGCCCTGCTTGAGAAGCCTGGCTACGAAGAGGCCACAAAGGCAATTCAGGCAAGGCTATAAGGCCGCAAATGTAAAAGGTTCGGAAAAAATGACCGAACCATTTACATAAAACCGCCCTGTAGGCTATATGATGTAAAAGGTTCGGCATAAAAAACCGAACCTTTTACATTTAGTGGGTGTTATAAAAAATGGTGGGGCCGTAAGCCGCTTTCTGTTTTTAAATCTGACATTTATCTTCGCAACCTACCCCCCGGCAAAGAGCGGGCAGCCCTGAATCTACCGGTATATTTGGTCTTGCAGGCCCGTGGGCGGTACCCTGAGTGTGTTGCCACAAACAGTCGTGAGCTCTTGCCTCGCGTTTTCACCCTTACCCTTTCGGGCGGTTGTTTTCTGTTACCGCTTGCCAAAGATTACTCCCTGCTGCGCTTTCCGCAGACGGGTGCCCTGTCCTGTGCGGACTTTCCTCAGCGAAGTGTTCCGGATATGACGGGGGCCCTGGAACACGACGCCGCGACAGATCGTCCCACCATTTTGTGGCTGCAAATTTACGCAAAAATTCTTACCTTTGTATCATAATGCGATTTCGATTGCTCATACTTGCCTTCTTCTGCCTTTCTGCATGCTCCAGCGCGCAGGTGAAGGAGTACAAGGCAAAGGTAGTGGGGGAGTACCCGCACGATGTCCGTGCATACACCCAGGGGCTTTTCTTCCATGACGGCACTCTCTATGAGACCACCGGCCAGTGGGGAGAGAGCAGCATCCGCACCGTAGACCTTGAGACCGGAAAGCCCATCGTTTCCAAGAAATTGTCTTCAAAGTACTTTGGAGAGGGCTCGGTAGTTCTGGACGATGACCTTTACATCCTCACCTGGACAAACAAGGTTGCTTTCCGCTACGATGCCCGTACCCTCGAGTACAAAGGCTCCATCGGCTACCCTCGCGAGGGCTGGGGGCTCACCACGGACGGCCGACAGCTCATAGCCAGCGACGGCAGTTCCATGCTCTATTTCCTGGACAAGGACCTGAAGGTTACAAAGCGCCTCAGGGTCACCCTTAAAGACCGCCCCCTCCGCTATCTAAACGAGCTTGAGTGGATAGACGGCAAGATCTGGGCAAACGTCTACACCTATGACATCATTGCCATCATTAATCCCTCCTCAGGCAAGGTAGAAGCCACAATAGACTGCTCCGGCATCCTCCCGGAAGAATTGAAAAAGCCCGACACAGACGTCCTCAACGGCATTGCCGCAGACGATAAAGGCAATATTTATATTACTGGTAAGTATTGGCCCAGATTGTACAAAATAGAATTAGAAAAAAAGAAGAAATGAAATACAGGGGTATCAGGAAATACCTGATTGAGAATATACCCTCATAACTTGATACGGTTCATACCGTCGTAAGGAACATGAAAAGACTATTGCTTGTGGCAGCGTGCGCTGCCGTGTCTGCGCTGGCGTTCGCGCAGCAGGAAAAAGTGGAACGCCTTGATTCAGTTGTTGTTTCCGCTTCAAGGGCGGGCAAGAAAACCCCGGTTACTTACACTAATGTCGGCAAGGATGCCCTGAGGGCGGCCGATCCACAGGCGTCGCTGCCCATGGCGCTGAACCTGCTGCCGTCCGTGGTTACGTACAACGAAGGCGGAACCGGCCTTGGCAACTCCGCCATGACTATCCGCGGCAGCAAAGGCTCACAGATAAATGTGACCCTGAACGGCATCACCCTCAACGATGCCGAGTCCCAGGAAGTCTTCTGGGTGAACATTCCCTCGCTCACGGCGCTCATTTCCAGCGTCCAGGTTCAGAGAGGCCTTGGAACCAGTGCAAACGGAGCAGGTGCCTTTGGCGCAAGCATCAACATGAATACCGCATTCGTCTCACCCGACCCTTGGGCCAGAGCCGAGCTGAGTATGGGGTCGTACGATACTTTTATATCTACGGTCTCCGGCTCTTCCGGGCTCAGCGACAAGGGACTGTATGCTTCCGTGGCCTATTCCAGGGGCACTACGGACGGATATATCCGCAATGCCTTCGTCCAGTCTCAGAGCGCTTTCATGGCTCTTGGGTGGCTTGGAAACGGACAGTCCCTCAGGTTTACATACCTTATGGGAAAGCAGCGAAGCGGCATCACCTGGGACGGAATAGACTTGGAACAATACAATAAGGACCGCACCTACAACGGAGCCGGAGAGTACTATGACGACCTTGGCAATACCTATTATTATCCCAACCAGACGGACAATTACGCCCAGCACCATCTTCAGCTCAACTACACCCGTGCCTTAAGTGGGAACCTTGCCTGGGCTACCACGCTCAACTATACGCGCGGGGACGGCTATGACGAGTATTACAAGCGGAACAAGAAGCTGAAGAACTATGGCATAAGCGATCCTTCCGGTACCGCTCCGGCAAAGAGCGACCTCACTTACCGCAAGCTCATGGACAACGACCTCTTGGTCCTTAACTCCGACCTCAGGTACAGGACCGATGCGCTGAATATCACGGGCGGGGTCAACATCTCCCGTCACCGCGGCGGCCACTGGGGAGAGGTCCTCTGGGTAAAGGCATTCGGTGACCAGCAGCCCGGTTATGGCCAGGACGACTGGTATCGCGCCGACGGCCTCAAATACGATATCGGCTCTTTCGTAAGGGCCGAGTACTCACCTCTGGCGTGGCTCACAGCATATGCGGACCTCCAGTACAGAGGCGTTAAATACACGCTTTCCGGAAAGGACGACGACTGGCTTGAGTATGGTTCAAATCCTGCCGATATTTTTGACTACAGCCGCTTCTGGAACTTTTTCAACCCCCGTGCCGGCGTCACGGTTGCTTCCGGCCCCTGGAAGACCTACCTTTCCCTGGCCTTCGGTCACCGCGAACCCGGACGTGGCGACATCAAGGAGAACATAAAGGGCGAAGGGGCAGACATCGTCCCGGAAAAGATGCTGGACCTGGAGCTTGGATGGTCCTACGAAGGGAAGGCCTTCTCCGCCACTTCCAACCTCTATCTGATGGAATACTGGGATATGCTGCTGGAGACGGGAAGGCTGTCATCGTCCGGATACGCGATAAAGGAGAATGTGCCCCGTGCGTGGAGAAGGGGACTGGAGGCCTCGCTTTCCTGGAAGGCCCTGCCGTGGCTCACCGCCGATGCCAACGCCACCCTCTCCCTTAACCAGATTGCCGATTATACCGCTTACGTGCCTTTCGAGGACTATTCCGATACGCATCCCGTACATTACGGAAAGACCACGATGCTTCTGTCTCCATCCGTGGTTGGTATGGCAAGACTGTCCGTTGTGCCGTGTGCAGGAGCCGTGATTGCTGCCGATGTAAAGTATGTGGGGAAGCAGTTCGTGGATAACTCCATGAGGGAAGAGATGGCAATACCGGCCTATGCGACGGTCAATCTCTCGGCAAGCAAGGCTTTTGAAATAGGCAGGTCTGTGCTCACTGTTTCTGCCTATGTCAATAATCTTTTGAATAACCTCTACTACGCCTCAGGATGGAGGTGGGAGAGCTACGATCCGGCCTCAGATACGGTTTATTCCGGTATGGGAGTATATCCTCAGCCGCCTGTGAATTTCATGTTCAAGACCAGTCTGAGTTTTTAAAATATTTTATTAACGAGAGAAAAGTTTAAAAAAATTTGGTAATTGAAAAAGTATTCTTAACTTTGTCATAGTAAAACGCTTCTTCTAACCAAATAATTAACCTTCTATAAGGTAAGAATACACTACTAACTAACCAAGAAACCGCTCGCAGTGACTGTGAGCGGTTTTCTTGTGTAGAGTTCCGGTAGAGGTTTCAGAGTCTCAGCCGCCCCCTCCTGACGGCGTTCTCAAGCAGCGTCCCGGGTATTATGTGCCTGATCGCATCCACGACGGCATTCATCTTTGACTCATGTATGAAATCTTTACGAATCACCAGCGAAATAGTCCTTTGCGGAACCGGATCGACAATTGTTATGCCGCCTTCCAGTCACTTCTGAAGGTATCCGGAATGCTGGAAATGCTTATAGGCCGTCTTGAGATTTTCCCTATCCTCTACCTCTTCAGGTCCATAAGCAAGTAGTTGGCGTTTTGGCAGGTTTGTCCACCGATTTGGCGTTTTTGGTGGATAAGTTGGCGTTACTTCTTCCCTTTGAAGGTATAGCCGGCTTTCTCCACGGCTGCGCGGATGGCTTCTTCCGGGGCAGGACCTTTGATTGTGAGTGTCTTGCCGGAAGCGTTTGCCCTGGCCGATTCCACTCCGGGGATGTCCTCCACGGCGCGGCACACGGCGGCTTCGCAGTGGCTGCAGTGCATGCCTTCAACCTTGTATACGACGGTGTCCGGATCTGCGGGTTTGTGTTTGAAACGATCGAAAAGTTTCATGGTAAGTGCAAATAATAAAAGTAACGTCAGAACCGATGCGCAGATTAGCTTGAAGGTGCCGGGAAGAGCGGCCTTGTCTGCGCAGCAGGCATCGGCAATCCTGGGCGAAACACTCAGGCCGATGGCATTGACCAAAAGGCCAAAGAGTATGGAGAACCCAACGATGACCATCAGGTAAATACACGTAAACTGCCTTCCCAGGGCCTTCCTGACCACAAGGATGGATGCCAGGTTCACTGCCGGGCCGGCCATGAGCATAACCAGAGCGGCGCCAGGAGACAATCCCTTCATGATTAGCGCCGCCGCTACGGGAATGCTGCCGGTGGAGCATATGTACATGGGCACGGCAACCACCAGAATCACCAGCATCTGAAGCAGTGGCCGGTTTCCGAAGGTAAGAAAGAACTCGTCCGGAATGGCCACCTGTATGAGTGCTGCCACAAGAAGGCCAATTACCAGACGTCCGCCGATATCCCTGATCATCTTGTAAAAAGCATACTTCAGGACTCTCCAGAACCGGTTTCCGGTCTCTACCTCACAGGAAGCGGCCGACGATACCGCGTCATCATCCTCCTTGACGAGGCGATTCACCAGGAGTCCGCCACATACACCCGTGACAAGTGCAGCTACCGGACGGATAATGGCAAAACCCAGTCCCAGAAGGGAAAACGTTGCCAGTATGGAATCTATACCGGTCTGAGGCGTAGCTATAAGGAACGATGCCACGGCGCCCTTTGACGCCTTCTCATTCCTCAGACCTATAGCCGTAGGGATAACCCCGCATGAGCAAAGCGGCAGAGGCACGCCAAGAAGCGCAGCCCACAGTACAGCCCACTTGTTGTCCCGGGACAGATACCTGGTATAGAACCTGTTGGGAACAAACACGTGCAGAATTCCCGCTATCAGAAAGCCCAGCAGCAGGTAAGGTGCCATTTCGCACACAACGTTCAACAGTGATATAAGGTACGAACGCATATCTCGGTATTTCTACACAAAGATACTGAAAAAATTTTGTCCGGCGCCTTACATCATCCACCAAAAACGGCCAAATCCGTGGACAAACTGGCAAAAACGCTAACTTATCCACCAAAAACGCCAAATCCGTGGACAAACCCGGCAAAACGCCAACTTATCCACCAAAACGGCCAAATCGGTGGATAAACCCGGAGGAGTGGGGGGCTATTTCAGCATTTCGGGGCGACGCTCGCGGGTGCGGGCGATGGACTGCTCGTCCTGCCAGGCGCGGATGAGCTTGGGGTTGCCGGAAAGGAGGACATCCGGGACTTTCCAGCCGTTAAACTCTGCCGGGCGGGTGTACACAGGAGGGGAGACAAGGCCGTCCTGGAAGGAATCGCTGAGGGCCGAGGTCTCGTCAGTGAGGGCACCGGGAAGGAGGCGGATTATTGCATCGGCAACTATGGCGGCGGGGATTTCACCTCCGCTCACAACGAAGTTTCCTACACTTATCTCACGGGTTATGAGGTGCTCGCGGATGCGCTCGTCAATGCCCTTGTAGTGGCCGCAGAGGATGATTATGTTCTCCTTGAGGGAAAGCTCGTTGGCCATTCCCTGGTCGAAGATCTCTCCGTCCGGGGCCATGTAGATAATCTCATCGTAATGGCGCTCCGATGTAAGCTCCTCTATATATCTGAATACGGGTTCCACCATCATTACCATGCCGGCGTCTCCGCCGTAGGAGTAGTCATCTACGGTGAGGCGGGGGCCCAGGCCGTACTTGCGGAGATTATGTATATGGATCTCTGCAAGGCCTTTTTTGACAGCTCTTCCGGGGATGGAGTGGCTGAGCGGTGAGTCCAGAAGCTCCGGGACTACTGTGAGGATATCTATTCTGAGCATGGGATTCTGTTTGGTCCTACAAAAATAGTGTTTTTTCGCGAATTATTTCTATATTTGTAGTCTATATAAATGTATAACTCTTAACATTGTTATTATGAGCGAAGAACTGAAGCCTGAGGTTACCAATGAGAAAACCCCAGATGTAGTGGAAAACCTTGTCCAGGAAGTTAAGGAAGAAGTCAAGGAAACTGTTGTAAACTTCGGAGAAAAGACCCTCGCGGAGCTTTCCTCCCTGTTTCAGGAGCTTCTGGACAGTGCTGACCGCATGAAACGGTCCAAGGAAGCGGAAGCCATAAAGTCCGCATTTTACAAGAAGCTTTCCAAGGAGAAAGCCGATGCCGGCGAAGACGCCGCCGTCGAGGAACCCGATGAAAATACGCCCGTAGAGGAGGCAACCGTCCCCATGCAGAGTGCTCCCGTGAGCCCCTTTGCCGCTATAGAGGCCGGTTTCAAGTCCCTTTACAACGATTATAAGAAAGAGCGTGCTGCTTATAATAAGGAGCAGGACGCCCTCCGCGAGGAGAACCTTGCAAAGAAGCAGGCCATCATTGAGGAGCTCAAGGCCCTTGTGGAAGAGCCCGGAGAGATGAAGGACGCTTTCCCCAAATTCCGCGACATCCAGAACCGCTGGAGGGATACCGGCCCTGTTCCTCAGCAGAGCTTTCGTGACGTCAATGACACCTATCAGCTCTATGTCACCAAGTTCTATGATCTGGTAGATATCAACCGCGAACTCCGTGACCTGGATTTCAAGAAAAACCTGGAGCAGAAAACCGCCTATTGCGAGCAGGCCGAAGCCCTTGCCGAGGATGAGAATATCGTAGAAGCATTCAAGGAACTCCAGAAACTGCATGAACAGTGGAAAGACCTTGGCCCCGTTGCCAAGGAGTACAGGGATGCCATCTGGGAGCGTTTCCGCGCCGCAACTTCCGTCATTAACAAGCGCTATCAGGCACATTTCGAAGGCCTCAAGGAGCAGCAGGTAAAGAATCTGGAAGAAAAGACCCTCCTGTGCGAGCAGGTAGAAGCCATCGCAGAGAAAGAAATAACATCTTCCACCCAGTGGAACACCCTCAGCAAGGAAATCGAAGAGATCCAGACCAAGTGGAGGGCCATCGGTTTTGCCACCCGCAAGGAGAACCAGAAGATCTACGACCGTTTCCGTGCCGCATGTGACAAGTTCTATACCCGCAAGCGCGCTTCCCTTACAGAGTTCAAGGACAGCATGAACGCCAATCTTGAGAAGAAGATGGCTATCATAGAGGAGGCCGAATCCCTCAAGACCAGCACTGACTGGAAGGCCACCGGAGACCGCCTCATAGAGCTCCAGAAGCAGTGGAAGGAAATCGGCGCAGTGCCCCGCAAGAAGAGCGAACAGATCTGGAAGCGCTTCCGCGCCGCCTGTGACGAGTTCTTCACCGCCCGTGACAACCGTCCTGCCGGCCCCGGCAACGTAGGAGCAAACCTGGAGGCCAAAAAGGCCCTCATCGAAGAAATCAAGGCCTATGAAGGCGACGAATCAGGCGCAGCTGCATTCCAGGAGAAATGGAATGCAATCGGTTTTGTCCCGTTCAAGGAAAAGGATGCAATCAACGCCGCATACCGTGAGGCCATGGCAGAAAAGTTCCCCGGCTTCGGCGGCAGGGGAACTCGCAGGCAGGGCGGTGGCAGCCGTCCCGGTGCAGAGCGTAAGCCTGTAACTGAGAAAGACCGCCTCAAGGAGCAGTTCAACACCCTGCAGCAGGAGATCCAGACCTATGAGAACAACATCGGCTTCTTTGGTCTTTCCAAGGGTGCAGAGAAACTCAAGGCCCAGATGCAGGAAAAGATAGATGCGGCAAAAGCGCGCCTGGAAGAGCTCAAGGCAAAGATCCGCAGCATTGAAACAGAGGAGTAGGAGAGAGAGATGGACAAGAATTCAATTATCGGCTTTGTATTAATCGCCCTTATCCTGTTTGGCTTCATGGGTTACCAGAGCCGCCAGGTGAAAAAGCAGCAGGAGATTCAGGCTCAGCTGGATTCTGCAAGGATTGCTGAGGAATACGCCCAGTGGCAGCTGGACAGCGCTTACAAGGCGGAGCATCCGGAACTGGCAGCCGCTCAGGAGGCATCGGCCCCCACCGCATCGGCTGCTCCTCAGTATTCAGATGCTCAGCTCAATGCCGCCGCACAGGCAGAGGCCCAGACCTTCACGCTGGAGAACTCCAAGCTGGAGGTTGCCTTCACAACCCGCGGTGCCCAGCCTCTTTCCGTACGGGTAAAGGACTACACCAACTACGACAAGAGCGACCTTTATATCATCAAGGAAGGTAAATCGGAGCTCGGCTATACGGTTTATGCTCCTACGGCCATCGACACAAGGAAGTTCACTTTCCAGTATGTGCCGGAAGAGTCCAACAGCAGCACTGTGGTAATGCGTCTTCCTGTAGGGGAAGGCTACATCCAGCAGAAGTATACGCTTTTGGAGGATTCCTACTCCTTGAACGAGGAGCTCACTTTCGTGGGCATGAACCTGGATGCAAACCGTTCCAGGAGCATCTCAGTTGACTTCCAGGCCACTCTTCCCCGCATGGAGAAGGGATACAAGAACGAGACCCAGTACTCCCGCCTCAACTACTATTTCCCGGACGACAACAAGCCGGAAAATATAGGCAACGGCCGCAAGGGAAGCAAGCGTTTCAACAATAACATAGAGTGGTTTGCATTCCAGCAGCAGTTCTTCAGCGCCATAATGCGTGCCCCGGAGAACTTCAACTACGGAGAGTTCGCCATTGACTTCGTCCCCAAGGACAGCCCTTCACATGACCTCATGAACTGCAGTGCCAAGATGCAGGCAGACCTCAAGCTGGATGGCGGCAACGGCCGTGCCAACTTCGAGTTCTACTTCGGCCCCAACAATTACAAGGGACTCAAGGCGTACGGTCATGCTTATGAGAAGGTAATCCCTCTGGGCGGTAAGATAATCGGCTATTTCACCAAGTGGATTATCATACCTATGTTTGACTGGCTGCACAAGGGCATCACCAACTTTGGTATCATCATTCTTCTGATGACCATAATCATCAAGATAGTGGTTCTGCCTCTGGCATACAAGAGCTATGCTTCCAGTGCAAAGATGCAGGCCCTGAAGCCTTTCCTTGACAAGATCAACGCCAAGTATCCCAAGCAGGAAGATGCCATGAAGAAGCAGCAGGAGACCATGGAGCTATACAGGAAGGCCGGGGTGAACATGATGGGAGGCTGTCTCCCCATGCTGCTCCAGCTGCCTATTCTTTGGGCGATGTTCCGCTTCTTCCCGGCGTCCATAGAGCTGCGCCAGCAGCCTTTCCTGTGGGCCGAGGACCTCAGCGCCTATGACGATGTCATCCACTGGGGCACAAGCATCCTGGGCATGGACCATATCTCCATTTTCGCACTCCTGATGGCTGTTTCCATGTTCTTCTATTCCAAGGCCACCATGCAGAGCCAGAACACCGGAGACGATCCCAATGCCAAGATGATGAGGGCCATGAGCCTGTACATGATGCCCATCATGATGTTCTTCATCTGTAACAACCTCAGTTCCGGCCTCAGCTACTACTACCTGCTGAGTAACCTCATCACAATGCTGGAAACCTGGATTATCCGCAAGTGGATTGTAAAGCCCGATGAGATTGTTGCAAAGGTAAAGGCGGCCGAGAACAAGCCGGCACCTAAGAGCAAATGGCAGCAGAGGCTTGAAGAAGCCCAGAAGATGCAGCGCCAGATGCAGCAGGAGCAGCAGAAGAAAAACCGCAGGTAATGAAAAGAATAGCGGTTGCAGTTATATCCCTTATTCTTGTTGCGTACCCTTCAGGTGCGCAACAAGGCTTTATTTGGGATGTCAACTATGCTGTCCGCGACTGGTCGCAGTCCCTTAGCGGAGGCAAGCAGTTCCCGCTGGACAATTATCTCCAGTTTGCCCCTGCACTTGCTTATGCCATAGCAATCCCTTTTGGCGGTGGAGATTACTCATGGCAGGAAAGATGCTGCGTCCTTGGAACTTCCTTTGCTTCCATGATGGCCCTTACGCATGGGCTCAAATGGATAACGGGCGTAGAAAGGCCTAATGGAAAGAATAAGTATTCGTTCCCGTCGGCGCATACTGCAATGGCGTTTATGGGGGCGGAGCTTGTACGTCGTGAATATGGCCCCTGGTGGGGTCTGGCGGCGTATTCATCGGCCGCTGTTACCGGTTTTCTGCGTATCTATAACAACTGGCACTGGACGGGAGACGTCCTTGCCGGTGCGGGATTCGGCATACTGAGTGCCTGCATTGGTTACTGGCTGCTGCCCCGGGAGAGGGAAGTGCTGAATATTTCATACGTCCCGGCACCGTATAACGTACCTGTAGTATCTTTTTCCGTTAAGTTTTGATTAAGGAGAATCTCAATAATCTGTATAAGGCTTTACCCGAGGGAGTGAAGCTGGTTGCCGTTTCCAAATTCCATCCCGTAGAAAGGCTCATGGAAGCCTATGATGCCGGTCAGCGAATCTTTGGTGAGAACCGTCCCCAGGAACTGGCCGCCAAGGTGCCCCAGATGCCCAAGGATGTGCAGTGGCACTTCATAGGCCATCTGCAGACCAACAAGCTCAAGCTGGTTCTGCCTTATGTGGACTTGGTCCAGTCTGTAGATTCGCTCCATCTTCTTGAAACAATCAGGAAATGGGCCGTGGAGAATGGCCGCATCGTAAACGTCCTTCTGGAACTCCACCTTGGCGCCGAACAGACCAAGCATGGCCTCACAGAGGAAGAGATAATACTGGCCCTGGAGTCCTCAGAGGGTACACCTTCTGAAAACGTCCGCTTCGCGGACCCCTCCCATAAATGGGCCCCTCCCTCTCATGAGCCGAGGGTGGCACAGTTTTCCGAAGGTGTACCCTCTGAAGACTCCGGTGTCCGGATTGTAGGCCTCATGGGGATGGCAACCAATACGGATGACATGTCTGTGGTGGAGAAGGATTTTGAGAGGATAGAAAAACTGTTCCGTAAACTGCAGGAGAGTTATCCACAGCTTACGGAACTGTCTATCGGTATGTCCGGGGACTGGCCTCTTGCCGTGAAGCATTCGGCCACTATGGTGCGCATTGGCACCGATATCTTTGGCCCTCGTGAGTATTAATGCGCCAGAATGGCACCTACCAGACCCAGAATTGCGTAGAACTCAGGGAGAGCGGCGTAAATGAGGGTGTTGGTGACAACGTTGTGACCCTGGGATACGCCCACGATACCGTTGGCGCAGACCTGGCCCTGACGGATACCGGAAATGAGGCAGGCAAGACCCGCGGAAATGCCAACACCGAAGCAAATCCATCCGTTGATGGTGCCGCCGGTGTATTTACCCATCATAACAAGAAAGGCCACGAAGCCGTAGATACCCTGTGTTGAAGGAAGGGCGGAAAGCAGCAGGTAGCTGCCGGATGCCTCCGGTTTGCGTTTGAGCGCACCCTCTGCCGCGTTACCGGCGATTGTGGTGCCGATGGATGAACCGATACCTGCAAGGGCAAGTACCAGACCCAGTCCTAGATAAGCTAAAATCTGTTCCATAGTGTTATTGTTTGTTTAAAGATTTTTTCAGAGGGTTGTAAACGCGGCCGTTGGCCTCGTATCCGGCATTCTTGAAGAATTCCAGGAAGTTAAGACGCAAGGGGTGTACAAATGCACCCAGTGCGCACATGGCAATGTTCAGCGTGTGTCCGAAGATGACAAGGAGCAGGAACCCTATCCATTTCCCAATGTTGGGGGAGTCTCCCAGAATCATGACGCCCATGTCGTTGAACGCCATGCCAAGCATGCTGCCGGCAAGACCCAGGGCATACAGGCGGATGTAGCTGAGCACGTCTCCTACAAGGCCGGTAATCATGTTGTAGGTGTCCCAGAGACCCATTCCAATGTTGGCCAGCTTGTTGCGCTTGGGGTCGTTGAACACGAATATGCCAAGGGCGGAGACAACACCAAGTACAATGACAATGATCTTGGTGAGTGCTGCATCAAGCACGCCGGCAAGGGCAAATGCCGCAACGGTTACTCCGCCAACCACAAGGAGGGTCCATCCCCATGTGCCAAGCGATGCGGCAAAGCCTTTGGTCTTGGTCTCGTGGATGGTCTTGACAACCATTGCAAGGCAGATGTGAAGGATACCTACAACAAGCGCCAGGACCATTGTGGCATCGTTTCCGGCTATCTGGGCGGGGAGGAAAATGCCCTTGATGGGGGCGAATAACTCCCACTTGGAGATGTCCATTGAGAAGAACGTGTGGAAAAGGAATCCTATAACCACCGTTCCTATGCCAAGGGTGAACACAAGCCCTGCCATATCCTTGAATGAAGGTACTTTCTTGAGCAGCAGCCCAACCAGTACCAGTATGAGTCCGTAACCGGCATCTCCCATGCAGAATGCAAAGAAGAGAAGGAAGAAAACGCTTATGAATGGCGTGGGGTCGAATCCGTCGTATGCGGGCCTTCCGTACATGTCCGTAAGGGTTTCGAACATCCTGACGAACTTGTTGTTGCGGAAGGAGATGGGAGGATTGTCGTCTACCTGTGCCGCATCCTTGAGATAGAAAACACCCATGGCGTCAAGAGCAGCGGTTACGCTGTCCTGGCACTCGGTAGGAGCATAGCCCACCAGAGTGACAAGGGTATCTTCCGCTGCAGGAACCGCTGCGCAGCCGGCAAGGTGAAGGTCCAGTTTCTCAAAGGTCTGTGAGCGGATTTCTTTCAATTCGGGGATGCGCTCCTTGGCAGAGGCAAGGCGCTGCATCAGGCGCTGGTAATGGGCTTCCCTGTCACGGATTTCCTTCTCTTTCTGTTCAAGGCTCATCTGAGGCTTGGGAAGCTCACCGGGAAGGTCATCTTCTCCTGCGACTACAAACCAGACGCTGCTCTTTTCTTCGGATACTGTTGAAAGGGCATATTCCTGCTCCCATTCCGGTTTGAAGGCCTTCTTTGAAACGCAGTGGAAATGGACAGGGACTCCGGCGTCCTGCAGCTGCCTCAGGATTTCCGGGTCGTAGTTGCCCCAGACCTTGATGGCGTCACGCTCCTTTTCCAGGGTTTTTAGGGCGTCGGTATCTTCTGTGTAACGCATGAGCATGCCGCCGGCAAGACGCACGATGTCTCCGTCTATCCTTTCCGGGACTGTCCCTTCAGGGACTTCTGCCTTCTCCAGGCCATGGATGAGTCCGTCGATGAGCTCCAACTGGGACCAGAGCTCGCGGGATTGGTCGTCAAGGCCTTTTGCGTCACGTGTAATGTCTACAAGGCCAAGTTCCTGGAGTTTTTCCAGGAGGTCCTGCTGCTCTCCGTTCAGAAGGATGAAGGAGTATTTTGTCATGGGAGTAATCATACCTCTGAGGCCTCCTCTTCCTCTGCGTGGCGTTTCTTGACTATCTTGGACGATGCCTTGGAAAGGTTTTCCTCGTCTTCCATGTAGCGCTTGATCTTGCGTATGGCCTCCTTGTAGCCGGGTATCTGCACTTTTTCATACAGATTCACCTTCTGGGTGGTCTTGCGTCGGTTGTAGTCCAGTATCCTGGCCTTTTCTACATAGACCTCGGACTCTATTCCCAGGCGGGAGAGTTCCTTGAGGATTGCAACGCCGTCTGCGTACCACGCGGGTTTGGTGAAGGCGTTGAAAGGCTTTATCTCGTACTTGATCTCACCAAGGGCGGGAGTCTTCACACCTGCCACTTTCTTGGTGTAAAGATCCACATCCGTTATGGCGATGAGGCCTGGCTCGAACTCGTTCCAGAGAGCGGCAAGGTAGTCGTATCTCTTAAGTGCGTCTTCCAGTTCCTGTACAAGGCGTTCGCTGTCGTTTTTGGCTTTGCGCACTTCCAGACGGAGGGCGCTCTCCTTGTTCTGAAGCGTAGGGAGAGCCCTCTGCCGGACCTTGAGCTGCTTGCCCATTTCCGTCAGCGACGTTTTGTTATATTGAAATTTTATAGCCATTATTTGACCCAGTACTTATCTATAAGTGCCTGTTTGATACCGGTTTCCGCGGGGGAGAAGTACTTTGCGAAGAGCTTCCATGCGGTATCCAGCATCTGGGTTATGGTAATGTTCACGTCAATTGCAAGGAGTTCACGTGCGTAGTCCTTGGCGTAGGACAGGCAGCGGTGGTCGTAGTCGGAGAGGTCGAAGCCGTTCTCCAGTTTGGTCTTTGCGTTCTGGGCATCTGCATATAGACGCACGGAGGCATTCATCACCTGGGAGTGGTCTTCGCGGGTTTTCTTGTTCTGGACAAGCTGTTTCAGACGGGACAGGCTGCGGAACGGGTCTATGATGACCTTTCCGGTGTCTGTATCGGCCTTCAGGTACAGCTGGCCTTCGGTGATGTAGCCGGTGTTGTCCGGGATGGCGTGGGTGATGTCACCGTCGTTCAGGGTAGTGACCGCGATGATGGTGATGGAGCCCTCCGTGGGCAGCTGCACGGCTTTCTCGTAGATCTTTGCGAGGTCGCTGTACAGGGAACCCGGCATGGAATCCTTGGACGGAATCTGGTCCATACGGTTGGAGACGATGGACAGGGCATCGGCATAAAGGGTCATGTCCGTGAGGAGGACAAGCACCTTCTCGTTCCTGTCTACGGCAAAGTATTCGGCCGCGGTGAGGGCCATGTCCGGCACCAGGAGACGCTCTACGGGAGGATTCTCCGTGGTGTTGATGAAGCAGATTATCTTGTCCAGGGCACCTGCGGCCTCGAAACGTCCCTTGAAGTAAAGGTAGTCGTCGTTGGAAAGGCCCATGCCGCCGAGGATGATCTTGTCTACGTCAGCGCGGATGGCAACATCGGCCATGACCTGGTTGTAGGGCTGGTCAGGGTCGGCGAAGAAGGGGATCTTCTGGCCGGAGACCAGGGTGTTGTTAAGGTCGATGCCCGCGATTCCGGTAGGAATGAGCTGCGATGGCTGGCGCCTCTTGTACGGGTTTACGGAAGGACCGCCGATCTGGCGGGGCTCACCGTCGATTTCAGGGCCGCCGTCGATGGGGTGGCCGTAGGCGTCGAAGAACCGGCCTGCAAGCTGCTCGCCCACCTTAAGCACCGGAGGCTCACCCAGGAAGGTGACTTCCGCGTTGGTGGGAATGCCTTCCGTTCCGGAGAATATCTGAAGGGTTACCAGGTTACCTTTGATTCGCACTACCTGGGCCAGTTTGCCGCCTACGATGGCAAGCTCGTCATTGGAAACGCCGTCTGCGCGCAGCGACACCGTGGCTTTGGTGATGCCTTCCAGTTTGGTATATATTTTCTGATATGCTTTCATGGCTATGCAGTCATTTTCTTAACGGTTTCGTTGTATGCCCAGAACTGCTCGCTCTCGTAGGCGGAGTAGTTCATCTGGCGGAGTTCGTTGATGAGGTTCTTGAAGAACTCACGGCATTTCTCGAAGTCTTCGAAGTCGAAGTCTTTCTCGCAGATGCCCAGCACCAGGTCCAGCATGAATCTCTGGCGCTCGAGGGGGCAAAGGGCGTCGATGGCGTCGAAGGCATCCTGCTGAAGGATGACGAAGTCTACGAGTTCGCTCTTCCAGAAGCTGACGTGGTAGCTCATGGGAACGCCGTCGTCACCAAGGATATTTATCTGCTCTGCGGCCTCTTTGCCGCGGCGGATTATGTTCTTTGCCTGGAGCACCTTGTCTACCCATCCCTTTTCCACAGTTTTGTCCAGATAATCAATTATTTCCGGATAGTCCAGATACTTGGAGTAAGACTCCAGCGGGCCCACGGCGGGATAGCGCTTCTGGTCTGCACGGCCCTGCTCAAGGGCGTAGAAGCAGCGGGCGGCCTTCTTGGTAGATTCCGTGACGGGCTCCTTGAGGTTACCGCCGGCAGGGGATACGGTGCCGATGAATGTAACCGCTCCGCGCTCTCCGTTATTGAGGATGACCATGCCCGCACGGGCGTAGAAGTTGGAAATGATGGCCGACAGGTCTACCGGGAAGGCATCTGCACCGGGCAGTTCCTCCATACGGTTACTCATTTCACGAAGCGCCTGTGCCCAGCGGGACGTGGAGTCTGCCAGAAGGAGGCACTTGAGGCCCATGGCGCGGTAATACTCGCATATGGTCATTGCGGTATATACGGATGCTTCACGGGCGGCTACGGGCATGTTTGACGTATTACATATAATAGTGGTACGCTCCATGAGGTGGCGGCCGGTGTGGGGGTCTATGAGTTCCGGGAACTCCGTGAAGATTTCCACGACCTCGTTGGCGCGCTCTCCACAGGCGGCCATCACTATGACGTCTGCGTCTCCCTGCTTTGCAATTGCGTGCTGGAGTACGGTTTTGCCGCAGCCGAACGGGCCGGGAATGAAGCCCGTACCGCCTTCTGCTATGGGATTCAGGGTGTCGATGACGCGGACTCCGGTTTCCATGATGCGGTCCGGCCTGGGTTTTTCCTTATAGCACCTGACGGCAACCTTTACGGGCCACTTCTGGGTCATGGTAACGGGAACCGGCTCACCTTCATCGTTGGTAAGAGTGGCAATGACGGTGTCTATATTGTACTGGCCTGCTTCCTTTATGTCTTTTACAAGGAACTCTCCCTCAAACGAGAAAGGTACCATGATCTTGTGGGGCAGCCAGCCTTCCTTGACCTCTCCAAGCCAGTCTCCGGCAAAGACCCTGTCCCCGGGCTTTGCCAGGGGAGTGAAGTCCCACAGTTTTTCGTGATCCAGGGGATCTGTGTATTCACCTCTCTGAAGGAAGACGTCCTGCATGGTGGCAAGGTTGTTCTGTAGGCCGTCGTACACACTGGAGAGAAGGCCGGGGCCAAGGGTAACCTCGAGCATCCTGCCCTCGAATTCCACCTGGTCTCCGCCCTTGAGCCCGCGGGTGCTCTCAAACACCTGCACGGAGGCGTTCCTGCCGTTGACCTTGATAACTTCCGCCATCATCTTTACTCCCTGAAGGTCTATGTAGCAGATTTCGTTTTCCGCCACAGGACCGTCAACCTCAACAGTGACGAGGTTGGAGACGATGCCGGTTACTTTTCCTTTGGTTTTCATATTACTGTTCTTGATATTTTACACCTTTATAAGTACCGCGTACTTCCTGCACAAGCTTGCGGAAGAGTTCGCGTCCCTGCTGCTCATCCAGGGCAAGCCAGCGGTCCACGATGTGGAGTTTGGAGACATAGGCCAGGACGGCCGTAATGTCGAAATAGTGGAAGGTGGACAGGGCGTCCGTCTTTTTCCAGACTATATCGTCAAGACCCTTTTCCCGGTCTATGAGGTCTGTGCCTTCAAGCACGGAATCTACCTGGATGGCTTCCTCGAATTCTCCGCCCTGGAAAAGGAATCCGTCGATATCGGCCCTGGACTCGGTCTCCGCCGATGCCTTGCCGGTGAGGATGTCCGTCTCAGGGGCGCGGCCAAGCTGGCGGTTAAGGTAGCGGACCTTGGCGTTACGGAGATTGAGGTCGAAGCGGAAGTATTCCCGGATGTACTTGCAGGGGTGGGAAAGGGCTTCCGCATAGAAGGCCTGGTCCAGGTTTTCCCCCTGGAATCCCTTCAGGAGGAAGTCCAGGATGGCGGTATCCTTTTCTCCAAGATTCTCCTTTATCTCCCCGATGACGTCCGGGAAGCCCTGCCCGCCGGCATACTTGTAGTCTGCCGTGAGCCAGGGGAGGCTGGAGATTATATACTCGAAATTGCTCATTCTCCAAACAGCAGGGCTTTGGTTGCAGGCCTGAGGTATTCCCCGATGAGTGCGGTGAAGGCTTCGTCAGTGAGGGAGATGAAGTAGCTGCCGTCCTTGGGGCCGATCTTGAAGCCGGCGCCGATTTTCTTGGAGAAGGTGGCTTCCACGCCCTTTCCTACAAGTTTGGAAAGCTCTCCCTTCACAAAGGGCTCAAGTGCGGCCTTAAGGCTTTCCGGAAGGATAAGGGAAAGGTCTGCGCTCTCCTGGGCGGAGAACTTTGCAGCTACGGCGGAGATGACCTCCTTTACGAACTTCTCTTCCGACAGGGCGTCCTTGACGGGTTTGTCCACGGCCGACGCCACTACCAGATTCTCAATTGCGGAGCGGGTTGCCTGAAGGGCTTCCTGGGATGCGAGCTTGAGGTCTCCCTCCACCTTCACGCGGTGGCTTTCTGCATCCTTTGCGGCTTTGTCAAGGATAGCCTGGGCATCTTCTTTTGCCTTTTTCACTATGGCTTCCGCCTCTTTCTTTGCTGCCTCCACTATTGCCTGACCTTCTTCCTTTCCTTTGGAGAGGCCTTCCTGGTAGAGTTTCTGGGTGAGTTCCTGGAGTTTGTCCATATATTGTAAATATTAGTTTTGCGGTTATTATGGCAAATATAATAAAAAAACACACAACACGCAATGCCAAGCAATAATAATACATAAACTAAACAAATTCCTGCCAAATTTTTAAAAAGTTAAACTAATAATAGGAATTTTAGATAAAAATTGTTAATATTGTAGCCACATGATTTGATAACGCTATGTCAGAAAAAAACCTGTTACTTGGAGATGAGGCTCTGGCACTGGGAGCCCTCCATGCCGGACTGTCCGGCGTATATGCCTATCCCGGCACTCCGTCTACCGAAATAACGGAATATATCCAGTTGCATCCGCTCACAAAAGAGGGGAATGTACATTCCCACTGGACCACCAATGAAAAAACCGCAATGGAAGGCGCCCTTGGCATGTCCTATGCCGGAAAGCGCGCCCTGGTGTGCTTCAAGCACGTAGGCCTCAACGTCTGCGCAGACCCGTTCATGGGCTCTGCCATGACAGGAGCCAACGGCGGACTTGTAATAGCCTCCTGCGACGATCCTTCCATGCACAGCTCCCAGAACGAGCAGGACTCCCGCTTCTACGGCGCCTTTGCCATGATGCCGGTTTTTGAGCCTTCAAACCAGCAGGAAGCCTACGACATGGCACGCGCCGCATTCGACTACTCGGAAAAGCGCGGCATTCCCGTACTCATGCGCCTCACAACCCGCATGTCCCACTCCCGTGCTGTGGTGGAGAGCTGGGGAGATATCCGCCGGCAGAACTCTCTTCACTATCCTGCAAATCCGCGCCAGTGGGTTACCCTTCCTGTTAACGCACGCGTACGCAACCGCCAGCTTATAAAGGATTATGCCACCTTCGAGGAAGATGCTGTGGAATCCAAGTTCAACTGGCTCAGGAAAGGGGCGGACAACTCCCTTGGCATCATCGCCTGCGGCATAGCATACAACTATCTGATGGAGAACTTCCCGGACGGCTGCCCTTATCCCGTACTCAAGGTATCCCAGTATCCTTTCCCCAGAAAGCTCGCCCTTGAACTTGCTTCAATGGTAAAGACCATTCTGGTCCTTGAAGAAGGCCAGCCGCTTGTGGAAGAGCGCCTCAGAGGTGTATTCGAGACCGGATACACCATTAAGGGACGAATCGACAACACCGTTCCCCGCGACGGAGAACTCACTCCGGACGCCGTCCGTGCGGCACTGGGCCTTCCCAAACTGCCGGCATACGAGGCCTCGGAGGTTGTTGCCCCCCGTCCGCCGGCACTCTGCCAGGGCTGCGGACACAGGGATTTCTTCACCGCACTCAACAATGTTCTGAAGGACTATGAAGGCGCCCGCGTATTCGGCGATATCGGCTGTTATACCCTTGGCTGGATGCCTCCTTTCCATTCCCTGCATACATGCGTGGAGATGGGCGCTTCCGTAACCATGGCTAACGGCGCCGCATACAGTGGCACATGGCCGGCAGTTGCCGTAATAGGAGACTCCACCTTCACCCACAGCGGCATGACAGGCCTTCTGGACTGCATCAATGAGAATGCCGATGTGGTTGTCTGCATATCGGACAACCTCACCACCGGTATGACCGGCGGCCAGGATTCCGCAGGTACGGGCAAACTTGAGGCCATCTGCGCCGGACTTGGCGTAGATCCAGCTCACATTCGCACTATCGTCCCTCTTCCCAAGAACTATCCGGACATGGAAAAGGTTATCCGCGAAGAAGTCGAGTATCACGGCGTTTCAGTAATCATCAGCCGCCGCGAGTGCATCCAGACCCTTAAACGTCACGCCGCAAAAAAGTAAGATCATGAAGCAAGATATCATTTTGGCAGGTGTGGGAGGACAGGGTATCCTCTCCATCGCAACAGTTATTGGTTCAGCAGCTCTCCAGCAGGGGCTTTACCTCAAGCAGGCAGAAGTTCATGGAATGAGCCAGAGGGGCGGCGACGTCCAGTCCAACCTCCGTCTTTCATCGGACCCCATCCACAGCGACCTCATTCCCAAGGGCGGTGCAGACCTCATAGTCTCCCTTGAGCCCATGGAGGCCCTGCGTTACCTTCCTTATTTATCTAAGGACGGCTGGATCATTACCAATACCGCCCCCTTTGTGAACATCCCGGACTATCCGGAGATGGACAAGGTAATGGCAGAGCTTAACCGCCAGCCGCGCGTGGTGGCCCTTGACGTTGATGCAATTGCCAAGGACCTGGGCAGCCCCAGGGGTGCAAACATGGTGCTTCTTGGCGCAATGTCCGCTGTGCTCCATATCCTTGAGCCGGAGAAACTCCGTGAGGGTATACGCCGCATTTTCGGCCGCAAGGGAGAAGCCGTGGTGGAAAGCAATATCAAGGCGTTTGACGCCGGACTTGAATTCTCTCAGAAGAACAAATGATGAAAAAGCCCTTATCAAAAAAGCTTCTTGACGATGTCCTGAGCGACCTTGGCATAGAAGATATCTCCCGTACCACCATCCGCCAGTGCGCCATGATAGGCGGTGCCCTGGAACAGGAATCCGGAGAGAAGTTCTCCCATCTGGAGTTCGGCGTCCCCGGCATCCCGGCCTGTCCCATCGGCATAGAAGCCCAGAAAAGGGCGCTGGACGAGGGCAAATGCTCCATTTATCCTTCTGTGCAGGGACTTCCGGAGCTAAAGAAGAACGGCTCCCGTTTTGTGAAGGCCTTTATCGACGTGGACATCGACCCCAAAGGAATAGTGCCCACTGTGGGCTCCATGCAGGGCAGCCTCACCAGCATCCTGGAATGCTCCCAGCTCCAGCCCGGGAAAGACACCATCCTGTACGTATGTCCCGGTTTCTCCGCCCACGGCCGTCAGCCGGACATCCTGGGTATCAAGAATATCTTTTTCGATATCTACGATTACAGGGCCGACAAGCTCCGCGACAAGCTTGAGTCCTATTTCAAGCAGGGCAACATGGCCGCCATCCTGTACTCCAACCCCAACAATCCGGCATGGATATGCCTCACGGAGGAGGAACTGCAGATAATAGGCGAGCTTGCCACAAAGTACGATGTGATTGTCCTGGAAGACATGGCATACCTTTGCATGGACTTCCGAAAGGATATGTCCGTTCCCTTCCAGCCTCCCTTCCAGAGCACTGTGGCAAAGTATACGGACAACTACGTAATGCTCCTTTCCGCATCCAAGATATTCAGCTATGCCGGAGAGCGCATTGCAATGGTATGTATCTCCGATAAGCTCTACAACCGAGAGTATCCGGAACTCAAGAGAAAGTGGGGAATAGCCCGGTTTGGAGATAACTTTATACTTAACTATCTGTACATCAACACCTCCGGAGCGTCCCACTCCGCCCAGTACGCCTTCTCCGCAATGCTGGAGGCATCGGTTGAAGGAAGATACGACTTTGTGAAGGAACTCAGGAACTACGGCTTCCGCGCCCACCGTTCAAAGGAACTTTTCGAGCGTTACGGCTTCCACCTTGTATATGACAAGGATATGGAGCAGACAATCTCCGACGGCTTCTTCTATACCGTGGAATACAAGGATATGAGTAACGGAGACCTCCTTGCCGCCCTTATGCGCTGCGGTATCACCGCCATACCTCTCAACACTACGGGAAGCGGACAGTGCGGCATACGCGTATGCGTGTCGCGTCTTCTGTCGGACGAGGACTTCACCCTCCTGGAAAACCATCTGAAACTGTTTGTAAATCTTGTAGGCCAATGAAATACGTATCTGCCGATGAAGCCGTAAAACTGGTCAGGAGCGGTGACACCGTGTGCTGCCAGGGCGGCGCCAGCGTTCCCGTCCTGCTGCAGGAGGCCCTTGCCCGCCGCCATGCAGAGCTCCGTGACGTCACCATCACCTCCGGATTCAACGTGCATAAGGACCCCGCTCCTTTCTGCAAACCCGAGTACAAGGACTCATTCCTGGTGAACAGCATCTTCATCAGTGCGGACCAGAGAGCCCACGTGGCCGATGGCTACGGAAGCATGACCCCCGCTTTCCTTGGAGAGGTCCCCGGCATGTTCCGCCGTGGGGAATTCCCCGTGGATGTGGCATTCATAGTGTGCTCAGAGCCCGATGAGAACGGTTACTGCAGCTTTGGTATATCGGCCGATATCGCCGTCTCCGCGGTGGAAGTGGCCAGGGTGGTCATTGCCGAGGTAAGTCCCAATATACCTTATCTGTACGGCGACTGCTTCATCCATGAGAGCAAGATAACTGCCGCCGTCCACTGCGATGTGGCACCTGTTGCCATGGTCTTCGGTGAACCAACTCCCATCGAGGCCGCAATCGGCGCCAATGTGGCATCCCAGATTCCTGACGGAGCGTGCCTGCAGATTGGCGTAGGAGGCATTCCCAATGCAGTCCTGAACGGCATCAAGCACCATCAGCACCTTGGCCTTCACACCGAGGCCATGACCGACGGCGTGATCCGCCTCATAAAAGAAGGCGTCATAGACAATTCCCTCAAGAAGGTGAAGCCCGGAATCAGCGTGGCGGCGCTTGCCATAGGATCGGCCCCCATGTACGACTACATAGACCACAACAAGAGCATGGAGTTCTTTGACGTGGCCTACACCAACGACCCTTTCCTCATTGCCCAGAACCCCCGCGCCTGTGCAATCAATTCCGCAATTGAAGTTGACCTTACCGGTCAGATCTGTGCCGATTCGATAGGGGAGAAGATCTTCTCCAGCGTGGGCGGCCAGCACGACTTCATGTACGGCTGCGCACTTTCCGAGGGCGGACGCACCTTCATAGCCCTTCCTTCCCGTACGGCAAAGGGCAAGGGAAAGATTGTTGCCAATCTCACTCCGGGCGCAGGCGTAGTCACAACCCGTTTCCAGACTCAGTATGTGGCAACGGAGCACGGCATAGTGTATCTACGCGGAAAGAGCCTGGCCGAAAGGGCCAAGCTCCTTATTTCCATTGCCCATCCCGATGACCGGGAGGAGCTTGAGAAAGCCGCGTGCAAGCGCTTCGGCTACAGTTTCCTGAGGCTCAAGGCCTAACCCAGGAATCCCAGCAGAATACCTGCCGCTACGGCAGAACCGATGACCCCGGCAACGTTCGGGGCCATTGCGTGTGTAAGCAGGTGGTTGGAAGGATCCTGCTCCAGACCAACGGTTTCCGACACGCGGGCAGCATCTGGCACGGCGGATACTCCGGCATTGCCGATGAGCGGATTGATCTTCTTTCCTTCCGGCAGGAACAGGTTCATGAATTTCACGAAGCCCACGCCGAAGGTGGTTGCAATCACGAAGGATGCAAGGCCAAGGCCGAAGATGAGGACGGAACGTCCGGTCAGGAAAACATCGGCCTGGGTGGATGCGCCCACGGTGAGGCCGATGAGGGTGGTCACCACGTCGATGAGCGGACCGCCCGCGGTGGCTGCAAGCCTCTTGGTAACGCCGCTTTCCTTGAGGAGGTTGCCGAAGAAGAGCATTCCCAGGAGCGGAAGGCCGCTGGGGACGATGAATGCCGTGCAGATGAATCCAACGATAGGGAAGATGATCTTTTCCCTCTGGCTCACGACGCGGGGCTTGTTCATGCGTATAAGGCGCTCTTTCTTGGTGGTGAGAAGCAGCATTATAGGCTTCTGGATAACGGGTACCAGTGCCATGTACGAGTATGCCGACACGGCAATAGCACCCATCAGTTCCGGCGCCAGCTTGGAGCTGAGGAAGATGGCCGTAGGGCCGTCTGCACCGCCGATGATACCGATAGCACCGGCCTCGTTGGGCAGGAAGCCCATGGTGAGGGCCAGCAGGTAAGCACCGAAGATACCAAGCTGCGCAGCTGCGCCTATAAGTATAAGGCGCGGCTGGGAAATGAGGGCGCTGAAGTCCGTCATTGCACCTATGCCAAGGAATATGAGAGGCGGATACCAGCCGTTCTTCACACCATGGTACAGGATGTTCAGGACGGAACCTTCCTCGTACAGGCCGATCTTCAGGCCCATGCCGGTCTCCGGATCGAAGAACAGCGGAATGTTTCCGATGATCATTCCGAAACCGATAGGCACCAGCAGGAGCGGCTCCCAGTGCTTGACGATACCCAGGGTGATGAAAACCAGACCTATGAGTATCATCACCAGATGCTGCCAGGTGCAGTTCGCGAATCCCGTGAACTGCCAGAACTGCTGCAGACTGTCTATTACTGTTTCCATTAGGCGATGGTTACTATATCTGCACCTTCAAGTACTGAATCTCCCTTACGGGTGTGTATGGCCGTGATGGTTCCGTCGGCCTCGGCAAGGATGTCGTTCTCCATCTTCATGGCCTCGATGACGGCAACCTTCTGACCGCGCTTCACGGCCTGGCCTTCCTTGACGTCCACGCTGATGATGATGCCGGGGAGGGGGCTCTTGACGGTTACGCCGGCGCCGGCAGCCTTGGGGGCTGCGGGAGCTGCTGCAGGAGCGGCCGCTGCGGGAGCTGCCACGGGAGCGGCTGCGGCAGGAGCGTTTTCAAGCTCTACCTGATAATCTGCGCCATTTACATTTACGGAAAGGTTCTTTCCGTCGGCCTCGCCGATGGTCACGTTGTACTCTTTCCCGTTGATCTTGAATTTGTACTCTTTCATATCTATCTTGGTAATTTTCTGAAACTGAGGGACTTGTTATTCCATGCGGAGGTATGGGGAACAATTGTGACGATGCCAGGCTCCGCGTCGTGTGCGCACTCTGTGAGATACAGGTTCACGGCAGTTGCAATGGCGGCGTATACGTCACCGTCGTCCTGCATGTCCAGGGCAAGGGCGATGGCGGCCGCAACCTCTGCATCGGGCGTGCCTTTCACCTTTTTGGCCTTGGGTTTGCGCTTGTACTTTCCGGAAAAGATGTTTCCGGTGAAATCGTAGATGAAATACAGGACGATAAGTGCCGCGAAGACCGTGCTCACGCTTATGAGGGTGAGCGTCCAGCCGTGAGGGTCCGTCTGGGCCATCCTTTCACCGCCTGCGGTGAGAATGAAGCTATAGAGGAAGGTTGTCATGTTTCTTTGCGGGTATTTCCTGACGCTTTCCGGCGAGTGATTCAAGGGCGCGAATCACGCGGAAACGCGTGTTGCGGGGTTCAATGACATCTTCTATATAGCCCTTCTGTGCGGCCTGGTAGGGATTTGAGAAGAGCTCCTCGTATTCGGCTTTCTTCTCATCGAATATCTTGGCTGCATTCTCAGGGTCTTCCTTCATTTCCTTGGCATAGAGGACGTTGACGGCGCCGTCGGCACCCATCACGGCAATCTGTGCGGAAGGCCATGCGTAGTTGACGTCGCCGCGGAGCTGCTTGCAGCTCATGACGATGTGGGCTCCGCCGTAGCCCTTGCGGAGGGTGACGGTGACCTTGGGAACGGTGGCTTCGCCATAGGCATAGAGGAGCTTAGCACCGTTGGTTATGATGGCGCCGTACTCCTGCTGTGTTCCGGGAAGGAAGCCGGGGACATCGACCAGAGTTACCAGAGGGATGTTGAAGGCGTCGCAGAAGCGCACGAAGCGTGCGGCCTTGCGGGAAGCGTTGATGTCCAGAACGCCTGCCAGCACATTGGGCTGGTTGGCCACGATGCCTACGCTCTTGCCGTTCATATGGGCAAAGCCGACGATGATGTTCTTTGCGAACTCTTTGTGGATCTCGAAGAAATCTCCGTCGTCAACTATGCTGGAAATTACGGCGTACATGTCGTATGCCTTGTTGGGGTTGTCCGGGACTATGGAATTGAGAGCATCGTCAACCCTGCTGAGAGGGTCTGAAGTGGGCTTTTCCGGGGCGGTCTCCATATTGTTCTGGGGGATGTAGCTCAGGAGCTTCTTTATGGTCTCGATGCCTTCTTCCTCGCTTTCTGCCGCAAAGTGGGCTACACCGCTCTTTGAGGCGTGGACGGATGCTCCGCCAAGTTCCTCCTGCGAAACCACCTCTCCGGTGACGCTCTTTACCACTGCAGGGCCGGTCAGGAACATGTAGGAGGTGTTCTTGACCATGAGGGTGAAGTCCGTAAGGGCGGGGGAATATACCGCACCGCCTGCGCAGGGACCGAAGATACCGCTGATCTGGGGAACTACACCGGAGGCAAGGATATTCCTCTCGAAGATTTCTCCATAGCCGGCAAGGGCGTCTATTCCTTCCTGGATGCGGGCTCCGCCTGAATCGTTAAGGCCGATGCAGGGGGCGCCGTTTCTGAGGGCCATGTCCTGGATCTTGGTAATCTTCTCGCTCATGGTCTTTGACAGGGAACCGCCGCTCACGGTGAAATCCTGTGCGAAGACGTAGACAAGGCGGCCGCCGATTGTGCCGCAGCCGGTTACAACGCCGTCACCGTCCGGGTGGCTTTTCTCCATCCCGAAATTGGTGCAGCGGTGCTGCATGAACATGTCGTACTCCTCGAAGGAACCGGGGTCCAGAAGCAGGGCAAGGCGTTCTCTTGCCGTTTTCTTGCCTTTTGCATGCTGGGCATCGATACGCTTTTCACCACCGCCCAGGCGGGCTTTGGCGCGTCTTTCGACCAATTTTTCAATGTTTTCTGACTGAATGCTCATATGTTTATCTGAATAATTTGTCTATTTCCTTAACGGCATCCGGAAGGGCGAATACCGCAACTCGGTCGTATGCCTCTATGTGGGTTGTACCAACGGCTATGAAGCCTTCTCCTCCGCGTATTACGCCGCCTATGATGGCATTTGCGGGGAAAGTCAGGTCCTTTAGCGGGGCTTTTGTAATCCTTGAACCCGGAGCTGCCGTGTATTCCAGAACCTCTGCATCCATGCCGCTCATGTACCTGACGGACCTTACTTTGTCCGAAAGGGTGAACTTGAAGATGCGGCCTGCAGTGATGAGTTTCTTGTTTATGACGGAGTCTACGCCCATCTCTTCCGCAAGATGGATGTACTCCAGGTTCTCTACCTGGGCGATTACCCTGGGTACTCCAAGCTTCTTGGCGGCCACGCAGGAGAGGATGTTGAGCTCGTCGTTGCCCGTTACGGCAAGGACGGCCTGGAACCCCATGATGTCTTCCTCAATGAGGAAATCCGTGTTTCGGGCATCGCCCTGAACGACGTTGACGTAGCTGGGAAGCTCCTGGGAGAGGTTTCTGCAGCGTACGGGGTTGGATTCTATAATCTTGATGTCTTCCAGGTTGTCCCCGGAGAGCTTTTCCGCCACCATCTGGGCTATTTCCGAGCCGCCCAGGATCATTACCTTTCGGATTACTATGCGGTCTTTCCCCAGGAATTTCAGGAGGGCGGGCATGCCTTCACGGCAGGAGATTATGTAAAGGTAGTCTCCGAACTTGAAGGGGGTGTCGAACTTTGGAATAATGGTTTTTCCTTCCCTCTGAAGGGCGACAATGCGGAATTCCGCCTCCGAGCTGTGCTCCGCGACGGCTTTGGCAAAGTCTGCAACCCTCATGTCCAGGAGGGGGGAGTCGTCGTCCAGTTTGAAAACCGACATCTGGAGCTTTCCGCGGGCAAAGTCCATGGACTCGTTGGAGGCGCTGTGGCGCAGCATGTCCACTATTTCGTCGCTTGCGCTCTTTTCCGGGAAGAACATCATGTCAAGGCCCATGTCCTTGAACAGTATCTTGTTTTCCGGGGAAAGGAAATCCTCGTCGTCAATTCTGGCGATAACGCGCTCTGTGCCCAGCTTCTTTGCAAGAAGGGCGCTGACGATGTTGGAACTCTGGGACTTGAGGGGATTAACGGCTATGAAAAGGTCTGCCGTGGCGCAGCCGGCGTCCCTCAGACTCCTGATGGACGAAGTGAGACCAAGTACGGTATTAACGTCGGCCGATGAGGCAAGCGCACTGATGCGGGCGGGATCGTCGTCAATGACACTGACCTCGCTGCCCTCTGCGGAAAGCATTTTTGCAAGGTGTGAACCTACCTGGCCTGCGCCTTCGATTACTATTTTCATAGCCCAGTTCTTTTAACTTACAAATATAATAAAATATTTTTTAATAAGATTAACCCCCAGCCTTTTATGAAGACCGGGGGTATAATTGATTTATGACTTGACCTTTATTCAGGGAGGCATACGGCGTTTGCCGGCCATGAGAGGGCTTTGCCTATCTTGAACGAGGCGGTGGCGCGGATATCGGCCACGGATGCTCCAAAGTGGGCTTTGTATGCGCCTGAAGCGGTTTCCCATGCGCTTGTACCCTCGTTGAATGATGCAAGGGTATAAGGATCGATTACCATTGTGAGGGTCTGGGCCTCTCCGGGTTTGAGCTCACGGGTCTTGGCGAAGGCCTTGAGTTCGCATGCGGGTTTCTCCAGGCCGCCGGAAGGTGCGCTCACATAAAGCTGTACTGCTTCCTTGCCTGCTGCTGAGCCGGTGTTCTTTACGGTGATGCTTGCCGTCACCGTGCCGTCCTTTGCAACCTTCACGGAAGGCTTGCTGTACTGGAAGGTGGTATAGCTGAGGCCGTAACCGAAGGGATAGGAGACACCCTTTCCTGCGGTTGTGAAGTAGCGGTAGCCGACGTTCAGACCCTCTTCGTAGTTGGTGTAGTCTATGTCCTTCCTGAGAACCTTGGGGGCCTTGCCGCCGCCAAGAAGCGAGGACAGGTCGATGGAGTTGCCGCCGCTGTAGTTTGCAGGGAAGTTTGCCGATGAAGGAATGTCGAAGTAAGCTACAGGGAAGGTCATGGGAAGCTTTCCGGAAGGGTTGGCTGCACCGCAGAGTACATCTGCGACGGCATATCCGCCTTCCTGTCCGGGAGTCCAGGCAAGGAGAATGGCATCCGGAATGTGCTTCCAGGAAGCGGTCTCGATGACGCCGCCTATGTTCAGCACAACCACAAACTTCTTTCCGGCTGCATGATAGAGGTCTGCCAGGGTCTGGATCATCTGGCGCTCGTTGCCGGTGAGGGTCCAGTCGCCGTCGGCGTTCTTGCGGTCGTCACCTTCGCCGGCATTGCGGGAAATGGTGAGGACGGCTATGTCGGATTCGCGAAGCTTGCGCTCCATGAAGCTGCGGCTTACTTCCATCTCGGGCACTACGGGATCTCCCAGGAGAATTCCGAAGCCGTTTCCGGAAGTATTGTTGCGGAGGCTTGTCTTGGTGAGGTCGATGTACTGTCTGTACCAGGTTTCAATGTCCTTGTCCACTTCCAGGCCGTTTACGCGGAGACCTTCGGCAATGTTGCGGACATAGGCCTTGTTGACGTTTCCGGAACCTGTGCCGCCTGCGATGAAGTCATATGAGCCGGTGCCGTAGAGTGCAACGGTCTTGATATCCTTAAGTGGAAGTACTCCGTTGTTCTCCAGGAGGACCAGGCCTTCCGGGGTGGCCTTGCGTACAAGCTTGGCGTGGCCGGAGAGGTCGGGCTTGTTGCTGAACTTGTAACCGGCAAAGCGGGGAGTGCGGACGATGTATTCAAGGAGACGGCGGACGTTGCGGTCCAGGTCTGCCACGTCAAGGCTGCCGTCCTTTACGGCGGCTACTATGCGGTCTATCTCGTTCTGCATGCCGGGTTCCATGAGGTCGTTTCCGGCGTGGACTGCTGCGACTGTGCCTTCCTTGTTGCCCCAGTCGGTCATGACGATGCCGCCGAAGCCCCACTCGTCGCGGAGGATTGTGGTAAGGAGACCGTGGCTCTGCTGGGAGAATTCACCGTTTATCTTGTTGTAGGAGCTCATGACGGTCCAGGGAGCGGATTCCTTGACGGCAATTTCAAAGCCCTTGAGATAGAGTTCGCGGAGCGTGCGGGCGTTGAGGCGGGAGTCGTTATGCAAACGGTTAACCTCCTGGTTGTTGGCTGCAAAATGCTTGACGGAGACACCTACGCCGTTGCTCTGGATGCCCTTTACGTATGCTGCGGACATCTTTCCGGTGAGGAGGGGATCCTCGGAGAAATACTCGAAATTGCGGCCGCAGAGGGGATTGCGGTGAAGGTTCTGGCCGGGAGCAAGGAGGACATCCACTCCGTATTCCTTTACTTCCTCACCCATGGCGGTGGTGAGCTGTTCCACAAGTTCCGTGTTCCAGGTGGAGGCCAGGACTGTTCCTACCGGGAAACCGGTGCAGTAGAAGGTCTGGGCTGTTCCGGGACGGGTAGGATTTATGCGGAGGCCGGCAGGACCATCGGCCAAAACTGTGCTGGGAATACCCAGGCGGGGGATTGCGCGGGTAGTACCTGCTGCGCCAGAGACCAGGGATGCGTCCGATGCGGTGAGCGAGCCCGCGGTCATGGAGCCCCAGCCGCCGCCCACGCAGAGGGTGGCCTTTTCCTCAAGGGTCATGGCCCTGAGGACATCGTCTATATTGTCCTTGGTGAGTTTGGGCTGTGCAACCATTGTGATAGTGCAGAGAACTGCTGCTGCAGAAAGAATGACTTTTCTCATTATTGTTCAATTGGTTATGTGGCTATTTGAAAAGCAGGGGAACAAACTCCGTGAAGTATATCCTCCAGTTTCTCCAGATATGGCCGCCTTCGGTTTCCATGTAGGTGTACTTGAAGCCGTTGTCGTCAAGCTTTTTCATGAAGTCCTTGTTGGCCTGGTAAAGGAAATCTGTCTTGCCGCAGCCAATCCAGAGGAGGGCGGGTTTGCCGGCATAGTACTTTTTGAGTTTTGCGTCGAAATCCTTGTATATGGGGCTCACGGAATCCCTTGCTACCACAGCTGCAGAGAACATACCGCTGTAATTGAACAGCTGGGGGTAGTTGATGCTCAGGTAAAGAGTGTGGTAACCGCCCATGGAAAGGCCGCAGACTGCGCGGCTCTGCTTTTTGGCAATTGTACGGTAACGTCCGTCGATGAACTTTATTATTTCCGGGAAAGCGGTCTCGAAAGTTCCCTCCATGGTCTGGGGAAGCTGCATTGTGGGATTCACATAGCCGTTTGAGTTCTCCAGCGGGGCGGCTTCCTGGGAGATGTTGCCGTTTGTGAAAACTACAATCATCGGCTTTGCCTCTCCGCGTGCGATGAGGTTGTCCAGAATCTGCGTTGCACGGCCCTGAGTTACCCATGCGTCTTCATCTCCGCCTACGCCGTGGAGAACATACAGGACGGGATACTTTGCCTTTGAAGTCTCATAACCGGCAGGAGTGTATACTGTGAGCCTGCGGTCAAAACCGGCCATGTCGCTGTGATACCAGACCTTTGACACCGTGCCGTGAGGGACTTTGTGGATGGCGTAAAGGTCACTCCTGTATCCTTCCTTTGGAACAAGAAGGACGCTTGTAAGGGTGGAAACGTCACGGTTCACCCACATGTTGTGAGGGTCTATGACAGTATCTCCGTCCACTCGGAAGGTGTAGTTGTACAGATCAGGGGCAACTGCGAATTCCGTAGTGTACTCCCATACTCCGCCCTTTCCTTCCTTGAGTTCACGTGCTCCAGGAACGTCAAAGGTCCTCTTCTGGCCTTCCCATTCCACTTCCATCTTCTGTGTGGGCAGGAAATCGCCTGTCACCTCCACCTTGATGGCCTTTGGGGCACGATAGCGGAAGGTAACAGTACCGTCTTCGTTGATAACGGGGGATTCGGGTGCAGGACCGCTCCAGAGCGCCTGCTGTGCATTTGCAGAAAAAGCAATTGCCATGAAAAGTAGTGTTATAATGCGTTTCATGCTACTAATTTACTCTTTTTTTGCGTAATAACCAATGGATGATGGCAATATACTTGTATATAGGACAGTGACGCCGCATTCAGGTGCAGGGATGCCGCAATGCGCCCGTGATAATAAGTCGTTGATAATCAATGCTATAAATAGTTGTCCCTGGGTAAATGCACCTAGGGACAATGTGTTAAAACATTGATAGTCAGTAGGTTGGCGTCACGGAGTACTCTACGGTTCTGAGTATGGCTCGTGTGCAGACCGGGCAGAAGTCCGGATACGTGTTGGTTCGCATGCGACAGTCCGGGACGGGGCGCCATACTCCTTTTGTCTGGTTGCCGCCGCCTTCGTACAGGCCAACAGTGCCGTCCTTAAGCATATCGGCCCATTTGGAGGCGAAGTCTGCCTGTGTAGTGATGTTGGGCTCCCAGGGCTCGGTGTCGGCGGGGTAAACGGTTTCAGCCATCTCGTCGTATGCATATTCATCGGCAAGACCTGCAAAGGCGTGGCCGAATTCATGCACAAGCACGCGGGCGAAGGTGGGATGGTCACTGGTTACAAGAGTTATGTTGTTGAAGATTCCTCCTCCTCCGTATTGTGGTGTATTGGCGATGACGATGACATGCTCCGCCGGAGTTGTGCCGATGATATCGTAAAGTCCCCAAATATAAGATGTTGTCAAGTAGCGGCTGCTGTAGAAGGTGTCGAAGTTGGAATGGAGGGTGGTGTTTTTCCATTCACCTTTGCCTGGAACGCTTACTCCGCTGTGCTCCGAAGTTGAGAAAACCGCACGTACACTGAACTTGTCCCTGACCGATGTAAAGGGCTCGTGGGAAAACAGGGCCTGAACTGCCCTGAGGGCATCGTCATAAAACTTGCTTTTCTCCCTGGCGGTGTATCCTTCAGAGACGATGACTATGTCTATGGCGTCTTTCCCGGAATCCTTCAGGACCGTTGATTCTGTAGGAGCTACGCTTCGTATGAGGATGTCCCTGGGGTCAATTGTGTGGGCAATGATGCAGCTCTGCCTGGCACGATTGTCAAATAGCACAACTTCTATGCGAACAGGATGCCTGGGACAAGGCACCAGGAATGTGTTCTCGAAGGCCTTGTCCAGTTTCTGCGCCTCTTCTGTGGATTGCCATTCCTGAAACAGGGAGGAGAAACTGTTTACATAAAGGGTCTCCCCGCTGCTGGGGTCCTTTACCCTTATCTGACCGTTGCCCCTCAGAGCCGGCTCGCCCAGATTATGCTTCCGCCCTGCCCAGCCACTGAATACAGACGCCTCTCTGAAGAATATCGCACTATGTGAAGCGTTCCCGCAGAAAACATAATCCAGCCGTAGCGTAGAATCCGTAAAGTGAGCTTGAAACGACTGCGCACTCAGCGTCGCAGAGAGAAAAATGGCTATAATAAAAGGAACCGTTTTCATAAAGCAAATATAAGATTTTTGACTTTTTTACGCAAATGATTGATCCCAAAGCGGTTAGCTTGTTATGAAAAAACTCGTATCATGCTGATAATGTGACGGATAAATTGCCAACTTCGCAATTGGTCATATTATTCGGTTATGAAGAAAAAAAGAAAAGTAACTGTAAGTGAGATAAACCACTGCTACCAAAGAACAGTAGACAGAGGTGTACTGTTTTACAACATAAGGGATCATCTGGTCTTTTTTACTGTCTTCTGCACTATGGCTGACCGTTATGATATCAGGGTGGTAAAACTGGTTCAGATGCCAGACCATGTCCACCATGCATCCATGACGGCAAGCGCCTACAGGTTATCGTGCTTTCAAAGAGATTATACCTCTATATTTGCAAGGGAGAATAACTCTGCCTTCGGCCTTCACGGGCCAGTTTTTGATTCTCCTTTCGGAAGTGCGCCAAAGCATGGTAATAAAGTAATGAGGACCAATATGTTATACCTTGACAACAACCCTGTTGAACGTAAGCTTGTTGCCAGGGCGGAGCAATACCAATGGAACTATATGGCATATGCTCAAAGTGAAAACCCTTTTTCGGATAGTATCCGTCTTAGGTATGCATCCTTGCAGCTAAGGCGTGCTCTCAAGCTAGTCAGGGGCTTACATGACAGCGGACAGTACATTACATACAGGGTTATGACTAAATTGTTTGATTCACTCCCTTCAATTCAGGAGAAGGACCAGCTTGCAGATTATATCGTGAATACTTATTCGGTCATTGACCACTCATTCTCCATCGGGTTATTTGGCTCATTTGAGAATGAGATCCTGGCTGCAGCGTCAAATACCGGAAGCGAGTATGATATTCAGGAATCATTCGTGGGGAAAGATGACAGGTGGTATTCGCGCTTTTCTTCAATAATCATGAATCATGGCATTGTCAAAGACATTCACGACATTCTTCGCATGGGCAATGACAAAAAAGAGAAACTGTTTCAGCTGTTGCGCAGGGAAACAAGCGCTCCTACTGTTCAAATTGCCGCCTTCTTGCATCTACCCGTGATAATAAAGCGTTGATTACCAGCATATTAAACAATCGTCCCTAGGCAATAATACCCGGGGACGATAAGTCAAAATATTGATAATCAGCAGGTTGGTGTCACGGGTGTCACGGGCGTCACGGGAGATAGGCGGCCCATGGTTTACTTGGCCAGCGGAGTGCCCATTCCGGAAGCAGGCTTGTCGTCTTCTCCCAGTTTGAAGACCATGAAAGAGGGATCTGAGGCAGTACATGGTGTCCAGGAGCCGCCGGGCTTGCCGGTTGCCGCGAAGTTTGTCCAGGCCGATATCATCTCTTCCGCAAGGACATAATCGCCCTCGGTGAAGGGGCGCCAGCTGAGGCGGAGGCTCTTGAACATATACCAGAGCTCCGAGGAGTGGAAGGCGCCGTGAAGGATACCGGGACGGCCGTCGTCCGGGAGGCGGCGGGCAAACTGGTAGGCGTAGGCGGGCTTTCCGGCCTGCTCACGTACTGCGCAGAAGTGCTCTATGCCGCCTGTGAGACCGCCCATATCGTCCAGAGTATAGCCAATCATGTAGGGGATATCGGCAATTCTGCCTGCCAGGGCGGCGCTGTCGAAGGTCTCCGGGAGCACCTTGCCGTCTACAACAGGGGCGGGCCAGCCAAGGAACTTGCCCGTGGCTGCAGAATACTCGCTTGCCATGTCCAGGAACTCCAGGGGGTCTATTGCGCGCATCTCGTCAAGCGTAGTGTATCCGGCCCAGTCCATCATGTCTTTCCAGCGCTGCTCTGACTCTGCCAGGGGGCTTCCGCCAAGTATGCTCCTTTCGGATATGCCTCCGCCGCTCTGGATTATAGCACCTGCCATGATGTCCTTGGAAAGGGGAGAAGTTACCATGTTCTTTACACTGCCGGCACCGGCGCTCTGGCCCATTATAGTAATCTTATTGGGATCACCGCCGAATGCGGCTATATTGTTCTTAACCCATTTGAGTGCGGCAATCTGGTCCAGGACGCCGTAGTTGCCGGAAATGCCGTCAGGATTCTCTTCGCTGAGGAGGGGATGGGTGAGGAAGCCGAGTATGCCAAGTCGGTAGTTGATGCTTACAAGGATGCCGCCGTGCTTTGCCCACTCCTCGCCGTCCATCTCCGGCTCGAAACCCCAGCCGTAGGAGAAGGCTCCGCCGTGGATCCACAGCGTAACAGGCAGGTTCTTGCCCTTTGCGGGTGCCCAGACGTTAAGATACAGGCAGTCCTCGCTGTATTCAGGATCTCCGTCAAAGAAGAACTCGTGCTTGTAGGCGTCGCTGTCTACATGGTGAGGCTGGATGGAAGGAGCGCCGAACGAGTCGCAGACACGCACGCCCTCCCAAGGGACTACCGGCTGCGGTGCCTTCCAGCGAAGTTCTCCAACAGGCGGGGCGGCATAGGGGATGCCTTTGTAGACGGCAATGCCATCGGTTACAGTTCCCTGAATCTGCCCGCCTTCAACTTTCACGGTGGGGTTATGGCTGCAAGATGCCAGGAAGAGGGCTCCAATGATAAGGAGGCGTGGGGATAAAGAATTGTGTTTCATGCAATTAAGTGTTTGTCCCTGGGGTAAAAGGACCAGGGACGGAGGGTTAAAGTATTGATAATAAATAATTTACTTCCACGGCAAAAAGCTATATGCAAATTTAATCATTTTTATATATATTTGTACATTAAACAGAACGTGTATGCGTAAAACCTTTGTTATGACCATCCTGCTTGCTGCGGCGGCCTGTGCCCCAAAGCCCCAGACCCCGGAAGAAAGGGCTCAGAGCCTTATCTCCAAAATGAACCTGGAGGAGAAGGCCTCCCTGATGTGGTATACATCGGCGCCTGTAGAGGCCCTTGGAATTCCGGCCTATAACTGGTGGAACGAGGCCCTCCACGGCGTAGCCAGAAACGGAAAGGCAACTACCTTCCCCCAGCCCATAGGCATGGCGGCATCCTTTGATAAAGAGCTTCTTGAACAGGTGTTTACGGCTACCAGTGACGAGGCCCGCGTAAAGAACCGCCAGGCCCTTCAGAGCGGAGTGTCAGGCTGGTATCAGGGACTCACTTTCTGGACGCCCAACATCAATATATTCCGCGATCCCCGCTGGGGAAGGGGAATGGAGACTTACGGTGAAGACCCGTATCTCACAGGGCAGATGGGCATGGCCGTGGTACGCGGTCTCCAGGGGCCGATGGATGCTCCCGTCCTCAAGGCCCACGCCTGCGCAAAGCACTTTGCAGTGCATTCAGGCCCGGAGTGGAACCGCCATCAGTTCGATGCAGAGGTAAGCGAGCGTGACCTTCGCGAGACCTATCTTCCCGCCTTCAAGGATCTTGTTACCAAGGCCGGAGTACAGGAGGTAATGATTGCCTACAACCGCTTCAGGGGCGTTCCCTGCGGTGCAAACGATTACCTTGTAAACACAATCCTCCGGGGAGAATGGGGCTACAAGGGTTTGGTTGTAAGCGACTGCTGGGCCGTGAAAGACTTTGTGGGTCCGCAGTATCATAATTACGTCCAGGACGGGGAGCACGCCGTAGCCGCCGCCGTCCACAACGGAACAGACCTGGAATGCGGTTCCCTCTATGACCGAATCCCGGAAGCAGTAGCCCAGGGCCTTCTGGATGAGGCCGATGTAGACCGCTCCCTCCGGCGCATCCTTGCCGCCCGCATCCGCCTTGGAGAACTGGACGGAGACCTTGGCCCCTGGGCAGACCTTCCGGACAGCATAGTCGAAGGCCCGGAGCACCTTTCCCTTGCAAGGAAAATGGCGCAGGAATCGCTGGTGCTGCTTCAGAACAAGAACGGAATCCTCCCTCTGGAGGGGACTGAAGGCATAGCCCTCATGGGCCCCAATGCCGATGACCGTGAGATGCTATGGGGTAACTACAACCCCATTCCGGAGTTCACCGTCACCCTTGCCGATGCCCTCCGGGAGCGCATCCCAGGCCTCAAGATTATCCCCGGAGGCGGCATAGTTGCCCCAGGAGAGCCCGTGGAAGCTATCCTTGAAAAGCTTGAAGGCATTGAAACCGTGATATTTGCCGGCGGCATCTCTCCCCGTCTTGAGGGAGAGGAAATGAAGGTGGAAATCCCCGGCTTCAAAGGCGGGGACAGAACGTCCATAGAACTGCCGGAGGTTCAGCGAGAACTGCTCCAGGCCCTTCACGCCGCCGGCAAGAAGGTGATCCTTGTGAACTTCTCGGGAAGCGCCATCGGCCTTGAACCGGAGACGCAGAGCTGCGAGGCTATACTCCAGGCCTGGTATCCCGGAGAGGAAGGCGGAAATGCCATTGCCGATGTTCTCCTGGGAGATGTTGTCCCTTCCGGAAAACTCCCCATTACCTTCTACAAATCAGTGGAACAGCTGCCGGATTTTGAGGATTATTCCATGAAAGGCCGCACCTACCGCTACTTCCAGGGCGAGCCTCTTTTCCCCTTCGGATTCGGCCTTGGATATACCACTCTTGAATACGGAAAACCCCATGTCAGGGGCCGCAGGCTCAGCGTAAGCATCACCAATACCGGGGACCGTGAAGCCCTGGAGGTGGTACAGCTCTATACCCGTAACCTTGCCGATACGGAAGGCCCGCGTAAGTCCCTCCGCGGCTTTAAGCGAGTTGCCATCCCGGCCGGAGAAACCGTGAAGGTATCCTTCCGCCTTACCCCGGAGGTATTCCTCTCCTGGAGCGAGGAAAAGCAGGACATGGTGCCCATGGAAGGGGAGTGGGAGCTTATGGTTGGCGGCTCATCGGCCTCAGTAGAATCAACAGTATACAAGTATTAGGATGAACAGTTTCGGACATTTTGACGATAGGTCCCGCGAGTATGTGGTTACCCGCCCGGACACCCCGTGGCCCTGGATAAACTACATGGGAACGGAAGATTTCTTCTCGCTCATTTCCAATACGGCCGGAGGCTACTGCTTCTGCCGGGATGCAAAGTTCCGGAGGATCCTCCGCTACCGCTACAACGGCGTTCCCATGGACGCAGGTGGCCGGTATTATTATATAAAGGACGGCGATACGGTCTGGAATCCCGGCTGGAAGCCCTGCAAGACCGCCCTGGACTTCTACGAGTGCCGTCACGGCATGGGCTACACCAAACTTATCGGCCAGAAAAACGGCCTCAAGGCGGAGGTAACGTTCTTTGTCCCTATCGGCCACAGGTGCGAAGTGCACAAGGTAAGGCTCACCAACAGCGGCAAGGAGAAAAAACGGTTCAAACTGTACTCCTTTGCCGAGTGGTGCCTCTGGAACGCCTCAACGGACATGGAGAACTTCCAGCGCAACCTCTCTACCGGAGAGGTGGAGATAGAAGGCTCTGCCATTTACCATAAGACAGAATACCGCGAGCGCAGGAACCATTACGCCTTCTTTGGAGTGAACCGTCACGCAGACGGTTTTGACACGGACAGGGAAACGTTCATAGGCATGTACAACGGCTTCGATGCCCCGCAGCAGGTGCTTGCAGGCACTTCCGGAAATACCCGGGCGCATGGCTGGAGCCCCATTGCGTCGCACCGCTTCGACCTGGAACTCGAGGCCGGAGAATCCACGGAACTGGTGTTTGTGCTGGGATATGTGGAGAATCCGCAGGAGGAGAAGTTTGAGATTCCCGATCAGGTCGGGAATGACGGGCAGGTGATCAATAAAAAACGGGCGCTGGAGATGCTGGAGGCATTCTCTACGGTAGAGAAGGCGGATGCCGAATTTGCGCAGCTGAAGGCTTTCTGGGACAACCTGCTGGGCCGGTTCAATGTGTCTTCGGACGTTCCGGAACTGGACCGTACCGTAAACATCTGGAACCAGTACCAGTGCATGATAACCTTCTTCTTCAGCCGGAGCGCCAGCTACTTTGAGAGCGGAATCGGCCGCGGAATGGGCTTCAGGGATTCCAACCAGGACCTTGCAGGCATAGTCCACATGATTCCGGACCGTGCCCGCCAGCGCATCATAGACATTGCATCCACGCAGTTCCCGGACGGCGGCTGCTACCACCAGTACCAGCCCCTCACAAAGCGCGGCAACAACGACATCGGCGGCGGTTTCAACGACGATCCCCTCTGGCTCATCTTCGGAACCGTGGCCTATATCCGTGAAACCGGAGACTTCGGCATCCTGGACCAGATGGTCCCGTTTGACAACAAGCCCGGGACGGAAGTGACTCTGCTGGAGCACCTTAAGATAAGCTTCAGGCACGTTACCGATAATCTTGGCCCTCACGGACTGCCCCTCATAGGCCGTGCCGACTGGAACGACTGCCTCAACCTCAACTGCTTCTCCTGGAATCCGGACGATTCCTTCCAGACTACGGAAAACAAGACTGAGGGTACAAAGGCGGAATCCCTCATGATAGCCGGCCTCTTCGTTGCCGAAGGACGGGATTTCGCAGAACTTCTGGAAAGGATAGGGGACAAGGACGCAGAAGGCGTGAAAGAGGCCGTTAAGGCCATGGAAAGCGCTGTGAAGCAGCATGGATGGGACGGCGAGTGGTTCCTCAGGGCATATGACTACTATGGCAACAAGATTGGCTCCAAGGAATGTGAGGAAGGCAAGATCTTCATCGAGAGCCAAGGCTGGTGCACAATGGCCAGGATCGGCGCCGATGAAGGCCTCTGCGACAAGGCGCTTGACTCTACCGTTAAGTACCTGGAGTGCGAGCAGGGCATAGTCCTCAACACCCCCGCCTACTCCAGATATATCTGCGAATACGGGGAAATAAGCTCATATCCCGAAGGTTACAAGGAGAACGCCGGCATCTTCTGCCACAATAACCCGTGGGTGATAATAGGCGAAGCCATGGCCGGCCGAAGGGACGATGCCTGGCGCCACTACTGCAAGATCACCCCCGCTTTTACCAAGGACCAGACTCTTCGTAAAGTGGAACCTTACGTGTTCTGCCAGATGGTTGCCGGAAAGGACGCCGCAAAGCCCGGAGAGGGCAAGAACAGCTGGCTCACCGGCACGGCCGCATGGACATGGAAAGCCGTGAGCGAGTCCATCCTTGGCATCAAGCCGCAGTTTGACGGCCTGCTCATAGAGCCCTGCATCCCTCTGCAGCACGGTACTTATCACGTTCTCAGGAAGTTCCGTGATGCGGAGTACCATCTTGACATAAAATACACCGGCAAGAAGGGAGGATATTACATCCCTTACAAGCCGGGTATACAAAAACTCAGCGTAGAGCTCTAGGGCCTTATTCCATAAAGATAAGCCACAAGCGCAAGTTTACCTCTCATGGTCTCACGAGGGGTAAACTCTCCGTTTACCCAGAAGTAGCGCTGGTTGAAGTATGACTCCTGTCGGGGCCAGCCGCCGTTCCACCAGTCAGGATAGCAGTAGCGGAGTATGATGCGGGCATCGCCTCCGTCGCCGGGGGACCAGGTTTCAGTGCCGTTGAAGGGCGTCTGGCCGGGATGGGTGCCAGGCAGGCCGTCGTTCCGGCCAGTGGAATAGCAGTCCGTGATATGCCTCTGGCCAAGGCCTGTCATCTCAACGACGTTGCCGGGGTTGCGGCCAAGGCACCAGCTTGCTTCCGTGTACAAAGCAGTTTCCAGCTGCTGCTTCAGGGCCTTGTCCTTTGTGCAATAATGCAGCATGATTGCCCTCTGGAGGTTTTCCGATGTCATCCAGCGGACGTCGTCTGCCGCGCGCCTGGAAGGCCTTTCAAGTGAAGGGGATAGGTGGTCTTCCCTGACCTCGCGGGTGAGGGCCTTGACCATATTGGAATACAGCACCGGGAAATGGCGCTCCCAGGGGCAGGTAAGATATGCGGCGACGCCCCATATCTGGCAGTGGCCGTTACGGCCGCGGAGAAGGACGCGGTCGTCATCGGCCCCCTTTATCACGCTTTCCTCTTCCGCTATGTCTTCCCACATGGTGTCTCCGGTAAGGTTGTAGAGGAAAGCTGCGGCCATCTGCTTGAAATCACGACCTCGCATGCCCTCAAGGCCTATTCCCTGGAGATCGTCAAGCTGAAGGTTGTCCTGGCGGGCGGCGAAGTTGAAGGCCTTTACGGCCTCATCCTTATAGTAGTTCTCAAGTTCTTTGTTGCCGGCAAGGCGGAAGGCATATCCTATCATTGCGCAGTTGGCGGCATTTGCCCATGCTGCCATGGTGGTGCAGCCGGCCTGGAACATCACGCTCCAGTTACGGTCCGGGTTGGTGACGCCCTGTGAGTAGGCTTCTCCGTCGCGGATGCTGAGGAAGAAATCGACCTCGTTCCTGGCCTCGTCAATGAGGTCCGGGATGCCGTTGCCGCTTTCAGGAATTCCAAGGTTGTCCTCGCCCAGGCGGCCTCCGGAGAGGATGTAGGGGAGGAGCATGTCGTAAATATTGCTCACGTGGGCGAGGTGGCGGTCCCAGTCCATGGCGTCCGAGTGGCCGCCCTTCACCTCAATGTTGACGGGATTTCCGGGAAGGCGGTGCTGCCAGAAGGCCGATTCCCGGAGATTCTTGAAATGGGGTTCGTCCCAGACGTCGCCGGGGAGTTTCTGCCAGTCCGGGTGCCAGGGATGCAGGTCTGTCTTGTAGACAGTGAAGCCGTTGGGGTCTTCTTCAGGTATGAACAGCGGCTGGCGCGGGGTGAAACCGTCTTTGATGCGCTCTCCAAGGCGCATGTAGTAATAGCCCAGGACGCTGTACTTATAAGGATCCAGATAAAGGTCCGGCTTTACCTGGAAGTCCATGCTGCAGCCAACTCCGTCAACAACAAGACGGTATGTTCCAGGGACTGCATTCTTGAAATCTATGTTCCAGACATCGCTTCCCGTCAGGTTCTTCTCGCCGGCTTCCTTACTGCAGTCAGAGGCCCTTTTCCAGAGCTTTACCTTTCCAACCAGCTGCCTGGCTCCGCTTTTAACATTATAGAGCCACACCTTGTTGCCCTCGAAGGCCTTGTAGTCCCTCTGTCCGCCGTCTCCCAGCCAGTAATAAAGATCTGCGGCCTTGGTCTTTTCCTGGGTGGAATAGCCAAGGATATTTACGTGGACGGCCTCAGACTGGGAATTCCAGATGTCGAATACAACCTCGGCCGATGCTTTGTCCGATCCGCTCCTGGAAGGAATGCTCACAGTGTATGTGCACCCCTGCTTCATGGGGCTTTCCAGCCGGAGGAAGACCCAGTGGTCCAGCTCGCTTGTGAGGGTGTGGTCCGTGTTCATGGGCTTGGACTTACGGTAGATGGCCGTGACCTTGTTGTGGCGCCTGTCGTCCTTTGACGATATGAACCATTCGCCGGCCGAAGTGCCCGTGAAAAAGCGGGGGAGGAAGGTTTTAAGGGTGTCGTCGCCATCTACGAAGGTATGCCCCAGGAAGGCGCTCTGGCCCTTACCGGTATCTCTGTAGCGGACCTCTCCGTCACGGAACTGAAGTACTATATAATCTTTGTCAAGTACTTTGACACCAATTAGTTTGGCTGCCTGCAGAGGAAGCGCCAGAAGGAGCGCGACCAGAAGGGCAAGATTTCTTGTACGCATAAAAGTTCATTTCATAATTTGTCACAATATACGAAATAATTTGTATATTTGGGAAAATTCTGACCAAGATGAAACGCATTCTGTCACTTGTTGCAGCCACCGTGCTGCTCGCTTCCTGCGGAAGCATCAATACAGCACGCCTCATGCAGGGCGCCGCATATGCCTCCCAGGCCCTTATGCTCCCGGAATCGGAGGTAATTGCATATGTCCAGCAGTACATTACCCAGCTGGACGCCCAGAGCCCCGTGCTCCCGGAAACCAATGCTTATACAAAGCGCCTCAGGAACCTTACCCAGAGGCTCACGCAGGTAGGAGATGTCCCCCTCAACTACAAAGTGTACCAGAATAACGAGGTCAACGCCTTTGCCTGCGCAGACGGCTCCGTGAGGGTATATACCGGCATCATGGACCTCATGGACGATGCCGAGCTCCTCTCCGTCATTGCCCACGAGATAGGCCACGTAGCCCTTCAGCACACTTACAAGCAGATGCGCAACAGCATGCTCACCAGCGCTGCGTTCGAGGGCGTAGCCGCAACGTCGGACAAGGTTGCAGTCCTTACGGACTCCCAGCTTGGCGTAATCGGCCAGACGCTCATTTCCAACCACTTCTCCAAGAAGCAGGAAAGCGAGGCCGATGAGTTCAGCTATGAATTCCTTGTAGCCGCAAAGCGCAATCCCTGGGCTATGGTCCAGGCTTTTGAGAAGCTTCAGCAGGGAAGCGGCGCGTCAGGTGCTGTCATGGGCCCTGTGAGCAGCCTTTTCTCCACCCACCCGGACACCGCAACCCGCATCAAGAGAATTACCGCCCTTTGCGAAAGGGATGGCTTCGAAAGGCCTACAACAGCCCTTTAGGCACTATCCAGCCGTTATAGAGACCTTCCGGCAGTTTTGGAGCATCTGGGATAACACCCGGAGTCCGGAGCTGCCGGTACTCTTTGTGCGCGGTTACAACGGCCTTGAAGAAACTCCATTTGCCCTTTAATAGGTAAACCAGGGCCGAGCAGCCGTCAAGAAGCATCCTCACAAGGATTCTGCGGCGGGTACGGCATTGTGGATGCTTTGAGCCCATGGCTTTGAAGGTTGCCGGAAGATTGTTCTCCAGAAGTAGCAGGTTGTTCCGGAAATTGAGCCTCAGCTTGAAAGGGGACTCGTTTGGAAGGGTTCCGCCACCAATATGGTACACTACAGATTCAGGGACATTAGTGACCTTCCAGCCGGCAAGCTGCATCCTCCAGCATAGGTCTATCTCTTCCATGTGGGCAAAGAACCTGCTGTCAAGGCCTCCAAGGGCATTCCAGACGCTGCTCCGGACCATAAGGCACGCTCCGCTGCACCAGAGGACGTTCAGTGGATTGTTGTACTGCCCATTGTCCTTCTCAAGCTTTTGGAGCACCCTTCCGCGGCAGAAAGGATAGCCGTACCGGTCTACAAATCCGCCCGCCGCTCCGGCATATTCAAATGATGTGCGGTCATTGTACGATATGAGCTTTGGCCCGCAGGCGCCGCACTCCGGATGGGAATCCATCCAGGAGAGAAGCGGCTTCAGCCAGTCCCCGGGAACTTCTATGTCTGAGTTTATAAGCACATAGAACTCCGCCTCAAGGCCTTTCAAGGCCCTGTTGTAGCCTCCCGTAAAGCCGTAGTTCTCTTCAAGAACCATCAGCGGGATGTCCGGAAACTCTTCCTTCATCATTTCCGCGGAGCCGTCTTTGGAGGCGTTGTCTGCCACAATTACCTGGGCGTCAAGGCCTTCCGTAGACGCAACAAGGCCGGGAAGGAACTTCCTCAGATATTCCTTTGTGTTGTAATTGAGTATGACGACTGCGGTTCTCATGCGCTTATATCGACCCCTGCAAAAGCTATGCTTGGAATGAGCTTTGACATGCAGAGCCTTGCATCTTCCGCTGCAAAGATAAGATTATTCCACAGAGTAAGGAAATCTCCGGTCATAAGCGCTTCCTTTACAGGGTACTCAATCTTGCCGTCCTTTACCAGAAAACCTTCAATGCCGTAGGAGAAATTGCCCGTGGCGCTGTTGGAATTGCCCCCGTTGAAACCTGTTACAAGTATGCAGTCCTTTACTTTTTCAAGTATATCTTTGCATGTCCTGCAGCCGCCCACGGGCATCACCTTTACCCTGGTAGCGTCTTCTATTGTGGGTTCCATGCCCATCTTGGCGGCAATGTAGGTGTTAAGGAAGTATTCCTTCACCACACCTTTTTCTATTATTGCACTGTCCCTTGTGGCAACGCCCTCGCTGTCAAAAAGGCGTGATCCGGTTTCCCCTCTGGAGTGGGGGAGGTCCATGACGGTAAGGCCTTCAGGGAATACTTTTTTGCCGATGGTCCCGTCCATGAAAGAGTTCTTCTGCTGCAGAGAGAACCCTCCCAGGGCATTCAGAACAGGGGTAAGGACCTTCGAAGCGCATTCACTGTCGATGACCACGGTATACTTTCCGCTCTTTATCCCTTTGGGCCCTATCTGGGCGGCTGCCCTTTCTATAGCCGTTGCGGAGCAGTCTGCAATCTTCAGGTCCCCAAGGCGCGGCGTGGCGTCCCACCAGTATCCGGAGTATAGATTGCCCTCTCCGTCTTCTACGGTGACCTCATATCCAATCTCGAACGATGTCTCCGTATGCCGTGCAAACAGGCCGTTGGAATCTATTGTGACGCTGTCAAATATGCTGTCCGAGTATTCGCCTTCTTCCGATACAAGCGTGAAACCCTTCTCAAGTTTGTCCTTAAGCGGCCAGGACATGGATCCGAGTGCCAGATCACGTCTTTTTTCCGCACTCATGTTCACGTATTCAGGGTCGTACAGGTCCAGCTCGTTGCCACCTGCAGCGTCCTTTACTGTACGTTCCTGAGAAGGAAGATCCCTTAATGAGTCCTTCTCCAGCATTTTGACGGTGACGATGGCTTCACGGATAAACTGTTCCAGGCCTTCCCGTTCCAGGCGGTTGGAGGAGAAGGTGCCGTAGCGGCCGTCGGCAAAGATGTTAAGCTGCAGGCTGCGGTCCAGGGCGTGGGAAGTCTTGTCCACCTCTCCGTTCAGAACGCCCACAAGGTTAAGGAGGCTCTTTGTGAGCGTGATCCTTACCTTGTCCGCACCATTTTCAAGCGCATAATCCAGGCAGTGCCTTGCAAGTTCTATCTCTTTTGAATCCAGTCTCATCCTATTCTCCTCCTACTGTCAGTTCTTTTATGAGTACGGTGGGGATGCCGCAGGATACCGGGGCGCTCTGCTCCTTTCCGCAGGTCCAGGCGCCGGGGTCTATCTTAAGGTCATCGGCAACGCCAACCATGTCTGCAAGTGCCTGGGGGCCGTTTCCGATTATGTTGATATCCTTTACCGGGGCGGTGAGGCGGCCGTCCTCAATGAGGAAGCCGGACTTTACGAAGAAGGTAAAGTCGCCTTCCCCAATCTTCACCTGTCCGTTGGAGAACTCGTCCACGAAAATGCCTTTTTGGACCGATGCAATGAGGTCCGGAGCCTTGGCGCTGCCGCTTTCCATATAGGTTGCCCTCATGCGGGGGATAGGGGCATAGCGGAAGCTTTCCCGGCGTCCGTTTCCGGTGGGTTTTACCCCGTAGTGTGCGGCGGAGATGCGGTCGTGGAGGTACGATGTAAGGACGCCGTCCTCTACCATATAAGTCTTCTGCCCGGGAACGCCCTCATCGTCAAAATTCAGGGACCCGCGGTTGCCGGGGAGGGTGCCGTCGTCTATGATGTTTATACCCTTGGGGCATATCCGGAGGCCCATTTTATCGGCAAAGATGGAGGTGCCCTTACGGTTGAAATCTGCCTCGAAGGAGTGGCCCATGGCCTCGTGGAGAAGGATTCCGGAGGCGCCTGCGCCCATGACTACGGGCATCTTGCCGCCCTTGGGACGGATGGCCTCGAAGCGGGCGTCGATGCCGGAGACAACGTCGGCCGATATTTCCTCCGCCAGGGCCTCTGTGAGCATTTCCGCGCCGGTTCGGAAACTGCGGGATGTGGATTTATTCTCTGTCTTTCCGCTCTGGGAGAAAACGGCGGTTACGGAGACGCTGCCCATGGGGCGGGTGTCCCATTTGAGTTCCCGGGAGGAATTGTACATAAGGACGTCGGTGACCTGGAAGGCCAGGGATGCCATTACCTTTACAACCCTCGGGTCCTTTGCCCTCACTTTGGTTTCAAGCAGGGTGAGGAAGGGGAGAAATCCCTTCATTGAGCATTCCCGCCACGGCATTTGCATGGGATACCTGTCCGCCAGGGGATTGGGCTCCCCGCGGCTGGGATTGGGAGTGCCGTAAACGCTTACGGGCGATGAAGAATCTGCAATCTGGGCGGCGGAGCGGGCGCATGCAAGCATGTCCTGGGAAGCGGTGCTCTCCGAATATGCGTAGCCGGTCTTTTCCCCGCAGAGTACGCGGATTCCCACGCCGAAATCTATGTGTGAACCTCCGGAAGTGACGGCTCCGTCCCTGAGGAGGAGGCTTCCGTAGGTGGTGTTTTCGAAGAAGAGGTCGCAGTAGCTGCCTCCCTGGGAAAGGCCTGTCTGAACAAGGCGGTCCAGGGATGGGAAATCTACATTGAATAAACCAAGATAGTAATCTTTACTGTATATCATTGCCGTTTTCGGGGGCGAAGGGAACGCCGTCGTGCGCCAGGGGAGCCTTTGCCATTTCCTTGACGATGGATTCCGTCACGCTTTCCAGGGGGCGCTGAGGAATGGCCTCCGGCATATTGGAGACAAGGTTTCTGACCATTTTGTATTTGTCCATGTCACGGATCATGAGGCCTTTCTTGGTGCCTTCGGCGATTATCTGGAACGGGGGCTCGGAGTTGTCCGCCAATATCCACTTGTCGCATTCCTGCATGTAGTCGTGGAAAAGGTAGTTGAGCCCCACGGTGTAGCGCCGGCGTATGGTTTCTTCAGGGATGTCGTGACCGCCGGCGAGAACCCTGGAGGCGACTCTTTCCACGGCGAGGTCCGGAGAATTGAGCCAGAAATACAATACTGTCACGTAGTAGCCGTTCTGCTGTGCGGAACGCACCATCTTCAGGAGGGAGCGTGTGGCCAGGGTGGTTTCTATGCAGAAATCTTCCCTTCGCTCGAACAGGTATTTGACCTTGCGGAGCATGAGGCGGCTGGCCGTGATGGACGCTCCCTCCGGTGCAAACGGTGAAATATGCTTTGCAAACTCGTCTGAGTTTACGAACTCGCTGCAATCAAGCAGCTCCGGGAGGAGCGCATATGATGCTGTGGTTTTCCCGGAGCCGTTGCAGCCAGATATGATGTAAAGCCGTGGCACTTATTCGGTTGCAGCCTCAAGCTTTTTCATCATTGCGAACATGAAGATGGCGGAGATGACGCATACGCCAAGGAATACCGCCCACACAACCCACAGGGGAAGGCTGCCCCAGAGGTGACCGCCAACCTGGACCAGGAAGTTTCCGAGGGCCGTTGCCACGAACCACATACCCATCATCATACCCTTGTACTTGGGAGGAGCAACCTTGGATACGAAGGAAATGCCCATGGGGCTCAGGAGAAGCTCTCCAAAGGTGAGGATGAGGTAGACGCTGATGAGCCAGTACGGGGATACCAGGGTTTCCGGCATTCCGGCCTCGCGTGCAGCAGCCTGTACGTCGGGAGTATTGAGGCCTATGGAGGCAAAGGCCATGAGGCCGAATGCAACTGCGGCTACAAGCATTCCGTAGGCAATCTTTCTGGGTGCGGAAGGCTCCTTGCCCTTGGCTGCCAGTGCACCGAAGATGGCCATTGACACAGGTGTCAGGGCAACCACATAGAAAGGATTGAAGTGCTGGAAGATGGGAGCGCTGATGGCAATGGAGCCGCTGAGGCGGGTGTACTGCCATACAAGGTATGCACATGCGAGCACAACTACGCCCACGCCTATCCATTTGCCCCTCTTGCTGGCCTCCTTGTCAAAGATGGAGAAGAGGGCGTACACTATTGCAATCACTGCCACAAGGTTGAAAACGTTGAAGGGCATCGATGCTATGCCGGAAGAGCTGCGCTCCGTGAATTCATCGGCAAAATAGGTGAGTGTGAGGCCGTTCTGGTGGAAGCTCATCCAGAAGAAGATGACAACCGCGAACACCAGGAACAGGGCCACCATGCGTTTTTTGGTCTGCTCAGGGGTGAGGGTGTCCACAACCTGGGCTTTCTCTCCCTTGGCGTGGCCGCCTTCGACGTGCTTGAACCAGCTGCGGAAGATGTAGTAGATAGCTATTGAAACGATGAGGGATACGCAGGCCACTGCAAAGGAGAAATGGTAAGCTGCGTTGCCGTCAAAGCCAAGGCCTATCGCCCATTCCCTGATCTTGATTGCAGCGGTAGGGGCGAACAGGGCGCCGATGTTTATTGCCATGTAGAAGAGGGAGAAGCCGGAGTCGCGCTTGGAGGCGTACTGGGGGTCGTTGTAAAGGTCACCTACCATAACCTGGAGGTTACCTTTGAAAAGACCCGTGCCGAAGCCTATGAGAACAAGTGCGGCCAGCATTCCCACCAGTGCCACTGTGCCGCCTCCAAGGGGAACGGAGAGCAGGAGGTAGCCCAGGAACATGACGATGATGCCGGTTGTGACCATTTTCCCGAAACCGAACTTATCGGCGAGGATACCGCCGATGAGGGGGAAGAAATAGACCAGCATGAGGAATGAGCTGTAAATGGTTCCGGCAGTACCTGCCGAGAGGCCGAAGTTTGCCCTCAGGAACAGGGCGAACACGGCAATCATGGTGTAGTAGCCGAAGCGCTCGCCGGTGTTGGCAAGTGCCAGAGCAAACAGTCCTTTAGGTTGTCCTTTAAACATATTTGAGATACTTTTAGTGTATTCGATTCTTACAAAGATAATAATTTTGTTTATATTTGTAAGTCTGATGGCAAAGAAAGTTTCAATATTGGCATGGCTTCTGGGCGATGTCTTCCACTACCGCGAAAACGTGGTATACACCAATCTTGCCCGCTGCTTCCCGGAAAAGCCTTATGGTGAGATAAAAAGGATCCGGAAGCAGTTCTACCGCCACCTTGCCCGCATTTTCCGGGAAATGCTCTGGTTTGGAACCTGCAGGGGAGAAAGGGGAAGGAAGCGCCTTCACAAAAGCCATATAGTGGAGATTACAAATCCCGGGGAACTCAACCGCCTGTTTGCCGGAGCTCCGCAGATGATGATCCTGCAGACGCATGCGGGCAACTGGGAACTCATCGCCGGGTACCGCCAGTACTCTTACTCGGAGCCCATAGATATCCTTCCGGAGCAGCTTGGCGTGGCGTACGCACCGCTTACAAGCAAGTTCTGGGACCGCTTTGTGGCCCGTAACCGCATTGCCCCGATATCGGACTCCAGGTTTGACGGATATGTCGATTCCCGCCATATCCTGAGATATGTTCTGGAGAACAAGGACAAGAAAAAGGCATACGTCTTTATCACGGACCAGTCTCCGTACAACCACAAGGTGCCGGCAGAGCACGTGGAGTTCATGGGACTGGACACCAAGACCATGACCGCCGCAGCCGGCCTGGCCGTAAAGATGGACATGTCCGTGGTGTACATGCGCTTCCTGGAGAGGGAAGATGGCGGCTACACAATTACCTTCGTCCCCATTGCGGAGCACGCAAAGGGAATGGACCCCCTTGAGATAATGAAGACTTACTACACACTTCTGGAGGAAGACCTCAGGCAGCAGCCCTGGAACTACCTCTGGACACATAAAAGATGGAAATGATGAAAAAAATAGCCGCCGTCGCAGCCTCCCTGCTGCTTCCGCTGTATGCCCTGGCGCAGGACGTCACCTACGCCCTTCCCTTTACCACGTTTACGGTAGAGGTCCATGCCGTGGAAGAGATTCACCATGCGGGACCGTATTCTCCGTATGCCAAGGACCTTCTGAACCTTAACGTCCCGGCATCGGACACCAAAAAGACCTGGATAAAGGAAATCCGCATAGTCCCTCACCTGGAGGCCGATCCCTGGGCCCAGCGCTTCACAGCCCCCGCCGGGAACAGCTCCCTCCTTGCCATGAGCGCGCAGGGGCTCATCGCATTCGGTGACGGAATTGAAGGCAAAGACCTCCGGTGGCGTTTCCAGCCGGTGGACGCTCCTTCTTTCGGAGCCTCCGGCATAACCGGTCCCATGAAGCTTGTAAACCAGATAGAATATAAGGTAGAGCACACGGAGGAAGGGGAGATCCGCTATCCCGTAGAGCACAGCGTCTCCATGGCAAAGACCGTCGAGGACAAGGCCGGTGAGGCCGCCGATGCCATCCTCCAGGCAAGGAAAGACAGGCATAACATAGCCATCGGCAATACCGACGCCAACTACAGCGGGGAATCCATGGCCGCCGCCCTTGCGGAACTTACAAAGATTGAGGAGGAGTATCTTCTCCTTTTCACCGGATACAGCGTCACCCGTGAATTCAGCGCCAGTTTCGAGGTAATGCCTTCGGCTACCGCACGCACGCACAGGTATACTGCATTCTATATGGCGGAAGACGGTTACATCGGCAGGGAGAACAGGCCCCGGTCAAAGCCCTACGAGCTTGAGTTCACCCCCGTTTCCGTTCCTGACGTAAAGACCGATGCAGCCCCCGCGGACGCAAGGAAAAAGCCTGAGAAACTTGGCTCCATCCATTACCGGATTCCCGCGATATGCCGCCTCCGCCTCCTGGAGAACGGAAACCCCGTCCTGGAACAGAGAGTCCCCGTATACCAGCTTGGCCGCGAAGCCGAAATGCCTATAAACCAATAATTAACAAATAACCAGTCATGAGCATCAAAGATCTTAAACCCCAGGTTGTCTGGAACAACTTTTACCAGTTAACGCAGATTCCCCGTCCTTCCAAGCACGAGGCCAAGGTAATAGAGTATCTTTACAACTGGGGCGTTTCCCACGGTTTTGAAACCATCAAGGACGACACCGGAAACATCATAATCCGCGTTCCCGCCACACCCGGGTGCGAGAACATGAGGGGAGTAATCCTGCAGGGCCACATGGATATGGTTCCGCAGAAGACCTCGGATTCCCCCCACAACTTCCTCACCGATCCCATCAATGCATACGTTGACGGCGAGTGGGTCACCGCAGACCGCACAACCCTGGGTGCAGATAACGGAATAGGCGTGGCCATGGGCCTTTCCGTGCTGGAAGACAAGAGCGTGAAGCACGGTCCCGTGGAGGTTCTTGTAACATACGACGAGGAAACCGGAATGACCGGAGCCAACTGCCTTAAGCCCGGCGTCCTGAAGGGCGACATCCTCATAAACCTTGACTCCGAGGACGAGGGCGAGCTCTGCGTGGGCTGCGCCGGCGGCCTTGACGTATCGGCCTCCTTCAAATACCGCAAGTATGCGGCCCCTGCAGCCCACAAGGGCCTTGAAATTACCGTCAAGGGACTTCAGGGCGGCCACTCCGGCATGGACATCTCCCTCTACAGGGCAAATGCCAACAAGGTCATGGCCAGGATTCTCCTTCCCCTTATGGAAATCCTGGGCGCAAAGGTCGTGAACTTCACCGGCGGCAGCCTCCGTAACGCCATTCCTTTCGAGGCCGATGCCCAGATCCTTCTCCCGGAAGAGAACACCGCCGCTGCAAAGAAGATGATAGACAACATCTTCGCCGAGGTCAAGGCGGAATTTGCCGATTCCGATCCCTCTGCAGTCCTCTTTGTCAAGGACCAGAAGCCTGCCTCTTACTACATTCCCACCAGCGTGATGCTCCGCGCCGTCAAGGCCATGATAGCCTGCCCTTCGGGAGTTATCCGCATGAGTCAGACCATGCCCGGTCTCACAGAGACCTCCATCAATATGGCAATAGTCCGCACTGAAAAGGGCCGCATCACCGTCCACAGCCTCATGAGAAGCGCCGTAGACACCGCCAAGGCAGACCTTGCAGAGCGCGTCCGCTGCGTCTTCGAGCTTGCCGGCGCCAACGAGATAAAGTTTGCCGGCGGTTACTCCGGCTGGACTCCCAAGCTTGACACCCCCATGAACAAGGTCATGATGGAGCAGTACCAGAAGGTATATGGCAAGCCCATGAAGATAATGGCCACCCACGGCGGCCTTGAATGCGCTATCATGGGCGCCAAGTATCCCAACTGGGAGATGGTCTCCGTAGGCCCCACCATCAGGTATCCCCACAGCCCCGACGAGAAGGTGAACATCGCCTCCGTGGAGCGCACCTGGGAGTATCTGAAGGCCGTGCTGGCAAATGTTCCTGTAAAGAAATAACAGAGGAGCGGAACAGCTACAACATAACAACAGAATAAAGAATGCCGTCGGGAGGGTTTCCGGCGGCATTCTGCAGTCATTGGGGGATGGCGATCGATCAGATTCGAACGACGGATGATTGCACTGCAAAGTTAGATATGGACGAGAGCAGTTCTACATTTCGGGACACATTTTTATTTGCGTTCCAAATGGCTGCATTTCAGGGAGTTGAAAACAAAAGTCAAAAAAGTGAAGGGGAGTAGCTGCAAACATTTGGTTTTTAGGGGAATAATGTCTATCTTTGCAGTCCTTTTCGGGCAAGCTTTTTGCCCCGGAAGAGTTAAAGTATTTATAAACAATTAATTAACAAACAATGGTTAACCAGTACGAAACCGTTTTCATTGCAACTCCCGTTTTGTCTGACACCCAGATGAAGGAAGCGGTTGCCAAGTACGTCAAGCTCATCACCGACAACGGAGGTGAGGTTGTGTACCAGGAGGATTGGGGCCTGCGTCAGCTCGCTTATCCCATCCAGCACAAGACCACAGGTTTTTATTACCTGATCGAGTTCAAGGCCGACTCTCAGTTCGTTGCCACCCTCGAAACCCAGTATCACCGTGACGAGCGCATCATCCGCTTCCTCACCGTCGCTCTCGACAAGGATGCAGTTGCATACGCAGAAAAGCGCCGCGCCAACAAGGCTGCAAAGGCTGCTGCCGCCACCGAAGCACCCGCTGCTGAATAATTAGGAGGACAAAACTATGGCAAACGAAAACAAAGAAATCCGCTATCTGAATCCCCCTACCGTGGAGGTTCGCAAGAAGAAATACTGCCGCTTCAAGAAAGCTGGTATCAAGTATGTAGATTACAAGGATCCTGAGTTCCTCAAGAAGTTCCTGAACGAGCAGGGCAAGATTCTTCCCCGCCGCATCACCGGTACTTCCCTGAAGTTCCAGCGCAAGGTTGCACAGGCTATCAAGCGTGCACGTTCCCTTGCTCTTCTTCCTTATGTTACTGACCTTCTTAAATAATCTGCCTTATGGAAATTTTGCTTAAGAAAGATGTGGCCAATCTTGGCTACGCCGGTGAAATTGTCAAAGTAAAGGCCGGTTATGCTATGAACTATCTGGTGCCCCAGGGTTTCGCCACCGTGGCTACCGAGTCCGTAAAGAAGCAGCACGCAGAGACCCTGCGTCAGCGTGCCCACAAGGAAGCCAAGCTTGTTGCCGATGCACAGGCTCTCGCTGCCACTCTGGGCGCTCAGGTGCTTGAAATCAAGGCCAAGGTTTCCGAGGCCGGCAAGCTCTATGGTTCCGTTACCACAATGGACCTCGAGGCCGCTCTCGCCGCCAAGGGCCTGAATGTTGACAAGAAGGACATCACCATCCTCGCCGCTGAGGTTAAGGAGCTTGGTGAGTACGAGGCTTCTGTTAAGGTTTACAAGCAGATCAAGGCCAACTTCAAGTTCAACGTTGTTGCTGAGTAATTCGGCTGCATACGCACTAAAGGCCCGCACGGTTTTCGCTGTGCGGGTCTTTTTTGCACTTCTGAAAAGGAATTGTATTGATGACCGACAATGCCACAGGGGAGGAGGAGTTCTCCTGGGGTGAATAGTTGTTAGTGCAGGGTCTGGCGCTGACAACCGTCACAACTTTTCAAAACTTTTATAAAAAACTTTAGTTTTTCTATTGCTTTCCAATTAAAGAAAGACTATCTTTGTGACTCATGTCCAAAGTGATGGTTAGGAAAGCAATTTTTTACATGTCTTCTTCTGCCCTTAGGTCCTCCCTTAGGGCGGGAAT
>JAFRPW010000032.1 GCA_017428945.1 Bacteroidales bacterium | reverse complement strand
CGGGCCCGGGAATATCTGGACAGCAAGTCCCAGGTGAGCGAGGAAGAGCGCATTGCCCAGCTGGCCGAATGCGACCGGCGACTTTCCCGGGCCAATGCCGCTATGTACAACCATATCAAGGACTCTTACGAGGATATTGACCGGGGCATGCGGTTGGCCGAAGCCTACGATACCCTAGAGGAGGCCTTCAAAAACAACTGGTAGCCATGGCAGCAATCAAACTCAATTACCCGGACATGCTCCAGCAAATCAAGCTGAGCATCTTCACCGGCGACCACAGCGCCATTTACAGCATGGCCTGCGCCGTCGCGTGTATCGCCGCATCGTTCTCGCTGATCACCTGGTACAATAAGATGTTGAATGACCCGTATGGGCGCCTGGATATGAGGGCCATCATCCGGACGCTTATCGTCCTGTTCCTCACCTGCAATTTCTACTCGTTTGTGCTGGTTCCCTTCGACGGGGTGACGCTTCTGGTGACCAAGGCCGTATCGGCCTCCGTGGACAATGACCCTTCCGGCCTTTGGGGCAAAGTAAACGAGGTGTATTCCTCCATCGAGGAGCGGAATAAAAAGGAGTCACTCACCGGCCAGTTTGAAGAAGAGATGCAACGGAATACGTCCAATACCACCGTGGAAGCCCTTTCTTACGAGACTTCCGCTGTCGCGGAGTCCCTTGCCGAAGCGGCCATTCAGGAAGGCAAGCGTCCCGGCTTCTTCAAACGTGTCTGGGCCGGAGTAAAAGGCTTTGTGAGCGGGAAAATCGGCACGGTGCTGGATATGGCGGGGAATATCATATCGGCCCTGTTGTCCATCATTGTGAAGCTGGTGCAGTATGTACTGCTGGCAGTGTCCAGCATTTACCTCATTATTCTGGGGCTGATTGGCCCCTTCGTGTTTGCGCTGTCGTTGATGCCTGGCTTCCAGAACAATATCAGCGTCTGGGTGGCGCGGTATATCCAGATTTCGTTCTGGTGTCCGATGGCATCGCTCATCGACTTTGTGAACTTCAAGTTGAAGGATGCGATGCTGGCGGCGTTCTGGACGGCCTCCAACACGGCACAGCTGGCTTTCCCGCTGCACCTGATTGTAATGGATGTGGTGACGCTGATTTGCCTTCTGGCCGTGCCGCAGATGGCCTCGTGGATTATCTCCGGCAGCGGGGCTTCCGATGTAAACCGTGGGATTGCCACAACTGCCCAGAAGGGCGCGATGCTTCTTGGAAAAATCAAATAACATTTTGGCTATGAATAAAATACTATCGATGACTAAAGACATTGAGAAGAGCTTTAAGAAGCTGTCTTCTCTGACCATCGTGGCGGTGGCGGGCTCGCTGCTTTTTGCCACGATTGTGGGCACCTGCGCATTCTCCTACGCCGAGAAGCAGCGCTCCAAGATTTATGTGCTGGACCAGGGCAAGAGCCTGCTGCTGGCCCTCCAGACGGATGCGATTTTGAGCAAGGATGTAGAAATCCGCGACCATGTGACACGCTTCCACGAGTTGATGTTCACCCTCTCTCCACAGAAGCAGACCATCCAGGAGAATCTGGACCGGGCTTTTAACCTGGCCGACCGCAGCGCCTGGGAGTATTCGCAGGACCTGGCCGAGAAGGGATATTATGCACGACTTGTATCGGCCAATATCTCCCAGCAGATGATTGTGGATTCAGTGAAGTTTATGGGCGCCGGGTATCCTTATCAGGTGCGTACGTACGCCCGGCAGTATGTGGTGCGGGAAAGCACCGTCAGTCAGTATTCCTTCGTGTCCACCTGCCAGCTGATTAACGCCGGGCGCTCGGATGTGAATCCTCACGGGCTGATTATCGAGAAGTTCAAGGTGGTGGAGAATAACCTGATTGAAACGCGGAAACGATGAAAAAGGAAATCCGCCATGACTCTCCTTGGGTCAGATATGCCATCTATGGCGCCATTTGTTGTATGGTCGGAGCCGCCATCTGGTTCCTGGACCGATTCTTCACCTTAATAAACTGAATGTTATGCCTATCTCGAAACAAATTGATAAAAAGACACTTGTTCTTTTCGTCGTGCTGGCCGTCCTTGTGGTGGGACTGGTAGTCGTTATGTTCATTAGCTCTTTTGGCGGAAAGGCTCCCGAAGTCTCCGAAAAGAACAGCATCTCGACCAGCATCCCCGACGGTGAGGTGCAGGAAATGGAAGGCCGGAAGTCCGTAGCCTTCCGCGGCTCCATTTCTACGGATGCCTATTTTGAGCAGCTCTCGGGGGCCTCGGCCGATGGCGACATCTCGTTGATATCAGAGGAACCGAAAGCGCAGACTGCCATGCCTGCGCAGCAAGCAAACAGCGGGGAAGACGCTGTTGCCAGGACTTTCGGAACACCTCCAGCCACTTCACAGGGTCACGCCCCCGCCCCGGCAAGACGTTCTTCCGGTGGCTCCTCCGCCTCCAGGCCAATGACCGAGCAGGAGCGCCTTGACTATGACCGACGTAGGGCAGAAATGGTCCGGGATGTGCTGGCCGGCGGAGCCTCTGAGGATGCCCCGGCTGAATCACCGGCTCTGGAACCGCAGTCCATTAATTTGTTAGCCGTCGGCTCTTCCGATGGGATAATCTCTTCCTTGGATGATGACTTCGAGGATGCCGCCGTAGAGTATGAGGGTGCCAAGCGGCCATTCCGCTGTATGTTCGTCCGGGACCAAAAGCTCAAGTCCGGACAACGGGTGACGCTGCGGCTGCTGGAGGATTACAATGCCGACGGCATCCGCATCCCGGTCAACACGCATCTTGCCGCCATCTGCAAGATTGGTGACCGACTGGAACTCCAGGTCCGTTCGCTGGAGATGAACGGACGCATCATTCCGCTGGCGCTGGATGCCTACGACACCGATGGACTGCAGGGCATTTACTGCCCGGAGACATCGGCCTCCAAAGGCGCAAAGCAAGCCGGTAACGATGCTATTTCCACCGCCGGAACCACCTTCGGCGGGCTGGTCGGAGACCTGGCATCCACCGTCATCCGCACAGGCGCCTCCATTGCCCGCTCAGCTTCCGGCGAATTGTCCGTTTCTGTTGTAAGCGGGTATGAGTTTTACCTTGTGAAAGCGGAACGCCGCTAAGATGCCATCGAAAAATGAACACTTTTTTGACATGAAAACTGTACAATTAATTACCGCCATCCTTGCCGGGTGGCTATGCTCCGGAATCGCCTTTGCACAGGCTCCGGATACCCTTTTCATCTCTACCACACAGGTAGTACACCTTCGTTTCGCCTCCGAACTCAAGTACGTCAACCTGGGCTCCCGGGCAATCGTAGCTAAGATTGTCGACGGCAGCAAAGACTTTGTGGCCGTAAAGGCCCGTGAGCCGTTCGAGGGTTGCACGTCCTTGTCGTGTCTAGAGAGTAACGGGGCGATGCATACCTTCCTGGTGGCCTACCGGGAATACCCTTCAAGGCTGGAGGTAGATACTCGCACTGCAGCTGTGGCGTCTGCCCTTGGGGGCGAATCGGCCCTTTCTTTTTCATCCCAAAATCTGGAAAAATATGCGGATATGAAGCAGGAACTTTACCATATCGGAGCGAAAGAATATGGGCTGGAACTTCGCTGTGAGAATATTTTCGTCAAGGACGATGTGCTGTTTTTGCTGGTGTCACTCCGGAATGATTCAGCGGTAAGTTATACGGTATCGTCGCCGCGGTTTGCCGTAGAGAGCAAGCGGCGGACACAGCGCGGGCTGGAATATGAGAAGGCGGTGTTTCCCAAGCAGAGCTATGGGCTGGGGACGGTGGCGCCGTCCAGTGAGTCGCGAATGGTATTCACCTTTGACAAGCTGGCACTCTTGAGAGGGCAGGTGCTGCGGGTGTATTTCTACGAAGATGGCGGGGCAAGGAATTTGGTAATGACGCTGTCGCAGGGGGATGTGAACGGGTCATGAAGACTTTTTTCCCAGTTTGGCCAGTTCGGCGGAGAGTTCTTCGGACATACGGCGGAGAATGCCTTCGCCAAGCCTCTGGATTTCGCTTATCTGGCGTTGTACCGTTGCGGTTACTTCTGCGGACTGCCGGGCATAGATGTGCAGCAGGTTGGACTCCGGATGATACATGCGGATATGAAGGCGAAGGTCTTCATATTTCAGATTGTGGCTTCTGGCCACGGCAAGGATGGACGCTCCCGTGGTTTCGTACTCCATGCGGGCTTCGCGAAACTTTTCCTCTTCCCGCGCAAGCGCATCTTTTCTGGCCTGTGCCTTTTGCGTCAACGGGTCCGGCATGGCTTTTTCCGGCATCGGGGCGGGCTGCGTCCCGTTCTCCCGGGCAAACTCCTCCCTCAGCCGCGCATTCAACTGCTTCCTCAATAAAAGGAACGCCTCTGTAGGTGCTTTATCATACTGTGCCATCGGCAGGATTTTGCTTTGAACAAGATTCCTCCTTAATGATCTTTCTCCACCATTTGAATGTTTTGACGGTAACGCCGCAACGCCGGGCGAGCTCCGCCATCGTTACCCCGCCTGCATCATATTCCGTCATGGCCTGCCGCAAGGCTTCCCGGTACTCGGCCTGACGATGTTCGCGCTCTCTCGAACAGGCTTCCAGATGCTTTTCCCAAATGTCAGGGAAGCTCCTGGACAGCACTTTGTGCAGAGAAGAATCAGGCACACCGAAGCGCTTGGCAACATCTTTGCTCCTTTCGAGAGGATGCTCCGCCATATACTGCGCTATGACTTTGTACTGCTCGTATGTAGCGCGTTTCATCTTTACACCCTCGGGTGTCTTTATCATACCGTTGCAAGATATGTCAAGGACTTCCGGATAATGTGATTTCAGCCAGGATCTCAAATTGCCGGGAGAAGTGTTTACTGCGACAGCAGCCTCGGAAAGACTCATTCCATTGCGAATCATATCCACTGTCGGAGCATACTGCACACTGACTATTTCGGCTCTGGACACCTTGGGCCGGGCAGCCTCTTTCCGTTGCAAAAGTGCTTCCTCGCGCTTTCGCTGCCGCTCCTCCATCAGGTCCCTGTGCCATTTTTGGAAATAGCCTTGCAGCCCCCGTGGTTCCACTCCACAGCGCCGTGCAATCTCCGTCAAAGGCAAATCCGTTTCCTGAGCCATCCTGATGGCCGGTGCGTATCGGGCCTGCATCGTGGCGGACGGCCCGACCGGGCGGTTGTTGCAATCCTTCCCCCCGACTGCAACTGAACCGGACAATGCCTGCATTCGCTTCCCAAGTCTCAACTCTGCCACTTCTTTGTGATAATAAATCAAATGCTGCTGAAGGCCCAAATAAGTAACGCCACAACGTTCGGCTACTTCTTTTACAGTCAGGTCAGTCTCCTTGAGCATCTTTACGGCCGGGACGTATTTTTCCATGGAAGACTGATGCAAGCGGCTCTGATCGAAAACCACATAGCCAAGTTTTGCACGCAATTCATTCCGCTTGGGGATGACATCCGGATAATGGCGTTTGAGCTGACCTCTCAGGCACTGCGGGTCCAGGTTGTACATCCTGGCAATGTCCGCCACATTGAGGGGAAGGTTCAGGATGGACATGCAGGCCTGGACGGCCTCCCGATACTTCTGTTCCGTCTCGGGAGACTGTCCATAGCGCGCACCCATATATTGGTTCAGGCGCTCGTCACTTATTTTCTGCAGCGTCTGTGCCATTCATGTTACCGTCACTTTCCACCACTACTCCAAGCTGCTCGCAGCGTTGCTCAAAATACAAGCGGGTGAAGTTTCCCCAATGGGAATCCCCAAGCGCGATAAGATGATTATAGTGTTCCCTGGACAGCGGTGAAACGAATGTCTCGCATTCCGGACCCAGGCTAAGTGCCTGCCCTTCCTCCGTCACCAGCCAAGAACGGGGAGAGGGCTTTCGCATCTCCACCACAAAAGAGACAATGCGCGCCACAATGCCGCTCTTGGTCACCACAAACGTCGGCCGGACCGGCTGTACCGGAACATATACGGGCAAGTTTTTTCTACGAAAACATCTCATAATCCATGTCGATATCGGAATTCAAGTCAAATACGGGAAGCCGCCGGTCGAAAATAGCGGGGTCGTGCTCCAACGGGATAATCAGCCGGGGTCTGTGCCGCGCTTCGCACTTGCGCCATCCTCCGGAAAACACCACATAGCGGTTGAGCGGAGAGCTGGAGAAAGCCTGTTTCCTCAGACGGGACGTCCGGAAATGCGACAGATACCCCGTATAAGAATTGATGACCTGCACCAGCAGATCCACTTCCGCATCCGACAACTTGCGGTTTTCGCACCGACGCTCCCAAAGATGCATCTTCGCGTGGAAAGACCGCACTGTCCGGTTCGAAACATACATGCGGAACGGTTTGATGACGGCTCCCAGGAAGCGCACTCCTTGATCCACCCGCGTAAGACGTATTTTGGAGGGATGTACCCGCAAATGCAGTTTTTCCTCCAGAAATGCGGCAATCACCGGAATCAGCATCTCCAGAAAGCATCGGTCGGGGTGAATGATATAGAAATCGTCCACATACCGTCCGTAGTGCCGGCAACGCAGTTCCCGCTTTACAAACTGATCCAACGGATTCAGGAACACGTTCGAAAACAGTTGCGAGGTCAAATCCCCGATAGGCAGCCCTACATCCGGAATCCTGGAAAGCCTCAAGCTCTTTTCTCTCGGGAATCCTTCCCATTCCCGCTCGTCCCCGATGATCAGGCAGTCCTTCACCGGATCGCGAAACAGAATGCTCCGCACCAGGAAGTCTATCATCCCGTAATCCACACTCTGCTCCCAAGGCCGATTTGTCCATGGACAAATTGCGAGTCTTCTGCTTTGGATTCCGTCGCACAGAATCTCGTAAAGTATCTGTTTGTGAATACTCATGAAGTATCCCCGAATATCCAGTTGCAAGGCCCAAGCAGGCAACTGCCAGTTTTGCGTACAAGAGCGGATATGATGTGCACACCGCCGTATTCCCTCGAAGGTCCCTTTCCCGAGCCGACACGAATAACTGTCGTAGATAAACGTGGGCTCCAGCATCGGATTCAGGTAATTGAACAGGAGATGGTGCACCACCCTGTCCGGGAAGGGGGAAGCGAAAGACCTCGCGCAATACAGGGTCGTGTGTCATGAAACAGATGCAGCGCGAGGGTATGTAGCTGCGGTCAAGAAGCGATTCATACAAGTCCACCATATTGTCTTCGAGGTGAAGTTCGAACGACAACTGAGACGACGTCCCCCGTTTGTTTTCCCGGGCGTCGTAATAAGCGGCAAAAATATCCCGCCTCAGTTCGTGTGGGTTCAGTTCCATAAAAAGACTTTCCGTCCCCGCGGTGTAAATGCTCGGACACAGCGCACGGGGAAGCCGTTCGTCCGGTTGTTGTTGTTGGACGGATTCACGTTCGTCGAGTTGAAGTTCAAGTTGTAGCCATTCGTGGCACTGTTCGGCGAGGCAGACCAGTAGTAACCGTTGCTGCCAACGTTGTTCAGGCCTCCATTGCTGTTGTTCCGGTTGCCGGAGGCAGGGATAAGGGCAGCCTGCTTGCTGGACACGGCAGGAAGCCGACGCCGAAGGGCCGGTTCGTCCTGCAGGATCCTGGGTTGAGATAACCGACGGCAAGGCCCTTCTGAAAGGTACAACGGAGAGGCCGCATTACGCCGTCGGCGGGCTGCTGAATTTACAGACACGCTCCGGAGCACCGACATGCTCCGGACTCTGGTCGGAACGGGAACGGAAAGTCTATGGTTTCTTTTAGCTGTCATCATATGTATCTGTCATTCAGGATGGGAGGCCGCATAACGCTGCCATCCGGTAAGTTGTTTGGAGGCCGATACCGTTTTTTCGCTGAAAGTCTCGTACTGGTCGGCCGAAATACATTTGAGATCTTTCAGCAAGCGGAAGCGGAGCTTGGCCCTTTGGAGGATTTTCCGCGCGTCCTTGATGGGCGGCACTTTGTCCCGCGTCGAGTTGGCCTCAGTAATGTTCAGCAGCACATCAACAAGATCATTCCGAAGCGTTTCCAGCAGTGTGTAGCGAATTTCCCTGGGCACGGCTTTAATCTCCCGATACGTCATCAACAGCGTGTCATAAACACAGCGGTAAGCATCCAGTTCATCATATCTTGCCATAACCCATTACTTCGCCAACATTTTTTTCAGTGACGCGACAAACATCATACAGTCGATCGGAGTGCTGTTTTCCAAGGGGAAATTACGAATACTCCGCACGATACCCGTATCCGGGTCCTCCTGTTCCGGATTCCGTGCGACCGCTTCCTTCAAAGGAACACTGTCCTTCCATGCGCGGAACTCCTCTTCATCAATGGGAAACAACGCTTCAAGCACTGGAGGCTCCCCGGAAGAGCAATCTTGAAGCACAACCTGCACCTTGGAAAGCGAAGTCTTGGGAAAGCCCACGGATACCACATCCGCCCCGCCCAGATACTTTATTTTGACTCGTGCAGGTTTCAGGGGCGCGTACTGCGTATTCAGAATATATGCAGAGCGCTCATAAGCCTTGTAGAAAAGTCCTTCCGGCGTAAGAAACACCCTGTCAACATTGCTTTTTTCCCTTTCCAAATGCTCTTGCAGCGTCATTTTTCAAAAATCCGTTTTTAAAAAATATAATCGACCGCTTCGCGGTATATTTGTCCGAGGGGCCGAAGCCCCTCGGTAATAAATCGAATGAATCAAATGTGCCCTTCGGGCACTGTCTATTCTCGGACACAGCGCACGGGGAAGCCGTACGTCCGGTAGTTGCTGCTGGACGGATACACGACCGTCGAGCTGAAGTACAAGTTGTAGCCATACGTGGCACTGCCCGGCGAGGCAGACCAGTAGAAACCGTAGCTGCCAACGTAGCTCAGGCCTCCATTGCTGAAGTTCCGGAGGCCGGAGGCAGGGAAATAGATGGCGCCGGTGGTTTCACGGTTGACGTAGCCTTCGGGATAATAGTAACGGCCCGCATCCGCCCATACCGTGGTATAAGTACCGGCGGCCTCGTTCTCGGCCGTCAGGATATTGAATCCGTTCCAGGTGCCATTTATCGGCACCTTCCAGCCGGGAGGACAAGGATCATAGATACTCTTCTTAAGTTCGAGGGAGGCCTGGTCGCCTGTGTGCTGCCAGAACTTGCGGTCGTTCCAGCGATAACTCGTTGAACCTCCGTCTCCCAGATCGTCTTCGTTCACCGTCCAGTTCCAGTTGCTGCTCTGTCCGTAAATATATACTGTAGGGTGCGTGACCGTGTAACGAATGTTTTTGTAGGAATCCGCCGAGAGATAGGTTGCATTGTTGTTTACCAAAGCCCTCTTTTCCGGATCGTTTGCACCGGATGTTAATACAGATGCAGTGGTAACTCCGCCCAAAAAGAATGAATTATCTGTACCAGATGTGTTGCTATACACGAAGGGATCCTTGCGACCCCACTGGTAATGGAGGCCACGAGAGCCTTTCGTGTTCACGGTTGTTCCGATGGCCCCAAGGTTGCGGTCCATGATGAATCCGTTGGCATAACCAACCGTGTTTTCCGCGGCGGTAGTATTCCAAAGCGTATTGTTATAACGGTGAACGTCTCCTTCCCTTACACCGTAAATGTATTTGCCGGGTTCAGGTACGATGTGTTTGTCCGGATCATATTCCGTGATCCAGAAGTGCCAGCTCCACTGGACAATGCCATTCACCTTTACGCCTACGGCCACGTTGCCCTTCATCCCGGACTTTACTTTCACCTTGAAATAAGGCTGCGAGTGGGAGGGATTTGCCGGGTCAAAGCCTGTTCCGGAGGATACTTGAAGGAAGGCGTCGTCGCCGGTGTATGCGGATAGGTCGAAGTCGCTCCACAAGACTTCGGCCGTCCAAGCGGTACCGCTGTCCCAAACATAGGAGGTGTATCCGTTCATGGCACTTGCTCCATACACTCCACCATTGACACCCTCCTCGTTCCAGAAAACGGCAGCCCGGCGCACCGGAATGGCATATATACGAGACTGTCCGCTGGTCTCCGGCGGATGCACCATATAGCAGTTGGCATCGGTGGAGAAAACGGTCTCGCCCATATCGTCTATGCGATAGTCGTAATTGGCATCTCCCCGAGAGTTGATGGTAATGTTGTAGGTATATTTATAATTGGGCTGGAGATTGAAATCGTTGGTCAGGTTACCGCCCAGATAATAGGTGTAGATGATGGGGGTTGCACTTGCCCCGTACGTGCCGTAAAGGCGGAAGCGCGTAGCGCCTTCCGGTGCTCCATTGCCTTTGTTGTACTGATAGATGTTGGTAGTGGTCCCGCGCAGATTGGCAGGTACATAGTAGGTGTAGGTCTGCATCGTGCCGGAGTTTCCGGCAGCGGCAAAGTCCTCCTGGGTGTTGTCGAAGCGGTGCGGATTGGCGGAAGAATACGGGTCACTGAATGCAAGGGACGGATCGGCGGACGTAATCTCTGACGCGATATGGGCAAGGTAATAGTATTTGGCATTGATTTCCCTCAGGTGCACTTTGGAGAGGGTGATGACATCGTCCCCGGAATTGCCGGATGTATTGTTGGTTACGTTTACGATGATCTTGGCCACGTTCCTCTTCAAACTTACGTTCACGGAGGAACCTGCCGTGACGTTATCCAGCTTGGCAGAACCGCTCATCCTCAGGTAATCATTCCCGCTGTAGGTGGTGAACACCCCCGAAAGCGAAGAAATGGTCGTGTAGTCCTGCTGCAGGAAGGTTCCCAGCGTGGTTCCGGAAGTGATGGATATACGATCGAAGGTATTGGCCAGCACCACCACCGTATTGGGAGAGTCCGATGCTACCAGGGTGACTTTTTCTTCCGAAGTGAGCGGCCAGTGGTCAAAATACACCTGACCGCCGGTAAGCTGAGCGGAGGAAGACACGCCATTGAACTGAAGCACCACGAAATTCTGAATCTGGTCATCAGATGAGGTGCCATTGTCCGGCTCCATCACTGCTTTCGTGGAAGGGGTGCCATCTGCCAAAGCTTCCACGTCAAGGCAAAGCGTCACGGGGACGCGGAGCTCACCGTCTTCACCGGACAAGGGAATCATCTCTTCACGCGTGCAGGAAACGGCAACCAAAAGAAGAGAAGACAAGAGGAGGGTATATTTATTTGCTTTCATACGTATGGTTATAATCAGTCAAAAGAGGTATTCCAGTTGTCTGTATTGCTGGCGCCCCCGTCTGTCCAGCCCATAATTGTCACCGTGCCCAGTTTTCCCGGCTCCTCCGTATCGGAACTTGCGTGCTCTCCGCCGTTGTCCCAGGACATGGCAGTGAGGGTAATCACTACGTCCGATTTGGACACGTACAGGTTGTAGGTGTAGTGCATCATCGGGTCGGCCTTTTCGGTGATATCGACAATCGCTGACGAGGGATGGGCGGGATCATTGCCCATCAGGACTTGAATCTGCGGACGCATGGCGGCATAGTCGCTGCCGGAATAATCTATGGAAGGAAGAAAAACATCCAGCGTGGAATTCCACTCATCGTTGTTCTCCTTAACCAACTGGAGAACGTTGCCTCCATTGTCGGAGGTATAATTAAACAGCGTATAGCTGTCCGTAGTATAATTTGCGTTTGAAAAACCTGATACAAGGTCCCAGCGGGCGGCCGTCACGCAGTTCAGCAGGGTGACGCTCTGAATATACGCCGTCGAGAGTTCTCCACATTCGATGTGGACCGTGATGCTTGCACGCCGGTCTTTCAGTTCAAGCGCACTACTGGATTCATATACGTACTGACCGCCGAGCCATGTACCGGAGAGGGTGACGGGCACCGCCTCGCTAACATAGAGTTCGGTTGATGGCGTCCAGGCATAGTAACGCTGGGAACCTGCGCTGGTCATTGCCTTGGCCGGAGACGCAGCAACCAAGTAGCAGGAGCCGTTGGTTCCGGCTCGTAGGCCCCATTTGCTGTCGGTATCTGCCTCGACGAGACCGGAAGCTTCGGTGCCGTCCGTTTTCAAAGGGCCTCCGTTGTTGTCAACGCGGCAGGGTGAAAGCCAGCGTCCGTCGGTCACGGTAGCGCTGTGGTCTATAAGGGTGCTGCAGTATGTGCCCTGCCCAAGCAGGGCTTTCGTGGACATGTTGAACAAAGCGACCCGGAAAGTCTTCTCTCCTGTGCCCAAAGACTTTGTGACCAGACCGAACTTTACCGGGGCCGGTTCTTCCATTGTCTCGGGATACTCAAGAGGCCTCCGCTCGCAGGAAAGTGCAAACAAGGCGACGAGTGCCGGGAATATGAATAAGACGTTTCTGTATTTCATGTTGCAAAAGGGCTATATTTCCATTTCTCCTAGGATTGCGTCGTTCCAGACATCGTTCACCGTGAAGCCGTCAAAGAACAGGTAATTATCCAGCGTGAAATTGAACGTATATTTGAATCCGGGCCGGAAGCCATAGGTGGAGGAGTCATCGTGCAGGAGCTGCGAGCGCTGGAGTTTGAAAGGCTGCAGGACCTGGCCGTTTACCGTGAAGGTGAAGACCAGTTCGTCGTCCGCGACGTCAGTAGGCACCAGCACCATATAGGCCGTGGCATAAGTGGAGGCGGAATCGAAGGTATACGAATAGGTGACACTGAGGGAAGAAACCTCCGTTCCATCGGCGTTGAAACTGCCGGTAAGGGCGTTGAAGGTGCCTGATGTGTAAAGTTTGGCAGTGGTTGAGCCGTCAGAATCAGGATCCTCCAGCGTTACGGTGATTTTGGTCAGAGCATAGGTGGTTCCGGTGCCGTATCCGCCGGTGGAAGAGTCGTGTCCCAGTTTGAAACGAAATGCCAGCAGGGAATAGGCGTGTTTGAAAGTAAAAGTGGCACTGAGGTCAGACGGAGACAAGGGATCAAGAGCGGCATTGCCGGAAGTCGTGTTCTCCTGTGCATACATCAGGTCCGTCTGGTTGTTGATGTTCGCGGCAATGGAATAGGGGATGGCGGCAGGACCGGCTGAATAGGCACTCTGGACATACGGAGAATAAGCGTACAGGTCGGCCGTTGCTGCATCGTCCCGGGCCGTAAGCGTGATATGATCGTACCCGGTGGATGCCACCGCTCCGCTTGAAAGGTT
>JAFRPW010000003.1 GCA_017428945.1 Bacteroidales bacterium | reverse complement strand
TGTATGGTAAAGATAATTGCACTAATATAATTGGTTATTGCTCCTCTATCTCTTTGGGTGTTTCCGGATTATTCAACGTCTTGGCATTCTCAGAGGATATAATGCTTCTTCCCAACTGGCCTTCCAAGGCTTCGCGAGCCACTTTGGCCACGCCACCTCCTCTGCGGGCGATATCGATGCTATGGGTGATTGTCCCGGGGTCCTCATTCTGCGATATCTCCCTGGTTGCCACTTCGGCAAGCGTGGTTAGAGCACTTTCCGTATCAGTCATATTGTCTCTAAGGTTTTCTTTTTTCAGGCCTTTAAGATGCTTATATTCTTTCGCAGTCATGCCCGACCATACCTCATAAATCGCATTTGTCAGGATTGCATATTGCTTTTCCTTTACACCAACTCGTTTCCATTCATCGGTAAGTTTCTTACGTTCCCTTTTGCCTTGAAGTCGTTGATTGATCCATTCCTCCGAGTATCCCTTGCGCCGATACATCTCTATAGCTCGGTCAATAGAGATCTCCGGATCTATCATTTCATCAATCCGTTCGCTGGCAACTCGCGCAATCCATACTTTTATAGGTTCGACCTTCGGAGATGGTATTGACTGAACAAGACGGAAGAGTTGCTCTTGATCGGCAACATCTGTAGCATACATTTTTCCGTCCGACGATTTCATTTTCAGTTGTCCGATTTTTTCGGACAACTCACTCCCTTCTGCAATCAGTTTCCGTTTCAGGTCGGACCAATACTTTCTTGGGCGATCCGTATCCACCAGTGCAGCTATAATATCTATTACGGAGAAATACCACTTCTCCTCGGCATCGTTCCAGGCAGTTCTTATCTGCTTCTCTCCAAATAGTTGTATCTGTTCCAAGTTTGACATAGTCCGATATGTATGTTCAACAAATCTACAAACAACAATCAACAGTTGCAAGAGGAAAGTGCTTTGGATTCGGCAAAAACTCATGATTTTCCCACAATCGCTCTATCCCCTCCAGCAAAAGGTTCGAGAATAGAACGGTTTGGGGCACAAGCCTCTCCATACCGGAGGGGCTTATTCTTTTCAAAGCACTCGCCCACCCCTCTAAATGCGGGTAACATGACAAAAGACGTCACGTATCAGAACACCATGTTCCAGGCGGCGGACTGGGCGCGCTGGCTGTGGGCGGCGTTCATCTTGCCAAAATTCCATTTGACGCCGAACAGGACATAGCGGCCCATGATGAGACGATGAGTATCCTCCTCGTAGTTGGCAGTGACGGTGTGGGTGAGGTTACGGGTCTGGTTAAGGATATCGTGTACCTTGACGCTGAGATTGAACGCGCCGATATTCTTTGAAATCTCCGCATTCCACTGCCACTCAGGCTGGCCGTAGCCTTCCGCGTAGCCTTTGTAGAGCACGTAAGCAAGGTCCGTGTTAATCTCGAACTCGTGTTTGGTTGTATATGATCCGTCTATATTGAAATAGGTGTCCAGCGTATTCAGGTCTGCCTTGGGATTCAGGGTGTATCGGGCTATGCGGCCGCTGGTGTTGACTCCGGCACTTAAATTCCATCGTTCCTGATTATACTTCACGGAAATACCCGCCGATGGATTAACGGAACGGGTCTGGCTCTCAGAAAAACCGCTGAGCCCGCCATAGAAGTGGTCCCCGCTGCCGTCGCCCCAGAAACCCGCCATAAACGCCGAATAATCAAAGGTGTCCTTGTCCAGGGCGGGTAGAGTGGACGTGGTCTGGTAACTCACTGCCGAAGAAAAACCGGAAGAAGCGCTAAGGGTCATGCTCCAGATCTTTTTGGCATCCAGCGGAGTGGTGTAATTGAGCAGCAGGCTGGCGTTAATGGAGGGCTTGGACGCGTTTACAGGAATGGAGTAGAGAATTCCGTCGCCGTCGTACCAGAGTGCCGACCCTATGGGATTATTGTTTACCTGACCGTACAAGTATACCATGAGGGTAGAGAACTTCTCCCTGTTGTTCCGCGACCAGTTGGCGTTAAAATACGTGGAAGAATAGGGCTTCAGATAGACATTGCCCAGGCTCAGGCGGGAAGGGTTGCTGATATTCAGCACCGGAAGCATCCTGGAGTTGCCCGGAGGCTGTGAATAGCCCGATGCGGAGATTCTTAGGCGGTCGTTACCCTTGGTGTGCTGGAATCGGAGCATGGGGGCTACAAACCAGTTCCACTCATCCTTTCCAGTAATGTCCTCAACGCCGTAGCTCTTGGAAAAGGTCTCGTTCAGAACCCCGGACAAACTTCCGCCTATGGTAAGCCAGCTGCTCTCTCCAAACTTGTACTGGGCGGTGAGGTCATATTCCTGGTCAACGGTATGGGCGTTGCTCACGGAGGAATAATAGTCATTGCGGCCGGCGGCATCATAAGCGTCCCTGAGGCTGTTCTGTTGGCTCATGCTTAACTCGGCCGTGGCGGCGATTATCCATTTGTCGCCGACGGGTTCCGTATATCGGAACTGCCCGCCAAAGTTGGATCGCGTACCAAGGGCGTCATATCTCATTGTCCTGGAATCTATTCCGGAAGATGTAGTGAGGACGGAGGTCTCCGTCTTATCGCCTCCGCCGGTGCTGTACGATGCATAAACATCCAAAAAGACAGCACGCTCTTTCTTCCCCCAGAGTTCACGGAAAGTAACGTCCGAATCAAAGGATGCATAATAATAGTCGGACAGGTTCCTGGAAGTGTTTTCGGAGCTGTTAAGGAAAGTGCCCTCCTTTGAAGTCTCCGTGTTGTTGGAACTGAAAGAATCGGTTAAATTGTACCGGAAAGAAGGACGGACGTGGAACCATACCTTGCCCTCTTCCTTCTCGAACTCCATCTCTGCACTGAGGCCGTTGTTGTACGACTGTGAGCTGTTTTCCACGGAGGAATTCAGGTTCCCGGCATCCTGGTAGGTGGTTCTGTTTGCCTTGGAGCCGGATTCAGTATCCGTGTACTTGTAGTTGACGCTGACGGTAGTTTCCACGTCCTTGATACGCGTTGTATTTGCGTTTACGCCCAGCTGGCCGGCCGTGGAAAGGCCCTGTCCGGAACTGGTGCGCTCCCCGTCATCGTCCACTATAATGAATACGCCGTTGGAGTCGTTTATATTCTGCCCGTTGGCGATCACCGTCACCTGGTCTTTCTCCGAGTAGGCCGATACCAGCGCGTTCGCGCTCCAGAGGAGGCCCCTGTTGTCCCGGAGGACATCGTCGTCCTTGTCCCCAAGCGTGGCGCCACCCTTGAAGCCGGCGTTGCCGAACCAGCCTTTCTCGTACTCCTTCTTCAGGGCGACGTCCAGCACCTTCTCGCGCTTGCCGTCCTGGAGGCCGGAGGCGCGGGTCTGCTCGCTTTCCCGGTCTATCACGCGGATCTTGTCCACCACCGACGCCGGCAGGTTGTTCAGCGCGGTGCTCTGGTCGTTGAAAAAGAAGGTACGGCCGCCCACGGTGAGTTTGTCTATTTCTTCCCCGTTGAACTTCACCTTGCCGTCCTCGGTGATTTCCATGCCCGGCATACGCTTCAGGAGGTCCTTGAGCATGGCATTGGCGCCCACCCTGAAGGACGATGCGTTAAACTCCACCGTATCCTTCTTTACCACGATTGGATTCCCCACATCCGTGACAACTGCGGCCTGCAGGAACTGCTCGTCCACCTGCAGCCGGATGGTTCCCATGTCCACCTGGCGGTCGCGGAAATAGCGCTCTTTGACAAAGGGCTTGTACCCCAGCATTTCCACGTGGAAGACATAGCTGCCGTAAGGAACCTCGTCCAGTTTGGCCTCGCCTTTTGCATCAGTGAGGGTGAAATTGGTGATTGTGGTATCCTTGGAGGGAATTACATATACGGACGCAAAACCCACGGGCTCGTTGGTGAGAGAGTCCAGCACCGTGGTCTTGATCTCGCTCATGCGCCCCTGGAACAAGTTGTCGTTGATGATAAAAACCTGTGCCCTGGCAGGGAACCCAAGGCACAGGAGTAAGGATGTAAGTATGGGTAGTTTTCGCAGCATCATGCCCGCAAAGTTAGGCATATTATTCTAAGACTGGTAAAATTATTTGCTATATTTACGGTATGGAAATGATTCAGATCCGAGGAGCGCGGGAGAATAACCTGAAGGATATCTCCCTGGATATACCAAAATACAAGATTACCGTTTTTACGGGTGTTTCCGGCTCCGGAAAGAGCTCGCTTGTGCTGGATACCATTGCGGCCAAGTCCCGCAGGGAGCTCAACGACACCTTCCCAACCTTCGTTCAACAGTACCTGCCAAAGTATGGCCGGCCTCATGTGGACAGCATAGAGGGCCTGCCGATAGCCATCGTCATAGACCAGAAGAAGCCGGCGCAGAACTCCAGGTCCACAGTTGGCACTTATACCGATATCTACTCGCTAATGAGGCTGCTGTTCTCGAGGGTTGGAAAGCCTTTTGTGGGATACTCTGACAGCTTCAGCTTCAACCATCCGCAGGGGAGCTGCCCCCGCTGCAGCGGCCTTGGGGAAATCCGGGAACTGGACATACACAAGCTTGTAGACTTTGACAAGAGCCTCAACGATGAGGACACCATCCACTACATTGCCTTTGGAAAAGGCGGCTGGAGATGGATAAGGTACGCCCACAGCGGGCTGTTTGACCTTGACAAGAAGATTAAAGACTACTCCCCGGAAGAGCTTGACCTGTTCCTGAACAGCCCTCAGATAAAGCTCAAGAACCCTCCGTCCAACTGGCCAAAAACGGCCAAGTACGAGGGCCTTATCCCCAGAATGTACAGGAGTATCATCAACTCCGAGGAAGGCCTCCTGCACGCCGCCGTACTCAATCCCATGCTCACAATGGGCGTCTGCCCGGACTGCGGCGGAACGCGCCTCAACCCCAAGGTTTTGAGCTGCAAGATTGAAGGCATCAACATTGCCGAGGCCTGCGCTATGTCAATCTCCCGCCTTCGCACCTGGATTGCCTCGCTGGGAGACCCGCTTGCAGTGGACCTGAAAGAGGCCATAGGCGCAAGGCTGGGTGCTCTGGAAGAAATCGGGCTTGGATACCTGAGCCTGGACAGGGCGGTGGGAACGCTTTCCGGCGGAGAGGCCCAGAGGTGCAAGATTGCAAAGTATATAAATTCCTCACTCTCAGACGTTCTGTACATTCTGGACGAGCCTTCAGTGGGTCTTCACAACCAGGACATAGAGCGCATGAAGCGGTCTGTGCGCAGGCTCCGTGACCATGGTAATACAGTGCTTCTGGTGGAACACCACAAGGAGCTTATCCGCATTGCGGACCATATTGTGGACCTGGGCCCCGGGCCGGGTTCCGAGGGCGGTCACATAACCTTCCAGGGCTCATATCCGGAGCTACTGAAGAGCGATACTGCTACGGGAAAGCTCATGGGAGAGAGCCTGCCTTTCAAGGCCGTGGTCAGGCCTGTCACACAGACGTTCCCTCTGCGGGACGCTACTCTTCACAACCTGCAAAACGTGTCCGTGGATATCCCTCTTGGCGTTTTTGGCGTAGTTGCGGGCGTTGCCGGAAGCGGCAAGAGCTCCCTCATGGAGTGCTTCCGCAGGGCGTGCCCGGAGGATATCGTCTACATAAGCCAGAAAAGCATTGGCGTTAGCCTCAGGTCCACTCCCGCAACTTATATGGAAGTTGCCGGGGATATCCGGAAAGCCTTTGCCAAAGCCCATAAGCTTAAGGAAGAATACTTCACCTTCAACGGCAAGGGCGCATGCCCTGTTTGCGGCGGAAAAGGTGTCATAGTGTCCGAGATGGCGTTCATGGACTCCATAGAAACCGTATGCGAAGCCTGCGGCGGGCTGCGTTATGGTCCGGAAGCGCTCCAATACACCTTGCGGGACAAGAATATAGCCCAGGTCATGGACCTTTCCGTCCGCAGGGCAATGGAATTCTTTGCCGGCACGGTCATCGAACAAAAGCTCAAGCCTCTTGCCGATGTTGGCCTCCAGTACCTCCACCTCAACCAGGCCCTTTCCACCCTCTCCGGTGGGGAGCTCCAGCGCCTGAAACTTGCCTCCTACCTTGGTACGGAAGGCAAAATCTTCATCATTGACGAGCCCACCGACGGCCTCCACACCAAGGACGTCCGCCATATCCTGGGCCTCTTTGACTCCCTTGTGGACCGCGGCAACACCGTCTGGCTCATCGAGCACAACACGGACGTAATCCGAAGCGCGGACTATGTTATCGAGCTTGGCCCCGGTGCCGGCGAGCAGGGCGGCCGCATTATCTTCTCCGGCACCCCGGCAGGATTATCGGCCTGTCCGGAGTCCGTTACGGGCAAATATTTATAGCCAAGGGGAAGAAATAATTTGTATATTTGTAGTACTGATAACCACAGATAATGTACAAAATCACTAACCACCCTGTGCTGGAGGTTCCCAAGGAGGATCTTCATACTTTTCTATTTGAAGGAACGCCCGTGACGGGGCAGAAGGGACAGACAATTGCCGCAGCCCTGCATCAGGCCGGCCTTCCCGTTCATCATCACAGCCTTAAGGGCCGCAGCCGCTCCATGGAGTGCGGCATAGGCAAGTGCGGCGCCTGCGAGATGCTGGTAGACGGCCACGTGCACCGCATCTGCATAACCAAGATAGACGACGTCAAGGAAGTATGCCGCATAGAGGAAGCCACCCTTCCTCCGGAAGAGAAGGACACCCCGGCAGAATCCCGCAAGATATACAAGACCACAGTTGCAATAGTGGGCGCCGGCCCGTCCGGACTGGCAGTACGCGAAGAGCTCAGAAAAGCAGGCGTTGACAATCTTGTCATTGACGCCAACCCTTCCGTGGGCGGCCAGTTCCGCATGCAGACCCACCAGTTCTTCTTCTTCGAGAAGGAGCGCCACTACGGCGGCATGCGCGGATTTGACATTGCCGATACCCTTGCCGGAGACAGCACTGAAGGCATCCTCCTCAACTCCGTGGTTTGGGACATCCTGGAAGGTAAACGCCTGGCACTCAAGAATATCGTCACCGGAGAAATCTATTTTGTGGATGCCGATGTCCTTGTAGTCGCAGCCGGCGCCCTCCCCTTCATGCCCGCCTTCAAGAACGATGACCTCCCGGGCGTCTACACCGCCGCCGTGGTCCAGCGCATGATGAACACGGAGTTCACCCTCCTGGGAAAGAGCATCCTCACCGTTGGCGCCGGAAACATAGGTTATCTTACATCGTACCAGGCCATGCAGGCCGGGGCAAGGGTGAAGGCCATAATCGAGGCTATGCCAAACGAGGGCGGCTTCCCCGTTCAGGCCAACCGCGTACGCAGGCTGGGCATTCCCATCCTTACCGGATACACCCTTGTTGAGGCCATTCCAAATAATGACCGCTCCGGAATTGTGGGCGCCATCATTGCCAAATGCCAGAACTTCAAGCCCATCCCGGGCACGGAAGTCCGCATTGACGGCATCGACTGTATAAACATCTGCACCGGCCTCCTTCCGGACAAGAACCTTCTCACCAAGGGGGCCGAGGTCTTTGGCCGGTCCTGCCACGGCGTTGGTGACGCCGTAAGGATTGGCGAGGGCACATCGGCAGTTCTCCGCGGCCGCCAGTGCGCATACGAGGTAATGCAGGAGCTGGGTATCCGGACCGATTACGCCAAGTATCTGGAAATCAGCCGGGAATACATCGACTCCCAGCAGAAGCCCCTGCGCGTCCTGGACGCTCCCGCAAAGCCCGCCCAGGGCCGTACCAAGCCCTTTGTCATTGCCGATTGCCTCTACGGCTTCGCCTGCAATCCCTGCTCCTTTGCCTGCAAGCAAGGGGCAATAAGCAAGAGTTCAACATCGTCCACGCCCGTGATCGACTACGACAAGTGTATCGGCTGCATGGACTGCGTTTCCCAGTGCCCGGGCCTGGCAATCTTCGGTTACAACCCCGCCAGGGGCCAGCTCTTCTTCCCCTTCGAGTTCCAGGATCCGGAGTGCAAGGATGTCTTCCTGGTAGACGACAACGGCGCCAAACTGGGCGAGGGCGTAATAGAGCGCATAATCCACAAGCCCAACAAGACAAATGTGGCCGTCATCAAGGCAACCTCGATTGAGGCCGATATCACAGAAGCCCACGGCTTTATCCCAAAGGACCGCTACCCGGAGCCGCTGGAACTCACGCCCGCTGCCGATGACGATGCCAACACCTACATCTGCCACTGCGAGGACGTTACCCTGAAGAGCCTCCTGGCGCTGCTTAAGGGCCGTACCAGCATCACCGCGCAGGAGCTCAAGCATATATCACGCATGGGCATGGGCCCGTGCCGCGGTTCCCGCTGCCTGCCCCGCGCAAAACAGGCCCTGAAGGCATACGGAATAGAGGTTACGGGAGAGTTTACGCCCCGCGGTCCCATGGCCAACCTGGTTGAAATTGGCGGACTCATAGACCCCGGAAAACGGGAGATCATACTTCCGTCCGTGAATAAAGAGCCCATTGAAGCGGGCGCCTTCGTTGCCGGCGGCGGCATGGCCGGAACGGCCCTGTTCCGCTATCTGGCAGAGGAAGGCCTCAAGCCGGTACTGGTGAATAACGAGCACGGCAGTTCCTGGCGCTGCATAGCCGGCGGCCGCCCCGCCTTCTCCGTGCCCGCACTGGCGGAAATTGCCCGCGGCAACCTGGAAATCTTCCGCGAGGTCCAGAAACTCAGGGACATCGACCTCCGGATGATCCGCTACGTCAACTTTGTCCATGACGACGCCACGTACCGCAGCCTGGACGCTTCGCGCGCGTGGTCCGATGCCTATATGGTTGAGAGGAAGGACTTTGCAAAGGAAGTATCGCCCTATATCAACCCTAACCTGGACATTTACAGCCACGCCCTCATTTCCAACGAGTGCTGGCAGGCCAGTCCCGGAAAAACCATCGACACTGTACGCCGGATAGGTATTGCCAAGGGAGGAGAGGTGCTGGAGGATACCGAGCTGATAGACGCCGTCCGTGACGGTAAGGACTATATCCTCACGGTAAAACTGCCTGGAGGCAAATACCAGCGCTACAAGACGGCAATCTTTGTAAACGCCATGGGTGCCGGTGCGGAGAAGTTCGCCTCCATGCTGGGTATCAAGACCGGACTGTATCCCGTTCGTCATCAGGCGTTTATTACCAAGAGAATGCCGCTGCTGGGACCTGACGGAGCCACCTTGGACATGCTCATAGACCGCCGCAGCTACAAGGGCTTCAGCGCCGTTTACGGGCAGCAGCTGGCATCTACGGGCCAGATTATCGGCTGCGCCTCCCCCGCAACGGATGCCGCGGAGGCCGGGAAGAACCTGAAGATAAACACCAAAGAGTTCCTGGAAATATCGGCCGAGGTGTTCTGCGAGTGGATCCCGCGCCTTAAGGGCATGAGCTTCCAGGCTACCTGGTGCGGCTATTATACGGAGCCCCGCTACATTGTGGACCCGGAACTTGGCCTCTTTACCGGCATGCGCGGCCACGGCTTCATGCTGTCCCAGTACATAGCCAAACTCTATGTAGACGTGCTCATGGGCCGTCCCGTCCCGGACTTCTTCAAAGAGCTGGGACTTGCCGGAAACGCCTTAAGCGAGAACGCGTTCAAGTAGAGGGTTATTTTCCCTTGACAAAGATCATGGCCATCAGAGGGAGTGCGAGGATGGCCATTGTGGCGCTTATGGGCAGGTAGATGCCAAAGTTGACATACTGGACCATGACTTGAACTGAAAAAAGTTGACACTGTACGGGGAAAAAGAGTACAGTGAAATGGAAGCAGTAATGAAAGAAGTATTGGTATGGGACGAAGACCACCTCCGCCGCGAATGGAAAACGGTTCCAACAGGTAAGTTCAAGT
>JAFRPW010000031.1 GCA_017428945.1 Bacteroidales bacterium | reverse complement strand
GTGCTCATCATTCCGTCCGGCAGCATTGTGGAATTGACGCGGTGGTCGGAAGACCTGATGCTGCATCTGGTATATACCGTACGGGGCAGTTTTGAGCAGCCCGTTCAGGTCTCTCTGGATGCTGAGAAGCAGGAGTACCTTTTTCTTCTTGACCTGCTGTGGATGACTTCAAGGCATACACCTCCAAGGACAGACAATCTGGAGTACTTGGCGCTGGCGCTGAAAGCGCAGGTTAAAAGCCTGTATGAGAAGCAGCAGACAGGTTCCCAGCCTTCCGCCTCATCCCGTCAGCGGAAAGTGTTTTTTCGCTTCAAGGAGCTTGTCAGGGAACACTGCACGAAGGAACATCGCATTCCTTTCTATGCAGGGCAGCTGAATGTTTCTCCGCATTACCTGTCCGCTCTTGTCAAGGCCGAAAGCGGCAGCAGCGTCATGGACTGGATAGAAAAGGCCTTGATCCAGGAAGCGAAAGTGCTTCTATCCCAAACCGAAGGCACGGTAATCCAGATTTCCGAAGAACTGGGATTTCCCAATCCCGCCTTCTTCAACAAGTATTTCAAGCGCCTCACCGGGATAACACCTTTGGCTTACCGGAAAGCCTGTCAGACAGGGATGGCGTAGGATACTAAATACGAATTCGGCTTCTCCCCATCAATCGAGCGATTCCAAAGCTATATACTTGTTTCCCAGCGGATACTGGGGATAGCTGCGCTCTGTATTGATTCGGATAAGAATGGTATCAGGGAAAGATGCGGCCATCCGCTCGAAGGGGAAACGGATGATGGTGGGGGTATTGAAACCGACACCATATTCCAGCAGAACGAGTTTCTTGTCCTGGGCTTTCTCAAGGAAGTGATAATAGTCATTGGCCCGGGCGTGCCAGCGTTCGTCTTCCACGAAGTATCGGTCTTTCCGGACATTGATTTCCATCGGCCCGCCGCAGACGGGGCAGACTGGAACGAGGTGAGACGGGACACGGCAGTCGTGTTGCTGGGCGACCATCTGCTTAACCAAACTCTGGTTGCTGTAGCGTTTGGGGTGGCATGCGGTGGCGCATTGCATCAGGCCGTAGTCGCCCTGGACTTCAAAAACTTTTTCTTCGGGAAAACCAGCCTTGATGAACTGGCCATCCACATTGGTTGTGATAACAAAGTACTCCTTGCCCTTAACCATTTCCAGCAGCTTTTTATAAAGCGGCAGGCCCTCCGGGGCAAAGCGAGCATAGTCGATATGGCGGGACCAGTAAGCCCACTTTTCCTCTTCAGATTGAAAAGGATAAAATGACGACGTATAGAGGTCCGTGAACCCGTAGCGCTCAATCATATCTTTGAACGTTTCCTGGAAGTCCGGGCCGCTGTAATGGATACCGGCGGCGGTAGAAAGGCCAGCTCCGGCCCCTATCACAATGTATTCGGCCTCCCGGATGGCTTTTTCAGCCTTCTGCAAGGGCGTTTGAGTAGAGTTCATGGTCAATGTCTTTGAAGGTGTTGAAGACGATTGTCTTCAGGTTGGTCTTCGGATTCGAAGCCAGATAATCGCGCACTGTCTGGACGGCAATCTCGCAGGCCAGATCGTTCGGAAAGCGGAACTCTCCGGTGGAAATGCAACAGAAGGCAATGCTCCGCAGGCCGTTCTTGTCGGCCAGTTCCAGGCAAGAACGGTAGCATGATGCCAGCTGTACTTCCTGCTGACGGAGCGGCCGGGCAGTGGTAACAATCGGCCCAACGGTATGCAGTACATACTTTGCTGGCAGGTTGAACCCGGGAGTAATCCTGGCGCTCCCCGTGGGCTCCTCGCCGCCCTGCATCATTTCCTGGCAGGCCAGCCGTAGCTGCACTCCCGCAGCACTGTGGATAGCATTGTCGATGCAACGGTGCATCGGCACGAAACAGCCCAACATCCGGGAGTTGGCGGCGTTGACAATGGCATCGACCTTGAGACTGGTAATGTCACCTTGCCACTCTACCAGTCCCTGCCTATTTATCTCCACAACGCCTTTATCCGCTAGCTGTGCCTGCAGCTCGGCATCCTGCGCTTGCAGAAACTCCTGTGTAACCGGCAGCGGCATACGGATATTCAGCAGCGAACGCATCAGTGCCTGACGCTCTTCCAGGTTTTCCGGGATGACCATCTTCCGATACCTGGGATTCTCGTCCAGCAGGTATCGGCAGATCCATCCTATGTTGTCGTATAGGTTCATTTCTTTGCGCCAAAAGGGCTTAAATCTTTGTATTCTCCTGTAGCCCGGTCATAGTGTCGCAGCACAGGTGGCGTGGGAGTGAGGTCAAAATAATCCATCCGGTCAATCTCTACGCGAAAATACGCAAGATCTTTGTAACTCGGATAAAGCCGGGGCAGAACCGGGTTGGTATTGTATATTTCCCTGCAAATATCATCCGGTACGTCAAAGACGGCATCGCCGCTTACGCGGACCGAGATATTCCCGTTTCTTGCAAGGACCTCCACGGCCGGATTCTCCTGCAGTTCTGCATAAACCCGTTTGTGCGGACCGGTAGCGAACCAGAGCGTAGTGCCTTCCATCTTCATGATCTGGAAGACCCGTAACTGCGGACGATTGCCCTCGCCGAGGGTGGCGAAGGCAATCTCGTTGTTGTCCCGAAGGAAGTCCAGTGTTTCTTTCATCTTAATAGCCGATGGTGAAACGTTCTTTGTGATGGGCTGGCTTTTCCAGTTCATCGACCATTGCGAGGGCATAATCCTGGACGGAGATATGGCTCTGGCCGTTGGCGTCGACGATAAGGTCGTCCTTCCCCAGACGGAAATTGCCTGTGCGTTCACCCTTTTCGTCGAAAGCGCCTGCAGGCGAGAAGAATACCCAGTCGATATCCTGCTCCTTGGTAAGAGTGTTGAGGTAGAAATCGCCCAGCGGACGGACTCCGCCCATGATTTCCTCGGGAATAGCGCCGCTGTCCACAACCCTGAGCCCAGGAGCGCAGAAGAGCGTACCCGCGCCACCAACAATCAGAAGACGCCCAACACCGCTCTTCTTTGCGGCCGACAGAATCTTGGGATAGTTCTCGGTAATGAGACGGGCGATGTCCGGATTCATCCAGCCGGGATTGTAGGCCGATATAACAGCGTCTTTGCCTTCGGCCAGGTGTGTGACGGCCTCTTCGTCGGCAACGTCACCGACAACTGCTTTTATGCCTTTTTTGCCAGCAAGTTTATCGGCATTGCGTACCAGAGCGGTTACTTCATGTCCGCGGGAGATGAGTTCATTCAGGATGGCGGAACCAACAAAGCCCGTTGCGCCAATGAGTAATACTTTCTTTGCCATAATCATGAGGTGTTTATTGTTTTCTGATGCAAAGGTACAACTGCACTTCCCGTTTGTCAAGTAGGTACAAATTTGTAAGGTAGTAGTATTTTTGTAAGAATTGGCGTATATTTGCACGAAACAGTGTTTTTAAAATGAAAGAAATCAATACCGCTTACCTCACCTGTCCCATCCGGAACGTCATTGACCGTTTCGGCGACAAGTGGTCCCTCCTTATATTATATCACCTGCACCAGAGCGGCACGCTCCGATTTGGAGAGATCTACCACCAGATGAGCGACGTCTCCCAGAAGATGCTTTCCGCCAAACTCAAGGACCTTGAACGCGATGGGCTGGTTCATCGGAAGGCATACCCGGAGATCCCTCCCCGGGTGGAGTACAGCCTCACGCCTCTCGGAAAATCACTGATGCCGCATGTTGAAGGCCTTATCGGCTGGGCCACCGAGCATTTTCAGGACGTCACCGGCGGGAAGGTGATTATGAAGTGAACTCCGGCACCGGCGAGAAGTCCGGCACCATGCTGGCCGAGGCCAAGTGGGACGCCGCCGCAGCCGGTGAAGAGCCCGCTGGTGGCGGAGACTAGTCCTCGCCGGTCCTCATGACTGAAACCTGAACCTGTTTGCCTCGTTGGATACCCTCCAGCGAGGCTTTCTTTTGGTCACGTAGCAGAAAGTAAGTATTTTTGCGCTGATAAATCGGAATTGTCAGTTTATCAATAGCAAAATAGTACTGTTATCTTGTTATACGAGCAGTTGTGATGGATAATACGCACCATAATGTCATTGTCGCCACGTCGCTGACGGGCATTGGAGAGCCACCACTGGACGGCTACCTTGCCCATG
>JAFRPW010000030.1 GCA_017428945.1 Bacteroidales bacterium | reverse complement strand
CTGCCCCGGTGGAAAGACCCGCAGTGGCTTGCCTGGCTCGCTGCGCCAATGTATATGGCACATCAGTTTGAAGAATATGCCCTTCACATCACGGACGGTCAGTACGACATCGTGTCCACTTTCTATTCTCCGGAGAGCCCGATTGCCAAGCTCGGTGACATGGATCTTCCGCTCGTGCACTTTCCCCTGATGAACATCGTCTTTGTCTGGCTGGCCGTACCGCTGGGTGCATGGCTGTTCGGGAAGAAGAACCCTGCCGTAGCGCTCGCTCCCTTCGGCTTTATCCTTACCAACGGACTGCTGCACGTGGTGATGTCCGCTGCCGGAGTGAAGTCCGTTGCCGAAAATCCGGGATTCTGGACAGGTCTGCTGGTCTTCCTCCCGGTCGTGTGCTGGATATTCATTGCCAGCCTCAAGGGGAAGATGATGTCCGGGAAGGCTCTGGCCATCGCCCTTGTGAGCGGATTCCTTGGTCATATCCTTCTGGGGACGTGTTACTTCTTCGCATTGGCCAAGCTTCCCGCCGGGACTCTGGCGATGGACATTGTCACCTCCTTTGCCCCGATGCTGCTGGCGCTGCTGTTCTGCAAGTGGTTTAAAGTGAAGGAATAGCCATGGCATCTCTCCATTGGACACCCGATGATGTGCCTTCCCAGAGCGGGAAGGTCATTGTCATAACCGGGGCCACCAACGGACTCGGACTTGAAATCGCAAAGGTCCTGGCGGCAAAAGGCGGCAGCATCGTCATCGCCGCAAGAAACCAGCAGAAGGGAGACCGGGTGGCGGCAGAGCTCCGCCAATCCACCGGAAACAGCGACATCCGCTTCATGCGCATAGACACGGCAGACCTTGAATCAGTCCGGGCTTTTGCCGAGCAGTGGAAAGAAACCGGCCTTCTTATCGACACGCTCATCTTGAATGCGGGTATCTCCAATGTCCCGTCAAGGGAAGAAAGCCCGCAGGGGGTTGAGCGTCAGTTTGCCACCAATTATCTGGGGCATTTCCTGCTCACGCAGTTGCTGATGCCGTATCTGAGGCCCGTGGAAGGAACCCGTATCGTGGTGCAGGCCAGCCTTGCGACCAAACGCACGACACTGCATTTCGACGACCTTCAGTTGCATAAGTACAACCGGATGACTGCCTATGCGCAGTCCAAACTGGCCCTTCTTGTCTTTGCGCTGGAACAGGCGAGAAGGCTCAGCGTAGCGAACAGTCCCATAGCCTGCATCCCGGTACATCCGGGAGCCGCATCCACAGGGATAACCCGTGGCGGAGACAGGCTCCCGGCCTTCGTCAGCAAGTTCGTCAGCTTTATGTTCGGAGTCATCGGACAAAACCCTGAACAGGGTGCTCTCCCGGCCATCTTTGCCGCCACATCGCCGCTGGTCCGCAGTGGCGTATATTACGGGCCGTCAGGCCGGGGTGAACTCAAGGGCATTCCCGGAGAGGCAACCCTGACACCGTACATGACCGACCGGGAAGTAGCGGAACGACTTTGGGCCGCAACGGAAGAAATGATAGCGGTGAAGTGATTGGAAATAGATGTTGATGTGAAGCATCCGTACTGAAGGATAATCAACAGTGAAGCCCTGGCAATCCATTGAGAATGCCAGGGCTTGTTGTTATATTGCAGATGTTTATTTCGTCAGGAAGTATCCTGCTGCTACGAATGCAATGCCAATGATGACACTCGCGGCCACATATCCCACAAATCCCCAGACATTACCGTTCTGAAGCAGCATCATTGCCTCCTTTGAGAAGGTAGAAAAGGTCGTGAAACCGCCGCAGAGACCTACTGTCAGGAATAGGGACAGATTACCTTCCATCTGGGATGTCCGGCTAAGCCAGCCCCAGAGAAGACCGATAAGAAGGCATCCGGCCACATTGACCAGCAGCGTTGCCCAAGGGAATCCCTTACTGGCGTTTTTCATGGCCAGCGAGACAAGATATCTTGCGGCTCCGCCGAGGAAACTCCCGGAGCCCACAACAAGAATGGCTTTGAGTGTATCTGTTATCATAGCACCGTTAAATCTGAATTTACTTGACTACTTGAGTGACTCCCTGTACGCCTTTGGGGAAATCCCGACAATACGTTTGAAATAGCGTCCGAACTCGGACTGGGTGGCAAAGCCCAGTTCATCGGAGATCTGGAGGATCGTCTTGCGGGTGGATGCAAGCTGGGCGCGGGCGTCGAGGGTAATGTAGTTTCCTATCCACTGGCCAGGGGTTTTCCCTGTGGATGCCTTCACGGACATGGATAGGTATTTTGGGGATATGGCCATCCTATTGGCATATTCTTCCACCTCGCGGATACGGGTATAGTTCTGCTCGACCATTGTCAGGAAACGCTTGGAGATGCGTTCCTCCCTTCCCAGTGTTTCCTGCGTTGTATCCTGGTGCAGATAATAGCCAAGTCCAAGGAAAAAAGCCTTGGTCATCAGCCGGATAATCTCCAGCCGGTTGGGATTGTCTTCCGCATCCAGCGTGTCCCTGCACATGGAAAAATACCCTTTGATGGAGTACAGCGCCCTGCCGGAGAACTGGCGCCAGGGAGTCTGTTCCATCTCGCGGTGAAGCTGGAAGGCCCCGGCGATGTCAAGACTGCTCTGGAAGGCCTCTGAAGAGATGATGTAAGAAGCCCGGAAATCGTCACTCACCGATTCCATCTCAACGATGTGGTTGGGAAGGACTACGAGAAGTCCGTCTTTGACAATGTCATACTCCCTGAGATTCACCCTCCCTGAGGCGTTCCCGCCGGTGCAGAAGATGACAAGCGTGCGGTCCATCTTGTAAGGGTGGCGGTTCTCCGCAATAAAACGCGGGTTCTCATACATCATGAAATCCGTTCCGCACGCTCCGGACCAATCGGAGTCTTCCACGGAGAAGTTGTCGAAAAGGATAATTTTGTGAAGGGAATCTTTCATTTTTCGACCACAAATTTAAGCAAATAAAGCTAAAAATAGCATAAATTCTGAATAATCGCACAACTTCTCTGAAGAATTGCTCTTTGCCCGCCCTGATTCCAGCAGTACCTTTGCACTCGGAAATCAAACAAGAACAATAAGTCAAACAATAAAAACACAAAACATCATGAAAATAGGCAATCCCCAAGTGACCCTCGCCGACGATGCGAGAATCGGTGTAAAAGAAGAAGTAAGACAAGGTTTCCTGGACTGGCTCATGCGTTTTGACGTGCAGGGCGACGACGGCGAGCACTACTCCCTGGGCGGAAGCATCCTCTCGTTGGCCGCAGAGAAACTGGACTTGGTCTCCCTCTCCGTTGACGGTGGAGAAGGCAGTATCCGTCAGCTTCGCAACAGTATCTACAAAGTAGGAGATTTCCCCGGTGAAATCGTGAAGCATCACTTCTTCCGTCATCCGCAGGGGACGCTGAAGATTGAGGAATGCGGCGACCATATCGTCGTAACATGCGGCCCGCAGTACACCGTGGAGTGCTTCGCCGACAACCGCTGGCACCTAATGGTGGACACCTGCGACGGCGAGTACCGCGCCGACCTCTGGCACCGTCCCGAAGGTCTGCCACTCTGGTATGGCCGTGAGACTCCTTCTCCGCTCACGCAGCATAGTATTACCTACGGCTACAACTGGGCCGCTCCCGTTGATGGAACCATATGGCTGAATGGCAAGGAAATCAAAGTGAAGGGCTTCGGCATCCGCGAACGCTACGTGGCTGTGGACAGCAGCGCCGCCGAACTGGGCGCCTGGGAAGACTGGGGATTCATCGCCTTCAACGAAGTCCACTCCTCCATGTACGATATGCGTGCTGGAATGAAGGATTATTCCCTCTATGACCTCATCACCGGCAAGCACTACACCTCCAACGGCAATCTTAAGGGCGGCGACCGCGATGTGACTGAGCTGGAATTCATCCATGAGGACTGGATTTTCGTGCGCGACATCGACGGATTCATCCCCGGCACCTACCGCGTGCTCATCAAGACCGAGGACGGCACTTACGAGATGACCGCCAAGGCCGCAAACGTATCCCCTTGGGGCGTCACTTTCAAGGTGCCGGACAATCCCGTGGCAACCCTTACCTATCGCGACATCGAGGGACGCTTCATCGGCAAAGACGGCAGCGTTCGTGAACTCACCGGCGGCCACGGCTGCATGAGCATCCGCCAGTGGCACCAGTACCCGAACATCCTGCCCCGTGAACTCTACACCGACGGGCAGCAGGAAGGCGGCGTGAAGTTCGACACGCTGTAAAGAGGATATAATAACAGTGCCCCGGCAATCCATCTGGACTGCCGGGGCGCTGCTATTACGGATTAAAGCCTATTATACTGCTCGTCCGAAACCGGCTCAAGCCACTCATTGGATGCGCCTTCCTGCTCCCGAGTGTGGATGGCAAGGTGCTGCATCCAGCTGTCGGCAGCGGCTCCGTGCCAGTGCTTCACGCCTTCGGGGATTTCGATGATTGTGCCAGGGGTGAGCGGAACGGCAGGTTTGCCCCATTCCTGATACCAGCCACGGCCAGAAACACAAATAAGCACCTGCACGGCCTTGTGGTGGATGTGCCAGTTGTTGCGGCAACCGGGCTCAAAGGTTACGTTGGCATAGCCTCCGGCAAGCGGAGCTAGATAGCTCTGTCCCACGAAAAACTGCGCGTAAGCGTCATTGGGTTGGCCGATGGGGAAAGTCAGCTGTTCTCTTGCGGTAATCGTATTCTCTTTCATTTTCGAAGTATTGTTACTGCACGCGACAAGGGCCATCATACAGACTGCCGCGAGGGTGAAGAGTATGCGTTTCATTTCAGATTGTCTTTAAAGAAAGATTCCATCTTGTCATAAGGGATAACACCAGCGCGGTCGTCATAGAGGTCACAGTGGACGGCTCCGGGAATAATCAGCAGCTCCTTGTTGCCGACTACGGTGCTCTTGCCGGGTTCGGGCTTCACGCCGGTCATGGCTTCAAAGGCTCCCTCGCTGAAATAGCGGCTATGGGCGTTCTCGCCGTGGATCAAAAGAACGGGATGGTCAATTTCGGCGGCCATCTGCAGAAGGGGCATGTTGATGAACGGGAGGTTGGAGCTGACGTTCCAGCCGCCGTTTCCGCCTACGCTGCGCTTGTGGTAGCCGCGCGGGGTCTTGTAGAAGTCGCAATAGTCCTTGATGAACTGGGGCGTATCGTCGGTAAGATCCTTCACTTCCAGGAGACCGCCTGCCAGTTTGTATGTCCCGTTGCGGTAGTCCTCCGTACGTTGGGCGTTCATGGCCTCTTTCTTGGCCCTGCGGGTTTCGGGGGTATCTTCACTGCCGTAGTAGCCTTCTCGGTTTACGCGGGTCATATCATACATGGTGGAGGCCACCGTGGCCTTGATTCGTGTATCCTGTGCAGCAGCATTCAGCGCCATGCCGCCCCAACCGCAGATACCGATGATTCCGATGCGCTCCGCATCTACGTTGTCCTGGACACTGAGCCAGTCCACCGCAGCGCAGAAGTCCTCGGTATTGATGTCCGGAGAGGCGACATTGCGGGGCTCTCCACCGCTCTCGCCGGTGAACGAAGGGTCGAAGGCGATGGTCAGGAAACCGCGCTCCGCCATCCGCATAGCGTACAGTCCCGACACCTGCTCCTTGACAGCCCCGAAGGGACCGGCGCAGGCAATGGCGGGCAGTTTGCCCGTAGCGCCTTTGGGAACATACAAATCAGCGGCAAGGGTGATTCCATAGCGGTTATGGAAGGTGATTTTGGAGTGCTCCACCTTGTCACTCAGCAGGAACACCTTGTCCCATTCCTGTGTAAGGTTCATATCGTTTGCGTTATTGAGTCTTTTGGTTGGCGGCCAGCCACTCTTTGACGAGGTCGGCCCGCTTGGAATGGTTGCTGTTGTTAATCCAGAGGCTCTCCTCGTAGAAGTTGCCTTTCGGGACAAGCCGCTTGGCATCCTTCACCACTTCGGTTATGCCGCTGGAATAGCTGGAGACAATGAGTCCGATGGTCTTTCCCTCCATCTTGCTCCCGCTCTGGAACAGGTAGCTCTGCATGATGGCCGCCATATTGCTCCACCACAGGGGTGTGACGATGATGATCCGGTCATAGTCTTCAGGTTTCGCACTCACTTCCTTTATGCCGGGATAACTGCCGGCGTCATTCGGCTTTTCCCGGATAGCGGCGATAAGGGCGCTTCCGATTTTATAGTTGTCGGCTTCGTACTTGAGCCCCTCCTCGGCAGGCTGGATCTCCAGCACGTCCGCCTCAATCTGCCCGGTAAGGGAAGTGACAATCGCACGGCAGTTGCCGGTGTAGCTGTAATAGACAATCAACGTCTTGGCGCCGGTCGGTTCGGTATTACCGTTTCCGTTGCCGTCGTTGTTGTTCTGGTTATTGTCTTCCGGTTTCTTCTCTTCTTCCTTCTGGGG